>CAYJKC010000001.1:0-40087 GCA_964370675.1 uncultured Desulfovibrionaceae bacterium
TTTTCTTGTAAAACACGCAAAATTTTAACTTGTAAACTTAAATCCATTTCTCCAATTTCATCAAGAAAAACAGTGCCACCATCCCCAAGCTCAAAACGCCCAGGACGTGTGCGAATAGCATGAGTAAAAGCTCCTTTTTCATGCCCAAAAAGTTCAGATTCAAGTAGTTCTTTAGGTATAGCTCCACAGTTAATAGGTACAAAAGGCTTTGCTGCGCGTTCGCTATTAGCATGCAATGCGCGCACAAGCAGTTCTTTACCTGTTCCAGATTCACCAGTAACCAAAACTGTACTTTCTGTAGGTGCAACCTTCATTAACACGCGGAAAACTTCAGCCAAGGTTGTGCTTTGACCTATAATACCGCTATCTTGCCACTCCATGTATTTCTCCTACAAGTGAAAACAAAGATATAAATTCAGTCCTTAACACTGTCAATACACTGACACAAAGAAAAAATCCAGTAAAATTATGCATATTAAACAGAAAAGTTTAATTTTAGCACTTAAAATATTCTTAAATGACGCAAAAACACAAGTTAACCTCGCTAAATATTTATACATGTAAGACATATACACATTAAACTGTTATTTTAGGCAGTTAAAGATTGTTCATTGCATAGGTGATTTAAGATGAACATAGTTTATGGCAAATAAAAAAGAAAAGCCGAAAGCAGGAAAAACCCACTTTCGGCAATTTTTGTTCACAACTCAAATATATGAATATTATTTAAAGGCTTTTTCAAAATTAGGCACTACTTGCTTTTTGCGGCTCATGACGCCATCAAGCCAAACGGACTTTTCAGCGCATTTTACACCAAAAGCTTTTTCCACCACAGAAGCATCATCAGATACTACAAGCATTTCTGAACCTTCTTTCATAATGTCAGTTAATAGTAAAAATACACTATGACGTCCTTCAGCTTTTACACGTGTAATTTCTTCATAAAGACCATCTTTAACCTTATCAAGAAGACTTAGGTCCACAACTTCTAATTGACCAATGCCAACTTTATTACCGTTCATATCAAAATCTTTGTAATCACGGAAAACAAGGTCTTTCATAGAAGCACCATCTACAGCAGATTTTACTTTAAACATTTCCATGCCAAGGGCCATAATATCGCCCACACCAGCAATCTTTGCTAATGCTTCAACAGCTTTTTTATCAGCCTCGGTACAAGTAGGTGATTTGAACATAACAGTATCAGATAAGATAGCGCATAGTAATCCACCAGCAATACTCTTAGGGAGTTCAATACCATAAAAATCATACATAGATTTAATTACAGTACCAGTACATCCTACAGGCCAAGTCCAAATTTCAAGAGGATTAGATGTAGTAACATCACCAAGCTTATGGTGATCAACAATACCTAAAATTTCTGCATCTGCAATGCCTTTAGGAGCTTGAGCTAAGTCAGAAAAGTCTACTAAAACAAGTTTTTGTCCAGCCACGTCATCAACTACTGCAGGAGCGCTTAAGCCAAATTTTGAAAGCACAAATTCAGTTTCAGGAGTTGGAGCTCCTTGGGCTACAGCTTTTGCTTCTGTGCCACGCTTGCTATAAACATCGGCAACGGCAATGGCAGAAATAATACTATCAGTATCTGGATTCATGTGACCTATAACTAATGCAGACATAATAAACTCCTTAAATAAATTTGTTTTTTGTGATGTCGTTATAATCGACTTTCATACATTGTGCACTTTAGCACAATGTATGATAAATGCCAAGCGTACAAATTAATAAATAAGGTTTTTTTTGATAAAAAAATTATAAATATCGTTAACTATACAATCTTTTAAAGATATTTATTGCAAAAAATTATAAATTTAATCCAGCTAAATATCCACTTGCAAAGGCAAAATGTAAATTATAACCTCCAAGTTGACCAGTTATATCCAATAATTCTCCAACAATATAAAGATTATCTTCTTTTTTACTGCTCATGCTCCATGGGTCAACCTCAGACGTGTTAATGCCACCAAGGGCAGCCTCTGCTCTATTTAAGCCAGCAAGAGCCTTAGGCACAACTTTATATTCATGTATGCTTTGGCATATTTCATTACGTGCCTTACGTGAAAGCTCCGCAATCTTACGTTTGGCATACTCCTTTGGGATAAGTTGATCTGCAAGCCTTTGAGGCATATGACGCGAAATTAAAGTGCGCACAAAAAGTTTAGCACATTCTTGTGCATCCAATAAATCTTTTAGTAATACATGAGGTAAGAAATCAATATATAAATAGTTATTTTCTTCCCAATGACAAGATGCTTGAAGGGCTGCTGGACCACTTAGCCCGGTATGGGTGAACAATAATTGATCTTGGCAATGGTAGTTGGCAGTTTTTATATTAACCAAGAGACTTATTCCAGATAAGCCTGCTAAATTCCAATCTTTATCCAAATGAAAAGCACTTAAAGCTGGTGTAAATGGGCGAAAGCTATGCCCCCATTTACCAGCCAATTTTAAACCAAAATCGGTAGCACCAATATTTGACCAAGCAGAAGAACCTAATGCTAACACTAAATTTTTTGCTTGAAGCTCTTGCTTATGCTGCTCACTATGGCAAGGTACATGAAAAACATTTTGCTTTTTATAAATATTATCAATGCTATGACCTAAAAAAAAATTACAACCAAGCCTTAGGCAATCTTGAACCAATGCTTTGACAAAGAATTTTGCATTTTGAGTGCCAAATAATTGCCCATGCTCTCGCTCCTCCCAAGCCAAATGATTTTTAACAAAAAAATCTTTTATACTTTTTTGTGTAAATGCTTCAAGGGCAGGACTAACAAAATCTTCATCGCCGATATAATAAGCGCTACCCATATTATTATTGGTAAAATTACATTTTCCGCCGCCACTGATGCTAATTTTGCGACCAGCATGAGTATTATGGTCAATAATAGCAATGCGCAAATTTCGCTTAGCTGCGGTTAAGGCACACATAAGCCCAGCCGCACCTGCTCCAAGAATAACCGCATCATAATTATGGTGATTTTGTTTTATAGACATATACAACTCTTATCAAAAAGCTATGAATTTGCCAAGTTAAGAAATTAATTATGATTTTTTTGGACAGTGCAATAATTTTTCAATTAATTAACACCTTAAAATTACAGTTATTTTATTACATCCAATTGTATTATTTAAGCTTAACTTTGAGCTTATACTCTTGACAAAATTAAATTACAAAGGCAGTATCAAGCTATAGAATTTGACGTATTATTAATTTTAACTGGAGGCAAATATGGCATCCCAGTATAGATTAGTCACACGCAGTGACTTTGATGGTCTTGTGTGTGCTGTCCTGCTAAAAAAAATGGATCTCGTGGGGGACATTCTTTTTGTGCATCCCAAGGATGTGCAAGATGGACGTATTGAGCTAAGCAAGAGTGATATTACAACAAATTTGCCATATAGCCCATATGTGCACATGTGTTTTGACCATCACCTTTCAGAAACTTTACGTTCATCTTCAAGCACCCAAAATCATATTATGAATGCGGAAGCTCCATCAGCTGCTCGGGTTGTATATGATCATTTTGGTGGCAAAGAACGTTTTCCTGACATTTCTGATGACATGATGATAGCTGTTGATAAATCTGACACAGCAAACTTTACCATTGAAGAAATACTAAAACCTGAAAAATGGGTTTTGCTTAGCTATTTAATGGACCCACGCACAGGACTTGGGCGTTTTCGTAACTTTACCATTAGTAATTATGAATTAATGATGAAAATGATAGATTTATGCGGATCTGACATGGTTGTTGATGAAATTATGGAAGACGCCGACGTGCAAGAACGGGTTAAATTGTATTTTGAACATGAAGATAAAGCTAAAGAACAATTGAAAGAATGCTCTAAAATTCATGGTAATTTAATAGAGCTTGACTTGCGTGATATAGATCCTATTTGGCCTACCAATAGATTTACTCTTTATGCTTTATTTCCGCAGTGCAATATTTCTTCTCATATTATGTGGGGCTTACAGCGTAGAAACGTTGTTTTTGCAGTGGGTAAATCTATTCTTAATCGTTCATCTAATGTAAATATTGGTGAAATTATGTTAACCTATGGCGGTGGCGGGCATAAAAATGCTGGTACATGCCAAGTGCCTAATGACCACGCTGAAGATACATTGTTAGAATTACGTAGGTTATTGCAAGGATAATTTACTATTTTCAAGTCGCATTGACTTTGTCAGCACTCTCAGAACCGCTATTGTATAAATAGCGGTTTTTTTATGAAATAAAGACTCCCAGCTAGGTTGGTAGATTCTTACTTGCATATTAATCAATTAAGCTTGCAACAACTTCTGGCATGCTTTTAAGTTCAGTAGAAAAAAGACTATCGTTACACATCTTCATAAGAGATTTACGCACTATATGATGGCCTGTATAAAGACTATATTGCATAGTATGTTTGCCACTACCCTGAGCTACATCACAGCAAAGAGGATTTACAGAAATAGTGCTTCGGCAAGCATAGACGCGCACATTATATATTATACAGCAATTATGCTCATCTAAAAAAGGACATGCATAAACATAGTCACTCAGGTTATGGCTTCCATTATCATGCCCATTACTATACAATTCCTTGGCCCAAGCCATATATGAAATGCGCATATTGATAGTTTGTTCATTCCATAGGGCGTAGTTTTTTTGAAAAATTTGTTTAACGTCGGGATGAGAATTAAGATGTGACGCTATGAGCAAAGCCTCAATGGCATCGCACATAACAAGATGATGACAACAGCCAGCACAACCCTTGTGACAGACAAAAGCTTGCCCTTGTTCTTGGCATGCCTTTGCCATAATCAATCCATCATGGGTTAATTTTTCATTGAGCAAATGTAACATACTCAATGCTATTGATATCTTCTTAGAGTTATTTTCCTGCAACAAAGTATTTATGTTTTCTAAAGCATTTAGGTATGCTTTAGGTAACTCTTGTAGTTGCAAGAGCATGGATGCATCAAAACAACTCTGGATCAGTTTTTGTAACTCTTGAAATTCAAGGCTTGAAGGAGGTATCTTTGCAAAGCTATCTAAATTTTGAACTTGTTTTCTTGCTTCTATAAACAATTTGTCTTGTTGCATATATTTACTCAAATAATATAAAAATCGCAGGCACATTGCATTTAACAATCTACAACGCGCCTGCAATTTAAACAATTAATAGCTAAAAACTATGCTTCCATAGATTGACGAGCAGCAATGGCTTCTTGTTCCAGGGTACTTTTTTCAGCATCACTTAGGTTAAGAGCCTTCGCAAGACCGTCAAGATAACTGCGTTCCATAAAGGAATCAATATCAATGGCAGCACAAGAAAGCCTATATAGGTCGTGAGCCTCCTCACGATTATTTATTTTTGCGGCAAGGGCTGTGGGATCAATGGGTTTTTGCAACAATTCATCAAGTAATCCTACAACTTGTTGACCTGGGAATAATGCCTCAGTTGCATTATGTATATTTTGTTTTTCTTCTTCATCAATATGACCGTCAGCACGGGCTGCAAAAACCATGGCTTCTAACAAGATAATGGCAGTGTTTTCAGCATTGGGGAGAGCTGCTTGAGACTGCGGAGCTTGAGCCTGCTGTTGCGGTGTAGCAGAGCCAAATTGATGGTCAGCTTGGGTTTGTTGCGCATCATTTTTGCCTTGCGACCATTTTTGATAAAAATTCCAAGCCAGCGCACCTGCTGCTGCAGTACCACCGACCACCAAGGCACCTTTTGCCATTTTCTTAACTTTTTTACCAGAAAACAATGCCCCCATAAGCCCGCCAATGGCGGCAGAGCCAACAAGTCCACCCATACCACTCATACCACTGGCAGCATTTTTGATGCTAGAAGCAGCATTACCGCCAAGGGCAGAATTTAATGTATTACCGATATTTCCAAAATTTCCACCCTTTACGGCGTCAAAAATATTTTTCATATTCACCTCTTATTAATAGATTATGCTTAATATAAGTACATATGCGCATTTTGTACAGGTTTTTAATTTTTACTTTTTACAATGATTTTTTTAAGTGATCAACTCTGGCAATAACAGCAACATAAACACCTTTAGCTCCAGCTTTTTTAAGAGCCATGCTTGCGTGGCGCAAGGTAGAACCTGTTGTTATAACATCGTCAATTAATAAAATATTTTTACCTTTAATATTTTGAGCAATAAAACTTTTAGAAGGATTATGTTCTCTTTGTTTAGCAGATAAAGTGCTTTGAGGTGGGGTGTAGCGTGTGCGTATTAACGCTTTGTGGTCAAGAGTGATATTTAATTGTTTTGACAAAGGACGACAAAGCTCTAAAATATGATTAAAACCTTCGCTTTGCAGACGTTTAGTGTGCCTTGGCATGGGTATGATTACATCACAAAAAGTTAAATGATTGCATCCCCTATAAAGGTAGTTTGTAAGTAATGGTAATAATGAAAAATCAGCTGAAAATTTGTATTTTAAAATCAAATATTTAAGCAAACCATCATACGAACCATAAAAAGTTAATGTATTCCATTTGGGTGGATTATCTAAACATGTAATACAAATATTGCTTGATGCTGGGATGCTATGCCCACATAAGTTACATGCATGGGCAAGATTATATTTAATTTGCGCCGCACATTGCTCACAAAGATAAACTTGTTCTTCATGCGACATAAACGGTATATGGCAAACAAGGCAACGTCTTTCAGCAAAAAAATAACCGCACAAGCTCTCGCTTAGCGCAGTTATTTTACTTAAAATAGTCATAGTATTGTTTTGTAATCAAATACAATTATGCAATATCTGCATCAACTTCCTTATGCACAATATTAATCTTGCCGTCCTTGATTTTCTATTACCATGGCCTGTGCTCTTGTACCAAGCTCAAAAAGACGCGAGCAAGCAACACCATCTGCCGCTAGTTCATCTGGAGCATCATATCCATACATTTGACAAGTTTCAAGCAACCTTACATCAAACACATCTAAGAAATATTGCAAGGTAAGTATGCTACCTTCAAATAACTTATCCCCTCTAGTTCTTGCTGCAACAAGACCTGCTACAGCCGGTTTTGGTTTGGGGTTTGGTGTGTATTTACCTTGCTTAATAAGTTTTTCTCTTTTGGCCCAAAGACTTTGGGCACGATCTATAAAGCCTTTTAGTTGCCCAGGGAGATGATAAAAGAAAATAGGGGCTGCAATAAATATAAGTGGAGCTTCTTGAATTTGTTTAAACAGTGTAGCAGTATCATCTCTAATATCTAATGTACATCGGCTTTTAGAGTCTTCATAGCATGCATGGCAAACATTGCAGGGTAATATGGAGTGATCGCGCAAAAAAGTTACTTCAGCTTGTCCACCTGCACTACGCACACCTTGCACGAAGTTGTGAACCATATAGTCTGAGTTACCTCTAGCACGAGGACTACAAGCTAAAACACGAATGGGAGCAGTTTGCATAATCTACCTCACAAAGGAGCCACAGTATGGGTTATTGTTTTTTTCATCTTCCACAGAACTTTCTGGACCATGCCCAGGATAAACAACACTTTCGGCAGGAAGAATAAAAATTTTATTTTTTATAGAATCTATTAGAGTTTCATAGTTACCGCCCGGTAAATCTGCCCGACCAATGGAGCGATAAAATAATAAATCTCCAGTAAAAACTGCTTGCTCACTTGGGAAATGCAAAGAGATGCTACCGGGGCTATGCCCAGGAGTATGTATAGCGGTGAAGTTAAAACTACCTAAAGTATAAGGACCTGGTTTTAAATCACTTGCCTCAAATTTTTTAACCTTTGGAAACCCCCACATACCACCATTACCTGCTTCTTGTTCAAGTAAAAATGCATCATGTGGTGGTGAATATATGGCGGCATTGGTTGCTAGATAAAGATCTTGCACACCATAAAGGTGGTCAAAATGTAGATGGGTTAGACAAATAGCTAAAAGTTTAAGTTTGTTTTGTTCAATAAAATTAATAATAGGTTTGGGATCACCGCCTGGGTCAATGACGATGGCCTCATTGTTATTATAAATGAGATAACAATTGGTTTCAAGAGGGCCAATACTAAAACATTTTACAGGCATAAGTCCTCCACATTTAATTTTGCACTCCCTCTCATGCAGAGGGAATGCAAAATATTAATCAAATTGTATCAATGAGGCAATCTTTATTTTTTCTTTAACCAAGGCATCATTTCACGTAGTTTGCCACCTACTTGCTCAATGCTGTGTTCTGACTCAAGCCTACGCGTAGACTTAAACATGGGATAGCCTGCACGTGCTTCTAAAATAAAATCACGAGCAAAGCGTCCGCTTTGAATGTCAGTAAGTACACGCTTCATTTCTTTTTTGGTTTCGTCGGTTATGATGCGAGGTCCGGTAACATAATCGCCATATTCTGCTGTATCACTAATGGAATAACGCATGCGCGCAAGACCACCTTCATACATTAGGTCCACAATAAGTTTTACTTCATGCAAGCACTCAAAATAAGCCATTTCAGGTTGATAACCAGCTTCTACTAAAGTTTCATAACCAGCTTTAACCAACGCAGCAAGACCACCGCAAAGCACAGCTTGTTCGCCAAAAAGGTCAGTTTCTGTTTCTTCGCGGAAAGTAGTTTCAATAACTCCAGAACGCGCTCCGCCAACGCCCATAGCATAAGCCAATGCTTTTTCTAAAGACTTACCACTGGCATCTTGATGAATAGCCACAAGACAAGGAACACCGCCGCCTTCAGTAAATGTACGACGTACTAAATGACCTGGACCTTTAGGAGCAATCAAAAATACGTCAACGTCCTTGGGTGGTTCAATTTGTCCAAAGTGAATATTAAACCCATGCGCAAAAAGCAATGCTTTGCTGGAGTTTAAATGTGGCTTAATATCATTTTCATATACTTGAGCTTGCACTTGATCTGGCAATAAAATCATTATAAAATCGCCAGCTTTTGCAGCTTCGGCTGCTGAAACAGGATTAAAACCATGTTCTTTAGCAAGTTCATAGTTAGCACTGCCAGAACGCTGACCAACAATTACATTGACTCCAGAGTCACGTAAATTTTGGGCATGAGCATGCCCTTGACTACCATAGCCAATGATGGCGACGGTTTTATCTTTTAATAAAGAGAGATCAGCATCCTTTTCATAATACACTTTCATGAGTAATCCTTAAAAATCATAGGGGTTAAAGTTAATCATACACTTTTTCGATGCTTACGTTCCATAGAGCGAAGCATAGAAACAGTTCCTGTACGTGCAATTTCTTTAATGCCAAAACGTTGAAATAAATTAATAATTGCTTGTAGCTTTTCTTGATTGCCTGTGGCTTCAATGGTGATTTCATTAATACCAACATCCATAACGCGGCAGCGAAAAATTTCCACCGTGCGCAGAATTTCACCTCTGGCATCACCTTCAGCATGTACTTTTATAAGCATCATTTCACGCTCAACGGCACAATGTTCAGCAAAGTCCACAACCTTAATAACTGTTATAAGCTTGTGTAGTTGTTTTGTTATTTGTTCAATAATGTGAGCATCACCGGTAGTAGTAATGGTCATATGCGACACACCTTGCTCAAGAGTTGGGGCAACGTTTAATGATTGAATGTTAAAACCCCGTCCACTAAAAAGCCCTGCCACACGCGACAAAACACCTGGTTCGTCTTCAACTAAAACTGATAATATATGATGTTGCATGGTAAAAACTCCTATACCAATAGCATTTCGTCTAAGGCTGCACCGGCAGGTACAATGGGATAAACATTTTCTTCGCGCTCAACAATCACGTCAATTATAGCTGTATTAGGCGACGAAAGTGCCTTTTTAAGTGTAGCCTCCATTTGTGATGCCTTGGCAATTCTATATCCTTCTGCGCCATAAGCTTCAGCAAGTTTTACAAAATCGGGTTGGGCTTCCATATTGGTAAAGCTGTAATTTTTCTTGTAAAATAGCTCTTGCCATTGGCGAACCATGCCTAAGTTGCTATTGTTTAAGATAAGAATTTTTACGGGTAACTTATTTTCAATGGCAGTGGCAAGCTCTTGAATATTCATTTGAATAGAGCCATCACCAGCCACATTGACTACAAGAGCCTTAGGGAAAGCAAATTGCGCACCAATGGCAGCAGGCAGTCCATAACCCATGGTGCCTAAACCACCTGAAGTTAACAAGGTGCGCGGCTTATCATAACCATAAAATTGAGCTGCCCACATTTGGTTTTGCCCTACTTCTGTAGCAATAATAGCCTTACCCTTACTTATGCGGTGCACCGCTTCAATAACAGCTTGAGGCTTTAAGCCACCCTTGGTGTGTTCATAGCCAAAGGGGCATTCTTTATCCCAAGCTTTTAACTGTTTAAGCCATGAAGTGTGTTCTTTTTTCCAGTTTTTTTCTTGATCTGTGGCTTCTAAAATATTCAAAATACCCTTTAAGGCTTCATTACAGTCACCAACTACAGGTACATGAACATTAACATTTTTACGAATAGATGTGGGATCAATATCAATATGCACTATGCGCGCATTGGGTGCAAAGGCTGAAATACGCCCAGTCACACGATCATCAAAGCGAGCTCCCACTGCTACAAGTAAGTCGCAGTTATTAATAGCATTATTAGCAGCATAACAACCATGCATACCTACCATACCAAGCCAAAGTTCACTCTTACTTGGAAAACCTCCAAGACCCATTAAAGTTGAAGCAATAGGCAAATGATAATTTTCAGCCAACTGTTTAAGAGCTGGTGCTGCATCAGAATTAATTACGCCACCGCCTATGAGAACTAAAGGCTTTTTAGCTTTAATAAGTTCATCAGTAGCTTTGCGCAATTGATTCAGATTTGGTTTATACGTGGGGTTGTAGCTACGCATTTGCACACTTTCTGGCCAAATAAACTCAGTGACAGATTGCATTACATCCTTTGGTAAATCCACTAGCACAGGACCTGGACGACCACTGCGAGCTAAATAAAAGGCCTGACGCAAAACTGTTGTTAGCTTTGTAATATCCTTCACCAAAAAATTATGTTTAGTACAAGGACGAGTAATACCTACAATATCAACCTCTTGGAATGCATCATTACCAATTAGAGGAGTAGGAACTTGACCAGTTATAACAACAAGGGGGATAGAATCACAGTATGCGGTAGCTATGCCCGTAACGGTATTGGTAGCACCTGGTCCTGAAGTGACAAGACAAACACCAACCTTACCAGAAGCGCGAGCATAGCCATCAGCAGCGTGCACAGCAGCTTGTTCATGGCGCACCAGAATATGGCGCAGCTTAGGATGACGAGGTATTTCGTCATAAATATCAATAACAGCACCGCCAGGATAGCCGAAAAAAACATCAACTTCCTCGCGCTTCAAAGTCTCAAGCAATATCTGTGCACCAGTCATTTTCATTTTTACTTGTCTCCTGACGAATGTTTTTCTAACATATTTACAAGGTTAGTTTTGCCTTCTAATTTTTGTTTTTTCAATTGTTTTAAGGTTTGTTCCTCAGTAGGGGTGCGAAAGTTTTTACCCTCTAATTTACTAACTTGCTTAGAATACAACAAGTGATCATCCCACAGTTCTTTGAGCTCAGGATTAGTTTGAGATAATTTTTCAAGCATTTCAATTTCGTGTTGTTCCATCTGAACTCTCCTTATGATTTAAGTTACACGCCAAACGGCTAATTTACTAAACCTAGCTTAAACCCAATATTAACAAGCGTTCAAACTAAGCTATGCCAAGCACCCTGTTAGGTATTTATGCTGACTTTGTTGCCATGACCAAGACACAATGCTTACGCCCCATGGCTTTCATAAATATATTACAAAAATCTAAGCATGACTAGCTTAATGTTTGAGCATATTCCAATAGTGATGTAACCACAATGCGGTCCACAAGCTCTATACCAAGAAGCACTATTATCGGAGAGAAGTCTATGCCACTTGTATAGGTAAAAGGCAACACTTTTCGTATACGATAGTATACCGGTTCTGTTAAAGTGCGCAAGGTACGCACAATGGGGTTATAAGGGTCTGGGCGCACCCAAGATAAAATGGCAGAAATAAGCACAACCCAAAAATAAATCTTAAGTAAGCTACCAAGAACAATGGCAATTGCTGTCAAAGTATTAGCAAGTACAATCATAAAAGCACACCTCAAAAATGTTTTCGTTAATGTATTTTATTTGCACAAATACTTTTTGTGCAACTGTTTTTTTAATAAAATAAAATTATCAATATTTATAGCCGCGTCAAGTGCTGGATTTTTATACGCTATAAATGATACTTGCCCAGCCATGGCTGCTTGTTGATCATTTAAACTATCACCAATAAAAACAACCGTATCTTGTGATGTTTGCCATTTATTAAGTATTTTAAAAATACCGGCAGGGTCAGGTTTTGGTGTTGCATCAGCTGCTGTGATAATGGGGTCAAAAAAACCACCTAGATTAAATGTTTCAATAATTGCAGGCATGCCGTCAAACCTATTGGTATGCACAGACATGGAAATTTCATTTTCCCTTCCCCAATTAATAAATTCTAAAAAACCCTCTTCCAAGGTAATGTGGGGCATAATATCCCTTCGATAATTCAACACATTTTTACAAATATCTAAAGCCTTTGCATGCAATTCTTTAGGAATTAAATATTCTAAAGCACCTCGTACGGTTGACATATGAGTGTATGCTTCTTGCTTCGCAGTTTGAGGTGGTAAATTTAAAGCAGCTAGAAGTTTATTATAATACATGGCATTGGCAGCGCGCGAATTTAATATAACCCCATCGCAATCAAAAATGATGCCTGTTAAAATTGTAGGCATGTTTAGGTGTGGTGCGTAGCACATTATTTATTCTCCAACAATACTAGGTGTAAAACCTTATTTAACCAAGGATTAGATTGTTTTTTACGTTCAGGTTTATTTAAAATATTTCCAATACTTAATCTACATTCATGACCAATAAAATCTTGTCCTTGCAGTTCTAATAGTTGCTTGGTTTCTTCACTAAGAGGTATCACGTCACTACAAGTTTCAAGTATATGCGATACCATGAGTTTATGATTAACTATAATGGTGCAATCATTTTCCAAAAATATACTGGCATTTTCCACAACCATTGTCCATGGTGGCAAAAAAGTTTCATCACCTTGCATAAAGGTTTCTATGTTTTGAATGGTGGATAAACCTTCATCTTGTTCTGCTTGAAGACTATCAATCAAATATTTGGCACCATTAGCATATTTTTGAGTAAGACTTTGTATATCATGAAAACGATCTTCTAAAAGCCAAGCCCAAATTAAAAATTTTTGTGCTGCTTCTTCAACATGCAAAGCATAACTTCTAGTGTTCTGTGAAGCCTGCCCAGTATTGACAAAGTGGCTTAGACTTTCTTGTTCTTCAAAATCTTTAAGTTTAAGGCGTTGATCTTGCACACCCATAAGAGCATGCATGGGAACACCAGATAATGCAGCATCACCCATATTTATTAAATCATTTAAACATGCTTGAGCTTGATCGCTATTAAAGGGGTAATCACTAACTTGCCAATAATCCAATGGTTTATCAGGCAAACCTGGCCAAAAATATTTTGCATTAGTTGAGTTTAGCCTTGCCCATGCCGACTTTGGGTCAACATTATCTTTGCAAAGAATTGGTAAATAAATTGGTGTGATTGGTTTTGCCATTCATGCTCCTAATGAGGAATAATCATTAAATCCATAACGCAAAAAAAATTTCTGATAAAAAGATATATACAAATTATGATGCCAAACTACTGCCTCTAATTACCAGAAGTGAAAACATCATGTTATTAGCATATTATTTTGCAACTTCCATCTGATATACAGTATAAACCTAGAAGCACAATGATGCAATGCTCAAAATGATATTTTTGACAAATTAAAAAATGTAAAAAGCTGATATATAAGAATATAAGAAAGAAAACTAAAAAATATAGAACTTTGAATTAAAATATTTTTGTTACTTCTCAGCTTTTATGGGCTTGACCTTGACTCTTTTGGAGAGTATAAACATAAAAATAATTTGGAGGCAGTATGTTTGGCATAGGTACACAAGAGATTTTAGTGCTGCTTGTTGTGGCATTAGTCATATTTGGCGCAAATAAATTGCCAGAAATCGGCAATGGCCTTGGTAAGGCTATTCGAAATTTTAAAAGAGCCTCGTCTGAACCTGATGAAGTAGATATTACTCCCAAGGAAAAGCAGACTACTGAAGAAGGCAATAAATAGTTTACTTTATAAAATTAGGAGATTGCATGTTAGCCGAGCAAATTTCTATCTTTCTTGAAAACAAAGCAGGAAGATTAGCAGAAGTTACACGTACTTTGAGTGATGCTGGTATTAGTATTCGTGCCCTTTCCTTGGCTGATACTTCTGATTTTGGTATTTTAAGAATTATTGTAGCCGAATATGAAAAAGCTAAAGTAGTTCTTAAAGACAACGGATTTACCATTGGTAGCACAAGTGTTGTAGCTGTTGAAGTGGAAGATAAACCTGGTGGCTTACACAATATTTTAGAATTATTTGCTCAATATTCTATAAATGTAGAATATATGTATGCTTATGTTCAAAGAGATACACCAAATGCTACTATGATTTTCCGATTTGATAACTCAGATAAAGCATTAGAAGTTTTAGAAAAACATAAAGTACCAGTAGTATCAGGTGACAGACTTTACGCTTAATTGAATTTTTGAAGTGTTACAGTAAAAAAACTCTTTTCGTTGAGTTTAAATTAATTTTGCTACAATTTTTTATTATATGAATCTTATTTGGAGGGATTATGACAGTTTTAAACTGGCAAGATGGAGTTGCTCGTGTTGTTAATAATCGCGGTCTTTATGCCAAGCTGCTAGGTCGTTTTGCTGATAGCCTTGGCGATGCCCCTGACAAAATTGTCGAGGCCTTGGCTGCTGGAAATTTTGATGATGCACAAATGCAAGCCCATACTATCAAAGGAACAGCTGCAAATCTAGGCGCAGAAGCATTAGCTGAAGCAGGTAGAGTTCTTGAGGAAGCAATTAAAGATCAAGCAGGTGTTGAACCTGCTATTGAAGAATTAAGAAAAGTACTTGCGGAAACTGTTGAAGCTATGCGTGCTTTTGAAGCATAATAATTTATCTTGGCTTGCTTTATATAAGTAGCAATTGTTTTTTGCATTTTTATTACCAAACTTTCATATAAAAACCTCGCATATTGCATTGCGAGGTTTTTTTGTTTCCAACTAGATAGTCTGAAGCTGAAAAAGTCATTTTTCAATGACTTTTTCAAAGGCACCACGCATGCCCTTACGGCTATACTTTGGCATAAACACACTGACTCCAAATACCCCTGCGTGAACGACAGAAATTCGACCTAAGGCCCAAAGAGTTCTTGTTAAGCAAAGAATGAGCCTTACGGGAATCACACGTAAAGCAATTCTGGCTTATTTTACGCCGTGCGAAGCTTGCCCGCATGCCCTATGCAATTTAAATAATTAAAAGCATGGTTAACATGTAAAAAATTTAAAAAAGATTTATTAGCGATGGCTAACTAAACCACTAGTCATATTGGATTTGTCTGGAGAATTTTTTGTGGAGTTTTTTGAGGTTTGGGATATATTTTTCACTTTAGCTTTCGAATCAGTGGATGCCCTAGAGTTAGACTTCTCGACGTTTTTTAGTTTTGACTTATTTACTACTTTTGCTTTGCTCTTGCTTTTGGTAGCCACCATTTTAGACTTTGCCTTTGGTTTAGCTTTAGCAACTACTTTGGTCTTAGACTTTGCCTTGGTTTTAGCCACCATTTTTGCTTTAGGTTTTGAGTTACTTACTGCTTTTTTCTTAGACTTCTTGGATTTAGCGATTGCTTTTGACTGTTCTTGCACTATTTTTTCATAATCTGCCAACAATTTTTCAGCAGCTTCTTTTTCTGATTCTTTAAGATCATCAACTACGCGGCGAGCACTAAGAAAACTTTTACTAAAGTATGAAGTAGATAAATCGCTTATACGCACCTTTGTGCGTCTGCGCGGACTATGTACAAACTTACCATCACCTACATATATGCCAGTATGATAGCCTCGCTTTCTACTATAAAAAGCTACAATATCACCAACTTGCATATCTTCTTGTTTTTTAATAGATATACCTAGCTTAGATTGTTCGCGTGCTGTTCTTGGTAGCTTAACTCCCGCATAACTATAAACCCATTGCACAAAACCCGAACAATCAAAGCCATTGCCATCGGTACCACCAAATTTATATGGAGTTCCAATAGCACTTTGTGCCGTAGGCACAAGCACAGCTTTATCTTGTTCTTTAAAATATTGCTGCGCATATTTATCTTGAATAGAATATTCCTCAGGAGCAGATTTAGTAGCGCACCCAAAGGATAACAAGAGTAGACAGAATAGACATATGTAAAAACAAAGTGAATTTATAGACCGCTTCATATCTTTACAAAATACGCTATACCTAATATCGTGTCAATAAATTATTTATTTTTTCGTGTCATGTCGTGCAATTTTGCTATGAAAATATATTGACTATTTATAAGCTTTGCAAAGCTTGATTACAAGGCTCAGGTTCTATAAAAAATGCAATGCAAGACAAAGAATTTTTTCAGCATAATTTACAATAACAAAGAGTTACAAATATGGCTGTAATATTATCTGTTAATGGCAATCTTGATAACGAGTTGCGCAATATGGGACATGAAGTTACAAGTGTCACTATTTCAAAAAGTGGGCTTTACTCTGCGTTGGAGTTACTAAACATACATAACATAAATCCAGATTATTTTATTCAACGAGAAAGTTTAGCTTATAAAATAGTTTTTTACGATGCATATAAAATGCCTTGTCGTACTGCGTTTTGGTCTATTGATACTCACTTAAATTATTCATGGCAAATGTATTATGGCTTTCTCTTTGACACATTTCTCACTCCACATAAAAGCTTTATTGAACGTCTTAACAAAAATTGGCAACATTCAAACATGCAGCGTTTAGCCCAAAATGGGCATACGCGTTCATTTATGGCACATAACCAGAGAGAGCATAAAATCAATTTTGTAGGTAGACTGCAAGGAACACGCCCCCAACGAGAAAGAATAGCAACTCTACTTTTAGATAAATATCACATTAATATAATAGACAACATTTCATTTGGTTCTATGCTTGAACTCTATGATAATACCTGCATTATCCCCAATGAAGCCATTGCCAATGAAGTTAATTTTCGCCTTTTAGAAGGCGCAAGTTGCGGTGCCTGCGTCATAAGTCCAAATGTGGGGCAAGATCAAGATGTATTATTTGAAGCCAATAAAGAAATATTAATCTACAATAATATAGAAGAACTACAATCACATATTGACTATTGCCTTGCAAACCCACAATTTTGCGAGCAAATTGGTCACGCGGCATGGCAAAGAGTACAAAATGAACACAGCTCGAAGCATAGGGCAAAACAACTTTTTGCTTGCCTACAAGGGCAAAGTAGTGATCGCGTATGTGATCATGACTTATTACAGCTTACTATTATCATGCTTGATAGTTACAATAGCTGGCCCATTAAGGTGCATGAAAACTTTGTCCATAAAGCCTTCCAAAATAAAGAACTTGAGCTTTTTGCAAAGATTTTTAAATCAATTTCTGCAATCGAAAATAAAAATTCAGATAATGAGATAATTAGTCAATTTTTCCATGAAGTAGACATGTGTTTACTAGACCCTGCAACCAATGTTGAGCATAAAAAAATGTTAAGTATTGCATGTGGAGGTCTTGCGCTGGAAATGAAGGATGTAGCGCGTAGTTTTTTTTATTTTCGCATACACGAAAACATTTGCAATATTAAAACTTCGGGTAAAGTCCAAATAAACCCTATACAAATGTCCGTAAACTGGGTAAAGGCATTGAAAAGAGAAAACAAACAATGTATCATAGGTGCTGCATTTAAAAATGGATGTTATCGCACTGCCATGGATTTTGTTAATCTATGCAAGGAAATTGACCCATTTGATTTGAGCTGGGCAGAAAGCTTAGCAACACTTGATCAAGTGGTACATTCTTTCCCTATGCAAGAAAGAGAAGATATAAAAAGACTATTAAATTAATTCGTTATGATTGCAACATATTTTTGAATGCAATACATATACTAAAAAAGAACTATTCTATAAACTTTTTATGGAAAAATCCCTATTCCATTTTGTTTTTTTTCCGTATATAGTATTTGGAAGTTATGCACTTAAAATAAATTACAAAATGAGCATACATTAAAAAGAGTATATGTTTTAACAATTTAGGAGTTAATATGCGCAACGAACGCAAGCGTTATCATATTGATGGAACAGACTTTGACGCTGTTTATAATCGTAATGAATTTATGGTTCGTACTGAACTTAAAAGATATATTGAAAACAATCCGGATTTAAAGCTTAGTCCTAAAGATATTCAAGATGTGTATGCACTTACCTTAAATGATTTTCCTCCGCACTATGTACACAGGGGAACTATTGTGTTATTCCCCAATGTACGCCGTGCAGATATTTTGCATCAAATTAAAAGAAATTCCTTATTTGTTTCCAATCGACCCAAGTCTTAATTTCTGCAAAAGTTAACTCGCAAATTTTATAAATTATGGGGGAAATCATATATTCCCCCAATTATTTTTTGTTTTCTTTATCCATGCTAATATCTCATTTTCAGGCATCATCACTTATAATAATACTTAATAGTAATTTCTAGACTTTTTCATGACAATTTGCTAAACTATTGCCATGAAAAATTTATACACAACTCACTTAGAGCGAAGTGACCTTATAGAACTAGAAGTTCACTTGGTGCATGCTTTGAAAAAAGTACTCACATTCACAAGCCATAGCCTTTATTTTCCTACAGCCTACAATACACCAGAAGAAATTCAATGGATTGCTAAAGAGCGCACCATACTAATACCGCTACACATTGATAGTAAAATTCTTGGAGTTTTTATGGCACGTGGAGCTAAAGCGCGTGAGGTACGGCGCATATTGCCTAACCTAGCTTCATTAGCAACTCTTTGTCTGGAGCATTTATTGTGTATAAAACAAAGTCGCACCGATGAACTAACCGGTCTTGCGCGCATGAGTCGCTTATTTTTGCGCATGGAGCATGATGCAGATATGGCACGTTCTCCATTAGTAGCAAGTGCAGACAATGAATATCAAAATACAGCATATAAGGCCTGTATGGGTTTAATAGTTATTCAATGTCAGACTCTACAAAAATTAACTACAGAACTTGACTATATGTTTGTTAATAAAGCAATATCGGCATGGGGCAAGGCTATTATGGAAGACTTGCCAAAGCAAACCCTTGCGGCACGAAGTGCAGAGTATGAATGCACTATTTTAGTGCCTGCTGCCACACGCATATCTTGCACCAAACTTGCCGAGGAAATACTTAAACGTATTGAAAAATTAAATATATCACACCCTCATAGTAAACGTTTAGTCAAGTTAGCAAGCGTTGCAGGATTAGCTCTATACCCTCAGGATATGGAAAATAAACGCATGGGTCTACCCATGTCTGAGCAAGCGCATCACCTTTTATATAAGGCAAGGCGTGCTGCTGAAATAATTCAAGAACAAAAAAATTATCATGCAGCAAGAAATAATATTCTGCATTATACTCATATCACAGCCGATGGGGGGATCATTCGCGAGATTTTACCTCATGGGCAAATTATAACCAACCTTGGGCAAGATGTGGGTGGAGAAGAGGGGCAATGCTATTCAGTATGGGATAGTAATAATATATGTAAGGGTGAAGTTGTGTTAATAGATGTAAAACCAAACTATGCTACTGCAGAAGCCATATTACATGACCCTGCACAAGCTTGGGAACTTGGCGATAGATTACATCAAGAACAAACAACTAGCCAACAAGGTAATAGAGAACAAATCAATAAAAAACAAGCAGATAAAAAACATTCTAGCTCCAATAATGTATTACCTCATAGTGATACATTATTAAGCCATACAGAATTTTTGCGCCGCTTTACTTGGGAGCGTGAGTCAAAAGCAAACTTTACCCTTGCTCTTTTACGTCTAAAGCCAAAGAATGTCGAGCTTTTTGGAAATGAACAAGAGCAAACATTACAAAACCTGCTTTCACTTTGCATTGATTCCCATAATAAATATGAAAAAAAAGACCAAGCAGAGCTTAATCCACCAACTATATGTGGTAAATATGGTCAAACTAGTCTTATTGCTTTTTATCCTACAAAAAATGCCCAAGCCCTATACGACTTCTATGTACACCTTGTACAAAAAGCTGAAGAACAAGGCATGCAACTTGCCGTTGGCATTGCATCATATCCATATCTTAAGTCTAGTAAAAGCGATATATTAGAATATTGTCATAAAGCTCTTGAATTTGCCCTCCTTCTACCGTTACCACAAGTGGGGCTTATGGGTTCTCTAGCATTTAATATTAGCGCTGACCAAAACTACAGCCGAGGCAATATTTTTGAAGCCGTAGAAGAATACAAACTGGCACTCCTAGATGATCCAAGTAATGCCATGGCTTGGAACTCTTTAGGGGTTTGTATGGCAGCACTTACACGCCATAGCGAGGCTAAACAATACTTCAAAGAAGCTCTTAAATTATGGAAAAAACTCCCCCCAGCTGAGCAAAATTTATCAGAATTAACCGCTACCCTTTATAACTTAGGCACACTGTGCCAAAACTTAGAGGAATTACGCAGTGCTGCTAGATATTTTAGACAATGTATTAAAATAGATAGTGAACACTACTATGCACATATCCGCCTTGGGCAACTAGCTGAAAATGCGGCAAGATACAGCCAAGCTCGCCATTATTTCAATATTGCTGCTGGTTATGAAGATGTGCATAAAGAGTATGGTGGTATGGCACGAAGACATTTAGCACGTGTGGCATTGCGCCAGCGCAAAAAATCAGAAGCTCGTGAGCTTATTCATGAAGCACTATTACGCAATCCTCAAGATGCCATTGCCCTATGTATGCTTGCAAAACTATACCTAGATGGCGGAGAAGACCCAAGTATGTCAGAAATGCTTGCGCGCAAAAGTGTGGGCCTCAGACCTGAATATAGCCCTGCTTGGAATGTTTTGGCCCTAAGCTTACACGCATTAGGGCGCAAAGAAGATGCGCTACATGCTAGTCAAAAAGCATCTTAAAAAAGTATCTTAACAAGCTTATATATAGTTTTTATAAAGGATTAAGTGCATAACAATCACAAAGCAAATTGTACCAATCCTTTTGACTTTGTGGAGGTATCATTGATTTTGTACCAAGTATCCAATAAGGAACACAACGTACCTCTGCTTTTATATCATTGTGTGCACCATCTGCATGCATGCCATGGTCACTTGTAATTATAACCACACTACCCTGCTCAAGCCATGTGGGAACATATTCTGCTAATAAATAGTCAACTTTACGCACAGCGTTTCTATATTGCGTGCTCATAGCTCCATGTGCATGGCCTGCAGCATCAACCCCCATGCTGTGCACTAGCAAAAAATCAGGATTATATATTGTTTTTAAGCTCTGAGCATCTTGAAAAACATACTCATCGGGGTAATCATCATTATTATAAAAAATACCATAGGTTATAGGTCCATCAAGGTTTATGTTTAAGCGATGCTTTTGAACTTCATAAACCTCATTGCTATAAATTTCTCGCATCCAATAATACGCTGCCATGGCACAGCTTTGCCCTTGCAAGTATAATTTATAAAAAAGCGATTTTTGAAAAGCTTGTTCATTTAATAAACCATTACCATTAAATGTGATATTATTTTGCAGAGGTGACTTTCCCGTAAACAAAGTAGCATAAATGGGGCGCGAGGTAGTAGGAAGTTCACAATGCAAAATACCATTAATGGCTCCTTGCTCATTATGTGCTGCCAAATAAGACATATGCTCTTTGCTTGCTACATCTAATCCATCTACCAAAACAAAAATTATCTTTGTCATATCTATACCTTAATAAATGTATTACTTATCAAACCATGATTGATTTTATAAAAAAATTGTACAGAAATAAAAGGTTGCATAGCCTAGCTGCACAGTGTTATAATTAGTTTCGTAAGCGGAAGTTTTAAGTCACACAAAAAGCAACTATCATAAACTATTAATATATATACTATCCTAAGGATACATATGACCATTTCCTTAAGCTATGCTTTGCGTTGCATTGTAGCATTTGCCCTTATAAGCATGATTGCTTGCCCCAGTTTAAGCATAGCCCAAGATAATACTACAAAATTATCTGTACCTGCGCAAGAACCACTTATGCTTGGTGAGCTGTGGACCGGCTCAATCTATACATCTACTTTTGAGGCAGGAGCATGTTTTTTCCCCGATGGTAGAATGCGTGGAGTCTTGTTACTCAAGCTAAAAAATGGTCAAGTAGACACCTATCATTTTCAAGGAACCATGGATAGCAATGGAATTATTGATGCCGCTCATAAATCTGGTCATCGCTTCGTTGGTAAATTTGAAGATGAATTTAATGTCAGTGGTGAAGTAACTCTAAGCAACGGATTTTCAACAACACTTTCTGGCAAAAGACTTTCTAATGTCAAGTTAAATGATCGCTGTGGCCCCCTTTCGGAGTAATAACTATGTTTTGGTTTTGTATTGTTACCACACAATGTATTATACTTATTGTTCTTTTGCGCATGACGCGTAGGACCATTTTAGAAAGTGATAAAGCAGTTTTAAACAACCAAGAATATGACCATTATCCGCGGGTGGGCATGATTATCCCAGCAGCGGGTGATAATCCAGCCATGAATGATGCCTTATCATCATTACTTAGCCAAGATTACCCATATCTTAAACCAATTATTGTCACAGCGGATGAACAAGATCCAGCCACAAAGCTTGCTCGTTCACTACAAGAAAAATTCCCAGATTTAGAATGTCTTATAGCAGGTGAAGCCTCACATTGTTCGCAAAAAAATTATAACACCTTGCATGGCATAGCTCACCTAAATCAAAGCGTTGATATTTATGCTTTTTGTGACAGCACACACGTTGCAAAACCTGACTTTATACGCCATCTTGTAGGACCAATTATTAGAGGTGAAGCAGGTTTTACAACTGGTTATCACGAAGTAAAAGCCCTAGATGATGAACCTGTTACCTTGGGGTACCAATTAAATGTACTAGTAATGCGCACCTTGCAAGCCATATCTGCCTTTACTCAACCATGGGGGGGAGCAATGGCCATAGCACGTCAAGTATTTGAGCAACATAGGGTAAAGGATCTTTGGCAAGAAAACGTTGTAGATGATTGCTCGCTTGCTGGCATGCTTATTAAAAAAAGATTACATGTGCAACTTTGTCCGCGCGCCATTTTAAGTACTACTGCCAAGGATCACAGATTTAATGTATGGTTTGCATGGATGCAAAGACAAATTTTATTTCTAAAATTTTGTGTTATAACACAATGGTATTTTTTAGGAATTTTTATCGCACTTTTAGCATTGCCTGTTGCGCTATCTTGCATTATAATAATTGGTGGCTTGACAAACATGCTAGATTTTGACAATGCATGGTTTGTTATTTTTTCGGTGGCACATCTTGCAATATTATCAAAGATTGCTTTGAAATGGCGAGAAATGCTCCCAACCAAGCCCTCTGCCAAGGCTTGGTTAATTGCATTCTTTTGTGTTTTAATAATCTTAGCATGGACTTACGCTAAAACCTTGCGAGCTTGGTCTATTGACTGGCACGGCAAACGATATCATGTAGCTAAGGGTGGTAAACTACTTAGCATACAAAAAATAAATTAGAGTGAATTATGATAACAATGTCTGACCTTACGCGCGTTAGTGTGCGCCAGGTGGTACGCCAAAAAAGCTTTGGAGTAATTTTATCCATTGCTCTTGGCATAACTGCCTTTATCGCCTTAGCTGTGCTTGGTCAAGAAATACGCTATAAAATTGGGCAAGATATGGTTCTCATGGGTGGTGTTAACGTCATGCAAGTTATTATGAATGACGGCACTCAAATTGGTCAACCCCAACGAGAATTTCATCCAAATACTGTAGAAGCCATTAGCAAAATCCCCGGAGTATCTCTAGTTAGTAGAAATGTTACTGGAACTGAGGCTTTTTTCTTTAGACAAGACTCAGAAGGATTTAGAGTATCCTTCCTCGGGGTAGATGAAAATTATTGGCCAACATATGCTGCCACATTGGTTGCTGGGCGTTTTATAGATGAGGAAGACGTTAAAAAACGTAGCCGTGTTTGCATGCTTGGTTGGGAAATTGCAACTAACCTCTTTGGCTCACCTGAAAATGCTCTTGGTAAAATTCTTACCCTTGGCTCAGACATATTCGAAGTAGTTGGAGTTGCTGGTGGTATTATGCTTGGTGATGGCATTAGAACTGGATTTATGCCATACACAACCATGCAAGATCGTAACTGGGGTGGAGAAAAAGTTGGTAGATTGTTTATTCGAGCTACAGCTTGGGAAGATATAGCTAATATTGCCACTGTTTTGCCAGGCATTGTAACATCACTTCAAGAAGCCCCAAACTTACTTATCCGCACCCAAAAAGAACAGCTAAGCCGTATTAAAAACACTTTTATGTTTGTTGAAGCCCTACTCTGGCTTGGCATTGCAGCCTCACTACTATTGGGTGGATTTGGTATATGGTATGGAACATTTGCAGCGGTACGCGCAAGAACTCGAGAAGTAGGTCTTAAAAAGGCTATGGGTGGCTCAGATAGAGATATTTTAGCCCAATTCCTCACCGAAGCTCTATGTAAATCTGTTGCCGGTGGATTGCTTGGTATTTTCCTTGGCACCATGTGCGTGGAAATAGGTAGTTTTATTCTTGGCTCTGCTGTATCCTATACTTTGCTAATTTTAAGCAGTATTGGCAGTATTATTTTCTCTGCCCTTATTGGTATTACAGGCGGTATGTTCCCGGCCTTACAGGCCAGTCGTATGGACGTTGTTTCGGCATTACGCTTTGAGTAGGTGATTATGACCCCTGTTATAACTGCAAAAAATGTTTATAAGTGTTATCCTGGTTTTCCGCCTGTGCTGCGTGGTATTAATATTGATGTGCAAGCTGGGGAAATGGTTGCCATTATGGGACCATCTGGTTGTGGTAAGTCTACCATGCTACACATTCTTGGTATGCTACATACGCCAGACAGCGGTGAGCTAAAGATTCTTGATACTGATGTGACAAGCCTTGATAGTGAGCAAACATCATCATTTAGACGTGGAAATATGGGCTTTGTTATGCAAAGCAGTAACTTATTTGAACACTCCACTGTTTTTGAAAACGTTGAATTTCCACTTATATACGAACAAGTTCCGCCAGAAGAGCGCTGGGAAAGAGTTATTCGCTCCCTCGAACTTGTGCGCCTTTCGCATAGAGTGAGTTACCGTAGTAACCGCCTTTCTGGCGGTGAACAGCAACGTGTTGCAGTAGCTCGCGCCATGGTAAATAACCCACGTATTCTTCTTGCTGACGAACCAACCGGCGCCTTAGATTCACGTACATCGAAAGTCATTATGGAAAACTTCCGCACTCTAGCCCATGATGGTGGAATTTCCATGGTAATTGTTACCCACGACCCAAGCGTTGCCGAATACTGTGATAGTGTATACACCTTGGAAGAAGGTGTGCTCATACGCAAAAAACAAGATCCTATACCAGCTCCTAGTGGTAATAGCCAAATCTTAAAATCAATCCCGCGCAAGTTAAATACGGTTTGCGTTGTTGATAAATTCCCTACTCCATATGGTTCCGTCGATATGCAAAGCATACTAAACATGCATGAGCAACGCATACTATCAAGAGTTTACTCCATGCGTGGCACAAGCATTGCTTCTATTGGCGAAGGTGAATATTCACTACCAGTTCCCATAAGGAAGCAAGGTAGAGTTAAAGCTTTTGCTAGTATTATATCCCTTTTACGCACAAGTCATAATAATCCTGGAGTAATTTGGAAATATTGGTCTGAAATTCCAAGTAGTCAGCGTCTAAACCTTTTTGCTGCCGCGCATCATTTCTGGCACATGGCAAAAAGTATACGCATGGTTAGCTGGAGTATCACAGACGAAACAGCACATTTTCATGCACTAGGCTCACAAAGTGCTAGTACATCGGCTTGGTTTGCCGCAGGTATTCTTGGTATACCATTTTCATTTTCATTAAATGCTAAACATTTAAGAAGTGCTTCCTTCTTGGCAATTAAAGCAAAGTATGCAAAATTTGTGTGTTGTGATACTAAACAAACACAAGAAGCGTTTAAACAAGCCTGTTTAAACCATGATGCAGCTTTTCCTACTGAAAAAATTATACATATTTATGATAGCCCCAACCTCTATCCTTCTGCTGAAGAAACAGAATCAATTGGTGATGAGTCAGCAAAGCAAGGAGGCATTAATATTTTGATGGCTGGGCACATTACATCAAAAAAAGGCATTCTTACCGTCTTAAAAACTTGTAAAGAACTCAAAAAAAACAAAGTTCCTGTATACTTAACTATTGTAGGCGGTGGATTCCAAGTACGCCTTTTACGCATGAGAGCACGCCTCATGGGGCTTAGAAAACAAGTAACATTTACAAAGTATATACCTAATGATCAAATGTCTGACTACTTGCGCAAAGCCAAAGTTTTCATTGCTGGCGATATAAAGAACAATAATAACACAAGCATACCAACAAGTTTAATGGAGGCCATGCTTTTTGGTTTAATCATTGTGGCCAGTGATAACAGTGCACATCTAGAAGTTCTTAAGCATGAAAAAACAGCTTTGATTTATGAAGACAATAATCCAACTAACCTTCAAGAAATTATTAGTAGAATTATTGTAAACCCAGACGAGGCAAATCAAATGGGTAAGGCAGCTCAAGAAGAAGCACAAATACTATTTTCGCAAGAAAATCAAGGGTTACAGGTTGCTAATGCTATTATGAAGCATCACAACCCAAAGAATGCATAAATAAAAATGAAATTAAAGCTAAAAAAGACTTGACCAGTTATGTCTTTTTGCTTAGTTTGCCATTTGCACATTGCGCGGCTGTAGCTCAGCTGGATAGAGCAACAGGCTACGAACCTGTAGGCCAGGAGTTCGAATCTCTTCAGCCGCGCCACTAAAAATCAAATTAAATAAAGGCTTTCTAGGAAACACTAGAGAGCCTTTATTTTTTGTCATATGTGATTTTATGGGGTCTTGGTTCTTCACCAAAAAGGTTCTTCACCAAAAAGAGGGGCAAACAGATTTTATTTGCGATATTTCCAGTCCCAAGGTGACAGGGGATTTTTATATTGCCAAAGTCCTTTTTTTTGACTTTTAGCTTGTTCTTGTAGTTTTTTCCATTCGTTACAGATATTTTTTTTACAATACCTTGGGTAAACC
This sequence comes from uncultured Desulfovibrionaceae bacterium, assembly GCA_964370675.1. Taxonomy (GTDB): domain Bacteria; phylum Desulfobacterota; class Desulfovibrionia; order Desulfovibrionales; family Desulfovibrionaceae; genus CAYJAD01. Next base: position 27,420 of record CAYJKC010000001.1, read on the forward strand.
CATGCAAAACCATTTTTAACAAGCTCTTCTTGTAAATTTATATTATTTGCATAAACCAACGCTAGGGTCCTTTTATATTGATCTTTTGCAATGGTGGTATATGTAAGCTCCTTACCTTTAATAAAGGATCTTAAAAAGCGCGCAGCAGCCTTGTTAAAGGCTTGTCCTTTTTCTGGAGCATCAATGCCATAAAGGCGAATTTCCACATCATCAATATAAAGCGAATCCCCATCAACTACATAACTTTCTGCAAAGCTTATATTTGGAAATAATAAAAATAACAAAATAATTATTGATTTCATATTAATCTCTAATTTAATATATTGAAGTTTAGAATAAGCCAAAAAGTTTCAAACTTGATCGATCAAGTCAATTCTAATATATAATATTGTATTATAATAACAATCAATTACATGCAGTACATTTTTCCAACATCTTATTTTTTGCGCACATAAGTATCCACAACAAAGCCACCTGGAAGAATTTTAGTCTTTTCATGTTCAAAAGTAAGCATCTGAGGTAATGACCCAAAAAGAGGTATGCCCGACCCTAAAAGCACAGGTACCTTAGTGATAGTCATACTATCAATGAGATCTTTTTGCAAAAAACTTTGAATTAATTTTCCACCATCAACATATAAGTTTCTAAAACCTTCTGACTCTAATCTGGTAAGGAGAACATCAATACATTCATGACATATACGTACTTTATCAGCAAATTTGTTTTCTAAGTGTCGCAGAGTTGTGCTCATAACGATTACAGGCTTATTATAAATCCAAGTATCAAAAGACTTAATAGTTTCAAAAGTTTTTCTTCCCATAATCACAGCATCAATACATTGCATAAAGTTTGTGAATGCATCTTCAACGGCTTGACTATTATTTGTATTTTCAAAAGTTAAATTATTTAACCATTCTACGCTACCTTGTGCATCAGCAATATATCCATCTAAGCTAATAGCAATAAAAACATGATTTTTCATAACTAACCTAACTAGTTAACTCTTGCCATGCAAGAATAGCGGCAAGACTCCACACAATAAGGCATACTATGCCATCAAGAACTTTCCACGCCAAAGGTTTTGTAAAATACGGAGCAAGCATTTTACCACAAAATGTAAGACATGAAAACCATACCACTGAACCGCAAGCTGCCCCTGCACCAAAAGAGTATCGACCTATTGCTTCATAATTGGTGCTAATGGAACCTAGCAAAACTACAGTATCAAGATATACATGGGGATTTAGAATAGAAACTGCAAGTGTTGTCAAAACCACAGTTTTAAGGGGGTGTTTGATATGTTCTATTTTCACATCAGTAGGATGTTGTTTAAAGGCAGAGCGAATAGCTCCAAAACCAAAATAAAAAAGAAAAAGAATACCACCCCATGTGACATAGCTTTGAATTTGTGGGTGAGCAACAACAAATCCTCCAAAGCCAAGCACTCCAAGAGCTATAAGAATAGTATCCCATAAAATACAAATAAAACATACAATAATATGATGGTTTTGTCGTATACTTTGCGAGAGTAAAAAAGCATTTTGTGCCCCAATAGCCATAATGAGGCTAAGACCCATTCCAAAACCTTGTATAAAAGGTACTATATCCATTTTTTACCATTTTCAATCTTACTAACAGATAACATATGTGTCATACCCAAAACATCAATTATAAATTGGCATTTACTTATCATTTATATACTGGGTCACACCATGTTATGCGTGAAATAGCACCATTAGGTTTGTCCCACAAGACACATAATAAAAGTAAACAAACAGCGATAAACACACTTAATGGCACTAAGTAGCTGGTACAAGCTCTAAAAGAACTATTTCAGCAGGAGCGCCAATGCGTATTGGCGGTCCCCAATAGCCAGTGCCACGGCTTACATAAAGCTGAGTTTTTTCCACTTCATAAAGCCCATAAAAATAAGGTTGAACATAATCTGTTACAAAGGTCCATGGAATGATTTGCCCCCCATGAGTATGACCAGATATCTGCAAGTCATAACCAGCTTTTACAGCCTCATAAATACTTTGAGGTTGGTGTGCTAGTAAAATTTTTACATCGCCGCTTTGGCTACCTTGTTGGGCTAAAATAGGGCTTGAACGATGCGCATACATACGCGGAGCACTAATATCTGGGACACCACACATAAGCAGTCTATGCCCATCTCGCTCAATAACACGGTGCTCATTATGCAAGTCTAAAAGTCCAATACGGTCAATTTCTTCAAGCCAATCGTCAATACCAGTATAGTATTCATGATTACCACTTACAAAATACTTACCATGCACAGCTTTAAGGTGGCGTAATGGATCCATTTCTTCACGCACCTGCCAAGGAAAACTGTCGGACATATCACCAGTAATTACAATTGCATCTGGATTAAGAGCATTAACCTCAGTTACAATATTTTCAAGTCGGGTAATGGGTATTGGCCTATTTATGTGTAAATCTGTCAATTGCGCAATCTTAAATCCGTGTAATGATTGAGGTAGATTTTGAATGGGCACATGTACTTGCTTTAAGTTAGGCATGCCCATTGCTTCATCCACTCCATAAGCAATAAAAGCACCACTTGTCAAAACAATGCCTGCACTTAGTGAGTTTTGCAAAAATTGCCTACGGCTCAAATCTGGTTCTTGCACAGAGTCAGATTTAATTTTTTTCTCAGCAAAACCCCAACGCGAAGTAAGCTTTTTGACCAACAAAAAAACATCCGTTAAAAAGACTACTGTTGCTAATACAGACAAAGATCCTATAATAATATAACAAATAAACAATGCTATATCAAGAGCATATGGTACACTTTCCCCAGCACTTGCCATGCTTCGCACGGCATAACGTACCGGAAGATAAACTAATGGTAAGTAACACAAAGCACATGCGAGATATTTTTTCCAACCGCATAACGAAGTGCGAGGCACTAATCTTAAGCAAATATATGTTGAACCAATGAGTAACACACTGGCGAAAATCATAAAAAAATTCATAATTTGTCCTTCAAAATCTTATCAAAGAAATAATGCCGTAACAATAAAAGTCAATCTTATCTAGCGATAAGGAATAAGCAAGTCTAATAAATTTTTTAAGTTTATCAAAAAAACAAACTTACTGCACAATAAACTAATAAAATAGCCATAATAGTATTTGTTAATTTAGCATATTTTGAAAATAATAGTTTGAAAAGAGAGCCAAAACCAGACCATAACAAGGTGCAAGCAAAACCAATGAAGCATAGCAAAAAAGCAAATCCAATTATTGCCCCCAAATCTTGTGCATAATATGGCAAAATATAAGCATCCATGGACACAATACAGTAAATATAAAACTTAGGATTAATAAATTGCAAAGTTAGACCAGTTAAAAAATTATTTTGAACTTGACGCTCCTCAATAATATCACTGCTGCGCCACGTTTTCCATGCTAAATAGAGTATATACATAGCCCCAATTATTAACATAGGAAATTCTATCACAGGAATAAGCTGAGATAATAATGTACTAAATAACGTACATAGCGTTATAACAAGACAAAATCCTGCCAAAATTCCAAAATTAAATGGTAGGGCTTTCCTAAAACCCAAACGTCCAGCATTAGACATAGACATAATATTATTAGGTCCTGGGGTAATGGCAGTAATTACAGCATAAGTAATAAAATTAATCCAACTAAACATAAATTTATCCTTCGCATAAAATAAGTACAATTTGTAAATTATAAATACTCATCAACCACGTGGTAAAGTATTTTCGTAGAGACAGCAAGCATTATGCGCCTTAGTACCTTGTTAAGTCTTTTCATTTTAGTACTTTTAGGTTATAATCCTGCATTAATTTTATATAACTCAAATAATACAACTAGTTAGGAGCATATATGAACAAAAACATGGCACTCACCATTGTAGCAGTAGTTTTATTAGGTATGGCATTAATTGTATATAATGAGTATAATACCACACCTCCAGCGCCACCTGTGCCAAGTGATCCTATGACACAAACCAACCAAGCCACTACCGAAACACCAACTATGCCAGATACTCCAAGTGATGAAAAACTAGATCAACCCACAGCGGAAAAGTCTGACACGACAGAAACAGCAACTACTCCCCCACCTGCTGAGGACATAAAACAATGGGAAAGCAACGCCCCTCTTGCACCAGTGGCACCATCACCCATTGCCAAGGAACAAGAAACAGAAAGTGTTGAGCAAAAACCAGAAAGCATTCCTACCAGTGCTGAAAACACACATACTCAACCATCTAAAGAAGATATGCCTAAGGTTGAAAAACCAAAACCTGTACAAGAAGTAAAGCAAGCTCAGCAAATAGATCCAAAGCCAGCAGAGCAAAGTACACCAACACCTAAGAAAGCCACCTCAAAAGAAATTAAAAAAATTACCATCGCAACCATAGGTGATGGCGTAACTGTGCGCATTGACAGCTTAGAAAGACCTGACTACAAAGCCATGCGCCTAAATGCACCAGAAAGAATTGTGCTTGATTTCAATGGCGATTGGAAAGTTAAGGCGCCAGGTGTTCCCAAAAATGAATTTGTCAGCAATGTACGCATAGGCGTTCAAAAAGATGGTACGCGCATTGTAATTGACTTAAAAAAAGCTCCCGCCTCCATTCGTTATCTTAAATATGGAGAAACTGGACTTGATGTGCGTATACGTTAAAATATTGCGATAAAACATACAAATAACACAGTAGTAACATCGATAAATCATGAGTAGGCGCAATTCACTTGCGCCGTTAAACGAATGATTTTCGTGCCTTACTGCCAAGGTAGCTTGTCTGCCTTAGGCGGCACAAACATCCGAAAGGGTCTTGTCATCAGTCTGGGAGCGTGCATTTTTGCAAGCTCATCTATTTAATTACTGCCAAGTTAATATGTAAATTTACATGATTTAACTTTTTCCTTCAAACACTTATTGCTTTTTGACATGATTGTGATTATATTGTCGTATACAAGTTTGGAGGAAATCTATGTACCCCTGCCTACGTTTTTTATGCATGATGCTATCAACATTGGTCTTATGTTCCAATGCTACCATAGCTTCAGCAGATGAAGGAAAATTTGACTCACTAAAACGTTTTAGCCAAGTGTTAGACTTGGTTGAACGTCATTATGTTGATGAAACAACATCCAAAGAACTTTTAGATGGTGCTATCAAAGGCATGCTTGAAGGTCTTGATCCACACTCCACCTTTATGAATCCAGATGAATATAAAGAAATGCAAGAAACCACATCTGGTGAATTTTCTGGTGTTGGCATTGAAATTTCTTTAGAAAATGGACAAGTTACTGTTGTATCTCCCATTGAAGACACTCCAGCTTTTAGAGCAGGTATTCTACCTGGTGACATTATTCTAAGTATTGATGATCAATCAACTCAAGAACTAACACTGCAAGAAGTTGTTTCACGCATTCGCGGAACTAAAGGCACTGCGGTTAAACTAAGCATAGTGCACCCAAACTCAAATAAACCAGAAACCGTCAAAATTATTCGTGACTCAATTCCTCTCATTAGTGTTAAACATAAAGAATTAGAAGAAGGATATCATTGGTTACGCATAACTCGGTTTTCAGAGCGCACTACGGACGAATTGCACGAAGCTATTGAAAATATAAAAGAAAAACCTATTAAAGGCATTGTGCTTGATATGCGTAATAACCCTGGGGGGCTAGTTGACGAAGCTGTTGGTGTTGCCGATACATTTTTAGCAAAGGGAAATATAGTTTCCATTCGTGGGCGTGATAATTCATCCATCAGAGAATACTCATCTAAAAAACAATCCACAGATCTTACAACACCCATGGTAGTATTAGTTAATGCAGGCTCAGCTTCTGCTTCTGAAATTGTCGCTGGTGCTTTGCGCGACCACAAACGCGCACTTATCGTTGGTGAAAAAACCTTTGGTAAGGGCTCAGTGCAAAACATTATTCCACTATCAGACGGTTCTGGTTTAAAACTTACAGTGGCACTTTATTACACCCCTGATGGTAAAAGTATTCAAGCAGAAGGCATTGCTCCCGACCTTGAAATTCCCTTTGAGCCAGTAAGTGAAAAAAATGAAGACGCACCTAAATTTGTGCGCGAAAAAGATCTTTCTAGGCATCTTGGTAGTAAGAAAAGCGAAAAAGCTGACGATAACAAAGATAAAGATGATAAAAATGAAGATGATAACTCAACTCCTGAAGAAACTTCTAAGAACGACTCAAAGAGTAAAACTAAGAAGATTGACGATGATGTTGTTGAGCAATTAGCAAAAGATAATCAATTACGCATGGCTTTACAATTTGTAAAAAGTCTACCTAAGTTGCAGCAAATTCAATCCAACCTATAATAATGTATCATAAAATACCCCCTTGCTTTTATGAAGGAGCAAGGGGGTTATTTATAACAAATATCTTTTGTGGATTTTATACTTTAAGCATTTAATTATGTATATTGCGGTTCAATTTCTTTGATAATTTGAAATGATTGCATAGACTTAACTGTACCACCAAGACCATAATACTTTGTAACTCCAGCCACAGTGCAGGGCAATAAATCCTCAACATCAGTGTCTAAAACCAGCACATCACCAACCTTCATGCGTAAAAGTTGATTGCCAGTAATTTGAGTATTGCCAAAATGTATTTTAAATTCAACTGGTGTTTCCAAGAGGCGTTCTTTAAGGCGAGCCACCCAAGCATGGTCAATTTCCAAACGCTCAGTTTGAAAGCTTGCATGCAATTTTGAACGTATAGGCTCAATGGTGGCATATGGTAAACAAATTACCATGGATCCAATGGCTGTATCAAGTTCTACTTCAAAGGTAATAACTACCACCACATCACTTGGTGGTACTATGGCTGCAAATTGTGGGTTGATTTCTGAGCGCACCAATTCAAGCTTTACATCATGCACAGGACGCCAAGATTCTTCCATACTTTCTAAAGATATTTTGATAATTTTGTCTACGACGGCTTGCTCAATGCGAGTAAATTCTCGCCCTTCTACCTTGGGCTGCGAGCCTGCTCCACCAAAAACATTTTCTACCAAGGCAAAAACAAGACGCGAATCAACCACAATAATAGCATTGCCTCGTAATGGATCCATCTTAAAAATATTAATGCTGGTGGGCACAGGTAAAGAGCGAATAAATTCACCAAATTTAGCCATATCAATGGAAATAGGGTTTAACTCGACACGCTTACGAATAGAGTTGGAAAGAGCATTGGTGCAAAGCCTAGCAAAGCGATCGTTAACAATTTCCAAAACAGGCATACGACCACGAATAATGCGGTCTTGATTGGCAAGGTCAAAGGCAACAATGCCAGAATCATCATCAGGAAGATCGTTCTCGCTCTCTATTTCCCCACCTGATAGACCTCGCAACAAGGCATCTACTTCATCTTGAGCCAAAATTTTATTCATGAAACACCTATGCTTTTTGCATTTATTATAAAAATACTCTAGACTCTGTTTTATTGTGGGTCAAGCTTTATGTCACTTTTCCCACCCCACTCAAAAGTTGATGCAAATTTTACGCCAATACTTCCTATAACTTAAAAATTACAGCATTTTCATGATAGATATAAATTGACCTCCGAGCACAGCCAAGATACAGTTTGCCAACATCAATGAAATTAACTTTTAAAATATGAAGCAGAAAGTCAAATTTATAGTAATAATAACAGTTACTCACAAGTAGGTTATATGCGTATTATTATACACGCACACAAAACAATAGAAATCGAAACTAATCAAGAGCAAAGCTTAGCTAAAGCCATTTGGCTTTCTGGCAAGCTAGAACCTCCACCACTATGTTCTGGACTTGGTCGCTGTGGGCAATGCAAGGTTAAATTTATATCTAATGCACCAGCAGCTTTAGGTATAGAGCAAAACTTACTCACTGCCCATGAAATTGAACAAGGTATTAGGCTTGCTTGCCGTCATAATATAGCAGAACTTAAACTTCAAAATGAATACATAGAAATAGAATTATTAAACAATACCTCACCCATAAAACACACTAAAGCAAATTTTACGCAAAGCTCAGCTAAGCTTGCCATTGACCTTGGGACAACCTCATTGCATTGGCAAGCAATATATGATGATAGTGGCAAGATGCAAACATTGGCGCAAGGGCAACAAATTAATCCACAAATGGGTGCAGGATCTGATATAGTGTCGCGCCTATCATTTGCTATGCAAGATCATGGTGAAGTCACACTTGCAGAGTTAGTTTATAGTGCCTTGCAAAATATTCTTCAAACATTACCACCTATATCTGAAATATGCTTAGCAGCCAATACAGCCATGACGGGTATTTTTTTACAAAAACCCATAAAATCATTGGCAGTAGCGCCTTACAGTTTACCATTTAATGGGCATAATATTGAACATTTAGTGAACTTCCCTCCCATATATATACCGCCACAACTAGCACCCTTTGTGGGTGGTGATATTAGTGCTGGCTATGCCGCTCTTATGCAAGAAAAAAACCTATCATTTCCTTTTATTTTTGTGGATCTTGGAACAAACGGAGAATTTATTTTAGCTCTGGATGCTAATAATGCCCTCATTACCAGTGTTCCTCTAGGCCCTGCACTTGAAGGCATTGGACTAACCTTTGGAAGCATGGCTAATGCAAAGACTAAAGGTATTGTGCATGCAGTGCATTTGAGTCCACAGGGTCTTGAGCCAAAAACCATTGACGGCAACAATCCAGAACGCATTTGTGGCACTGGATATCTATCCTTGTTGCGTTGCCTTTTACAAGTGGGTATAGTAAAAGAAGATGGGCACTTTAACCATGAGCAAAATATTCAAAACCCACTTGGGCGCAAGCTACATAAATTTATTACACCACATGCTGGCGAACAGGTTTTGCAATTGTGGTCACATTTATCTGACAATATATACTTAAGTTCAAGCGACATAGAAGAAATTCTCAAGGTTAAAGCTGCATTTTCCCTTGCCATGCAAGAGCTTCTAAAAACAGCACAATTAAAGCCTGCTCAGTTACAGACCATATATTTAGGCGGAGCCATGGGCAGCCATGTGCAAGGTGAAGACTTGGAGGGACTAGGATTCATGCCATTTGGTATGAGCACACGCCTTAAACGTTTGGGGAACTCTGCCCTTGCCGGAGCAGCATTATTACTGCATGATAGTGCGAGCAGACAGCACTTGCATACATGGAGTAAACATATTAAACATGTGCAATTGGCAGAACACGATAATTTTATTCAAGAATATATGACACATATGCACTTTAAATATACAGGTTAAACATGCAAGAGCTTTTTTCACCCCTAAAGCCTCATATAGTTAAGGCTTTACAGGAATTACCAAAGGCACTTGAAGTGGCAATGCCACTACAAGCAAAACATCGACGCGCCCTGCCTCTAGGCATTGAAGAACTATCTGAACGTTTAACCATTGAACGCGGGCTGATTAAACAGTCATATTGGAGCGCACCACGGCTAACAGCAGCTTATTTATGGTATTTTTTGCCATGGAATATATTGCGCCTAAGTCGTCTTTTAAGCAGTCTTGAGATGGATGCTCCTTTGCCCATGCCTACTAAACTAGGCAAAACACCAAAAGCAAGAATTTTTGCAGATCTTGGCAGTGGCCCACTATCACTACCCATAGCACTTTGGCTTGCAAAGCCTGAGTGGCGCGAACATGAACTAAAAATACTTTGCATAGACACAGCTGTACAACCTTTAGAGCTTGGGCAAAAACTTTTTATGCAACTTGCCGGTAATAAAAGCCCTTGGCGCATTATGCCCATACGCGCAAAACTTGAAACAGCCCACCTCGAAATACAAAAAGCTGATGGTATACCTTGGCTTATTTCCGCTGCCAATGTGCATAATGAAATAAAGCTTCGACAAGGACAAGAAGATCGCGCTTATAGTATTTTAGAAAATTTACGCCCCTTGCTTAAAAACAAGGATTCAAATTTACTTTTAGTAGAACCTGGCACACGCCTTGGCGGCAAAACCATTGTGAATATGCGTGAAGCTGCCCTTGAATGTGGGCTAAGACCTTTAAGCCCTTGTCCTCACTTTTTAGATTGTCCGCTAGAAGATAGCCGCACTTGGTGTCATTTCACCTTTGACACTAAGGGTAGCCCTGCTTGGTTAAATCAACTCTCAACCCAAGCTAAATTGCGTAAATCTGCTTTAAGTTTATCTTTTATGCTACTAAAATATGCGAATATAGATGAAGATTTGCCACAAGCATCTCACACAGCACTTAAATCGCTAATGGGTAGAATTGTTTCTGCACCATTTAACGTACCGCAAATAGTGGGTGATGCGCGCTATGCATGCACCAAGGATGGGCTTGGACTTGTGGCCAATGCAGGAAGTTTGCCCTCCGGTGCGTTAATTGAACTTAAAACACCTAATCCTAAACGTATAGACCAAAAATCAGGTGCAATTATTTTTGAGCATAATGAAAAAGTTGCTCCAGCAAAAGAACTTGAAATTATCCAAACAAAGCCTAGTCAAGTCAAAGCAAAACCCATGACACAAGATAAGGTTGACCGTAAACATGAAAAATCAAAGAAAAAAGCTAAACCTTCAAAAAAATTAGTTAAGAAATTTTGGGAACAATAATATGCTTGAACAGTTACTCCAAGTACAAAATCTTCATGTTACATTTCATACGGATCAAGGCAACTTTATTACCGTAACGGATATTAATTTTTCCATTGCCTCAGGTGAAATTTTTTGTCTTGTGGGTGAGTCTGGTTGTGGAAAGAGTTTAACTGCTAAAGCTATATTAAACCTAACCCCTGAAAATAGCAGTGTTAGCGGCAAGATATATTTAAATGGGCAAGATGTACTTAATAATGCCAATAGCATACGTGGCAAGCAAATTTCCATGATTTTTCAAGAGCCCATGACGGCTTTAAATCCAGTTTTGCGCATTGGGGATCAATGCACAGAACATATGATTTTACATGATAAAATTTCCAAGACCCAAGCCATAGAGCGTTGTATAGCATTATTTGAGCAAGTAGGTATTTCGGCTGCGGCTACTCGCTTGCAAGATTATCCACATCAACTAAGTGGGGGCATGCGCCAAAGAGTAATGATTGCCATGGCCTTGGCATGTGAGCCTAAATTATTGCTTGCTGACGAACCCACCACCGCCCTTGACGTTACCATACAATGGCAAATTTTAACTCTTATGCAAAAAATCAGTCAGGAGCGCGGCATGGGCATATTGCTTATTACTCATGACTTAGGAGTGGTAGCGCAAATGGCCCATGGGGTAGGCGTAATGTATGCAGGGCAAATGGTTGAGCATGGCCTTGTTAAAGACGTGCTAAAAAGCCCACAACATCCATATACTCAAGGCTTGCTAAAAGCTATCCCAAGCAAATATCATATGGATCTTAAACGCTTACCCACAATAGAAGGTAAGGTCCCCCTACCCAATGAATTACCACTTGGTTGTCGTTTTCACCCTCGCTGCCCGCATGCAATGCCCAAATGCCAAAACATGGAACCAGAGCTTATGAGCATGACCGAAAATAGTGCGCATAAAGCGCGCTGCTGGCTAGTTAACAGTTAATAGTAAACTAGCTGGCAAGAGTGACCGTTAAGAAAATACAAATAAGCCACACCGCCACACGCCCAAACCATAATAATGGACTTTGCCCTTGAGCCATGCGCCGCACGCTTATTGCAAAACTAATAGCACTAGCAATGGCATAAAAGACTAAGAATCCAATGCTTGCTAAAATGCCAAATTGAACACCTAAGCTCAGAGCTATACCAAGGGTAATGAAACTTGGAAGGCATGAGCCATTGCTTCTTGAATTTAGCCCACCATATTGCTGAAAAGTCCACATCTTAAACCCAGAGTTATTTTGTTCGCTGGACCATTGACCATGACTTTGATTATGGTGTGCATTATGTGGACGCACCACCTCAGGCTCAATAATAATTTGTTCTTTATCAGCTGACATTTTTTCTAAATCAGCTGGACAAGATGCACAACGCGGCTTTGATGAATGACTTTCACGACCGCAATGGGAGCAAGTATTCATATGTACCTCTAAATTTTTTGTTCAGGTAATATTTGCATATCCTTAATATGCAACTCTATGGAAGTTACATTGTTAAACGTATTAAACACTGGAGTATAAGCCAATTTAACATATTTATTACACAACCCTACATTATATTCATCGGCTTTTCGCCAAGCTTTGGCACTAAGGCTTATACCTGTACTTTCGTCTAATACCTCTAAAACCACATGTTTTTTTTGTATACCAAAATTACGAACCCTTTTTACCAAAAGTGGAGGTGATGCAAAAACTGGCTGAGCATTACCCATGCCAAAGGGTTGCAACAGCTCAAGTTCTTTCAAAAAAATAGCATTACTTGCTGCAGCAAAATCTAAGCTCGTATCAATGGTAATGGTTGGATTTGGCATGGTATCGCCAAGGCTTTCGCGCACAACTGCATCAAAGCGTTTTTTAAGCTCAGTCAAATTTTCTGGAGCAATGCTCAAGCCTGCTGCAAGCTTATGTCCACCATATGCCAAGAAAATATCAGATATTTTAGTAAGCCCTTCATGCAAGTGAAAAGCTGATATAGAGCGTCCAGAACCCTTAATACCCTTAGTGCCATCACAAAGTA
>CAYJKC010000001.1:40097-113936 GCA_964370675.1 uncultured Desulfovibrionaceae bacterium
ATAAAATTCATCTACAATACGTGAAGCCACAATACCAATTATACCAGCATGCCAATGGGCAGCATATAAAACTAAACCAGCTTGATTAGCTTGCTCCTTGGCTTGCAAGCGCGCTTCTTCGTGTACGGTCTCTTCCTTTTTACGCCGTTCGGCATTAAGCTCATCAAGCTTCTTAGCATGAATCATAGCTGTGCCTAAATCCTTGGTCAATAATAATTCAAGCGCAAGTTTAGCAGATCCCATACGTCCAGCTGCATTAATACGTGGAGCTAATGTAAAAACCACTTGTCCTACATTAATTTTAGCTGCCGCATCATAATTACAAACTTGTTTTAATGCCGCAATACCAGGACGTTTTGCATCGGCTATGGTTAACAGACCATTTTTTACTAAAATACGATTTTGCCCTTGCAATAAAACCACATCGGCCAATGTACCCAGTGCAACTAAATCTAGCACTTGGCGCATATCGTATTTTATCTGTGTAATATCTTGTAATTGTTTATTAACTTCACACATCAAAAAAAAGGCAACACCAACACCAGCTAAGTATGAACAAGGGCTTTCACCAAGCAAAGGATTACAAATACCATCGGCATTAGGTAAAATATTGGGAGGAAGGTGATGATCAGAAATAATAACTTTAAGACCTATTTTTTGAGCATAAGCGATGCTTTCCACATCAGAAATACCACAATCAACCGTCAAAATAGCCTGAACGCCTTGTGCTGCAAGCATATCAATACTTTGTGCATTAAGACCATAACCTTCAACACCACGCTCTGGAATATGAGTTGTAACATCAAAGCCATGGGCATCTAAAACATCCTTAACAAGGCAAGTGGATGTTATGCCATCTGCATCATAGTCACCCCAAATTACAATTTTCTTGCCAGCAACAAGCAAATCAACCAAAAGCTTAGCACAATGGCTAACACCTGGCCAAAGCTCTGGCAAGGATAACAAGCGTAAATTGGGCGATAGAAAGTCTTGCAAATCTTTGGTCTGAACTAGACCACGTAAATTGAGAATTTTCAAAAGTAGCGGAGATATACCTAATGCATCAGCTATACCTTGCAAGTCTGCATCTTGACTTACTTCATACTTTGACTCATCTCTAAAAACCCAATTTTTCACAAAATTCACTTTCTAATTGTATAAATGTTGTTCTAGCTTTCTTGTGTATCAGTTGTACTTGGCTCTGCTACCGGAGCAGGTTTACCTTGTTCCAAAGCTTTTTGAGCTAAACTTGTATATTGTTGAGGCACTAGATTTTTTGCCAAAAGCCACTCTAAGAATTTGCGCCCGCTTTCATGAGTAGGCGCAAGCTCCAAGGCTTTCAACAAGTTTTCTGTGCATTTAGCAAAATCTTTTTTATCAAGTAAGGTACGTGCAAGATTTATATAAATGCCTTCATCATTACTAGTTAGAGTAAGAGCTCGCTCGTAATATTCAACCGCTTGATCAAACATCTTGGTTTTGCGTAAGTTAATACCAAACTCATTAAATAAATGCTTATGCTCCTCAGCATATGCTCCCTCTAAATTCAAAAGCCTCTCAAAAATATCTTGAGCTTTATCTCCTTCACCTCGTTGCATATAGGTAAGTCCTATACCAAAATTGGCGCGTACATTTTCTTCATCTATTTGTAATGCAGCACTATATTCATGCTCTGCAGCAAAATTTTCTCCCTTGGAGCGGTGATTATCACCCGAATCAATATTTTTTTGCATTTCCATCATTTTTGGAAACACAGAACTCATATAAAATTCTGGTTCAGGAGCAAATTTTTCTATCAATTCATCCATGCTAATGGTCTTTTTAGGACCAGAAGGCACAAAATTACTATTTAGTGGCTGGCATTCTAATTTACCATCAGCCAAGCTTTCCACAAACCAAAAATTCTTTTGCACTGTACGCCTAGTGGTGGTTCCGGTACCAATTTTGCGTATTTCTTGAGTAGAAAATACACCTTTCACATTTTCAATGTTTGCATTACCTGTCATACTTTTGCCTTATAACATATTAATTTTTTTAACAAATAATATTTTCCATTTGACCTAGGATAAGTTTGGCAGCCTCCACAGGGTTTTCAGCTTGTGTTATAGGTCTACCAACCACTAAAAAATCTGAACCAGACAGCACAGCATCTTGCGGTGTTACTAGGCGACGTTGATCATCACTAGCACTACCAGAAGGACGAATACCCGGAGTTAGGCAAAGAAAATCTTTGCCACAATGAGCCTTTATGCCAGCAACTTCATGCCCAGAAGACACAACACCATCAAGCCCCCAGCTATGTGCCTTATGTGCTAAATCACCAGCAAGCTCACTTACATTACCATTAAAAAAAGGCAAATCACCATTATCCATGCTAGTTAAAACACTTACTCCAAAAATAAGTGGGCGATGTTTAGTGCTTAAACTTGCTTCCATGGCTGCTGCTGCCATGCGCTCACCACCTTGGGTATGTATGGTGAGCATATCAGCACCCATATGTGCAGCAGAAAGTACTCCCCCAAAAACAGTATTGGGAATATCATACATTTTTAAATCAAGAAAAATTTTATATCCTAAACTCTTCAGCGTAGTTATTACTTCAGGTCCAGCAGATACAAAAAGTTCTAAGCCCACCTTAAACCATGTTACATGCCCTTTAAGAGCATTGGCAAGATCATAGGCAGATTGCACATGTTGTGTATCAAGGGCTACAATAAGTTCTGCCTTTGGCATAGTTATCCTTTATTATTTAACATATTTTCCACAAACATAGGATAATATTTGGGCTGCAATGTGGTTGCAATATATGCCGCGCGCAATTGATCATATGCCACATCAAGGTTATCATTAATAATCCAAGAGTCAAACCAATGTGCCTGATTAATTTCATAAACAGCATTATGCAAACGTTGCTTAATAACTTCCTCAGTATCAGTGCCACGATTATCAAGACGAACTCTTAATTCATGCATGGTTGGAGGTAAAACAAATACAAACAAACCAGCAGGTAAGTTCAGGCGTAATTGCGCAGCTCCTTGCACATCAACATCAAATAAAATATCTTGCCCGCTATCTAGCATAGCTAAAGTAGACTCAAGCGGAGTGCCATAATAACCACCATGCACCTTAGCCCATTCGGCAAAAAAACCGTTATCACGCTTAGACTTAAAGTCCTGCACGCTGGTAAAATGATAATCTACACCATTAACCTCACCTTCACGAGGTTGTCTAGTTGTATAAGAGATTGAATATCCAAAGTGTGGAAATTCTTCAATAAACCTCTTAACCAGTGTAGTTTTTCCTGTGCCGGATGGCGCACAAATTGCTAAAACAATACCCTTACGCGTTGCTGCCATACCTGTCCCCCATTAAACTTTAATCTTCAAGAGATAATTCAACTTCTTGTAAGAAGCGTTGACTAATTGTTTCTGGCTGTATAGCCGAAAGTATAATATGATTTGAATCCGTAATTACAATGGAGCGAGTTTTACGCCCATGAGTTGCATCAAGCAAACGACCTTGACTTTTGGCATCTTCGCGTAAGCGCTTCATGGGCGCAGAAGATGGGCTTAAAATTGACACAACTCGCGATGCAAGCACATAGTTATTAAAACCTAAGTTAATAAGTTGTTGTGATTGCATAATTTACTCACTCTATATTTTGCACTTGTTCTCGACATTTTTCAAGCTCAGCCTTAAAATCAACCACCAAGCTTGAAAGTTGCACATCAGGAATCTTATTACCACAAGTATTAATTTCACGAAAGCATTCTTGCAGGGTAAAATCAAGTTTACGCCCTATATCCTTACCCGTATGCAATAATTCATTTAAGCGCTGTAAATGTGTGCGCAGTCGAATAGACTCTTCAGTCACATCAACTTTATCAGCAAGTATTACAATTTCTTGCAAAAATCTTTGTTCATCCAATTCTATATCTTGGGCAGATAATATTTCACTTACACGCTCACGCACAGTATTAATACGTGTTGCTTTAATGTCAGGAACACGATCCTCAACAATGTGCATCCATTGTTCCATACGTAAAATGCGCGCATTCAAGTCATGTTGCAAAGCCTTGCCTTCTGTATATCTTGCTTCATTCCAATCTTCTAAGGCAACACTTAAACCTTCTTCTAAGCGAGTAACCAAATGCTCCTCAACTACATCACCATTATCACCCCAAAGAGATGAAATACTGAGTAATGTATTATAATTCACATCAAAATTTTCTTGTCGATTATGCGCAAAATCTACCAAGGTATCAAGCATAGCATGGGCCTGACTTGCATCAAACATAACATTGCGCTGTGCATCTGCATTGTAATTTAATATAAGTGTAATATCTAAGCGTCCTCTTTGAGCATGGGCACGCACTAATTTCTCAAGCCGGGCTTGTGCACTACGTACTGTAGGTGGCAAATGCCACCTTATATCCAAATGTCTACCATTAACGCTACGCACTTCCCATTGTTGGGTTACATGTGTATCTTCAACCAAACAACGCCCAAAACCAGTCATGCTACGGACCATAATAACCTGCCATATCTCATAAAACACTAAATTAAAGATTAACACCAAAACCAAATGGCGTTTTCATTAATTTAGTGTAAGCAGAGGTCAATTGCAAGAAATCATTTAATAAAAATCTCACGGATTTTTATTAAGTAGCTCAAGAAAATCCACTTCCGCAAGCGCCTCCTCCACAGTTGGCTTTTGCCATTTTATTAGCTATGGGATGAACTGGTCCAACTTTATATGGAAAAGCACCAGTTTTTAAGGGGCTTGGAGCAGAAATTGCTTTAGTAACATTTTTTTCCCCACAAGTGGGGCATGGGGGAGTATCTTCAGTAGAGCAAATTTCTTCAAAGTTTTTTGCACATTTTTCGCAGTAGAATTCATATAGTGGCATAATTATTTCCTTTAAAAAAGTCTTGTGTTGTTGTACACAATATATATATGCTCTAGCCATTGGCAAGTATAATTTTTCAAAAAAAAATTTAAAAAACAGGACAAAAAAATGAGCAAGAAAATTTTATTATTAGCTGGTGATTTTGTTGAAGATTATGAAGTAATGGTTCCATTTCAAATGTTGCTTATGCTTGGTTATGAAGTTCACGCTGTCTGCCCAGAAAAAAAAGCCGGTGATACAGTAAAAACTTCCATACATGATTTTGAAGGTCAACAAACATATAGCGAAAAAGTGGGGCATAATTTTACCCTTACTTATGACTTTGATAAAGTTAATACAGCAGATTATGTGGGGCTTGTTATACCTGGTGGGCGCGCTCCAGAATATTTGCGCCTAACCCCACGTGTGCTTGAAATTGTTCAAGAATTTAACACTGCAAACAAACCTATTGCTGCCATTTGCCATGGTTCACAAATTCTAGCCCCTGCCGGTGTGTTAAAAGGCAAAAAAAGCACAGCATATATTGCTGTTAAACCAGAAGTAGAAATGTGTGGCGGCACGTGGGTTGATATTAATGCCACCTTTACCAATGCAGTTGTGGATGGTAATTTAGTTACTGCACCAGCATGGCCTGCACACCCAGCGTGGATTGCAGAATTTGTAAAACTACTTGGCGCAAAAATTAGCATATAACAAATTATGTTAGCATATAATACACAAAAGTTCTTATTTTTGGGTATTATAATCAATTTTGTAGCTGAAGTATTTTATAAAAAATAAACAACTTATCACATTTTCCCATATAAATGTGCTAAGTTTAGATAGTGTCTACACAAGATGATTTTTTGTGTAGATTAAGGAAGATAAGTAAGCCTTTGAGTGGGATGCGCCCAGGCGCACGATGCCCGTAAGGCTCGTTCCTCACCTAACGGTCACAAGCGCTTCGAGTCGGACTCTTATGGTACTCGACCGAAAAAGCCTGCGAAATCTGACACAAAGATACGCAAAAAGGCATTTATGTAGACACTATCTAATTCTCTAAAGGAAAATCCTTGCCAAAAAAAATTCTTAGCGTTGACATAGGTGGTACCAACAGCCGCTTTGCTCACTTTGAACTAGAAGCAAATGAGCTTATCCTTTGCAAACAATATACTTGCAATACCTCAGAAATACAAAATACCACCGACGCGCTTCAAACTGCAAGTAATTGTGGTTTAAATCCACTTGAAGCAGATATGCAAATTTGGGGAGTAGCTGGCATTATTGAATCCGCTCAAAAAGCAAGATTAACCAATAGTTCTTTGCAGCTTGATTTTAGTAAATTAAAAAACAACAAAAACCATAAAAATATTATTCTGTTAAATGACTTTGTCTTGCAGGCATGGTCTTGCCTTTTACCAAATTTGAAGACACTTAGCATAAGAGAAAATAAAATTAAACAAAATGCTCCAAAAGCTATTCTTGGAGCTGGAACTGGTCTTGGAACTGCTGCCATAGTACCAGACTTAAAAAACAATTGGGTAGTTATGCCAGCTGAAGGTGGGCATACAGAAATGCCCATACAAACAAAAGAAGAACATGATTTTGCTTATTTTGCTAAAAAGCACCTAAAACAAGAAAGATTAAGTGCTGAGGATATTTTGTCATCCAAGGGCATGAGTTTATTGTATTTATATGAGCACAAAAAGTACATAACACCAGAAGCAGTTGCTACCCAATGGCAACAAAATCTAAATTGCCATGGTCTAAATCTTTATGCCGCTTTTTTGGGGCGTTTTTGCAGACATTGGGCATTAAACACCCTTTGTTTAGGCGGACTATACCTAGCTGGCGGAGTGCTTAACAAAAACCCTGATTTTTTACAAAATCCATATTTTGAGCATGAGTTTATCCAAAGCCCCAAAGCCATGGATATTACACATAATGTGCCAATAAAATTAATAATACACGAACATGCAAGCCTATGGGGAGGGGCTTATGTAGCAAAAAATATTTTTATGCACCACTAAGACAACTATTTTAAAGCTGTGTATTTTTTGCAATGCATAACAAGAGTAAAGAATTACCCCCATATCTCAACTAACACACAATACTGTGAAAGTTTAAAGCTTTTACAATTAACTATTACCTAGTTGAAGCTTGTAAAAATTTATTTTTGGCATCATCAAATTGCCATAAAATCGTATTTCATACGCTTATTTCTGACAATTTTATTAGTCTCTTTAAGTGATAAAAACAATTTATTTCAAATAATTATTGTGTTTTTAGTATCGATTACCTGGAAATAATAAAAGGTATAGAGTGCAATTCTTGACCATGCTCTTGAGTACGCCCCAACTCAAACTTAACACTTTCGGCATCCCACCCAAGGGCTTTTGCTACTTCTTTAGCAATATTAGATGCATTAATTAATGGGTGACGCTGAAAGACTTGAGGCAATCCGTAAGTCAGGCTACACACAAGACATTTACCGGGGCGTTGATGCAATTCAAAAGCAAGATTTACATGTTTATCATCTACCGATTGCACGCATAATTTTATGGTGTAGGCTCCTTCTTCAATATCACCATATAGAGCCTCAAAAAAAGCATCACTACGCTCAGCTGGAAGTAGTGCATCAAGCATTTCTTGATTTAATACATCATGTTGTACGTTCATATTATCCTCACTTAAAATTTATAGGCTTTTTTTGTAAGCAGTATATTAAAAACAAATACAAATTATGTCTACTAATTCTATATCGAATAAAAATTATATAAATAAAGAATTTATGCAATTACGGTCAACAACAATATCTTGTTGCATTTGCATTGCCTTGCATTTATCAAGGCTAAAATCAATCATTAGTTGTTCAAGATGCACAGGGGATATTGCATCCCTTAGCCCAGCAAGGTAAGCCAATAAACCCAAAATCTGTTCTGCTTGTACACCATTTTCACGCAATGATCCTAAGGTCATAGATTTATGACGCTTTGCCAAACGCTCACCTTGTTCATCTAATAAAAGAGGAACATGAGCATAGTGTGGAACATCAAAGCCCAACAAATTACAAAGAAATATTTGCCTTGGTGTAGAACTTAAAATATCAACGCCACGTAAAATATGTGTGACACCTTGCTTAGCATCATCCACCACCACAGCCAATTGATAAGCTATAACACCATCAGAACGTCGAAGTGCAAAGTCACCCCCGCATTGCTGTAAATCAAATTTTTGCAAACCGCATATTTCATCTACAAATTCAATATTTTTAACATGTTCACAGCGCACCCTCAAAGCCGCACGCCTGCCTTCTTTACGCTCTTTTTGTTCACGCTCAGCCATACTAAGATTTGAGCATGTACCGAGATAAGGAGCACCCATATCATCTACATGCGGCGCAGCAGCTAGGCTTCGTAGTTCTTTTCTGGTACAATAACATGGATAAATATGCCCACCCTTATCAAGTGTAGCTATAACATCTAAATGGTTACTATGCCTTGAGCTTTGCATGAGAGTTGGTCCATCCCAACTAAGCCCAAGCCAATGTAAATCATTCTCTATAGCCTTAGCATATTCAGGGCGTGATCGGTCAGGATCAATATCTTCCATGCGTAAAACCACACTTCCACCTTGACTTTTTGCCCAAAGCCAAGACCATAAAAAAGACCATGCATTACCTAAATGCAAAAAGCCTGTTGGGCTAGGTGCCAAGCGACTAACCACTGTTACGTTCATGCACACAAAGTAACAATAATTTACTTACTTGAAAAGTCTGCAACCTTTTTCACTGAACATAGAGCAATTTCAAATAATTATATTTTACTAAGCATAGTATTTAAGCTTTCTTAGAATAATTGCTTTTTCAAGCTTGCAAGCATATACTATTGCCATGGAACAAGAAAAATCACATATGATGGCAAAGAAACTAAGAAACCCTGCACCCACTGTAGATGTTATCATCTATGATGAAAAGCTTGGCATTGTCTTAATTGAAAGAAAAAATGAACCCCTTGGTTTTGCATTGCCTGGTGGATTTATTGATTATGGTGAATGCGCTGAACATGCAGCAATACGTGAAATGCATGAAGAAACATCGCTTCATGTTGAGCTTTGTGGGCTCTTAGGGGTATATTCAGACCCCAAACGTGATGTACGATTTCACACTATGAGCATGGCATATGTAGCAAAAGCCATTAATATAAATTCTCTTTGTGCTGGAGATGATGCCAAAACAGCAGCATTTTTTAAGCTTGATAAGTTACCACCTCTGGCATTTGATCATAGTAAAATTATTCAAGATTTTTGCCTATATTTACAGGGCAAACGCCATCTTGTTCCCGTTGATATTACAACTCTCTCGCTTTAAGGAGATTTATATATGAAGGTAGCTTTACTCCAATGTAACTTCATTACCGGTGATATTGTTGGCAATAGTAAACGCATCATACGTGCAGCGCGTAAAGCCCATGCCGGCGATGCCCTACTCTGCGTGACACCTGAACTTGCTCTTTGTGGCATTAGCCCTAAGGATTTGCTTTTTTCAGAGGGCTTTATGGATGGGTGCTACCAAGCATTACAAAACATAGCCGAAGAACTTAAAAACGGACCTGCTTTGCTTATGGGCATGCCCATGTTTAATGCATCATCTAGTGCAAAGCTACTTACCAATGCTGCAATTTTAATTCAAAATGGTAAATTCTCATTAGTATCATCCAAAGTATTTAGCCCATATCCAGAGGGTGATCATCATTATTTTGAGCGCGGTATTTCGTGTGGACTTGTAACCGTTGCTGGTTGGCGCTTAGGTGTGGTTATTTGTGAGCATGGACCTGTGGAACATTCTTTTTGGAATATGCAACAAGCCACAGCACATAACTCCCTTATGGAGCTTATTTCTCGGGGTGTTGATGGTATCATTCATATGGCACTTAATCCCTATGTTATGGGAGCACAGCAACAACGCGAGCATATGCTATCACATGTAGCTGCAAGACATCATATTCATTTATTTTCTGCTAATTTAGTAGGTGGCAATGGCAGTAAAATCTTTTCCGGTCAAAGCATTGCCTTTGACCCCACTGGCACATTACTAGCGCGTGGTCGGGCTTTTGAAGAAGATCTTGTAATTATTGACACAGCTCATGGCAGTGAGCATATAAGCAAACTATACCAAACTACAGAAGAAGAATGTTGGCATGCTCTTGTACTTGGCACACGCGATTATGTGCAAAAAACAGAAAATAACGGTGTAATTATAGGTATTTCAGGTGGGATAGATTCTGCCATGGTAGCAGCCCTTGCCGTAGAAGCTCTTGGTAAAGATCAAGTTGAAGGCGTACTCTTGCCATCACCATACACCTCAAGAGAGTCCCAAGACTATGCTACAAAGCTTTGTAGCAACCTTGGTATAAAGTTGCATGATATTGACATAAGTCCCATGATGAACGTCTTTGATACTGCCCTTGAACCTATTTTTAAAGATCATAAAGCCCATCAAAATGATGTTAGTAAAGAAAATATCCAAGCACGTATTCGCGCAACCATCATCATGGGCATAGCAAATCACAAAGGATATTTGGCACTAAATACAGGAAATAAATCTGAAAGTGCAATGGGTTACTGCACATTATATGGTGATTGTATTGGAGCGCTTGGGCTAATTAGTGATGTTCCAAAAACTTTGCTTTATAACATGGCGTATTGGTATAATAAATCATTTCCTCATAAAGCCATACCAGAGGAAATAATAGCTCGTGAACCAACTGCAGAGCTTCGCCCCAATCAATTAGATAGTCAAAGCTTGCCACCATATGCTGAGCTAGACCCAATGATAGAACATATTATTGGTGCAACTCAATTGGAAGACGAACAACAATCAAGCAATATTCAAACAGTATTTGCAACCATGTGCAAAGCAGAATTTAAACGCCGCCAAGCACCACCATCGCTATGCGTTAGCACCCATAGCCTTGGCACTAGATGGCAAATACCCTTGGTTTCAAAAGTACGTTTACCTAAATAGTCAATACTAAAAACGCATTTTCATGCGCGTTTTTGCAAGGCACCACGCTTGGACTAACGTCCATGCTTTGGCATAAACACAGCCCACTCCAAATAACTATTTAGTCGATGCTGAAGAAGACGTTTCCACGTCTTTTTCAGTAAGGCACGCTCACTCCAAACACCGCTTTGCGGTCGCAGGAAGTGAATTCCTGCTTATTTTTCGTGGCGCAAAATTTGAGCTTTGCTCAAATTTTGTTAGTCGCCGCTTGAAAACCACTTTTTTTGAGTCATAAAATCGCCAAAAAAGCATGCTACGCACCCTTTTTTCTGGCAATTTTATTAGACAGTTTGATTAAAAAATATTTTTATTTTAATGGTTTTATCTGTTTTTCAGCGTCGACTAATTAGGGACGCTAGAAACAAGTTATGGCTTCTTTTACGCCGTGCGAAATTTTAAACTCATAAGCTTTCTGGGGGAGTTTAGACCTTCCCCCAGAAAATATTAATAAAAACCTACTTCATAGCACCAATACTTTGGGTAATTCGAACGGTATAATTGCTAGGTAAGAATTGGGCAATTTTTTCTTGAATAAAGTCAACACCACGAGCACGAACCACATTACCAAGTCCTGCGGAAGCACAATATAGACCTACATTTTGATACATGGATCCCACATGCATATTAGCATAAGGACCTTCTTCTGCTGCAAAAAACAATGTTAATCCAGCACCATTAAATTGAGAACTCACATCTTCTTCAAGTATTTTATGTATAGTATGGTTTTTTGCATCATAAATCCATACAACACCTCTATGAGCAATGTATACAGCCACATTTTGCTTATTATGGCCAGTTGGTATTGTGCGCTTACCATCTTCACGATTAATACCAAAAGCTGCCCATAACAGATTGGATAAGTCTTGATCACTCACAGGGTCAGATGCAAGATCTCGTGTACTTTTGCGAAGACTAAGGGCTTTTTTTAGAGACATACCACCATCATACTCAGCGTCAGGTAGTTTAGCACTGCGCGCAGCGGTTACTTCAGCAAAAGCTACTGGGGCTAAAACTAGCATAGTCAACAAACAAAAAAAAGATACAAAAAGTTTTTTGTTCATAAATAGTCCTTTAATAGAGTTTTTTTTAATTTGATGCATTTTACCAGATTTTGCAACAAAGATTTTACATCTTATAATACAATCAGTTAGATAAAAGCTATAAATTATTTTTTTAATGCTAAAAAATGCGTGCATGATTTTAATGTAAAACTATACTTAACAAAAATATGAGGGTATATGGATAATCAAAGTGATTATATTACAAAGCAAATTAAATATAATATTTTAAATTTATTTATTTTTATTATTGCGTGGATGGGACTTATCATAAATATGAATAAGATGATCTAGGGTTAGGCTGGTATAGCGTTGGGTTGTTGTTAAGCGGCTATGGCCTAATAATTCTTGTACAGTGCGTAAATCTGCGCCTGCCTCTAGTAAATGCGTTGCAAAAGAGTGGCGCAAGCTATGTGCTGAAATATTCGCATTAACTCCAGCTTTTTTACATAAATTTTCAATAATACGCTTCACCTGCCTTCTATTAAGCTTAGAACCTCTAGCCCCCACAAATAAAGCCTGCTCTAAATTGTTTGCCATTTGCCCGCGCACATTTAACCAATTTTTTATGGCAGTTATGGCGCTTTCTGTAAGGGGGCACAAACGCTCCTTACTACCCTTACCAATAATGCGCAAAAAACCACTGTGCAGATCTAGGGCTTGAATTTGAACATCCAAGGCTTCAGAAACTCGCAAACCAGAACCATATAATAATTCAACCAAAGCAATATCACGTAAATGTAAGATATTGGATTGGGTTTGTGACTCTGTACTGGGTATAATATTTTCAGCATCAAGTATAGCAAAGGCTTGATTTACATTAAGTAACTTGGGATGTTTTTGTTCTTGTTTGGGATTGCGCACCCCTTGTGCAGGATTTTGACTAATTTGCTTGATGCGCATTTGAAAATTAAAAAAAGCGCGTAAAGAAGCCAGCTTACGCGCCATGGAACTTTTTGAGATATTTTTCCTATATAAACATGCAATATATTGACTAATATGCTTTTTTTCAATGCTTTTTACATTTTCAAGACTCAAGGCGTGATTTTGTAGATGCTTATCAAATTGAATTAAATCAGTGTGATATGCTTGTATAGTAGATTGAGAGTAGCCCTTTTGAATTTCTATCCAAGCTAAAAAGGCTTGTAGATTTTTTTGCGATGCTGTTGACATAAATCAGCATTTTACTTTGCACTTTTAGCTTGATGCATTTAGGAAATTTAATCCATGCGTCGATCAAAAACATAACATGAGCCTGCTTTTGCCTTACATAATGATTTAAGCTGTCCAAGAGCTTGTGATACTTCACCATAATGTGTAAATCGTGCATCATTATTAGCAGTTACGGCAATGGATATACTCATAAATGGAAATCTTTGTATATTGCCCATGCGGTCTTTTGAGGTAATGCCTTTTTGTTCTCTATCTTCATCATCATAGAAGTTCGGAACAATTTCATCATATGTTTCCACTAGACGTTTGCAAACATCCTCTATGCAATTTTCTGGCATAATAAAGAAAAAGTCATCACCACCTATATGACCTAAAAATTTATACGGAGCATCAAAATCCATGATGGTTGCCATGAGTAGCCTAGCAGTCATAAGCAAGGCTTCATCACCACGAAAAAAACCATATTTATCATTAAAGGCCTTAAAGTTATCAATATCAAGATAGGCTGCAGCAAAGGCAGTTTTTTCATGAATGTGTTTTTCAATGGCTTGCATTATTGAAGTATTACCCGGAAGACGAGTAAGCGGATTTGCATCTAATGTGCAGGAAGAACGTTGCAGTGCCAATTCAAGACGTGTGCGCATTTCAACCATTTCAACAGGTAGCACTAGAAAATCATCCACTGCAATACCACCAACTTTTATGGAGTCTTCTAGGTGGTCACGATCTAAAATAAGAATAGTACAAACTTGTTTATAAACATTTTCAGATTTTACAATATTTAATATTTCTAAGCCGCTAATATCGTCACTACCGTCAGCACAAATTAGCATATGAGGTGGGTCATTAAAAAATCTTTCAAGTAACTTTTTACCACTGGTAAAAACTTGCCACACTACTTCATCAGCTCCCCAAAGTTCATGAAAGCGTTCCGTTAGGTCATCATCAGTGCATAATAAAAATATTTGTGGTTTTGTACCCACAAAGGATTGTAAAATACTTGACATATTACCTTCCAACAACAGGGAACATACCCAATTTTTTATATTCAAATCCGATTAAATCTACAAATTCACGCAAATCGTTTTGGTCTAAGCCCAAATGTTTCAAGGCATGTGGATCAAGCTCTGAGACATTACTATCTCCAGCAGAGCCGATTTCAAATAATCTAGCAAAAAAATCACCCAAATGAACAACAGAGGCTAGAGTTTTGTAGTTTTCTGCTGCCATAGGGTTATGATGATAAGTCATGGCTGCGGTAATGCCTGCAGGTAAATTCCAATGACCTGCCACCCACTTATTAACGCGTGGGTGACCAAACCCTAACATTAACTGTTCAGCTTCAATGGATAAAATATCCTCACTCTTTACTAAGGCTGCAATATCGCGATGGGCATCCGGAAGTTGTATAGCAATAATTACCTTACCAAAATCATGCAGCAACCCTGCAAGCATATATTCTTCAAAATCTTTAAGTCTAAGGGTTTTTGCTATGACTTTGCATGCAGATGAACATGAAAGGCTATGATCCCAAAGCCCTGCCATGTGCTTAGTTACAATATCAAAAACCACTGATGAAATTAAAATACCGTGAACTGTATTAACACCAAGTAAAACAAGAGCATTGTGTATTGAGGCAATACGGCTTGGAAACCCATAAATAGGTGAATTAACCATTTTTAAAACGCGTGCACTCAAACTTTGGTCTTGTGATATAGCCTCACCCACCTTAGCAAGATTAGTGCGCGGACCATCCATAAGTGCCATAGTTTTTTGCAAAGCAATAGGCAAGGTAGGTATACCCTTTGCTGCTAACACTTGGTCTTTATAGTTAGTTTCTAAACTTGCATCCATAAATTATACACGCTCATTAAAATGCCTTGTCATGAAGGCTTGCATTGTTCTCATAAAAATATTTTCTTGGTGATTTCTAAATAAATGCGGCATTCTATCAAAACACAATTTGGCATTATAACCTGGCTCTGCCCCTGGGACTGGTGCACCTAAAACATGCAATTTATACAGCCCAAGCCCCTCACAACGCCTGATAGACTCTGCTGTAAATTCTGCTCCGCAATCCACCACAATTTCGCCTGCAGTATTGCGAATTCTACAAGCTGACTTCATGCCAGGCTTTACAATTTCAATATCTAATTCTTGCATAACACTCTTGATATTTTGATTTTTTAATAGTAAAGACTTATTCCGTTAGAATAAATAACATAATTTATTACCAACGCCAAGCACAAAATTTGTCCATCAATAAAAAAGTCGAGTTATGCTCATAAGAAAAAACATTGAAAAACAACACGTTAAAAAGTTACAATTAAAAGACTTAATTCACTTTATCTTTATGCATTATTTTTTTATCACACATTAGGCTAAAGCCGATTGAGCTAAATAGCGCGCACCTGGTAATCTTTTAACAAGACCACTTAACTCCATACTCATGAGAACATTTGTTACTTCATGCACAGGTTGTTCAATACCTAGGCTTAAACTATCCACATGACTTTCACCATTAGCGCAAAGGTATTTCAAAATATTTTTCACCAACACTTGCTCATCATGACTAAATGATTGTAAAATACTATCATTTAATGTATCAGCACCTGCTATATTTGGGACTGCATTTTCATATTTTTTGGGTTTAATCGGGTCAATCTTAATATATGACTTAAGCTGTTCAGCTAAGTCACATAAAATATCTTCAGCAGTAAATACGACCTTGGCTCCTTGACGGATAAGATCTTGACATCCTTGCGATGTGGCAGCAGTAGCAGCACCTGGTATGGCAAATACATCTCTATTTTGCTCCAGCGCTTGGCGAGCTGTGATTAAAGTTCCACTACGCAAAGACCCTTCTATAACCAAAACGCCAATACTTAATCCACTAATAATACGATTTCGTATAGGAAAATTTGTAGCAATGGGTGCTGTATTGGGTGCAAATTCAGAAACAATCAAACCATTTTCTATTAACTCTTGATAAATGTCTAAATTATTTTTGGGGTAAACTACATCAATGCCAGTTCCAAGCACTGCAATGCTACTGCCAATCTTTCCTAAAGACGCCACATGCGCTACTCTATCAATGCCTTGTGCCATGCCAGAAACAATGCAAATTCCTGCCGAGGCTAAATCGCGTGTAATATTTCCCGCCACCTCTACACCATCAGCTGTGCATTTACGAGAACCTACAATGGCAAGGCATGGACCAGATAAAAGGTCAAGATTACCCAAAGCATATAGCATGCTTGGTGCATCAATAAGAGTGCGTAATAAAGGTGAATATTCTGCATGATGCCACATTAAAATATGAGCATTGCTTTGTTGAGCTGCCCTCCATTCTATAAGAGCATCATTTCTCCATGCACCGGAGGAAATACAGGTGATTTTATCAGATGAAATACCCACATCACCCCAAGCGTCCAGTTGCTGTATAGCATTATAGGCAGAGCCAAAACGGCGCAATATGCGCACAGTAAGCCTTGGACCTATACCCTGGCTATATTTAAGTGCCAAGGTTGCCCAAAATTCAGCTCTGTCATCTTGGCTAAGATTTTGCCAAGTATAATTAACCATATCACCTACTTAAATAATTGCTCGTACAAATAATTTAAATGAGGTTAAAAGTTTTTACTACGTGCAATTTTTGCTGCATTAGAGCTTGGAAAATCACTCACAACGGCCTGAAATTGCAATCTTGCATTTTCTAAATCACCCAATTTTTCATAAGTTAAACCAGCTTTTAATAATGCATCTGCTGTTTTATGGTGCTTTGGATAAGCTGTGCTTACCTGCTTAAATGAAAGCAAAGCATCTGGATAATTTTTTTGCGCATAATGACTTTCACCAATCCAGTAGTATGCATTTGGAGCTAATCGCCCATTGGGATATTGTTGTAAAAAGGTATTAAATTGATCGCGTCCTTGATTAAACTTGCCAGCCAAAACTAAATCTAGGGCAGCTTTATATGTAGCTTGTTCACCGCTAACAGCACGTACTGGCTGCGCAGGGGCTACTGGTGGGGTAGAGGCTTGAACCACAGGAACCGGTGAAGGGTTTACTTGTGTATTGGTGTTTACTACAGGAACAATGGGTGTTGCAACAGGCACAGGTTGCACAGGCGCTGCTTGTATGGGTGTTGCTTGGGCTACAGGAATAACGCCACTTTGGGCTTGTGGAGTTTGTGAAGGTGGATATAGAGCACTTTCTGGTGGTAACGAAAGCCCTGCTGAAGCATTTGCCGGTGGCGTTGCACCCATACGTGTTGAAGCATCCAGACTACCCATGGGGGCTCTGGTAGTAGCAACTGGAGCATCTTTTTTCTTAATTAAAACTCCGGCACTTGTATCAGGGGTGACAGCTGATGTCATAATTGGATTCGAAGATTGGACTGTTGGAGCTGGAGTTGGTGCATAAGAAGCTGGAGCCTGAGTAATTGGTGCTTGCTGTACAGGAGTTGTAGGAGTTACTTGCGCTTGCTGTACTGGAGTAACCGGTACTGGTTGTGCTGGAACGCTCTGCGCTTGAGGCGTCGGAACACTTTGAGCATTGCTCATTGGACTTACATGGGCAACAGGCTGAGTTTGAGCTAGATTTTGAGTAGCCTTAGGATGCGCTGTCCAACCTGTAGGGCGACCAGATTTATTGCGAACATCGTAAACTCTGTCATTATTTGCTTGTACGTTAGAATCTATGGTTGATACACGTTGCTCAAGACTAGCAAGACGATGTTCCATCTCAGTCATATTATTTTGATTTTCTACCATAGTTGCTTCATTTTTAGCAGGTTTAGCGCAAGCAGCAATCAATGGACAAAGCAATAGCGCCATACTTAAAGCTCTTTTCATGTTACCACCAAATATATTAAGTGTTATCAAACCATACTCCTTTTGTAGAACGATTAACCCTAGCAATTTAAAAATTACCAACATTAAAAAGACTATACCGTGAGTTTTATTAAAATTTTTATTCGCAAAATAATTCTAAACTTAAAAAATGCCTAGTGCAAGAAAAAAATATATAAAATTCAATTTACTAACACCTAAACACAACTTTCATGCTCTAAAATTTATGCTATACTTTCAACACTAACACCATGCAAAAACTTAAAGTAATAAACGGTGTATGTAACTTTATACGCTAAAATGTTTTTCTTTTCAAGATGTCTTGCGCTTAAAGATATTTTAAGGCAAAAAGAAACGCACATCACAAGGAGATTCTTAGTATGAGTAATGAAAGTCTTTTGCATATAATAGCTCTTTTAGCAATAGCTGTACCACTTTTAGCTATAGTTGGTATGCCCATTATGGTAATTACGGGGCAGATACTTTCTATTTTGCGCAAGCGAACTGCCTATGCTAAGTGTGCAAAACAAATTACAAAACTAACTATCATCCTAGGCTTTGCCCTATGTATTGCAGGACTTGTGATAATATGGTTGCGCCTTAGTCCAACCTTAATTGCGCTATTTAACCAACTAAGCAATACCGTTGATATTATATCCACAACGGAACAAGGAATAACTTGGGCACAACTATTTAGTGCCACGCCTAGTGTTGTGCATATACAAGCAGATATTATTATGTGGTTCACTATGCTTGCAGCAACCCTGCTTATGACAACAGTATACGTACTTTGGCCTAGCTGGGAAGATAATCGCTTAGTACATCAAAGCATGGCCTTGGTAAGCAGTTTTTGGTATGCTCTTAGTGTTTATGGAATAATTTGCATTATTGGCGCAGAAAGTGACGTGAAACTCGGCATGGAATATCCACAAAGTCTTGGGCAATTGTTTATGCCAAGTTTGGACTCAAGTTTTTGGAATAGTGCGCCATACCTTCCTCCACTGGCATTTGCTCTCAGCGGTGGCATGGTGGCAGTTTGGCTTATTATTAGAAGAAATATAGACGATTTTGGGCGTGATTACTATGCTTCCATGCTAACATGGTGTGCTGCTTGGGCGCGTGCAGCTTGGTTTGTTTTATGGTTTTTACTTATGGGAACCACAGCTTTCAAGTGGATAAACAGCCTTAAGCTTGAAAATTATCTCACTTCACCAGAGTTTTTACATGGAGCATTATTCATATTATTATGGCTTATACCAGGTGTATTGTGGACTTTAGTAACCCGTAGTGCCTCACCTCTAAGGCATAAAATGACCTTGGTACTAGCCTTCGTACTTGGCATGTGCATCGTTGTGCCACTATATATGGACTTACAAGCGATTTAATTTACTTACTATATTGCTTCTTCCATTCGTCTAAGAAAAGTAGGCTGGTTTCAAGTTTTCCAAGCGCACCGCTGCGTTGCCGAATACGCAAAATAACATCTTCAAAATCCGCATCTTGTGGCAATTTAAGTTCATTCATAAGCTTTGCAAGGTCTGCTTGCATCTCCACTGGAATTTCTGCTGGCATGGGCTTTAATTCTCTCTGCTTCCAGGAACCACATTTTTCTTCTATAAATTTCAATAAACTCTGCATGCGATGTTCATAAGTATGATTTTTAAGCACGTGCAACCTTGCAGATTTTGCAATGATTTCTCGCTCTTGCTCATGATTTAAGTAGTAATTAATTTTTTCATGCATTTCATCAATAGAACTAAACAACCCAAGCATATCATCACCAAAAAGCTCATCCATGAGCGAGCGTTTATCAACCACTTGAAAAGCACCAATGGCAGCAAGCTCAAAGGTGCGCGGATTAACAAAATCACCAGCTGGCACAAGTTCCTTTGATTGCACGCTTGAATGCAGATTAACATTTATTTTTGTTGCGTTATAAATAGTTACAGCGTCCTCTGCGCTAATGCGCGCGCCACTTTGTTGTACATGTTTTGAAAGTAGCGACGCTCCGTCCCACTCTGTACCCCAAATTTTAAAATTGCGCCCTACAAGACTTTTAAACGCCACACGCCTATTGGGATAACCTGCTCCCAAAAAAGCAATATCTGCACCATATGTATCTTTTTCTTGCTTGCTTAGCTCTCGTGGACAATGAAAATCTGGTAAGGCAGCCATGGGCAGATATAGCGCATTGTCTTGCCCCACTTCATGCAATAAATTTATAAATGGTTCTTTTTGAATAATGGCAAACACATCATATAATGGAGCAAATGCACGCCAATATGTAAACACAGTATGATCTTCCACAAACCACATGGCTGTTGGTATGCCCATTTTTTGCAAACGGCGCAAAGCGTTTCTGCTCATGGGGGCTTGGGCAAGACTTAAAACACAATCTGGCTCAAAACTTTCTACCTGTGCTAAAATAGCTTGGGAAATAAATTGCAAAAAACCACTCTCTAATTGCTCTAAGCGTTTGGTCGTGACATTTAATGTTTTTAATCCGGCATAAGAAGCATGAAAATGTGGAGCTTCAAATACTTCAACGTTATGACCTAAATTGCGTAACGCTTGCACACAATACTGCCCAATAGGTAGAGATCCACCATAAAAAGGTAATATTACAAGAATACGCAAGGGTAACATATTAAAACTCCTTTTAAAGATTAATTCTCAAGCATCCAATCTGATTCATCATAAAAAATTTCTGCCATGGCACTAGGTATATGCACATTAGGCAGTGTAAAACCACACTGCTCAGCCAATGTTGCGCGTAAACTTAGACGCTTTTTAGTATAAATATCCTCACCCATTTGCACTTGCCAAGTGCTGCCAAGTTCATCCAGATGCGATGTATAATAAACCAAGTTTTGAGGCAACTTTGTTTGAGCTTTAACACTATTAATGGCGCGCAAAATTTCTCTAGTCTTAAAATCATCTAAGCATCGGGTATTAATAGGACAAGGTGCGGACTCAAGGCATGGAGCGCACTCATAAACCGATTGCCAAACCCCATGTCCTTCACCATATGGTCCTGTTTCATGGCACCATGCTGAAGAAAGAAAAAATGCCTGCACCGGCACAGCTAAATGGGCCGCAAGGTGCATAATGCCAGTATCTGGAGTTATCAGTACGTCTAATCCTTGCAAAGCTTCTACCAAGTCTGCAAAACTTGTCTTCCCGCTAAGATCATGTACTCTATCTAGCATTTTAGCTGGCATATGTCTTTTTAATTGCCTAGCTAACACACTTTCTGTGGCACTACCCAATAAATATATAGCTGGTGCATTCATGCGCTCAAAAAATGTGCGTAAAATGGGAGCTAACACTTCAGGTGGTAAAGATCGACGAGCCTCACGCCCAGCTAAAGCAACCCCAATTCCCCTACCACCACCTTGGGCTTTAGGATTAACCATTTTAGGGCTACAGGGCATTTTATCAAAAAAAGCCCAAAAATCTACAAGATTAATGGGGCTTATCACACGACTTTGTGTCCAATAAAAGGCTTTGCGCACCCATGCCGAATGCACAGCTTGCGCACCATGCATTTGATATCCAAGTACTTGTTCTGTTTCAAAAAGCCTTGCCAAAGCACGGTTTAGACCAGCATGATTAAGGTTATATACGGCATCAAATTTTTGTGCGCCCATATCTTGCAAGGTTTTGTGCACACGCTCAAGACCAGCAGCACTAGGTGGGCTATGTGCTGGCAAAGAATATACAATAGCATTGGGATATATGAGATTAGCAAGCATTTGTAATGATTCATCAATACACAGATGAACTTGACCACGTAATTCAAGGCTTTTCACAAGCCGCTTAGTTTGCACTAAGTCACCAAAACGTGCTAATTGTATAATCAAAAAATGCTTCATATATGCTTTATACTAAACAAAAGTAGCTAGAACAGCAAGCCTAAAAAGTTTTTATATGCTTTAAGCTCACGGCATTCTAATTTAAAAAATATTTATTATTAGAAAAAAATATCAAAATCACTTCAGGATGCCACAGCTTATAGTCACACTACCCTGTTTAAGCCTAGCTTCAAGGTGACCAGAAAATTCAAAAACAGTATTGCCGCGCCCTTGTTCCAAAGCATCATCAAGATCTAACAAAGTTTGAGCGCGAGCTTGCCCTAATTTTAAATGAGGATTATTTTCTATAAGCAGCTGTATTGCATGCATATACAAACGCAGCCGTGTTGCTTTATCACAGCTTTTAAGCAGGAATTTAGGCAAAGTAATATTATTATTTATAGTGTTTACACCATAATCTAAAAAAATTTGTTCAATAATTTTTTGCCAATGGATGGCATCATAACTTGCAAGTCTCCAAAGTTCTTTGGCTTTTTGCTCAAAGGATGGGTTTTCTGCATGTAGCAATGGCAAAACCTGATGGCGCAACCTATTGCGCAAAAAACTTTGCTCATCGTTACTCTTGTCATGGGCAAAGCCTAAACCAACATCTTGTAATATATTATATAATGACTCTTTACTTTGCAGTAGTAGCGGGCGCAATATACGACGTTTTCCATCTATGGCCGCCATGCCTCCAAGGGCTGGCCAACCACTGCCTCGTATCAAGCGCATAAGTATATCTTCTTGCAAGTCACCAAGATGATGCCCAAGGCAAATCCAGTGCGCCTTGCACTTGTTGCGATACTTTTCAAGATAGTAATAACGCTGATAACGAGCGCTTTCTTCAATTCCTTTTTTTTGCTCTATGGCATATTTTGCTACGTCCACTTGCTGTATGAAACATTCAATACCCCAAGCCTCACAAAGAGCAGCAATGGTTTTTGCCTCAAGAGCACTTTCTTCTCTTAACATATGATTTATATGACAAACGCTTAGAGTAAAATTATAGACTGGCTTTAGCCAAATCCATAAACATAACAAAGCTAAAGAATCTATGCCGCCTGAAACTGCCAATAAAAAGTGTTTGCCTTGTAAATCAAGTTTTAATTCTTCATCAAGAAAGTTGCGAATATTACGCGAAAGGACGCGAATTTGGGTAGGTTGGCTGGTAAAGCTTGGTAAGCTCTTTGGAAAGCAAAAAGCATAGGACATGCACAATCCTTAGTCTTGTGTCAATAAGCTATCCACATAACGCATCATATACTGCTCAAGCTCAGGGTGGGCATAACTTACACAATTACAATGCAAGACATTCTTAGCCCGTACAAGAAGTTCTAAGCGTAAATATTCATCATCAATTTCTAGTGCCATGACATATGGACCACATTTATGCTCATGTTCTTTTTGAGTGTCATTAAACAATTTTTGCGGTATGGGTAGCCAATAAATGCCATCGATACCACTGTCTAAGGACATGGCTTTAAGCTGTTTAGTAATATTTTGGCATTGGTCAATAGTTAATTCGTCTATTAGGTATGATCGCATATTATTTCTTGTATAAATTACTGTTTTTATATTCGTTATCTAAATCA
Source organism: uncultured Desulfovibrionaceae bacterium (assembly GCA_964370675.1). GTDB lineage: Bacteria > Desulfobacterota > Desulfovibrionia > Desulfovibrionales > Desulfovibrionaceae > CAYJAD01. Next base: position 63,584 of record CAYJKC010000001.1, read on the forward strand.
AAAATACGCCGCACAATATTAATGCGCGGAGCAGTACCTTCTTCTGACATGGTTCCACGTTTCAAAAAAGCAATGGGGGCATGGTTTAGCTTTCTGGTTAGAGCTGTAGTCATGGTTTCTAAGGCTTCGCGCGTTTTGTCATCCACAGGACCAAGCCGCTTTAAGGTGCGCTGCAACTCCTCTGCTGCCAATGTATCAGCTCGTTGAATGATATCTACAATGGTTGGCTGCACATCTAAATGTCTTAACCAATAACAAAAAAGATCCACTTCATCATCAACAATATGCGCAGCTTTCAAAGCTTCATCACGTCGTCCGGCTAAATTTTCCTCTACTACTTCTTTTAAATCATCAATATCATAAAGATAAATATTTTCAAGTCCATTTACGTCAGGATCAATATCGCGAGGAACAGCAATATCAATAAAAAACATGGGTTTATATTTGCGTTTTTGCAAAATAGGCTTTAAGTCTTTGGCTCTTATAATTGGCTCTGGCGAACCTGTTGATGTAATGATTATATCTACATCAGTTAAGTGATTTACAAGATCATCAAAGGCTATGGCTGTTCCATTAAATTGTTTGGCAAGCTCCTTACCACGCTCAAGGGTTCTGTTTGCCACATAAATATGTTGTATACCAGCTTGCAAGAGATGCATAGCTGAAAGCTCTGCCATTTCACCAGCACCAATTAACATGGCTCGATTTTCTTGCATATTACCAAAAATACGCTTAGCAAGCTCCACCGCCGCATAGCTTATGGAAACAGCACTAGAAGATACGGCAGTTTCGGTGCGCACACGCTTTGCCACGGAAAATGCCTTATGCAATAAGCGATTAATAATGGTCCCTGTGGACTTACTCTTAACAGCATTGCGATAAGCATCCTTTAGCTGCCCAAGAATTTGTGGCTCACCAACCACCATAGAATCAAGACTTGAGGCCACAGTAAATAAATGACGCACCGCATTTTTATTTTTATGTACATATACATATGGGCGCAAATCTTCACCACTAAAGCCACAAGCTTTAGCCCAATGATTTAATAAATCACTAACAATCTGATCTTGTCCATACACACAGCTTGAAATATAATTTTTGGCACAAGCCAAGATTTCAACCCTATTACAAGTGGATAGAATTAAAGCTTCGCCAATGGTCTGACCACGTGGTATTGCCCAAGAATCTGGTGAACAGTGTGCACTTAATGCAAAACGTTCACGAACTTCCACAGCGGCACTTTTATGATTAAGGCCCATGAGATATATATCATTATGCATGTGATTATCTTTCAGTAAAAGCGTGATGAGTGTCCATAAAAGAATTAACTATTAACATTGAAAAAATACTTAATCCAAATAAGCATATAGCCATGATTGCCGGTTTGCGTCCGCGTCTACCTTGCACCACGCGCATATGAAAAAGTAAGGCGTACAAAATCCATATGGCTACAGAAATTATCTCCTTGGGATCACCGCTAAGAGTTTTTCCCCAAGTGCTACCTGCCCATAAAAAACCTGCCAATATACCCAAGGTAAACAAGGGAAAACCAATGGTTACATATATGGAATTTATTTTATCTAATATATCTAAGGCTGGAAAATCTTGCCTAAAACCTGTGAGGGCTGATTTTGATTTTAATAGTTTTTCCACATAAATAAAAATTAAACCTGCCGTAAAACCTACAGTCATAAGCGCAAGGCTCAAATAAAGACTACCAATATGTAAAGCATAAAATGGTCCACCCAGGGTGGGGGGTAGGCTAACTGCCATGCTCATAAAATTCCACGACATTAGAAAAAGCATTAAAGCTAGAGGAGTTATGAAAATAAGTGGAGTTGTACTGCGCAATTTCCACTGTCCCCACATACCACAAATAATCATAAACCATGCTAAAATTTGTAAATATGCACCGCCACTAAGACCATCTGGCATGAGAGAATGACTACCGCGCATCATATCAAACGTTTGCAAGGCAAAACCAGCCATGGCTAGAGCACTTGCAAGAATACGTATTTTTTGCTTGCGAAGCATAAGACCAACAATGCCAAATATGGTACTACTGGCATAAAGTATCATTATAATCATCATGCTTTGTTCAAATGACATCTTTAAGTAACTCCGTAATATTTTTATGTAAAGGCGTAGGCAAAAGAGTATGCAATAGTTCTTTACAAGCTATATTATCATTTACAGCAATATAATCACGCAATGGTGAGTGCACTATTGAGCGAAATATTTGTGCATTATGCTCTGAATTGTAATTCAAGGCAAGCAACAAGGGGCGTAATCTTCCAAGCACAATAGTCATTGGTGCGTGCGGTACAAGCCACTCTTCTAATTCTTTTCGTAAAACCCTAGCCCATGCAGGACTTGCACCTTCTGTGCTAAGTGCTGCCATAAGGTAGTTTTCATTGTTAAGCGCTGCTCTAGCCACAGCTGGCACAATAAAATTACCTGCCAAGGGGGCATCCACACAATTACATAAAATATGACGCTCCAAACATAGTTTAGCTATGTCAGAGTTTAGCTCTGTACTACTGGTACATGCAAATACAAGTGTGCATCCATCAAGATGGTTAATATTAAATTTTGATTTCTCAAGCTTTATGCTCGAATTTTGTGCTAGATCTTGCCATTCTTGCCCAAAATCATTGGTATCAAGTATTAAAATATGCTTAGCCTTAGCTGCAATAAGCCCCTTTGCTTTTCGAAAGCCCACATTGCCAGCCCCAACTATAAGGCAATTTATCTGGCTAATATCTAAAAAAAGTGGGTAATACATATTATCGATATTGTTATCGTTTTTTTTTATGAAAGCATAAAATTATGCTTTTAGTTTTTACATTGATGGCATTGGGCAATTTTAGAGTAATTAAACTTTGCAAAATAGCCATGCTTTAATAGTGATATAGTACATTTTTTCACCTTTTGGAAGAGCAAAAAAACACAAAAAAATTGCAAAATAAATACATATAAGCAAAGGGAAAATAATCAAAAGCTACTTTACAAACAACATAAAACTATGTACTTTTAGACGGTAGAAATGTTTTTGTGATATTTGAAATTTATCTATAACCCATAACAAAAAGGAATTTTTATGAAACTTACTAAGTTTATAGCTGTTTTTGTTTTTTTAAGTATTTTTGCTTTAGCCCATATGCCAAGTGAAGCTCTTGCTGCACCTGCCAGTGCTGATGGTGTTCAAGTGTATTCATCATCGCTTGATTTTATGAAGGTACGTGAAAAAGCCCTAGCTTTTATTAAAGATAAAGGATTAACCCTGTTTGCGGAGTTTGATCATGCTGAAAATGCTAAGGGTGTAAATTTACCACTTGAAGCAACCACTGTATTAGTTTTTGGTAGCCCTCAAGTGGGAACCAAGCTTATGCAAGAATTTCCTGGAATTGGTGTGGTTTTACCACTAAAAATTCTTATCATGCAACAAGATGGTAAAGTGACATTGAGTTATGAAAACTTGGCCATGCTCTTTGAGCCCTATGGAGTAAAAAAAGACAATCCTATTTTACAAAAAATGCAAGGTTTACTCAAAGCTCTTGCTGAAAACGCTACAAAATAAAATAATTAGGGGAAACTTTTACTCACATAGTAAAAGTTTCCCCATTATTAAGAAATAAAAAACTATGCCTCAATATTTAGTAATAACTCAACTTCCTTAGCTATGCTTTCAGCCGTAAGACCAACTTGCACTCTTAATTCTTGTTGCGTACCATGCTCAATAAAGACATCTTCGATGCCAAGCCTTTTTATTTTTTGACCATTTATAGCATTATTATCAATTAAAAGCTCCATAATTGCTGAAGAAAAACCACCAGCCAAGCTTCCTTCTTCAACCATTAAGATAGATTGATATTCATTAACAAGGTTTAAAATTTGCTCTTCAGGTAAGGGTTTTAACCAAATAGGGTCAAATACAGCTATATCAATGCCATGTTTATCTTTTATAATTTTTGCAGCTGCAAGGGCAAGGTGCACACAAGGACCCACAGCCAAAATTACCAATTCATGCCCACTTTGTATTAACTCGCCTTGACCCGCTGTAAGCAAATCATAGTTAGTGGGCATAGGCATGCCAAATCCCTTACCGCGAGGATAACGTAACACTGTAGGACTATTGCCCATAACAGCAGTATATAGAGCGTGACACAAAATAGCTTCATCACGCGGAGCTAAAATGCGTATATTTGGAATATGGCGCAAATAAGCTATATCAAAAACACCATGATGAGTTGCCCCATCCTCACCCACAAGCCCTGCCCTATCTAAGCAAAAAATTACCGGCAAGTTTTGCAAACACACATCATGCACCACTTGGTCATAAGCACGTTGTAAGAACGTTGAATATATGGCAACAATGGGTCTAAATCCTTCTACAGCAAGACCAGCGGCAAAGGTTACGGCGTGTTGCTCGCAAATACCCACATCCACAAAGCGTTCTGGAAATAGTTTTTCAAAGGTTTGTACACCTGTACCTGCCGGCATGGCAGCAGTTATGGTTACAACTCTTTTATCTTTTTCTGCCAAGTGTACAAGACACCTGCCAAAAGCTTCAGTAAATGTTATATAACCAGAATTTACTGGAAACTCACCACTTTGTGCATCAAAAGGTCCAACGCCATGAAATTTTGCCGGATCATTTTCTGCCAAAGCATAGCCCTTGCCTTTACGAGTTAGCACATGCAAAAGCACCGGTCCATCTTCTACAGCGGCAGCCATTTCTAAATGGCGCTTTAGAGCAACTAAATCATGTCCATCTACTGGTCCAATATAGGTGAAACGAAAAGCCTCAAAAAGCATACCGGGGGTAAAAAATGACTTTAAGCTCCACTCACCGCGCATGGCATAGGTTGCTAAATCATTGCCAATACGTGGTACAGAGCGCAAAAGCTTTAAAACATCACGCTTAGTTTGGCGTACCCAACGCCTGGATAATGTGCGACTTAAAAACCGTGATAATGCCCCCACATTGGATGAAATTGACATTTCATTATCATTTAATATTACAGTAAATTTCTTACCCATATGCCCGGCTAAATTTAAGCCTTCAAGGGCTAATCCTGCTGTTAGTGAACCATCACCAATAATAGCAGCAATGCGATAGTCATCACCTGCAAGGTCGCGCGCCATAGCCATACCTAAAGCAGCTGAGATGGATGTGGAAGAATGTCCTACTCCAAAATGATCATAAGGGCTTTCACCAAGTTTTGGAAATCCGGCAAGACCATTTAATTTACGCAAAGTATCAAAACTCTCCGCCCTACCGGTTAATATTTTCCAAGCATAACTTTGATGCCCTACATCCCAAATAAATTTATCTTTATCAATATCAAGACAATATAACAAAGCAATGGTTAACTCAACCACACCTAGTGATGGGGCCAAATGTCCGCCATTTTTTGCCACAACTTCCACAATACGCGTGCGAACTTCTGTGGCAAGTTGTTCTAGCTCTGCCATATTAAGATCACGTATTTGACTGGGATTTTTTATGGTTTTTAATATATCATAAGCATTTAAGTTGTTATCATTAACTTTAGGCATGCAATTTTTCCGTACTAAAAATGTTAAAATGAACGCTCAACTACATAATTTGCAAGGCTACGCAAAAATGCAGCTTCTTCTGAGTCAAAAATATCAAGACTGGCTATAGCTATATTTTTTTGTTCATCAGCTAAAATGCGACTTTGTTCAAGCCCCACAAGAGAGGGATAAGTATTTTTACCTTGCTCGGCATCACTACCTGCAGGTTTACCAAGTGTCTTGGTATCAGCGGTAATATCTAAAATATCATCAGCTATTTGAAAAGCAGTACCAAGAGCTGCACCATAACTTTCTAAGGCTTCAACTGTACGTTTATCAGCACCACTTAAAAGAGCTGCACTTACACAAGAAGCCTTAATAAGTGCGCCGGTTTTTTTACTATGCATGAGCTTTAATTCTTCAAGCCCTATTCCTGTTTGTCCGGTATATTGCATATCCAAAACTTGCCCACCCACCATTCCAGCAGCTCCAGCGGCACTAGCAATATAAGCAATGGCACTAAGTACATTTTGGGGCTCGCATTTTGCCATGCACATAAAGGAAAAAGCTTCAGTTAATAAGCCATCTCCAGCTAGAATAGCCATGGCTTCGCCAAATTTAATATGGCTTGAGGGCTTACCACGGCGTAGATCATCGTCATCCATGGCTGGCAAATCATCATGAACAAGCGAATAGCTGTGAATTAGCTCAATGGATGAAGCAAAAGGCATAACATCTTCTTGCGTAAGCCCGCAAAGTTTTGCACAACTTAAACACAATACAGGGCGCACCCTTTTACCGCCTGCCAAGAGGCTATATTCCATAGCTTCGCGTAATGATAGTGGTAAATCAATACTATGCAAGCAAGTACCAAGCCAAGTTTCCACGGCTTGAGCTTGATTTTTTAATTGTTCCTTCATTTGTGCAGTTGGAAGAACTAACTTCATTACTTATCCTCTTGTATAGCTTGATTATCCAAAAATGGACTATCGGTATTTTCAGTATAAAGAGTAATGTCATGGCGTGCCTTTTCAAGCTGTTCGCGACAAGCCATGGAAAGTTGCATACCTTCTTTGTATAGCTCAACACTTTGTTCTAATGCCACATCACCTTTTTCAAGAGTAGTTACTATAACTTGCAAACGCTCCACGCGCTCTTCAAAACTCTTAGGCAAGGTCTTGCATGTACTTTTTTTATCCTTCATTATTTTCACCTATAAAACATTAAATACTTAGTAAGTTTACACTTTTTGCAAAAACACCGTTCTATTTTGTTTTTTATTAGCTCAAGTTAGTCAATTTATCCTGCACCTTAGCCAGTATTTGCCCATCAAGCAAAGTCATATTAACACACTGATTTAATTCTACATCATTAACTGAAGATAACACTTGACCCTGCTCTGAACGCAAAAGAGCATAACCACGCTCTAAAGGTGCTATGGGACTAACTGCTTTTAAGCGTAAACTATAACTCTCAATTAAGTTATGTACATTCTGCGTGTAACGCATGTGAGCATCAGGTAAAATATCAATATAATTTTGCAACTTAGCATTATTTTTCTCTAAAATATTCTGTCCACAATGCACTAAACGTTCATGGCAATTTTTTAATCTATCTTCTTGCCTTTGCCAAATGCGCAAAGGAGAAAGCCATTGCAAGGCCTGCTCGCGCATTTGTAAATTTTTTGCGCAACTATCTATTTTATCATACAAAGCATCACTTAATGCCAGTTCAAGACCATCCACATATTGCATAAGGTCTTCACGTTCTGGCCATAGAATTTGCGCAGCATGGCTTGGAGTTGCTGCTCTTACATCTGCAGTCATATCTGCTAGGGTGACATCAACTTCATGCCCAATACCTGCAAGCACAGGGATAGGTGAATTAAATATTGATTTGGCAAGGCATTCTTCATTAAAAGCCCATAAGTCTTCTATAGCCCCGCCCCCTCGGATAAGAACAACCACTTCTGCCCAACCTTGTTTTGCAATAAGTTCAATGGTTTGACTCATGGCAAGCGCTGCCCCCTCACCTTGCACTAAGGTAGGATAAATACGAATGTGTGCACCAGTTCCGCGCCCTGAAGCAAGGCGCAAAAAATCATGAATGGCAGCACCACTTGGTGCTGTGACCACTGCCACACGTTTAGGATTATATGCAAGGGTGCGTTTACGCTCAGGGTTAAAATATCCTTGCGCCATAAGTTTTGCCTTTAAGGCTTCAAAGGCTGCATATAAAGCACCACGTCCATCATCTTGCACCAAGGCAACAGTTAATTGATAACTACCGCGCTGAGCATAAACCGACAAATTTCCAGCACAAAGGATTTGTTGACCATTTGTAAGGTTTGCAGCCATGGAAGGTCTTGGACCATCGCTAAACACTTCACCTGTAAAAGGGTCAAAGCCTTCTTCTGCGCGTTGATTGCCCTTAAACCACACACAATTAAGTAAAGCATCATTGTCTTTTAAGGAAAAATAAACATGACCAGAGCTTGGGCGTGAAAGATTACTAACTTCACCCTTAACCCAAACAAATGGAAATTGAGAATCTAAAATTCTTTTAATGCTGTCAGTTAGCTCTTTAACAGTTAAAATACTACTCAAACCTAAAGACTCCACACTGTATAAATGTCTCTATATTACTTTAATTATTGCTGCTTAAAAAATTTTAACCAATCTTAAAGTTTATCAGCATTGTACTATTTCAAGTCAATAAGATGATTTTTTGAATTGAAGCAAAATTTTTTATATAATAAATTGAGGTTTAAATACCCCAACCTGCTAAAACTTGTTCTTTCCAAGCCGTAAAGCTCTGCGTAAAGCTATCTAATGCAAGCTCTACTTTTTCACCGCTGCGACGATCTTTAGCTTCCACTATACCACGCTGAAAACCTTTATTACCAAGAAACAGTTGCATGGGTATACCAATTAAATCTGCATCCTTAAATTTAACACCAGGACGTTCTTCACGATCATCCAATAATACTTCAAGACCACTTAATTCAAGATCTTTTTTAATAATATCAACTCTTGCACAAAGCTCATCATTTTTAGGGTCAAGATTTACTAAAAGCACATCATATGGAGCTAATGGTGGCGGAAAAACAATGCCATACTCATCATGGTTTTGTTCAATGCAGGCTGCCACCACACGCGAAACACCAATACCGTAACATCCCATAATCATATATTGTTCTTTACCATCTTGATCAAGAAAAGTAGCTTTCATGGCTTCGCTATACTTTGTACCTAGCTTAAAAACATGTCCTACTTCAATACCCTTAGGTAGTTCCAACTTACCACCACACTTAGGGCAAGGGTCGGTGTGCAAAATCATACGCAAATCAGCATATTGTATAACATTACAATCGCGCTCAAGGTCCACATGCCTAAAATGCGTATCAGTTTTATTAGCCCCACAAACCCAATCAGTATCAGCTTGCAATTCTAAATCAGCATAGACTTTGACCTGCTCAGAAAGACCAACTGGTCCAGCAAATCCTACAGCCGCCTTAGACCAAGCTTGCACTTCTTCAGGGCTTGCCATTTCAACCACTGTAGCGCCAAGCAAATTTTTAAGCTTTACGTCATTAACACTGCGATCTCCGCGCACAAGCACTGCAACTGCCGCACCATCTACATTAAATAGCAATGTTTTAATAAGATTTTCGGGTGAAATTTGCATAAATTTGCATACATCTTCCACAGTATGAGCTTGGGGAGTTGCAACTTCTGCATAGGGCGCACAAGCTTTATTATGCTTTTGCCCATCAAATACCACCACAGCACGCTCCACATTAGAAGCATAATCACAAGCAGTACAAGCTGCTATGGTATCCTCACCAGTGCTTGCAAGCACCATAAATTCATGTGAAAAATTACCACCAATGGCACCGCTATCTGCTTCTACGGCTCTAAATTTTAAAGCCATGCGTGCAAAGGTTTTTTGGTAGGCATCATACATTTTTTTATAGCTAATATCTGCCCCTTCATCGGTAGCGTCAAAGGAATATGCATCCTTCATCATAAATTCACGTCCGCGTAAAAGCCCAAAACGAGGGCGCATTTCATCGCGAAATTTAGTTTGAATTTGATAAAGATTAAAAGGTAGCTGTCTGTAAGAACGCACCTCACCACGCACAAGATCAGTAATTACCTCTTCATGAGTGGGTCCAAGGCAATAGTCGCGCTCATGCCTATCCTTAAGGCGCATAAGCTCTTTGCCATAAAAATCCCAGCGCCCTGTTTCTTGCCAAAGATCAGCTGGTTGTGCTGCTGGTAGAAGTAATTCTTGTGCTCCGGCGGCATTCATTTCTTCGCGTACAATTTGCTTTGCTTTTTCAAGCACTTTTAGTCCAAGCGGTAAATAAATATAAATGCCTGATGTCACTTTACGCACCATGCCAGCACGCACCAATAATTTATGGCTAATTACCTCAGCATCGGCTGGGGCTTCCTTTAACGTAGGGATATAACTTGCACTAAAACGCATAAAATATTTTCTCCATCAATTTTAACTTATTAACTTACTTTGCATATGATTTAAGAAGTTTATCAAGCTCTTTCATGAAAGCAGGCAATAAATTTTCTTGCCCACGTACTGTTTTAATAATTTTGCCTTTACGAAAAATACTACCCTTATCACGCCCACCAGCAATACCAATATCTGCCTCGCGTGCCTCACCAGGACCATTAACAACACAGCCCATAACTGCAACCTTTATGGGTGCACTTTCATTTTTAAGGTATTCTTCAACCTTATCCGCTAAGCCAATTAAATCAATTTCTGTGCGTCCACAAGTGGGGCAAGATATGATTTCTGGTCCATATTGCCTTAAGCCCAGTGAGCGCAAAATTTCATAAGCTGCAATTACTTCTTGCACTGGATCTGCGGTTAAAGACACTCTTAATGTATCACCAATGCCTTCCCAAAGTAAAACACCAAGACCCACAGCTGACTTAACAGCGCCACGCAAAAGACCACCTGCCTCTGTAATGCCAATATGCAAAGGATAATCACACTTTTTAGCAAGCAATTTATAGGCAGCTATAGTTTCAAGCACATGAGATGATTTTAATGAAATTTTTGTGTTATAAAAACCACGTTCTTCTAATATTGATACGTGGCAAAGTGCACTCTCAACCATGGCTTCAGGAGTTGGACCACCATATTTTTGTAATAAATCTTTATGAAGAGAACCACCATTAACACCAATACGAATAATGGCATTATGGGTTTTTGCACAATCAACCACAGCATCTACATTCTTTTTTGAACCAATATTGCCAGGATTTATGCGCAAACCCTCCACACCAGCTTCTAGTGCTGTTATGGCTAATTTATGTTCAAAATGTATATCTGCAATCAAGGGTATTTGCACATTTTGCTTAATTTCTTTAAGTGCTTTTGCAGCTTTATCATCAAGTATAGCAAGGCGCACTGCCTCACAACCAACAGCCACTAAGGCTTCAATTTGAGCTAAAGTTTCTTGCACATTTCTTGTGTCAGTATTAGTCATGCTTTGCACCATTACTGGTGCACCTGCTCCAATATTAAGAGTGCCAAGTTTAATAGCCTTAGTTGTTTGTTTCATTAACATAGCTTTTCTCATTTAGTTAAGCCGCGCTTATAACTTATTTTACCATCTATGCCAAGTGTGGAGTTGGGGGGTATTTATATCCATTTCATAAAAAAATAATGTTCATTTATTTTTTTTAATATGTAATACGCTAAAAAAATTAATTAAAAAAATATGCAAGAAATATAATTTTTTTCTTGACAAGAAAAATAAGAGGATTATATTTCCCTTACGCGAAGGAATAAAACCTATGCGTAGGCGATTACGCCCTTATCTATTTGGTTGTACTGCTTAATCCGTCTCGCAGTATAGCTGGGGAATGTCTCCCCGTCCCGATCCGTCTATGGGACCCTTGATTCAATTTACATTTGTACGTTTATTGTATTGTTACATGCACTTTTCTTATGGTGCATCAAGGAGTTTACCATGTCTTCTATCCTTTTACAACGCCCTACAATCGGGCAATCTATTGCTATTGCACCTCAAACAAACGAAAATTTAAACCTTGGCTTTACAGCTGATGAAGCTGAACTTAGCCGTGAAGGTGAAAACTTAATTTTTAGCTTTGAGGATGGCGCACGTATTGAGCTTACTAATTTTTACAATGCTTATGATGCTCAAAACATGCCTGAATTTACTATTGAAGGTACAACCATAACTGGTGATGCATTCTTTGCAGCGCTTTCTGAAGACCTTATGCCAGCTGCAGGTGTAAGCTCTAGTGCCATTGGTACTGGCTCAACTGTAAAAACTGTTGAAGTAAATCTGCTTGAAGGTTTAAGCTCACTAAATTCAATTGACCAAGATAACACTCAAACTATTGTTCTTGGTGATGGCGTAACCAATAATAATAGTGGTCCTGCTCAAGTAAATGAAGATGACACAAACCAAGTGCCCGCTACAAATTTTGCTAATGCAATTAACCTTAATAATGTCAACCCAGCTACTAATCCTACTGACTCAACCGTTGCAAATACAACTGTTCCTTCAACCCCGAGCACAAGTGCTCCTGCTGGTCCAACCTTTAATGCTGTAAATGACGTTCTAGCAGCTGATGCTGGTTCAACTTTAACTGGTAATTTGCTTGCCAATGATAACATTCCTGAAAATAGCTCTATTACATCTATGGAAATTCCTGCTGATTGGTCAGCCATTGAAAATGATGATAATAGTGTGACCTTAACATCCAAGGATGGTCTTACTCAAATTACCGTGCATACCAATGGTGATTACAAGCTTATGACTGATACTGATGACCTTGATATGCCAAATATTGAGCTTGGTTACACTGTAACTGACCAAAATGGTCAAGAATACATTGCAAACATTACCATAGGCAACAGCAATGCTGAAAATCTTTTTATTGAAACCCTCCAAGGTGGCCAAACTGAGGTTACAAACCTAGACACAAATAACACCTATACTCATGAGTTTAGTAGTTACATTGATAACCCAAATATTGGTAACCAACACATTAATGGTATGTTACTTGGTGAGGGCGATGACCAAATTACAGTCAATACTGCCATTGGTTCGCAAACAGACCTAAACTATGCCGGAGTTGGTGATACTTTTATCTATGGTGATAGAGTAGATATTTATAGTCAAGATCAAGTAGGTGACGATACCATTAATATAGGTACACTTGATGGCACCAAGATTCGCGCCGATGGCAATTTATTTAATTCCGTAGAAGGTGGCGATGATACCATTAATGTTGAACATATGGAATTTGGCAGCATCATAGGTGATGGCTGGACATTAAATGCAGGCACCAAGGGCGGTGATGATATTATTAATGTTGGAACCATGAATGCTGGTGAAATCTATGGTGAAGGCAAGACTCAAAATAGCTCAAGCATTGGTGGTAATGATACCATTACTATAGATACCATAGACACTACAGCTAGTGGTCGCCAAAGCATTATTATTGATGGCGATGGTGGCGATGATGTTATCAACATTAGCAACATTAATATTACTGGCAGCGATAGTGTATCCATCGATGGCGGTCTTGGCAGTGACATTTTTAATTATGACAATGATGGTGACAACACCATGGCCCTACTTAATGGACAAGTTTTCATTAAGGATGTGGCAGGAACTAATTTCAAGAACTTTGAAGGTATTGGTTCTGGTGCCGGTGATGACTTACTAAAGCTTTATGGAACATTTGATGATGTAGTTATTGACGGTGGTGAAGACATGGATATTCTGCTTGCTGACTTAAGCAGCATAAGTGAAGTTGAAGATATGATTAATAAGGACTTAATAAGCAATACAGAGTTTATCGTGCTTAATGACAATCTTAACGAAGCTTCAACCACTAGCACCAATGATTTATTAAATAAGCTTGAAAGCGAAGGTGTAAGCCATAAGGATGGTACCATGCAATTTGACGACACTTGGACTCAAGGTACCAGCGTTGGTGATTATGACCAATACACCAATGACGCTGGCGATATGACCATACTAGTTGCCAAGACTCAATTGGAAAATGCAGTTATCTAATTTAGCTTAAAAACATAATATAAAAATACTAAACACTGGTGAAATTACTTTCACCAGTGTCAGATTAATAATACACGAAAATCAACAGCTTAACGGCGAAGCAAAGCTCCGCCTATCTCTTGATTTATCGATCGTGCTGACTTTGTCAGCACTCTAAAAAAACACTGGTGAAATTACTTTCACCAGTGTTTTTACTTTACATGCGCATATTTTTTATTTATTAATACACTGCATTAATCAAAGTTATATATCAAAAGGAATAATAATGGCTTCAAAAATTGCTTTAATAACTGGTGCTAGTAAAGGCATTGGGCGTGCTGTAGCTCTTGCTCTTGCCGGTGATGGCTTTGATATTTGGCTAAATTATCGCTCAGACCACGATGGAGCAAAAGAAATACAAACCAAAATCCAAAGTATGAACCAAACTTGCACCTTACTCCCCTTTGATGTTTGTGATATTAATGCTCTTAACGCATGCCTTGACCCTTTGCTTGCCGAGCAAACCCCCTATGCTCTCATTAATAATGCAGGCTTTGCCAAGGATACTATCTTTGGACTTATGAGCCATGATGATTGGCATAAGGTCATGGATGTGCATTTGAATGGATTTTTTAATGTTACAAGGAAATTAGTGCCACTTATGCAACGTAAAAGACAAGGGCGCATTGTAAATATGGTGTCCACCTCAGGGCAAATGGGTTTGCCTGGGCAAGTAAATTATTCTGCTGCCAAAGCAGGATTAATTGGAGCAACCAAGGCTCTCGCACGCGAACTTGGCAAAAGAAATGTATTGGTTAATGCTGTAGCACCTGGTTTTATTCAAACTGCCATGACCGAAGATATTGATGTAGCTCATCATCTAAGCCTTATACCTCAAGGGCGTGTTGGTAGTGCAGATGAAGTGGCAGGCTGTGTGCGTTTTTTATGTTCAGATATGTCAAGCTATGTGACAGGACAAGTATTAGCCGTCAATGGCGGCCTTTATATGTAAGCTATGAAAAGAGTTGTTATTACAGGCGTTGGAGCCATTTCTGTATTAGGTCTTGACCATGAAAGCATTGCTAAATCCCTCTATCATGGTACTTCAGGGATTATAGTTGATAAAGCACGCCTTGAAACTGGCTTTAGAAGCCCATTAACAGGGCATATCCAAGGCTTTGATGGAGGAAAATATCTTTCACGCAAGCAGCGCAAAACCATGTCTGATTTTGTGCAGCAAGCTTATGTAGCTTTAAATCAAGCCATAGAACAAGCAAAACTTCCCCAAGAAATCATGCAAAGCCCCCGCACTGGAATTATTTTTGGTAATGATTCCACTGCCAACGCCACCTTTGAGCTTGCTCACTTACGCCGTGAAGTGCAACCCACAAGCAGCCTTGGTAGCGGGCATATGTTTAAGATTATGAACTCCACCCTCAGTATGAACCTAGGAGTTTTATTAGGTATTTCTGGCGGTTCTTGGACTTTAAGTGCTGCTTGTGCCAGTGGACTTTTAGCCATAGGTCAAGCCGCAGACTGCATTCGTCTTGGGAGACAAGATGTTATGCTTTGCGGTGCAGCCCAAGAGCTTGGTGCAGACCCCATTAGTGCCTTTGATGGTCTTGGTGCATTTTCTGTAAATCCAGACCCGACTAAAGCATCACGCCCCTTTGACAAAAATCGTGATGGCTTAGTACCAAGTGGTGGAGCGGCAGCCTTGGTAGTTGAATCTTATGAGCATGCAAAAAAACGCGGTGCAAAAATTTTAGCTGAAATTTGCGGCTTTGGTTACTCCTCTGATGGTTGCGAACTAGTTGCCCCAAGCAATACTGGTCTTGCCGCTGCCATGCGTATGGCCTTAAGCGACGCAAACATGCAAGCTTCAGATATTACAGAAATTAATGCTCATGCCACATCAACCCCTCAAGGGGATGCTGCTGAAGCATATAACATTAAAAGTGTTTTCGCTGATAAATGCCCACGCGTGCTCACCTTAAAATCTCTTACCGGGCATGAATTTTGGATGGCAGGCTCAGCCCAAGTGGTTTATGCAAGCCTTATGGCGCAGCGTGGTTTTTGTGCCGGCTCACCAAACTTTGAAGAAGGTGATGCCGAAACAGCACATGTAAACGTGCTTAGCCAAAGTCAAGAAACAGCTCCACATATTATGCTTTGTAATGCAGCAGGTTTTGGTGGAAGTAATGCAAGCCTTATTCTGCGCTTTTCATGAAACGTGGCATAATAGTAGGTTCTGGCATTACAGGTATGGCAGCAGCCTTACTTCTTGCCAAACAAAATAGCTTTGATGAAATAATTATACTTGAAGCTGCAAAATCTCCTGCACCGCTACTTTCTGGTTTTTCTCGTCAAGGTTTGCACTTTGATACAGGATTTCACTGTGCTGGGGGCTTGCGCGAAAATGGTATTCTTCGATATTGGCTCAAATCCTTAGGGGTTTGGGATCATATTGGCAGCGAAAACCTCTACCCCATTTCAGAAGAATTTCGCTTTGCTAATTCCAAAAAAAATTATTTCTTTCCCAGCGCACAACATGAACTCCTACCTAGCATAGCTACACAATTTAGCAAAGAGCATGCAGATACTTTTGCTAAATTTATTGATAAAATACAATCTATTCTTGATATTTCAGCCTATACCAATATTCACTGTCACACTTTGCCCAAATTGTCTTTTGAACATTCTCAAAGCTTTCTCTCTGAATTAAACTCTTTAGATTTACCTGATACATTAAAGCAAATGCTTAAAGCACGTTGTCTGCTCTATGGTTTGTACCCGGAGCAGGCTACGTTCCACGATTATGCACTAGTGGGGGGGTTATATTTTGATTCTTGCCATGGTATTTATGGTGGAGGCAAAACACTAGTCAAAGCTTTTATTAAAGCCATGCAACCATATAATATTAAAATACGTTGCAAGGCTAAAGTGCATAAAATAATACATCAAGATAAAAAATTACAGCATATCCAACTACATGATGGTGAGATATTGTCTGCAAATACATGTATTTTCACAGGTCACCCTGCCCAATTGCCAAAACTCATTGATAAAGGAATTTTTAGATCAGCTTTCTATGAGCATATTGCAAGCCTTGAAGAAACTATTTCAGCTTTTATTTTGTTTGCAGAAAACGATAATAACTATATAGCTAATCGTGCGGTATACCTTTTACCAAACGAAACAGGGCAAGATATAGTTACACCACTTTGTCAAGAAAATCCCACTGCTTATATTGTAGGTAGCCACAAAAAAGGATTAAATAAAAACTATCCTTTTATGGTTATTATACCTCTAAAAAATCAAATATTTTCCCATATATCTAAACCACGCCCAAAAGAATATACCACTTGGAAGCAAACACAAATAGAGTTTATAAGTCAATATATTAAATGGAGATTGCCTGAGCTTGGTAATATCAAAATTCACGATTCTGCCACTCATGCAAGCCTAAAGGATTGGATTTATGGCAGCAGTGGCTCGCTTTACGGCATTACACATACTACATCAAGCATTCCACTGCTTCCTGTAACACGTATGCAAGGTCTAATTTTAGCGGGTCAAAATATTTTGTTGCCAGGAATTTTAGGTGGTATTGTCAGCGCTGCTTTGGCAGTGGGGTTTGCAACAGATCATGCTAGTGTATTGCATAATTTCCGCACAACTTGCTTGTAATTATTTTTAGTTAGTAGTTAGTCAAATTATTATAAACTCTACTTACAATTTCTTACCAAAAAGCTCTGGAATGTTAAAAGTTATATGCCACCACAAAGCATAGTTTGCTTGACACCATACACAAACAGTGTTAGATGATTTCTTTCGGATACAACTTGTCAAATTTTCTATTTTAATAAGGTTTTATATGGACGACGCAACTATTATAAGCACCATTAACGAAGCCTTGGCAGAAGAGTTTGAGCTTGAAATTGATAGGCTAATTCCCTCAGCTCATATTCGCCAAGACCTCGGCTTAGATAGCCTAGATATTGTGGACATGGTTATTGTGCTTGAAAAAGCATTTAATTTCAAACTTAATAATAAAGAACCACTAACCCATATTCAAACCTTGGGAGATATTCATGGCTTTATCTGTTCCTTGCGAGACGCAGGCACAATTCAAGCATAAAGCCTATGTTTTTCTGGCAAATATATGGATTTTTACCATATTTATTAGCTGGACAGTGTTTTTTTTGCCCTTTGGATTAGCTCTAGTCTATGTTGCAAAAGCCTTTAATATGCGCAAAGGTCCATATTTAACGCGCCTTGCCATACATTTTTATGGGCGCGTAACTTGGCTTTTATTGCACCCCTTTGTACCAGTTGATGTGCATAACACTAATGATGCCAAAGATTACACGCCTTGTATATTTATTGTAAATCACCAATCATTCTTAGATTTATTTTTGTTTGGTGCTCAATACACACCGCATGTGGTTTTTGTTAGTAAAGCTTGGCCCTATAAAAAACTTTTCTTTTTTGCCCCCATGATGCGCTATGCAGAATATATTGATATTGAAAGCAGTACTACTGACGAAATTGAAAGTAAATGCCGAAAATTATTTAATGAAAATGTGTCCATTGCCATTTTTCCAGAAGGTAAACGTACAAGAGACGGACAGTTAGGTCGTTTTCATGTGGGGGCATTTCAGCTTGCACAAAACCTAAATGTACCAGTAGTACCACTTGTTATAGAAAATAGCGGAGCTGTTTTTCCGGTTGGTGCAAAATATTTTAATCCAAAGCCAATACATTTGCGCATGTTAACACCACTCATGCCTCAAAACTTTGCAAGCGAAACATTGCCCCATAGAGCAATGATGCGTGCTGCAAGGACGAGATATATTCAATATTTTAACGCCTAAACGGAGGTTTCTATGCGTAGAATAGCAATTTTAATGTTACTGTTAGTTATGGCAATGCCAACCAATGTCTATGCTAATGCAGCAATTGGTGCTAATCCTATTTTTGCCAGTGTTACCACTGTAAAGCCACTTAGCCAATCAGACGTGCGAGCCGGTATTCTATCAGCCTGTAGCAGAAGAGGATGGTACCCTAAGGAAATTAAACCAGGTCATATTGAAGCCTCAATTAATGTTAGATCGCACACTGTTTTAGTAGACATTACATACACAGCTAAAGAGTTTCAAATAAAATATAAAAATAGTGTTAACTTAATAACTAGTAGTGGAAAAATCCACCGCAACTATAATAAATGGGTTGCAACCTTGCGCAAAGATATTGATATAGAGCTTCAGAGAATATCTATTACTAAATAAGTTTCAACATCTTTATGGGGAGGCTAAAATCTCCCCATAAAATACTACCATGAAAAATAACTACCTTCATACTCCTATAGAAAACTTCATGCCACATCGTAAGCCTATGCTCCTGCTTGATAAGCTTATTTATGTGGATGAAAGCAATGCTAAAGCAAGTTTTACTATCCCAAAAGACTGTGTTTTTATTCAAGAAAATCAAGAAATTGAACCCATAGCCCTAGTTGAAATTTTGGCACAAAGCTTTGCCGCCGGTAATGGTGTTACAAATCCCAAAAATTTTGGCTATTTAGCTTCTATGCGCAGCATGAAAATTCATGGTACTGCCAGTGTTGGTGACACAGTAAAAGCAAAAGTGCAATGCCTAGCAAAGGTGGGGGATATAATGGTCATTGAAGGCAAATTATTTAAAGATGACCAATGTATTACCGAGGGACAATTTAAAATTTTTGCACCAACTAATGATGAGTAGCCAATTATGCGCAACTTTTTTTCAATACTTATTATCTGCTTTGCTATGCTCTATCCAAGCAAGACATTATGGGCAAATGAGCTTGATACTCTGTTGCAAAATATGGCAAGCCACTCTACCAAAACCCAAAGCCTGCAAGCTAATTTCTCCCAAGAAAAACAATTATCTTTTTTAAAGCAATCTCTAAATTCAAAAGGGCACTTTTTCTTTACTAAGAGTTATCAAGGTAAACCTGCCATACTTTGGGAATACTTAAGCCCTGCCCCTTCGGGAATTTTATTTCAGAATGATGAAGGTTGGATTTGGGTTCAACAACGTAGCCAGTTAAAAAAGGCGGAAGGATATGAAGGCAATGTTTTAAATACCATGATTAAACAGATATTACTTTGGTTTGTTTTTGAACCAAGTACATTAAAAAATCATTATGACATAAGCCTTGAGCCAGCCCCTGCCTCAAACTCTGATTCAAACGTAGCTCAAAACATTAAAGAAAAAAATGCTGCTTGCCTAAAATTAACGCCAAAAGATCAAACTTTTTTTACCTACATGCAGCTTTGTGTAGACAAAAGCAATTATACTATAAAGTCCATACAATTTAATGAAGCAAAGAGTGATAGCACTAAACTTAAGTTTCATAATATACAAATAAACACTGTATATCCAAAAAATTTTCCTGATGGTACACCCTTTCCATGAGTTTGATTTCAGCCCAAAATTTCCATTCCATAGCAAAAGAGCATAGTAAAAAAATACTCATTATTTTAGGTTTTTTATGGGTATGTTTAATTATTACACTTTTTAAACTACCCATTGAAAAAAGCAGTACGGCCTTCTTTCCTGATAACACCAAGCCTTTACAAAGCATGATAAAAGCCATGGAAATGGCTAGCTTTTCACAAAATATATATATTGATTTTGAATCTACATCTATACCATTAAAAGAATTAGCAAATCATATACAAGAGCTTGAAAAAAATCTTGACCCAAGCTTAGTTTTGCCAGCAACTCAACAATCCATTCCTGAACCACAAAGCATATTAGAATTTTTACCAGCATGGTTTGATGCATCTATGGAGCAAGAATTTCAAAAGCTTATTAGTGAAGAAAACATAAAACAGGATGTACAAAATGCTCAAAGCATACTGCTTGGCTTTCCAAGCATGGGTACTACAGACTGGCTTCGCCATGACCCATTGGGACTTAGTAAATTAGTATTAAAGCGTTTACCAAATCATGAAAGTATAACCTCCAAGATCAAGATAAATGAAGATTATGGCTACGCTGTAAGTAATGATAACAAACACTTATTACTAACCTTGCAGCCCAAGCAATCTATACACGAAACGGAATTTGCCCTAAAACTTATGCATAATTTGGAGCAAGCCATGGCACAACTACCCCCACAAATAAAAACCAATATCATAGGGGCAGTGCGTCATACTGTTGCCAATACTAAAGCCATAGATGCAGACATTTTATGGATAAGCATAGTTTCGATATTAGGTCTTGTGCTCATATATGCTATTTTTATTCGCTCCATGGGGGGCATTTGGCTACTTCTAACCCCTTGCCTTGCCGTTAGTATAGCTCTTGGCACAATGCACATATTTTATGGCTTAGTATCTGGATTAGCAGTGGGTTTTGGCATGAGCATACTTGGCATTGCCGAAGATTATGCCGTGCACATGCATTTTGCCCTAAGAAGCAATAAGGATAAAAAGATAGTTTTTAAAGCATTAAATACCCCATTATTGCAAGGTTTTTTACTTAATGCATCAGGTTTTGCCCTACTTCTTTTTTCTGCCTTACCTGCTGTGCGTCAACTATCAGCCTTTGCCATAGTTGCTCTTTTTAGCGGTTTAATCCTAGCACTTTATATACTCCCACTCTGCCCCGGATTTGACAAACCACAAAAAATAGAAAAAGAACATAAAGCCATAAAACAAGCTTACCCTAAACTTATGCCGGTGTTAAGTTTAAGCTTTGTTTTTGTTGTTATGTGCCTTTACTTATTTAACACTTTACCTATTGACGTTTCACCCCAAAGCATGGGAGCAAATGCCCACGCTATACAAAATGATAATAAAATTTTTAATAAAATATGGCAAATTAATGCCCCAAGCTTGCTATTAATTGATACAGATAATAATGCCCTTGCTTTAGAAAAAACCAGAACAACTCAAGCAATTTTAGAAAAAGAGCTGCCGCACATAAGCTTTATAAGCCTTGCTAACTTGCTACCAAGTACTAAAAATATGCAAGCAAATATTGTTCGCTGGAATAAGTTTACACAAGAAAATATGCCATACATTAAAGAAAAATTTAATAAATACTCTAATCACATGCCTGCAAACGCTGTATTTGAACCATTTTTTACATTTTTGCAAACGAAACCACAAAGTTTAAACCTAGACACATTAAAGCAAGGACCGTGGGGCACACTCATACAGAGTTTATTACAATCTTATCCACAAGATAAAATTACTCAAAGCCGCATTATTGCTGACACAACATTAAGTTCTAAAGAAATTCCTGCAGCTTTAAATGATCAAGTAACTCTCTTTACCCCCCAAGGGCTTGAACAAAATTTACGAGCAGTGTTTTTCGACGAGGCAAAATATTTACCACTTATGTTTATCTGTTGCTTAGTTTTATTATTTTTATGTTTTAAAAATATACCTCAAACCTTACTAGCTGCCTTGCCTGCTCTTGCTGCATTATTTTGCATATTTTTAACTATGCATTTTTGGCAAAAACCTTTAACATTAGCAAGCCTTGCAGCCATGCCCTTAGTGCTTGGACTAAGCATTGACCACGGCATTTTAGCAACGCACCACTTAGCTAAGGGTATTGCCTTGCAAATGAATAGAGCAATTATGGTTTCATCGCTTACAGCTTGTGTAAGTATGGGCATGTTGGCATTTGCCACTCACCCGACCCTGCAAGCTATGGGGCACGTAGTTTTTGTGGGACTATTGGTAGAGATGCCTGTGGCCATATGGTTGTTGCCAAAATTGTGTAAGGGGTTAGATAATGAAGTATAACTATTTAATATTATTATTTTGCATACTGCTAGCTGCTTGTGCAACCAGTAATTATGCCATTAACATACCCTCAGAGTTTACATCAAAAAGTTATACTATTTGGTATAGTGATGATGATATTAACCTTCCCCTTTTAGGAGGGCTTGAGCACACTACAAAGGCAAGCCAAGAAGCAAAACTAGGCTTAGTGTTTTTACAAGGTAAGCGTTTTGCAGAATGTAATTATGCTAATGATGCTTTAACATGCAATTTAAGCTCTGGATTACAAAGTACAAAAATGCAAACACTTGCAGAAAATATTGCACAAATTATTGCACATACCTTACAAAGCACAAATCCACTGCCCTTATATTGGGAAAAAATATCAGTCAAAGAAGGCAAGCTAACCTTTTATCATACTAAGAATAAAAGCCAATTATTACTTGAGGAAACTTCATGATAAGCATACGTAAAGCCCTAGAGCAATGTGCTAAACCACTAGAAAAAATTGATGATAAATGTTTTAGTAAATCATTTTACGTTTCTCAAAGTTTTCTTGGGTTTGAGGGTCATTTTCCAAATAAGCCTGTCTTACCTGCCGTAGTGCAAGTTATTATGGCCCAAATGGCTATAAATGAAGCTACGGGGCAGAACATAGATTTACAAGAAATTACGCAAGCTAAGTTTTCATTTCCCATTGAGCCTGAAAATACTATTACTTGCACCATTAAGCAAAAAGACAATAGTTTCTGGGATTGTAGCATTATAGTATTAGAAAAAGTTGCGGCAAAGTTTAGCCTTGGAGGAGAAATTATATGAGAAGACGGGATAAAGTTCGTGAACACCCCCCGTTAGTACGCCGAGTACCAAGGCGAGTACGGTTTGGCGAAGTAGATCAAATTCAATTCATGTGGCATGGAAATTATGCCTCATGGTTTGAAGATGGACGTGATGATATGGGCAATCATTTTGGCATAACATACTATGATTTTTACTTTAGTAATGTGGTCATTCCCTTAAAAAGCTTTAGCTTAGACTTTATTGCCCCCCTTAGATATAATGAAACATATATTATAGAATCATCACTTTTATGGAATGAAGCCGCACTCTTAGAGTTTGAATATCGCATTTTGGATAAGGACGATAATTGCCACACCAAGGGGCATACCATTCAACTCATGCTAGACTTAAAAGAAAATTTGCTCTTAGAACAGCCTGAATTTTATAAAACTTTTTGCAAGCGTTGGGCAGAAGGTCAGCTTGTATGCTAGAGAATAAGCAGGGCATGAAGATAGGGGTGGTCATTCCCCTTTATAATCACGGCAATACCATACGTGAAGTTGTTATACGTGCCCTTGCCGAGCGTAATGAAATTTTGACTAAGGTTATAGTCATTGATGATGGCTCCAAAGACCAAGGAATTCAAAATATTCAAGATCTTGATGTAGAGTGCATAAGCTTGTCACAAAACATGGGTAAGGGTCATGCCCTACGCCTTGGTGCTAAAACTTTATTAGATGCAGGCTTTACGCATATGATAAGCCTTGATGCAGACAACCAGCATTATCCAGAAGATATACCGCTATTTTTGCAAGCCTTAGAAAAAAACCCTAATACTTTTTTGGTGGGCGCGCGCGATTTTAGTGTAGAAAATATACCAAAATCTTCGCGCTTTGGACGGGTATTTTCTGAGTTTTGGATGTTTGTACAAACTGGCACTAGGGTTAGTGATATGCAAAGCGGCTTTAGAGCATATCCCTTGCAAGCCTTACTTTGCCTACCCTTAAAGGAAAATCGCTACTCTTTTGAAATTGAGGTTTTGGTTCAAGCTGCGTGGGCAGGCTTTGCCATTGCTGACATTCCCATTCAGGTACTTTATCAACAAGGTGAGGAGCGCGTTTCGCATTTCAAAGCTATTGCAGATAATGTTCGCATAAGTATGCTTAATACAAGGCTTACCATCCGTGCACTTGTTCCCATACCATTTAAGCATCATTCACTAGATGTAGAAGGTAATATTTCTCTACTTTCTCCGTTGCAATCATTACAGCTCTTACTCAAAAATTCAACACCATTAAATTTAAGTATTTCTGCTGCCATTTCTTTAACTATTTGCACCTTGCCCATTCTTGGTCTGCAAAGCATACTCTTACTTTTTTGTATACAAAAATGGCATCTTGACCGCCTGTGTGCTCTTGCTATAATCCCCCTTAGCTGGCCACCTATTTTGCCCGGCATATGCGTCTTAATAGGTTATAGAATACGCCAAGGAGAATGGCTAACAGAGTTTTCCATTACCACCCTTGGGCATGAAATATGGCAGCGCATCCTAGATTGGGTTATAGGTGCTTTAGCACTAGCACCCATAGTGGGTATTTGTATGGCAATAATTATATTAAATTTATCAATATATTTAACAAAAAATCACAAAAATCATGATGCATAATACAGGAAAAAGTGTCGCCTCGCGTCTACAACATGAAATATTTTATTTTATGGTGCGTTTGCGTTTGGTTTTTCTTGCTAAAATATTGTTGCGATGTGTGGTTTTTTATTACAGCTTACGCCCGTCAGTGCGTAAGCGTTGTTATGCTTACCTTGAGCGTCGTTTTCCTGAGGCCAAGGGCTTTACGCGCTGGTTGCATTGTTATAAAATATACTTGCGCTTTGCTGAAGTAATACTTGAACGTAGCATCAATGGCATCTTAAATATTAAAAGCACCACAGCAAATTCACAAGCGCGAGAATATATTAAAGATAATCTTAATCCTGAAAAAGGTTGCATAATTTTAACTGCTCATATAGGGGCTTGGCAGCTAGGGCTTTCTGCCATTGAAGAATTGGACCGCCCCATTAATATAGTACAATGGATTAATGAGCAAGATACAGACAAGCATTACTTTGAGCATGAAGAACAACAAGGTAAGCATGTCATTAAATTAATTAATTCTCGAGATGGCATTAAAGCTTCTTTTGCCATAACATCGGCATTACAACATAAAGAAATTGTCTGCATTGCCGGAGATAGAATAGATGAATTTAGTGACCTTGGGGCAGAAGTTACATTTCTTGGAGGCATTATACGCTTGCCAACTACAGCATTTTTGTTAGCATCCATTACCCAAGTACCATTAATTATAAGTTTTAGCATATTACAAAAGGATGGAGTACACGGCGTATTCACAAAGCGTTTAGACTTACCACCAAATTTACGCCGCAACCCCCAAGCCTTGCAAGAATATATACAAATTTTTGCCACAACTATGGAAGATATGGTGCAGAAATATCCATATCATTTTTTTAACTTTTTTGACATGTGGGGTCATGATGACAGTTCAAGAGTGTAGAGAAAAACTCAAACAAGACATAGTAAGCACCCTTAATATAGAAGGTGTTACAGCCAGTGATATTACCGATGACATGCTGCTCTTTAGTGAAGATGGTCTTGGGCTTGATTCCTTAGATGCAGTAGAATTAGTTGTTATGCTTGAAAAAAACTTTAAGGTTATTATTGAAGACTCTGCCACTGCAAGACAAGTTTTTGTTTCTGTTGCGGTATTAGCAGACTATATACTTGAAAAACAAAGTTCTTAATATGCCAAAACAAAATTTGCCACCCGTTTGCATTAGCGGTATGGGATGTGTTTGCTCTGCAGGAAGTCAATGCCACGAATTGCTATATAGCAATACCACACTTAGCAACCCTTCTCTATTGCACAAAGATTCCATGCCTTATGCATTTTTTGCTGCACCAGCCGAGGCTTTTGGTGCAGGGCGCTCTTTTTCAGCGCGCGACACCCTAAACCTTGCCTTACATGCAACAAAACAAGCCATAGCCCAAGCAAGACTTTTAGAAGGTCAGGCTCATGAATCGTGCGGTATTATACTTGGAACTACAGCAGGTAGTGCCTTACATTTTTTAGATGGCTATGCCAAAATGCGAGATAATAATTTTGCTTCAACAAGTGAACATGAAATTCCAAACGAAAAACTACCAGAAGATATTGAAGATTTCTTTAATTCTAATTTAGCTCTTAACATTGCAAAGCAATTTAATTTGCAAGGTCCAGCTCTAACAATAGCCAATGCTTGTACCTCTGGTGCTGATGCCATTGGTATGGGTATGGATATGATTTTACAAGACCAATGCTCGGCTGTGCTTTGTGGTGGAGCAGATGCCCTAAGCCTTGTACCACATACTGGTTTTGCACGCTTAATGATATATAGCAATGAATTATGCAAACCGTTTGATGCCAATCGAAAAGGTCTTAACCTTGGCGAAGGAGCAGGCATTGTGGTTTTAGAAAAAACCGAACATGCTCTTGCACGCGGCATAAAACCATTAGGTTTTGTTGTGGGTTATGGCGGATATGCCGATGCGCACCATTTTACCGCTCCGCACCCTCAAGCAAGAGGACTTGATGCATCCATCAATTTTGCTTTAAAGCAGGCTAATATAACCAAGGAGCAATTGGCATTTATTAATGCTCACGGCACAGCCACCCCAGAAAATGACAAGGTTGAAGGTAAGTATTTTCATGAAAATATGCCCAATATTCCCGTGTGGGGAAGTAAAAGTATTACAGGTCACACTCTAGGCGCAGCAGGTGCCATTGAGGCCATTTTTTGCCTACTAGCTCTAAACAACAAAGAAGTACCAGCCACACGAGGCTTTGAAGCTATGGACCAAGAAATAGGTCTAACACCTACTACACAAAATATAAGATTGCAAAAAGATTGTGCTTTATCAACCTCACTTGGTTTTGGCGGTAGCAATGCAGCCTTGATAGTTAAAGGAGCATGCAATGACTAATAAAGCCTATCTTAGTGTGCTTGGTGCTGGTGCAATTCATAATATAAACGATATTTATAACATACAAAATCCACCACCGTCCGTTCTTGGAACAGAAGAAAATGCCAAGTTAAGTCAATTATTTCCTCGCGCACCACTAAGGCGCATCCCACGCTATGCCCGCATGGGATTATTGGCATGTGCCGCTGCTTTGCAAGGTAAAGAAGATTTACCGCATGAATCTATGGGATTAGTGGTTGGAACTGCCTATGCCGGCATTAAAATGAGTATGGATTTTATGGATTCCATACTTGATGCTGAGCCAAGATTATCCTCACCAACTGCCTTTTCACATGCTGTTAATAATATGGGTGCTGGTTTACTTAGCCTGTATCTTGGTTTGCAAGGTCCTTGCCATACTGTGACTCAATTTTCGCTCTCCTTTGCAGGAGCAATCCAAGCCGCAAGCAATATTATTTATTCTAAGCGTGCAGCTTATGTTTTAGTTGGGTGCATGGATGAAAGCGATGAGCGTTTTAGCAAAATTTGCCCAGATAAAGGTCTCTTTGAAGGAGCAGTTTTCTTTCTTGTAGGTAAAGCAGAAACCAGTTTACCAAAAATTGCTGTAAGTTTTAATGATCAAATAAGCCAAGAAGTAAACTATAAAAGTTCATTACACTATGCTACCCAAAGCTTTGATGCCATAAATAAGCAAGAAGAAAGTATTATTATATGCGCAGAAAAGTCAGGTCAAACTGCCAATATTTATATGAGAAAGTAAGATGGAAGTCGCACCCTTAGACCATATTGCTCGCTTAGATTGCGCGGCTTTTTTGCAAATTTTGCAATCTATATTGCAAAGCAAAACTGGCAAATATTCCAATAATGCACACAATTGGACTGAGACAAGCCATTTTGCTACCTTAAGCTTTAATGACACTCATTGTGATAAACTTGATATAGAAAGCATTTGCCAAGATTTCATGCGCATGTTCAACCTTGAGCATAATATACCTAGTAGCCATGAATGTTTTGGCAATTATGTAGAAGATATGTATAAATTATGGCGAAAGGGTGCGCAAACCATTACCTTTTTTACATCTGGCTCTACTGGCAAACCAAAACCTTGCACTCATCCAGAAGTACACTTACGCCAAGAACTTATGGGCATAGTGCCACTTTTGAATAACAGAAAAAGTGTTTTAGTAACAGCCCCCTTACATCATCTTTATGGTTTTACCTTTGGTCTTTTACTACCCATGAGTTTAAAAGTTCCTATGCGTCTTGAAGCACCAATACCCACTGCCATTGCGCATCAAATTCAAGAATTTGATTTAGTAATCGGAGTGCCATTACTTTATAGCCATATGGCACGTTTATCAAATTTACAATGCAAAAATAGTATCTTACTAACAGGCACTGCCCCCATGCCATTGGATGCTTTTGAACATCTTTTAGAGCAAGGCTTTAAGATGATAGAATGTTTTGGTTCTTCAGAAATGGGAGTAATGTGCTGTAGACTTGACCCTAATCACCACTTTACACTTTTACCCCAATTTGAGCGAATTGAACAAAATGACGCAATAGATAAAGTTCGCCGCACCTTTCCCAATGGTCAAACACAAGACTTTGCTTTACAAGATAATATTGACTGGCAAGATCAACGCCATCTTATGCCGCGTGGGCGTAGAGACTCCGCCGTACAGGTTGGTGGTGTAAATGTTTACCCTGAATATGTAGCAAAAATTTTAACTGAGCATGCTTGTGTGGAATTATGCAGTGTACGCCTCATGCGACCAGAAGAAGGACAACAGCTCAAAGCCTTTATTGTCTTAAAAACTGGTCATACAGAAGATACAGCTCGCAAAGAGTTACGTGCCCATGCAAAGCAATATCTTAAAGTAGAAGAGCAACCTGTTCGCTTCACCTTTGGCTTAGACCTCCCAAGAAGTGCCATTGGCAAACCAGCCGATTGGTAACACCCTCTTGCTTATTTATTATACATATACTATATTAGTTAACGGCGTTAATTATTGTTATATGTATAGACTTTCAACCATTGAGATTAACAATGCAACAACTCTCCAAACATACATCAGACTGTACTAATAAAGACAGTGTATTATCAACAGACAATATACAAGTAAAACCAGAAAATTTTTTTAATACATCGCATGGCGACTGGCATAAACACTATACAGCTGATAGCCAAAAAAGAGGTTATATTGAGCTTGGACAACTAACAGATTTTTGGATACATACTGGCACAAAGTGTAATTTAAGCTGCCCTTCTTGCTTTGAAGGAGCAAGCCAAACCTCCACCCGCATAGAAGCCATAAGTTATGCAGAAGCTACAATGCTTATTTTAGAAGCCGCCGAGCTTGGGGTCAAAAGCTTCTGCTTCACTGGCGGTGAACCATTTGTAAATCCTGACTTTATTAATATTTTAGATTTTGCCTTAGAGCATGGTTCTTGCCTTGTATTAACCAATGCCACAAATCCCATAGAAAAATACTTACCCCAATTAGAGCAATTAAAGACTAAACCATACCCTCTATATCTGCGTATTAGCATTGACTATCCCGATGAGAAACAGCATGATTTAGGACGTGGTAAAGGCACATTTAATCGCTCTTTAACCAATTGCACCAAACTTAGTAAGATGGGACATAGCGTTTCTATTGCAAGACGCATGGATAAAAATGAAGACAGCGCACATATTAATTTAGAATTCCAAAATATTTTCCATAGCTTTGAACTACCTAAACATACAAGTATTGTGGCTTTTCCTGACTTACAAATTTCAAAAACTGCAAACCAAAACCCTGAAATCACAGAAACTTGTATGACTAAATATAAAACTGCCCAAGAGCGTGATAGTTTTATGTGCTGCCATAGTATGATGGTTACAAAAAAACAAGGTAAGCTTTGCTTTTATCCTTGCACCTTGGTTAATGATGATGATTCGTATATTCAAGGGCATAGTCTAAACGAGGCAAGAGAAAAAGGGAGGGTAATTTTACGCCACCCACGTTGCTTTGCTTGCTTTGCACATGGTACATCCTGCGCCAAAGCATAGCAAAAAATCAAAACAACATGCAGCAAAATTTTTTAAAACCACGGCAATCTAATTTCACAAATTTATAGTTTATGGGTAAGGTTGGGTAAAATTTTTTTCGCGTTGCTCTCGATTTGCGTAGCTACTCATACTTCGTAGACGCAAACAGCTTCGCTGCCCTTTGGGTCGGGCGTTGCAGCACCTCCGCTACGCTCCATCGCAACAAATTGCTCAAAAAACATTCCCCAACCTTTCACATTCACTTGTCAATGCAAACTTTTTGGTAAAAAAGTTGTAAATTAGATTACCGTGTTAAAAAAACAAATAATGTACTGATTTTGTTTGATGAAAAACAAATTATTCACTATGCTATTTCGTAATTTTTTAGATAAACAACACTCAAAAGAACGCTTGAGAGAATTTCTAAAGTTTTTTGCTCTACTGCCGAATAGATTTGTAAGCTTTATAATTTTAGTACCAAATCATTATTTAGCTGCGGGAGTTTATATGCGTATCATTACACGTTTTCTTTTGTTGGGTTTATTATTACAAGCCCTACTGGCAGCAGGTTGTGCTAAACCCTCAGCCACTGACCCTGAGTTTGTTGACGCCCAAGAATTTAAATTAAAGGTGCGTGAACTTGCAGATCAAATGCTTGCCACCACCGATAATAGTCTGCTTACAGGCCTAGTAGCTATGCCTACATCCTTTGTAAACCTTAATAACAAAGCCCAAACCAGTTCTCTTGGAAACCTACTTGGAGAATCATTAATTTATGAATTTAACCAACGTGGATTTCCTGTACGAGAATATCACCTAACAGGCAATATAGATGTATTGCTTGGTCAAGGCGACTTTGCTTTATTACGTCAAGGGCTTGTAAGTACCCATGGCAAATGGGCAGCTTTAATTGTTGGCACTTATTTCTATGACCAAGATGCAATTTTTGTAAATGCACGTCTTGTGCGCGCTACTGACGGTATGGTTTTACGAACTGGGCAATTAGTTCTTGTAAATAATGAGCTTATGACTCGTTTATCTCAACCCATCGTTCCTAAGCCAAGTGTAGCCCAAGTAGAAGCTAAAATGAAAGCACAAAAAGCTCAAAAAGAAGCCCAAAAACCTACCTTAGGTCTATCAAGCGGAACCATGCATATTAAACCTGCACCTTGGAAAGCTCCTCAACCTGCACCAAGACAACCAGGTTTATATGGATATTAATTTTATCACTTCAAAAGCATAGGTTTTTTTATGAAAAATTTTTTAAAAATATATATTTGCACACTTGTATGTCTAATGTTTACATGCCAAGCCCAAGCTTTGACCGTTAAAGAATTTGATGATATGCCAAAGCATGAAAAGCGCGATATTCCAATACCAGAGGAAACTAAACATCATTGGGAACTTGCCATGGATTACAAATATGATGGCCGCTACGAACTGGCTAGACAGCATTTCTTACTAGCTTTAGCAACTTGCAATAGCACTGAACTACGCGACACATTAAAACGCGAATTGCAAAGCGTTGACCTACAAATACGCACTATGCGATGAGAATATTATGAAAAAACTACCTTATATTTTGCTACCATTAGTGTTTTTGCTTATTCAAGGCTGTGGTGTAGTACCACTTAGCCCAGCCTATGCTCCAAGAGCAGCCAATAAAATAGCCGCCCAAATGGATGCACAAATTATGCAACGCGCGCACATTAATTCCTCTGTAATACCCTCAGAAGAAAGAGCTATGCGCCAACAGCAATTGCGTGAAAGCATTACAGTTATGGCAACTGTTCCAGTTGATATAAATAATTTAGAAGTAAGTTGCCCACTAGCAAGGCAAATGAGTGAAGAAGTTAGCCGTTGGATGATTAGCAAGGGTTATAAATTTCAAGAAATACGTAAAGGCAAAGAAGTATTTTTTCAAAAAAAGCAAGGGGAAATGCTGCTTACACGTGATACAAGCCTTCTTGCAAAGCGTAATGTTAGCAGTATAGCTGTTCTTGCAGGAACCTATGTCATAACACCTGAACAAGTGCGCTTTAGTATGCGCCTAATACACACCCCCAGTAATGAGGTCATAGCTATGGGTACAGCTACAGTACCCATTACACCAGATATACGTCCATTGCTATCAGATGATAACCAAGGGCAACAAAAAGTTACCCCCACTATAAACACTAAGCTTTAATAGATATTTAATTAATAGCAAACTAAAATGGAGTAGGTTAACTCTTACTCCACAGCATTGTAATTTAGAATAATCATTATGAATGATGTGATTTTTTATGCGCAGCCTTTGGCTTTTTTGCGCTACTTTTGTGCGGATTTTACGGTATTTTCCTTTGTCCGTGTGGCTTCGTCAGAATAATTTTCACTTTGCGCAAGTATCTATATACATTTACGCAGCAAAAATAATTCTTCCTCGCTACACGAAAAAATCAAAAATACACATAAAACCGCACAAAAACGTGACACACACATTTTTGACTGCGCGCTTTGCGCTTGCAAAAATGGTGTCTCCCGAGGGGTGTTTTAAATTGTTCTCTGATTTAAGTCTGTGATTTAATAGTTAATACATATCTACAATAAAAATACTGTATTATTTTGTTATTAAAGATAATTTAGACAAAAAATTCCTATTTTTGAATTAGATACAGTGATTCTTACTCCCAGCGATTCCGATTTATATCTAAACCCAGAAAGCTTTGCTTGTTGCACGAATGCAGAGCCACTTAGGGAATGTTTTTTGAGAATTTACTGCGACGAAGTGCATGCCCGACCCAAAGGGCAGCGAAGCTGTTTGCGTCTACGAAGTATGAGTAGCTACGCAAATCGAGAACAAAGTGAAAAAAACTTTACCTATTGCTCTGCATATACGAAAAATTGCAGATCGGAGTCGTAATTCTTACTCCCTTTTAAAAACTCATTCTACAAAGCTAAAATTCAATTCATACTATTTAGCTGCCAAAATAGCTAGGGCATTTACAACGCTTGCAACTAGGGGTGAACCACCCTTTCTACCTCGCAAGCTCAAATGGCTATAAGGGCTTTGTATCAATAATTCTTTAGATTCAGCTGCATTAACAAAGCCAACAGGCATACCAATTATAAGCGCAGGTGCAGCTGCACCATTTTTTAATATTTCAAGTAATGCCAGTAAAGCTGTAGGTGCATTACCAATGGCTATAATATTGCCATGAAGCTCATTAGCCACATGCAAAATACCAGCACGAGCACGCGTGCAACCTTGTTCTTTGGCTAATTTTTCCGCATCTTTATTATTTAATATGCACTTGGTTACCACATTAAAAGGATCTAATCTGCGTGCCACCATACCACAGCGGGCCATTTCTGTATCGGTGAAAATAGTACAACCTCTACGCATAGCATCAATACCAGCATTGACAGCATCTTCATGTAAAACTATATCATTTATAATATTTACATCACCGGTAGTATGAATCATGCGCCGAGCTATACTCCAGAGATTACCATCATAAAGGCGTGGTTGAGGAATCTCTGCATCAATAATGGCAAATGAGCGCGTCTCTATATCTTGAGGCTTGGTACTAGGGTCAAGTTTTAACATAGTAAATTATTAAGTTTAATCATATTACAGTGCCTAAAGAAAAAATTTCGGCAAGCAAATGGCGTGATCCCTCAGGGTAAAGATGCACCCACGACGCCAAAACATTATCTTTTTCTACTCCGAGGAATTGGGGTCCTGTAAGTGGCACGCCTTGTCGGTCATGCACATGCCACAATGGCGGCAAACTGGTATGTGACGCTTGCGCGTAGTGGAATTCGTGCCCTCGCCCTTCTCTTCCTCTCCACTGTACTTGGCGGTATCCCAAGGCAGCTTTGTTCTCGCCCATTCGGGCAGATATTGGCAAGACATCACATAGTTTATGGTTTTTTCCAGCATGTTCAAGTTCCTTCATAAGATAAATAAATCCGCCACATTCAGCATAAATACGACGACCACTTTTAGCAAAATCACGAATACTATTTAGCATAGATATATTTTCAGAAAGATTTAGCGCAAAAAGCTCCGGATAACCACCTGGTAAATAAAGTGCTGTGCAGTCTTTGGGAATACTATCATCCTTAAGAGGAGAGAAAAACACACACTCAGCACCCATTTCTGCTAAAACTTCTGGCATATCGGGATACAAAAAACAAAAAGCAGCATCATAAGCTATGGCTATGCGTTTAATTTTTACAGGATACTTAGCCATATTTTGCTGCGCAATAAAAGGTATCATTGGAGCATATTTTCTGCAACTCTTTAGTAATGCATCTATATCTAGATTATCTTCAATCCATTGCCCCATGCTTGATTTATCATGTAAAGTAAGCTCATGTCCCATATGCAAGCCTAAATGCCTAGATTTAAGCTCCACATGCCCTTCACGGGGTAAAAAACCTAGTATTGGGGGGTCATTAATATCAAATGCACTTGCAAATGCTTCTTCAAGCATTGATTTATGCCTTGCGCTACCAACATGGCTGCAAATAATGCCAGCAAAGGGTAAATCTTTTTGTAAACGCGTAAACCCAGCCGCCATGGCCACAGCGGATTGCCCCATGCCCCGCACATCTAAAGTCAATAAAATCGGTATTTGCAAGAGCTTAGCTATATGGGCTGCAGAGCCTGGTCCGCCAACTCCATAAGCTCCATCAAAAAGCCCCATAGCCCCCTCTGCAAGTAGCATTTGGGAATTACAAGCCTTAGCCTTATTATACATGCGTGCATATACTTTTTTAAGACCGATTTCTTGTCCCATCCAAGCATCAAGATTATAGGAAGAAGTTTTAGTTATGGCAGTATGAAGGCTTGGGTCAATAAAGTCTGGACCTATTTTACACGCTTGGACTTTAATACCGCGTGCTTGTAGTGCAGCAAGTAAACCAAGACAAAGACTTGTTTTGCCAGCTCCGCTGCATGTTCCGGCTATAAGCAGGCTATATTGCATAATTATTTGGGGTTATAAGTATTGGTTTATAATGTGGCATAAGCTGGCCCTAATTTTCATTAAAATGTCTGATAAACAAGATCGAGAAATTATTGTTTTTTCTTACGATTATTTAAATATCGGCGCACTGCATTTTGATGCTCACGCAAATTTTTTGAAAAAGCATGCGCACCCCCATCTGTAATAGCTACGAAATAGAAAAAATCATGTTTTTCAGGATTAATGGCAGCACGAAGTGCAGCCACACCGGGAGAACAAATGGGGCCAGGGGTTAAACCTCGGTGTTGATATGTATTGTAAGGATTTTTAGGGTCATCAAGATGCACACGACGTAAATTTCTATCAAAACTTGGACCAAGACCATAAATAATTGTAGGGTCTGCTTGTAGAGGCATTTCTATACGTAGGCGATTAGCATATACTCCGGCAACGCGAGCACGCTCATCAGCTATGCCAGTTTCTTTTTCCACAATGGATGCAAGGATGACTATACGCCGCAAATCTGTTTTATTTGGTTTTTTACCATTTTCCCAATAAGGCGCCATTTTTTGCCAAAAAGTATCTACCAACCTTGTTGCCACCACACGCGCAGATTCTAAATCTGGATAGTCATCTTTTTTCAATAAATACGTATCCGGCATAAGAAAACCCTCGGCATTCTTAAATGGTATACCATATTTTTGTAAAAATTGCGCATCAAAAACAATAGATTTAAAATCGTCAAATTTTACAAAGCCGTGTTCTTCTAGTAATTTGGCAGTCTCCCACCATGTAAGCCCTTCACGAATGGTAATACGAAATAATTGAGGCTTTCCCACAATAAGATGTTGTAAAATTCTATCCGGTGTCCAGTTAGAGTGTAAAATAAACCTACCAGCTTGCAACTTATTATCCATCTTTTTATAGCGTGCAAGCAAGGTAAACTTAAAACTATCAGTAATTACATTTTTTTCTTCTAATAAATTTGCAATCTTAGTAAATGTTGCACCAGGTGCAACATCAATAACTACTTCAGCCCCAGGGCTTTGAGCTGGGGTTTGCAAAAACTCCTTACCCTGCCAAAACACATAGGCTGCAATAGCTACTACTATAAGGCATAAAAACCAAAATAGGCGCAACAAAAACTTCATGCCAACCTCTGCTCCCAATTTGAATCGGCTAAAAAGGACTGCAATATGCGAACTGCCGCTTGCTGATCAAGCACAGCTTTATGTTTATGGCGTGGCAAAGAGCTTTGACGCAAGTCTTCCTCAGCCTCACTAGAGCTTAATAATTCTGGCATAAAATATATGGGTAAGGTGCTTCTGCGCTTTAAGCGGCTTACAAAGTTTCGTACCTGCTTAGTGGTTAGGCTATCACTACCATCTTCTAGCAAGGGTAAGCCCACCACAATGGCTGCAGGAGCTTCTATATTAATTTGCTCAACTAATTTATCTAAAAAAACGCTACGCTTACTTTGCGCTGGAGCATGTATAGTACAACGCGGAAAAGCCATATTACCACCACTATCAGTAACAGCAATACCAGTGCGAGTTAAACCGTAATCAATGCAAAGTAATTTCAAAGCTTAAAGACCCATTTTACCTCGTACTATTGCCATGGTGGCATTGGCAACTTCTTCTGCCTTCTTATTGCCTTCATGTAGAATATCATGTACAAGTTGTTCATTTTCATCAAAATAGCTGCGCTTTTCTTGTAAGGGACCAAGAAATGCATTTAAGTTTTGCAAGAGCATTTTTTTACAGTCCACACAACCAAGGCTTGCATTTACGCAACCATCTCGAATTTCAGCTTTTTGATCTGCACTGCTAAGCAACTCATGGTAAGGAAACAAGTTGCACACGTCTGGATTTCCGGGGTCACTTTTTCTTAAGCGTGCTGTATCTGTGAGCATTTTATGCATAACTTTTTGTTGTACATCCTCAGCACTATCGCGCAAAAAAATGCCATTATTATAGCTCTTTGACATTTTGCGCCCATCAATACCAGGACATTTAGCAGCAGGGGTAAGGTGTGCTTCAATTTCTGGAAATGTTTCACCATAAAGATGATTAAATCTGCGCGCAATTTCTCTTGTCATTTCTAAATGCGGCAATTGATCTTGCCCTACAGGTACAAATTTCGGCAAATAGATTAATATATCTGCAGACATAAGAACAGGATAGCACAAAAAACCTGCATTGCTTAAATCTTTATGACTAATTTCTTGTTGTTGTTCTTTATATGTAGGACAACGCTCTAGCCATGAAACCGGTGTTATCATTGAAAATAGCAGCGATAATTCAGCATGACTTTTTACACTTGATTGCCTAAAGATTATACATTTTTCTGGATCTAAACCACTGGCAAGCCAATCTTTTACCATTTCAATGGAGTTAGTGTTAATACTAGAAGGATCTGCAAAATCACTCGTTAGGGCATGCCAATCAGCCACAAAGAAAAAAGCTCGAGTAGTGTTTTGTAGTTCTACCCAATTTTTGAGCACCCCAAAATAATGACCAAGGTGCAATGGTCCAGTTGGGCGCATTCCAGAAACAGTACGAACAGCAGAATTATTCACAAATCCTCCGAATTTAATAACTTATTTATATAAACATTTTTATAAACCAACCAAGCCTAGCAAAAGGTCTTTTGTGCCAAAAACCAGCGGACCAAGCACAAAACCTAATGCTCCTGTGGCAAGTAATAATAAAAGAATTACAAAGCCATATTTACCAGCACTCATATATTTCCAAGCAAGGCTAGGTGGCAAAAAGTAGGCTAGAACCTTACTTCCGTCTAATGGCGGAATAGGTAAAATATTTAGCCAACATAAACTACAATTTATAATCACACCCATTTGAAGCATAAGAAAGAAAAATACATAGGTTGCGTTATTTTCCCAAATACTTGGAGGCATAAAACCCACCAAGGCTCGGAGTAAAAATGCAAAAATAAAGGCTAGGCCAAGGTTTGTAAGCGGACCTGCTAAGGATACAAGCATCATGTCGCGCTGAGGATTGCGCAAATTGCGAGGATCCACAGGCACAGGTTTTGCCCAACCAAAAACAAAAAGTCCGCTAATGCTTGTTAAGACAAAAACCAACAATCCCATGGGATCAATATGTGGTAAGGGGTTTAAAGTTAAGCGACCCATAAACTTTGCTGTGGGGTCGCCGCGTTTGTTTGCCACATAACCGTGGGCCACCTCATGTAAAATTATGCCTAGCAGAGCTGGGATAAGAGCCACAGCTACACGCTTTAAGGACAATGCTAAATCTGCATCTATCATAAATTTTTAATACCTTTTTATTGTTTGAACGATTTGCCTTTTAGCATGAATTAAGGTAGAAGACAAGAATGCTGTAATCAATGATTTTTTACACTATTTCAACACAAATTTATGAAGATGGAAAATATTATAAATAAAAATACAACACAAACTATTCAAGTGCTTCTGCAACCAGAGGATAAAAAGTTAGAATTGCCACGCCAAAAAACTGCAAGGCAATTGCTTGCTTTTCTTAACCTACGCGAAGAAACTGCCCTTGTTGCTCGCGCAGGTGAGCTTTTAACTCCTGACAGACGTATTTATGCCGGTGATGAAATCTTAGTGCGCAAAGTTACATCCTCAGGCTAAAATAGGTTTTGCTAAATGTGTGTTGTACATATTGCCAGCAAACACAATCCTCCGCAAAATAAACAAAAAAATGAACTTACTTTTTGGTGGGATAAGCATGATTGCGCCCAAGGAGAATATTCCATCCTCTCTTGGTATGAAGATCATTTCTTAGCATTAAGACAAGAACTAATTGAATTTGTATATGATCTTGGGCAATACCATATTAATTCTAAACCTTTGCACAAGCACCTAGAAGCTGGTGATAGACTTTCTATGTGGTGGTGTTCTTTAATTTTTGAAAAACATCCCATGCTTACACCCCATTTTTATAATATCTTAAAGTTACGCAGCCTTGAACATATGCTTAAAGCCTTTGCACCACATTGCAACTGCATTGTTTTGCATAATAATGACAAAAAAATCATTCAAATATTAAAGCAATTTTGCACTGAGTCGCAGATAAATTTCCAGATCATATCGCATAAACAAAACTTTAAAATACCTACATTAAAAAATATTTTTCGCCGTGCTTACCAAGCACTTTTACCAGAGCTTAAAGCCTTAATACGCTTTATATGGTGGTTTTTAACAGTGCGTATACATTTAGATTATGTCAAATCAAAAGCCCCTCAAACGCCTTGCATCACCATGCTAAGCTATTATCCACATCACAACGACATACAAGACAAAAACATTGAACAGCAAGAATTTCGCTCTGCATATTGGGGTTCATTGCAAGATGTACTACTTGAACAAGGTAAACATATTAACTGGCTCTTAATGCGTGTTAATTCACCAAAAATATCCATGAGGCAGATTAAAAGTGCATTAAAAGTATATAATTTAAAAAAATTACGCGGTAAGAGTTTTCACTTAGCAGAGGAATTTCTAGCGCCAAGGCATATAATAAAATCCTTAATACGTTACATTAAACTTAACTATATAAGCCACACATTAGAAAAGCATATTGCCAAACACAGCACTTTTAAGCACAGTAAAGTAAATTTTTGGTCCTACTTAAGACCCTATTATAAAGAAGCATTTCAGGGTTGGATCTGCCTTGAGCGAATATTACAACGTCAAAGCATGCTTAGCTATGTGCAATGGGCAGGTGTTCAAGAATATACGCTTTTTCCATGGGAAAATTGTTCTTGGGAGCGCTCTTTGGTTGAAGCTATACATCATGCTAAAGCTGGTCCCACTTATGGGGCACAACACTCTGCTTTGCGCCATACTGATTTACGCTATTTTGATAGCCTTAAATTTTATGCTAACTTAAAGCATCTTCATGCTGACAAACTGCTAGTTAATGGGAGTATTGCATTAACTTTATTAAGTAATAATGCGCCCACAGATAAGCTCTTATTAGTTGAAGCTTTGCGATATGAACATTTATTACACTTCATGCCCTCTAACTCTAAGGCTAAAACATCCCCAAAAAATCCCTGCAAAGCTTCAAAAAAACTCTTGGTGGTCACGAGCTTTTTTGAAGAAGATGCCAAGGCGCATATAAAGCTCTTATTTCAATGGCTAGCCAAGGATAAAGACGCGTATCAATGGCAAATATGCATTAAAGCACATCCATACAATGACATTAGCCATATGTTAAAAGGACAAAGTTATAACGGTGATATAAGTATAACAAAAAGTAATATAGCCACCCTTCTTGAGGAGTTAAAATCCCAAGGTGGTCTTGTATGGGCTGCCAATGATACCAGTGTTATAATTGAAGCAATGTATGCTGGTTTGCCAATATTAATACAAGGTGCTAATGGTTTTGATCTTTGTCCCATACAGGGTATTGACGCATTAAAATATGTGTATACTTATAAGGATGTACATGCAAACTTAGTAAACACCCAAGTAGTAAAAAGCACTGCGCAGTTTTTTGCTTTAGATGCAAATTTAACACGCTGGCGTAAATTTCTTGAACTTTAATTGTATGTATAAAAAATCTAAAAATGGCTAGGAGTTTCTATGCTTAAAATAATCAATAAAATCCCATTAATGCTTATGGCTATCGGAGTTTTCATGGTATCAAGCGTATCAAGCTTTGCCGCAGTGACGCCAGAGCAAACCTCACAGGAAAACACAGTGAACAATCTTTTTGCGAGTAAAGCCCACATTACCAAGCTTGAAAATGGTCTTACGGTTTACATTTTACCAGATGAGCGTTTTCCCTTAGTATCCACGCGCTTATATGTACGCGCAGGTTCTGCCTATGAAACACCAGAAGACGCAGGCATTAGTCATGTGCTTGAGCATATGGTGTTTAAAGGTACAGAAAAACGTCCCCTTGGCGTGGTCGCAAAGGATGTAGAATCTGTTGGAGGATATTTAAATGCTGCTACAAGTTTTGACTATACAGTTTATCTAACAGATCTGCCCTCACAGCATTGGGCACTTGGTTTAGATGTGGCTAAGGACATGGCCTTTCACGCCACCCTTGATGCCAAAGAACTTGAATCAGAAAAACAAGTTATCTTATCAGAACTACAACGCAGCCTTGATAATCCTGGCTCAAGGGTGTTTAAAGAGTTACAGCAAAATGCTTTAAAAGGCACACCATATTCTCACCCTATTATTGGCTTTGCTGATACCATTAAAGCAGTTACACCTGAAAGCATGCGTAATTATATTAAAAAGTATTACCAACCTCAAAATATGCTTTTAGTTGTAGTAGGTGATGTAAAGGCAGCTCAGGTACTTGAAGAGGCTGAAAAGGTTTTTGGTGATTTAAAAAATACCTCAACCATTAATCCCGTGACTTATATTAACGCAACAGACTTAAATAATGCCAGTGTTAATGTGCAGCGCGGTCCTTGGAATAAGGTGCATTTAGCTATGGCGCTGCCCGTTCCAGGTAATGCTGATGCAAGATCTACAGCGCTTGATGTTTTAGCTTTTGTACTTGGTGGAGATGCCACATCCTATCTTTACAAAAAATACAAATATGACAAAAAACTTGTAGATGAAATCTATGTAGGTAATTTTGGTTTTGAACGCCTTGGCATGCTTTATTTTAGCATTCAGCTTGATGCAGATAAAGTTGAACCATTCTGGAAAGAATTTATTGCAGATATAGCAAATATCAAGGCTACTGCTTTTTCTGACCAAGATTTAGCGCGTGCTAAATTACAAATGGAAGATAGTATGCATCGCGCTAAAGAAACCATTTCTGGATTAGCTTCTTGGCGTGGGCAACTAGAGCTTTTCCTTGGCGGTGAGCAAGGTGAAAAAAATATCCTTACTAATATTCATAATGTTAATCATGAGCAATTGCAAGAAGCATTAAATAATTGGCTTTTACCACAGCGTTTTAATGTTTCCATACTTGCCCCGCAAGATGCAAAAATACCAGATCTTGCCCCCACCTTGCATAGCTTATGGCCCATATCAAATACTGCCACTGCTGATAATAAAATAGAAAAAAATAAAGAAATACAAACTATTGATCTTGGTAATGGACGCAAGGTAGTGCTTATTCCAGATGAAACCATGCCCTACACTGCGCTTGATTTATATTTTCTAGGTGGCGATAGCCTTGCTACACCTAAAGAACAAGGGCTTGCAGCTTTAACAGCTAACACCTTGACTGCAGGAACTAAAAACCTAACAGCCCCGCAGATGGAAACATATTTTGCTGAGCGTGCCGCAAGCCTTAGTGCTTTTGCCGGTAAACAAGTTTTTGGGCTTTCCATGCGTGAGCCTACTCGCTTTAATGCTGATCTTTTTAATCTTTTTAGTCAGGTGTTAAATGAACCAGCTTTTCGTGAAGAAGAAATTACACGCGAAAAAGAAGACCAAATTGCAGACATAATCTCACGTGATGACCGTGCTCTTGGTTTAGCCTTCTCACAATTACCAGGGCTTCTATTTTCTGGCGAACACCCCTATGCTTTTAAATCTTTAGGCGATAAAAAAGACGTTGAACGCTATACACGCCAAATGGTTTTAAGCTTTTGGGAAAAGCAAGTAAAGCAGCCTTGGGTGCTTGCAGTGGCCGGAGATTTTGATCAAGAAAAAGTATTAGCCTTTGCCAAAACCCTACCTATACCAACAACTGAAAAACATAATATGCCAAAACCTAGTTGGGCTAAAAAATCTAATAAAGAGCTCGTCTTAGCGGATCGTGACCAAGCACATCTTATTATGGCATTTCCTACAATTCCTCTTGACCATAAAGACGCACCAGGGCTTGAATTATTGCAAAATGCCCTTAGCGGTCAAAGTGGCTTATTATTTAGTGAACTTAGGGATAAACAAGGTCTTGGCTATACCGTAACAGCACAAAATCGCCTTTCACCAAAGGCAGGTTATATGTTCTTCTACATTGGCACAGAGCCTGAAAAAGTAGCCCAAGCTAAAAAAGGCTTTGAAGATGTTATTAAATCAATACACAAAGATGTGCTGCCAGAAGAAACAATACAAAGTGCTAAAAATCAAATGCAAGGTGATTATTATCGTGAGCGTCAACGCTTAGGTAGTCGCAGTGGTGAGGCTGCTTTACTTTCCATACTTGGTAAAGAGCTTAATTTTAAGAAAAATAACATTGAAAAGGCACAAAAAGTAACCGCTGAGGATTTACGCCAATTGGCTAAAAAATATCTACAACCTCAAAATGCATACGAAATAACTGTAGTGCCTTAATAGTATACTCTTACATAAAAGACTAAACAAACATTATCCAAGTGAAAAAACCACCGATGTTGCAAAGCATCGGTGGTTTTTATCATTTTATTCTAAATCCTAAAGCTATTTATTAAGCTTCTCTTTTTCTAAGTATTCCTTAGTTACCGCAAAGATAACTGGGCTTAATAACAATATACCAATTAAGTTAGGTATAGCCATAAGCGCATTGAATGTATCAGAAAGTAACCATACAAATTCTAACTTAGCAAGAGCACCAATAGGAACTACCAATGTAAATACAATTCTAAATGGTTTTAGAACTTTATCACCAAAAAGGAAAATCATGCAGCGTTCACTATATACGCACCAACCAAGAATAGTGGTATAGGCAAAAAGGCAAAGGGCCACTGTAACCAAAATACCACCAAAGCCTGCAGGTAAAAATCCGTCAAGCACAGTATTAAAGGCCATAGTTGTTAAAGCTGCACCCTTAACACCACTGGTAGGATCAAGCACACCAGATGCCAAAATGGCAAAACCAGTCATGGAGCAGATGATGATTGTATCAATAAAGGTACCCAGCATACCAATTAAAGCTTGGTTAACAGGGTCTTTTACTGTAGCTGTTGCGTGCGCAATAGGTGCAGAACCAAGACCAGCTTCGTTGGAGAATACACCACGAGCAACACCAAAACGAATGGTCATCCAAATAGATGCACCAAAGGCAGCAGATGGAGTAAATGCTTCATCAATAATGGTGGCAAAAACAGTGGGAATAACGTCAATTTTAGCAATAATAACTAGTAATGATGCTATAATATAGAAAATAGCCATAACTGGCACAACCTTACCGGCCACAGCACCAATACGGCGCACACCGCCTACAAGTACTATGCCCACAAATACAACTAAAATACCTGCGGTGATGGTAGGATCAATACCAAAGTTTGCTTTTACAGCGTCAGCAATGGAGTTGGTTTGAGTTAAGTTACCAATACCAAAGCCAGCTACGGCACCAAATACGGCAAATAAAGTTCCAAGCCATGCCCATTTTGGTCCAAGACCATTTTTAATGTAGTACATGGGTCCGCCAACCACGTTACCTTCGGGGGTAACTTCGCGGTAACGCACAGCAAGAAGTGCTTCGGCAAATTTTGTTGCCATACCAAGCATGGCTGTGCACCACATCCAAAATAGCGCACCAGGACCACCAGCAAAAACAGCTGTGGCCACACCAACAATGTTACCTGTACCAACAGTTGCAGCAAGAGCGGTCATAAGCGCATGGAATGGTGAAAGCTCACCATCAACGTCACTACGTGTTTTTCTTCCAGCCCATAGCTTTTGAAAACCTTGAGGAATACGCATAAAAGTTAAAAGACGTAAACC
This sequence comes from uncultured Desulfovibrionaceae bacterium, assembly GCA_964370675.1. Lineage (GTDB taxonomy): Bacteria > Desulfobacterota > Desulfovibrionia > Desulfovibrionales > Desulfovibrionaceae > CAYJAD01. Next base: position 108,430 of record CAYJKC010000001.1, read on the forward strand.
CAATGTTAAATAAAGACCTGTACCTAATAAAAGTACAAGCATAACCGGACCCCACACAAAGCTATTTATGGGATTTAGTATGTTGGTTAGCATGCTTATCAATCCATCCATGACTTCAAGCCCTCCTTCCTGCATAAAAATTGTTCAAAAGTAAGTCCATTACCAATAATCCAAGACCAAAATACATGAATTTCAAAAAAAAACAATGTATTTTTTCACATAATAGCATATAAATGTATACTATATACATAGTATACAATAATAATTAGCTAAATAGACTTATTTTGATGAATTAAGAAGCGACACGCAGTAATATTTGAAGAATTAAAGATAAAAACAAAGTTAATAAATAAAAAGTAATATGATCAAAAAACCTATTCACCACTTATCCAATAGCTATTAAAGCCATCATCTAACCAACCATCTTGAATATTACGAAAGCCAGCAGCGGTAAAAATCTGATGATATTCTTCGCGGGTGCGTCGCCAACCCCAAAGTTGCTGACGTCGCACATCTAAGAGATGTAAAACAAAGCGCAAGCCAATCTTAAATGCATTGACCATCGTACCTGCTAGACTGTCTTCTTCAAGTAGTGATGCAGAAATGCAAATCAATCTCCCACCAGGAGCTAACTGCGCACGTATTTCACGTAAAGTGAACTCAAAATCATGATTATTCATGCTATAATCAATAGCTGAAAGATAAATCACAGTATATGTAATATCAGCCGGTAGGCACAAGTGCGGTGAGCCAATATAGATGCGCTTGGATGGCACACTATTGCGTAACCAACGCAAGCCCACAGTGCTTGGTTCGTTAACGTGCAGCTCCATATTGGGCATAACATCAATAAGTGATTTTTCCATATAGCCAAGACCACTGCCTATGGAAAGCACACGAGGTGGGGCTTCGGGCAAATCTTCATGCTCCCAATGCTCTCGCTGGGCCTCTATTTGACCTGCAAGCCACTTAGCACCCTTATCTTTACTGAGTCGCCAATCAGCTGGCAAAGACTCCCACCCAGTATAACGTCTAAATAATTCTTCATAAAAAGTGGCATAAAATTCACTGCCGGCTAAATTATAAAATGATACATGCGTAAAGGCTGAAAAGGGTATACCCTGCCAGCTTTCTTGATAAAATCTACGCATATATTCACTCCTTAAACGTTATTACAACAAATGTATATATGAAATTTATAATTCATACAACGAATATATTTTTTATTTTGCCATGCCCTGTGCTTTTTAGAAACACAGGACATGATAAAATTAATTACAATACAACACTGCTAATTCTTAATTATTTAGCATTATTTACCAGCGTCATTAAGGGCTGCCACTGAGGGCAAAACCTTGCCTTCCAAAAGCTCTAGCGAGGCTCCTCCACCAGTAGAAATATAATCCATATCTTGTGCAATACCATATTGCTCAACAGCTGCTACAGAATCACCACCACCTACAACTACAAAGGCTGCATTCTTTGCCAAGGCATGACCCAAGGCTTTTGTACCTTCGCCAAAGGGCTCTGTTTCAAATGCACCAACAGGACCATTCCAAATAATGGTTGCAGCATCTTCACAAAGCTTGGTATAATTTGCTATAGTTTTTGGTCCCACATCTAAAATCATTTTATCACTAGGAACTTTATCAATATCAACTACTTGAGCATCTTGATTAGGGGCTAGGGCTTTAGCAACTACCACATCTGAAGGTAGGGGCAAAATTTTTCCGCTTTGCTTTGCTTGCTCCAATATACGCTTTGCAGCAGGAATAAGATCGTCCTCACAAAGTGAAGAGCCAACAGCATATCCAGCCGCAGCAAGAAAGGTGTTGGCTATGCCACCACCTACAATGAGTCTATCAACCTTAGTTAAAAGATTTTCTAAAAGAGCAAGTTTTGATGAAACCTTTGACCCACCAATAATAGCAACTAAGGGGCGTTTGGGGTTATCTTGCACCTTGGCAAAGGCTGCAAGTTCGGCTGCCATAAGTGGTCCTGCACAGGCAAGTTTAGCTTTGCGCACAGCTCCTTCAGTGGAGGCATGTGCACGATGCGAAGCTCCAAAGGCATCCATAACATATATGTCACCAAGATTTGCCAATTGTTCGGCTAAAGCAGAGTCATTTTTCTTCTCACCTTTAACAAAGCGAATATTCTCACACAAAACACAACTACCTGCTTCCACTTGCACATCATCAAGGTTTGGTGCAAACTTGACATCTATACCCAACAATTCACTAAGGCGCGCTGCAACTGGCTTTAGAGAGAACTGTTCTTCAAACTCACCTTCTGTTGGGCGACCCAAGTGTGAAATCAATATTACCCCTGCTCCACCATCAAGAGCAAGTTTTATGGTGGGCAATGCTGCGCGAATGCGCTTATCATTACGAATAACACCTTCTTTAATGGGCACGTTTAAATCTTCACGAATAACTAAACGCTTACCCTTAATATCTAAATCTTTTAACTGTAAAATAGGCATATATATAATCCTTTACTTCATAATCTCATTGGCAATATTAATTATATTATCAAGTGTAAATCCAAATTTTTCAAACAGTTGCGTCCCAGGTGCCGATGCGCCAAAACTATTCATACCAACAATGCGTCCATCAAGACCTACATATTTATACCAATATTCACTACTTGCTGCCTCAATGGCAATTCTGGCGCGCACTGCATTTGGTAAAACACTTTCACGATATTGCACATCTTGCGCATCAAAAGCATTGGTACAAGGCATGGAAACAAGGCGCACTTGCCTGCCCTCTGCGCTAAGCTTATTATATGCATCAAGGGCAACACTTACCTCTGATCCGGTCGCCATAAGGATAAGTTCTGGATTTTCCTTGCAATCGCGCAAAATATATCCACCCTTCTCAATATTTTCTACTTGATCAGGTTCACGCTCCACAAAAGCTAAATCTTGACGTGAAAGTGATAAGCAATGCGGGCGGGTATTATCTTCAATGGCGTACTTCCAAGCAACCATACTCTCCACAGTGTCACAAGGCCGCCACACATAAACATTTGGAATTAGGCGCAAGCCTGCCAATTGCTCTATGGGTTGATGTGTTGGACCATCTTCACCAACGCCAATAGAATCGTGAGTTAAAACCCAAATAGTATGTGTACCCATAAGGGCTGAAAGACGAATGGCATTTTTGGCATAGTCAGAAAAAATCATAAATGTTCCGGCATAGGGCAAAATTCCACCATGCAAAGCCATGCCGTTCATTATAGCACCCATGGCAAATTCACGCACACCATAATAAATATAATTACCGCTAAAATCATTAGGAGTAATGGCTTTAGAGTGTTTATTCATGGTTCCAACAGAACCAGTTAAGTCAGCAGAACCACCCATAAGCTCTGGCAATATGGGCATTAAACCTTCAAGTGATTTTTGTGATGATATACGCGTAGCCATTGTTTGCTTAGCATTAACACAGTTTTTAATGGCATCTTTAATTGTGCTTTCCCAAGTATCAGGTAAATCACCATGCATACGGCGAGTAAATTCTTCGGCAAGATCTGGAAATTTTTCAGCATATTCCATAAACGCCTTCTTCCACTCAGCCTCAGCCTTAACACCATAGGCGCGTGCATCCCAAGCATCAGAAATAATATCAGGAATAACAAATGGCTCATGTTCCCACTCAAGAGCTTTGCGTGTAGCACTAACTTCATCAGCCCCAAGTGGAGAACCATGACAAGAGCTAGTATCAACTTTATTTGGAGAACCATAACCAATATGTGTTTTACAAATAATTAAACTTGGTTTGTCATTTTCGGCGCGTGCAAGCTCTAAAGCTTCATCAAGCAAAGTAAAATCATGCCCATCAACGCCACGTAACACTTGCCACCCATAGGCCTCAAAGCGTTTAGCCACATCTTCAGCAAACCAGCCATCAATTTTGCCATCAATGGAAATATTATTGGCATCGTACATGGCAATTAATTTATTAAGACCAAGTGTACCAGCAAGAGAACAAGCCTCATGTGAAATACCTTCCATCATGCAACCGTCACCAATAAAAGTATAGGTGTAGTGATCAACAATATTATACTCAGGGCGGTTAAATTGCGTACTCAAGTGCTTTTCTGCAAGCGCCATACCTACTGCCATGGCTATGCCTTGACCAAGGGGACCAGTGGTGCTTTCTACCCCTGGGGTATGCCCATATTCTGGGTGACCTGGGGTTTTAGAATCAAGTTTGCGAAAATCTTTAATATCATCAATGCTTACATTATAACCACTTAAGTGTAACAAAGCATAAAGCAACATGGAGGCATGCCCATTGGATAATACAAAGCGATCACGGTTAACCCAATGTGGATTTTCTGGATTATGCTTTAGATGATGACGCCAAAGGGCTTCTGCCATATCTGCCATGCCCATAGGTGCGCCGGGGTGACCTGATTTTGAGTTTTCAATGGCATCAATAGCTAAAAAACGAAGTGCATTGGCCAATTCTTTACGCGTTACCATAATCTTCCCCCAAGGGTTTTCTTTTTGCAAGTGCTGCAGCGTCAATAAATTCTAGCAGACGCTTATCATAAGGTGGCTTTGAAAAGAAAGCCGAACCTGAAACAAAAACATCTGCACCACAATCCACAAGAGCGGCAATATTATGTGGGTCTACCCCACCATCCACTTGAATTTTTATGTGCCCCTTGCCTGCATCATCAAGCATAGAGCGTAAATCACGAATTTTATTATATGTTGCCGGAATAAAATTTTGACCAGAAAAACCAGGGTTGACACTCATTAACAGCACCATATCCACATCATCAAGTACATATTCAATACTACTTATTGATGTAGCAGGGTTTAACGATACACCAGCGTGCATACCAAGCTTGCGTATGGCAGCAAGTGTGCGCTGTAGGTGCTTTGTGGCTTCTACATGAACCACAAGCATATTGGCCCCGGCTTTGCAAAAGTCCTCTAAATAGCGTTCAGGAGCATCAATCATAAGATGTGTATCAAAATACATAGTACTAACCTTACGTAAGGCAGCTATGACCGGTGGACCAAAGGTTATATTAGGCACGAAAGTACCATCCATAATGTCCAAGTGCAACCAAGGAACTTTAGCTTGCTCTAAGGCTTTTAACTCTTGCTCAAGCCTTGCAAAGTTTGCACTCAGCAATGAAGGAGCTATAATAGGTGTATACATAAACACACCTTAATCACTTAGTAAGTCACAAGTTTTTGTGAGCATTTCACGAAGCACCATTAATTCTTCACGCACTTCATCAAGGTTTGTAGTTTTAGATTTTGCTACAGCACTTGGCTTTTCTTCCCATTTATGACCCTGTTCAGATTGTAAAACACGGCGTGCTCCATCAATGGTCATACCTTGCTCATGTAAAAGGTATTTAATACGCTTTAACAAGGCAACATGCTCCTCTGTATAAAGGCGCTGCCCTTTACCTGTGCGCAATGGTGCTAATTGCGAAAACTCCGTTTCCCAAAAGCGCAGCACATAACTCTTAAG
>CAYJKC010000002.1:0-68426 GCA_964370675.1 uncultured Desulfovibrionaceae bacterium
AAAAGCCCTTATAGGGCTCGACCAAACCGCCCGTTTAACGGGCGGTTCTGACTTTAGTCGATGCTGAAAAACGCATTTTCATGCATGTTTCAGAAAAGCACCACGCTTGGACTAACGTCCATGCCTCGGCATAAACACGCCCACTCCAAATACCCCTTTGGGAACTCCAGTAGTAAGTTCTAGTTTATTTTAGTGGCGCAAAATTTTTCTAGGTTAACTATTGTATATTAAATGTACAATTACAAATATTTGTTTAGTTTTTTCAGTGCTGACTATTTAGGTAATCTAAGCATGCTTGGGGTATATGTATCTAATGACTTTTCTTTGTTCATGAATTCATCAACTACACTAATCCATTTTTTAAATGCTGGCATATTTTTCTTATTAATTGGTTCACCGCGTGGACTCATAGCTTTAGATGGATTTATAAACTTGCCGTTACGTTTTAGCCTAAAATCAAGATGCGGACCGGTAGAAATTCCTGTACTGCCAACATAGCCAATAGTTTGCCCTTGGCGCACTCTTGAACCTTTTTTAACATTTTTAGGAAAACGTGAAAGATGTGAATACATTGATTCAAATCCTGATGTATGACTTATAACTACCTGATAACCATAACCACCAACCCAGCCCCGCACCTTAACTACACCATCACCAACAGCCATTACAGGTGTTCCTGTAGGTGCGCCATAATCTATACCAAGATGAGGTCTGTAGGTTCCAAAAATAGGATGCTTGCGACTTCTTGTATAACCAGAAGTTACACGCGTAAATGATAGAGGAGATTGAAGCAATACTTTTTTTAAGCTTGCACCACTATTTGAATAATATCCTTCAATTTTTTTGGCATCAAAATATAAATAAGCCTTATATGTTTCATCATTATTTGTAAAAGTAGCTCCAAAAGAACGTCCATATCCCTTAAATTCACCTTCACGGTAAAGTTTTTCTACAAGTATAGAAAAAGAATCATTTTTTTGTATATCACGAATAAAATTTATTTCCCAAGCAAAAATATCTGCTATGCGCATAGCAAGTGCTGCGGTTTCACCTATATTTGTAACTGCAAGAAATAAATTATCTTCAATACTATTTTCAACTAGCGTTAATTTTTTATCATAAACAATTTCTTCCACCTCTGCTTTAGGAGGTTCGCCGCTAATAATAAGTTTTTTAAAATCATTTATTTCATATTCAAAACTTTTTATGTTATTTTTTTCAGTATCATATATAATAGTATAAGGTTGACCTATGATAAATCTTTTAGGAGAAAAAACATCTTCTGCTGCATCAATAAATTTTTTAATGCGATTGGGGTTATCATAAGTTTGGAGTAATTCTATAATAGTATCACCCTTACTAACTACGCCATTTACAATTTGTTCTGTTGGAGTATTATTTAATATTTCATCTTCTTCAGATAAATTTTCTTCTGCAGATAGTTGTTGAGTATCAGCATTTTGATCTATTTTATCTTGCTCAGTTTCACTTTGCTCAATTAAAGTTTGTTGATTATGGTTATCTGTTGATTTTACAGCTTCAAATTCATTATTTTCAATGTTTTTTTGGTTTATAGTAATATTTTCTGTTGTTTTTTGATCTGAAGTTTCATTTGCTTGATCTTCCTTTGTAGTTGAAGTCAATTCTGAGTGAAATGTATCTTGACCCCACTGCCAAATATTATTAATATTACTAGCAATTAATATAATTAAACCAACTACTACTATTATAGTTATAAAATTTCGAAACATCATATACCTTACTGTAAAAATTCTAAAAAAAGTCTAACATGTGCGAAATATATCCACAAAAAATACTTTTGTCCACATCTTATTAAAATTCATATAATATTAATACATTAAATGATTTTTAGTAAAAAATTATTTAATGAACTATTATCATTAAATAATTAAAATAGTATTATATAAAAAGGAGTTATATAAAAAAAAAACTACATTTTAGCATTAAAATATTTTTTTTGAATGTTTTTAAGTATATATACAAAATTATTCATAGCTTGTTTCTAAATTGTTTTTTTGTTATAATTCTTAACTTAACATATAAACAATTTTTTAAGCTAATTATCACAAAAAGAATATAATTTTGAAGAATTTTATTGAAAAAACCTTGCAAGAAAATTGCTCTATTCTTGACTTGAACAAGTGGTTTAAGCCATTAACCATGCATTACGATGAACAAAATGCACATTTAACAGTTCTTTTTCCTCATGCATTTTTTGAACCGTGGTTTGCAGAACAAGGTAAAAATGTTTTTGAACAAACTGTAAAATCTGTAGGTTTACAAAAGTTTGGACGTATACCAAATATTGAGTATACTATATCAAATCCTTATAAAATTAAATCTATTAATAATACTAATAAATTAAATGAAAAATTAGAAAATAAAAAATCAGAAAATCAAAACTTTTCTAACTTTTTTTATAACAAAAAAAATGAACTTACACTCGCCGTTACTCAAGAAATAATTAATAATATTACAACTTGTAAATATAATCCATTCACAATTTATGGTAAAAGCAGTACTGGCAAAACCCACATCCTTAATTCTATCTATGAAGAATTATTGAAAAAAAATATAAACATTTTTTTGGGTTCAATTAAAGATTTATGTTTAAATATTAATAGCTTAAATATAAAAAATTTTATAAAAAGTTATAGTATTTTTTTAATTGATGATTTTCAAAATATTGAATCCATGATTGAGTTTCAACAATTATTAACAACGTTTATAGATTTATGCATAGCAGAAAATAAACAAATTATAATGATAAATACTGCTCATCCTGCTACACAAAAGAAATATACTGAAGCTCTGCGTTCTCGATTAAGTATTGGGCTTGTAACAAAACTCGATAAACCTGATATCGATGTTCGTATGCGCTTTATTTTATCTTTTTGCCAAGAACAAGATGTTAAAATATCAAAAAATCAGCTATTATTAATAGCTCAACGTTGTAGCAATATTTCAATTTTACGCGGTATAATTTTAAAAATAAAAGCCTTCAAAGAGCTTTCACAAAAAAAATTAGATGATTTTGACCTAGAAGAAATTTTATTTTCTCTTAGCGACAAAAAGAAATCTATTTCACATAAAGACATAATTAGTTTTACATCTAAGCACTTTAATATAGATAGGAAGAAAATTTTAGAAAATGCTAGGCAGTCACAAGTAGTCAAAGCTAGACAAATTGCCATGTATTTATGCCGTGATTTATTAGGTTTATCTTATCCTAACATAGGCAAAATATTTGCAGGAAAAGACCATAGCACTGTTATGTATTCTATTAAAAAAATTAAAATTTCTATAGATACGCACAAAGATATACAGGATGCAGTTACAAAGATAAAGGAAAAGTGTCTCTCAGTTTGATTTTTCCTTAATTTTAATGTTGTTATATAAAAAAAATTAAAATTAATTATAAAAATAATATGTTAAATCAATTAATAAGAAAATTGTATAAAACTTGTCACTGTTGTTTCTAAAATGTTACCAATTAGAAACAATTTTAATATATATATTTCTAATAGATAAGGCTTAAAGAAACATACGAACCCTTCTACTCTTATTATAGGATTATTTTATGAAAATTACATTAGTAAAAGAGCAAATCATCGAAGGTTTACAAAAGGCGGCAAATATTTTACCCATGCGTACCGGAGCTGCTTATTTGCGTTCCATTTGGATAAAAGCAGAACTTGATACAGTTTCTATTATGGCAACTGATGCTAATATAGAATTTTGCGGGCGTTATAAAGCCGAAGTTACTGAAGGCGGTTTAGTTGGTGTACAAGGTAAAGCTTTTGTAGATCTTATCCGTCAATTACCAGAGGGTAATATTTTACTTCAATTAGATGCTGCCAGTGGAAATTTGTTAATTGAGCAAGGTAGACGTAAGTATAAACTTCCAGCCAATGACGCGGTTTGGTTTCAAAATTTTTCTGAATTTCCTAGTGAAAATGCGGTTATTTGGTCAGGTGATATTTTTCAAGATATTTTAGATCGAGTAACATTTTGTATTAGTGATGAAGAAGGTTCAGATGCTATTTCTTGTCTTTATATGAAGCCTATTATTTCTGCTGGAGGAACTTCACGTATTGAAGTTTGCGGATTAAATGGACATCAATTTGCTTTAGTTGCTTTTAATCATGATGATTTAGTAAATATTTTACCAAATGAAGGAATATTACTACAAAAGAAATATTTACAAGAGATGAAAAAATGGCTTAATTCTGATGAAATTGAGCTAAATATTAATGAAAAACGTTTTTATGTACGTACTTTAAATGGTCAAGAAACTTTAAGTTTGCCACGCGCTACTTATAATTATCCAGATTATAATATATTTTTAGAAAAAGTACGTGGTAATAACAGTGTATTGAATATAGATCGTAAAGAATGCTCTGATGCACTAGGGCGTATAAGTATTTTTAATACCAATAATAATCGTTGCACATATTTTGAATTAAACAATAATGAGGTTATTTTATCTGCTCAAGGTCAAGATATTGGTTCAGCTAATGAAAGCTTAGAAGTTATTTACAACGGTGATATTAAAAGTATAGCTTTTCCTTCTAAAAATTTAATGGATATTATGGGGCATTTTACTTCACCTCAATTAACCATGATTTTAACAGGTACAGAAGGTCCATGCGCCATACAAGGTAAAAATGATCCTGAATATACTGTCATAATTATGCCCATGAAAATTACAGATAATGTTAATAATGATAATGAAGAAAATGAATAATTTTAATGAATAATACAATTTTTTAACACTTAAATAAGGTTAATATCTCATGAATGAAGATACTGAAAAAAGTGAGCAAAATAATGCTTATGGTGCTGCTTCTATTACTATTTTAGAAGGTCTTGAAGCAGTACGAAAAAGACCAGCTATGTATATTGGTTCAACTGATACTAGAGGTTTGCACCATCTTGTATATGAAGTTGTTGATAACTCTATAGATGAAGCAATGGCTGGTTTTTGTTCACGTATTGAAGTTATTTTACACGTAGATAATAGTGTAACTGTGCGTGATAATGGACGTGGTATTCCTGTAGATATTCACCCAAAAGAAGGTGTTTCGGCTGTTCAAGTTGTTATGACAAAGTTACATGCCGGTGGTAAGTTTGATAATGATAGTTATAAAGTTTCTGGTGGTTTGCATGGAGTAGGTGTATCTTGTGTAAATGCTCTTTCAGAAAAATTAACTGTTAGAGTTAAGCGTGATGGTTTTAGATATAAGCAGCAATATTCAAGAGGTGTACCACTTGGTCCTTTAACTCAAGAAGGTGAAACAAGTGAGTGTGGTACAAGCGTTCATTTTAAACCAGATGAAGAAATATTTGAAGTAAATGAATATTCTTTTGAAACATTAAAAAAACGTTTTGAAGAACTTGCCTATTTAAACAAAGGTCTTGAAATAGAATGCATTGATGAACGCACTACAGAAACACATGTTTTTAGAGCAGACGGTGGAATTTTACAATTTGTGCGTGATTTAAATTCAGGTGAAAGTGGAATTCACAGTGTTATTCATGGTGAAGGTTTTACTAGCAATGTAACTATTGATTTTGCTTTGCAATATAATGCTGGTTACAAAGAAAATGTTTTAACTTTTGCTAATAATATTAGAACAAAAGAAGGTGGCACTCATTTAATGGGCTTTAGAACTGCTCTAACGCGTGCCATCAATGGATATATTAAAAGTCAACCAGATATTACAAAAAAATTAAAAGGTACTAGCCTTTCTGGTGATGATGTTCGTGAAGGTTTAACAGCAGTAATTAGTGTGAAATTGCCTGATCCTCAATTTGAAGGTCAAACCAAAACGAAGTTAGGTAACGGAGAAATTGCTGGTATTGTAGCAACCTTGGTTTATGACAAATTAACAGTCTACTTTGAAGAGAGTCCTAAAGAAATTCGTTTAATTATAGAAAAAGCAGTAGATGCAGCTCGTGCTCGTGATGCAGCTCGTCGTGCTAGAGAACTAGTAAGACGAAAAGGTGCTCTTTCAGATAATTCTCTTCCAGGTAAACTTGCTGATTGTCAAAGTAAGGACCCAGCTGAATCTGAATTATTTATAGTTGAGGGTGATTCAGCGGGTGGTTCTGCAAAACAAGGGCGTAATCCTGGTAATCAAGCTATTCTACCTTTGCGCGGTAAAATTTTGAATATTGAACGTACTCGTTTTGATAAAATGCTTGCCAATAAAGAAGTAAAGGCTTTAATAACTGCCATGGGAGCAGGTATTGGTAAGGAAGATACTGATTTAAATCGTTTACGTTATCATAAAATTGTTATAATGACCGACGCTGATGTAGATGGTGCACATATTAGAACTTTACTTTTGACTTTTTTCTTCCGCCAATATCAAGAAATGATAGAGCAAGGTTATGTATATATTGCACAACCTCCATTATATCGGGTACATAATTCAAGGTTAGAAAAGTTTATTAAAGATGATTTCGAGTTAAATAACTTTTTGCTTACCCGCGTTAGTGAAGATGTAAATGTTGTAGCTCTTAATGGTAAAAGTTATAGTGGTAAAGAGCTTATTAACCTTATGCAAAATATAGAAAAATTAAAGCAAAGGATTAATGATGCTGAAAATACTGGTGTTTTACGCCAATTATTTTTAGCTCTTTTGGAGTATGAACATTGTATAACTCCAGAAACTTTTACAGAAAATATAGCTGAAAATTATGATGAAGGTCTAAATAATTGGCTTAGTGAAAAAGGTTACACTCTTAATATTGAAAAAGAATTAGATATTGATGGTGGTGAACGTATTTTTGTAGTTTTTGAAGATACTGAAGGCAGGCGTGTACGTAGGGGTACAGAGTTTTTTGGTTCAAGAATTTACAAACAAGGCTGGAGCCTTATGTCTGACATTCGCTCAGAATATGGTGGTTTAAGCTTTATTTTAGAAACAAAATCAGAAAAACGCCCTTGTGATACAGTGTTTAGTCTTTTAAACACTACACTTGACGAAGCAAGACGTGGTATTAATATTCAACGTTATAAAGGTCTTGGTGAAATGAACCCAGAACAACTATGGGTAACCACTATGAATCCTGAAAACAGAACCTTATTGCAAGTATCCATTGATGATGCTGAAGATGCTTCAGACACCTTTGAAAGACTTATGGGCGATAGAGTAGAAGCGCGTCGTGAATTTATTGAAAGAAATGCACTAAGTATCCAAGATTTAGATATATAATTAAAATATAAAGAGAGACCTATGTCTGATCAAGCCAAAATTAGTATAGAACAGGAGATGCGCAAGTCTTATCTTGAGTATTCTCTATCAGTTATCATTGGACGCGCTATTCCAGATGCACGAGATGGCCTAAAACCTGTGCATAGACGTATTTTATTTGCCCAATCTGAACTTAGCAATACTTACAATCGTCCTCATAAAAAAAGTGCTCGTATTGTTGGTGATGTTATTGGTAAGTATCACCCGCATGGTGACTCAGCGGTATATGATGCTTTAGTACGTATGGCGCAAGAATTCTCCATGCGCAATCCTTTGATTGACGGTCAGGGTAACTTTGGTTCTATTGATGGTGATGCTGCTGCTGCCATGCGTTATACTGAGGCGCGTATGTCGCGTTTAGCTGGTGAATTTTTGGCAGACCTTGAAAAAGAAACTGTAGATTTTCGTCCAAACTACGATAATACATTGGAAGAACCTGCTGTTTTGCCAACAAAAGTTCCTAATTTATTATTAAATGGATCTTCTGGTATTGCTGTTGGTATGGCCACAAACATACCCCCACATAATCTCGGTGAACTTTGCGACGCCTTATTACATCTTTTAGAAAATTCTGACTGCACCGTGCAAGACCTTATGCAATATGTTAAAGGTCCAGACTTTCCAACTCATGGCTTTGTTTATGCTGGACAAGGTCTTTATGATGCATATCATACTGGTCGCGGCACTGTTAAAATGCGCGGGCGTGTAGAAATTGAAGATCGAAAAAAAGGTTTTCAATCAATTATTATTCGCGAAATACCCTATGGTCTTAATAAGTCTAATTTAGTTGAAAAAATTGCAGCTCTTGTGCATGATCGTAAAATTGATGGCATTGCGGATTTGCGCGATGAATCTGATCGCAAAGGTATACGTATTGTAGTTGAGTTAAAACGTGGTATTATTCCAGATATTGTTGTTAACTCTCTTTATAAATACACCCCACTTGAAAGCAGTTTTGGTATTAATATGCTTGCGGTTGTTGATAATAGACCGCAACTCCTTAATCTAAAAACAGCTTTACGTTGCTTTATAGAACACAGGCGTGATGTAGTTACAAGACGCACTCGATATGACTTGAAAAAAGCAGAGGCAAGAGCTCATATTTTAGAAGGTTTACGTATAGCTCTTGATAATATTGATGAAATTGTTGCTTTAATTCGTTCTTCTGCAACACCAGATGAAGCCAGAACCAAGCTTATGCAGCGTTTTGGTTTGAGTGAAGTACAAGCTAAAGCTATTTTAGAAATGCGCTTGCAAAGGCTTACCGGTTTACAGCGCGAAGAACTTCTTGCTGAATATAAAGAACTACTTGAGAAAATAGAATATTATAAGTCAATTCTTGGTAATGTTGAAGTGCTTAGAAAAGTAATTCACGATGAAATTAGTTATATTCGTGATACTTTCTCTACCAAGAGACGCACAGAGGTTTTGACCGACGAATTAACAGGTATTGATATTGAAGATCTTATTCCTGATGAAGAAGTGGTTATTACGCTTTCAAGACGTGGATATATGAAACGCACTACCCTAGATAATTATCAGCAACAAAAAAGAGGTGGTAAAGGTATTGCAGCCTTAAATATGTCCGATGATGATTATGTTCAAGAATTTTTAACTACTACAAACCATCAGTTCTTACTGCTATTTACCAATAAAGGGCGCATGCATCAACTCAAGGTGCATCAAGTTCCAGAGGGCAGCCGTACTGCTAAGGGAATGCACATAGCAAACTTATTGCCATTAGAAGAAAATGAATGGGTAACTACTGTCTTAACTGTGCGTGAATTTTCAGAGGACAAATATTTCCTCTTTGTAACTCGTCGCGGCATGGTAAAGCGTTCTTCTGCTTCACTTTATGCAAAATGCCGCAAAACTGGTCTTATGGCCGTAGGTTTACGTGATGATGATGAACTTGTGGTTGTTCGACCTATTCGAGAAGATAGCCACATTGCTTTAGCCACTGCACATGGTTTTGCTATTCGTTTTTCTTGTATGGATGTTCGACCCATGGGTCGTACGGCCACAGGTGTAAAAGGTGTGGCTTTACGTAGGGACGACTTAGTTGTTGCTTGTGTAATACTAAAGCCAGATGATCAAACTACTGAAATTATGTCTATTTCAAGTAATGGTTATGGCAAACGTACCAGTGTTGAACTTTATCGTGTTCAATCACGTGGCGGCAAGGGTATAATAAACTTTAAAGTATCTCCTAAAACCGGACATGTTGTTGGTGCTATGCCAGTGCATGATGAGGATGGTTTGGTGCTTCTTACCTCTGCCAATAAAATTGTGCGCATTGGTGTTGATGAAGTACGTAGTAAGGGGCGCGCAACCATGGGCGTTATGCTTGTACGCCTAGATGAAGGTGCAAGGGTTGTAGGTTTTGACCGAGTAGATGAAGGTGGTCAAGCAACGCGTGAACCAGAAGACGCAGAAGAAGTAGTGAGTAATTCTAACCAAGATGCTGACAAAACAGATAGAGAGCAAAATTAAGTGATTTTACGTTTCTTTCTTTTATGTTTTTTATTAGTTTTTATGCCTGCTTGTGAATTTGGTACTAAGCATGATGATTTGACTGAAGCTAAACTTGCTATGGACTCGAGAGAATGGCTTTATGCTGAGCGTTTATTAGAAAGATTTCTAAATGTTGAATATGTTGCTGATAAACGTTGGGAAGCTTGGCAAGCCTTAATTGCTTTATCAGAGCATACCGGAGCACATGGAGAAATTGTGCGTTTACATTATGAAAACATGTTGCAAGAGTTTTCAGATGATGAACAAAGAGAAAAAATTATATTATATGATCTAGCGCAATTGCTTTTTGAAATAGAAGATTTTGAAACGGCCATTGATACTTGGACCATTTATCTTGGTCTTGAAAATTTAAGCACTGATGAAATATATAGTGCTACTAGACATACTATTGAAATATATTTAAGAACTGGGCAATTTGAGTCTGCTGAAAACTCTTTATATAATTGCCTTGGGCTTGAAATATCGCCTCAAAATAGTGCAATTTGCCTTTATGAGCTTGCAGACTTAAAGGCAGAGCGTGGTGCTTTGCAAGAAGCCAAGGACCTTGCTATGCAAGTGCTAGAAATGGATGTTTATCCACTTACACGCGGTCAAGCAAATTTTTTACTTGGGGATATTGCTGAACAAGAAGAAGAATATAGTAAGGCGCGTAACTTTTTTGAACAATCTAGGGAATATTATCCTAATCCCTTGGTAGTAGAAAGTCGCATTGCATATCTAGTTAATTTAGCAAAAAAATAAACTGGGCATTGGCCCTTGAGGTAGAAAATGATTCGTCATGAATGTGGTCTTTTAGGTATTTCTAGGCATCCAGAAGCAGCACGTATGACTTATTTTGGGCTTTATGCACAGCAACACCGCGGTCAAGAAAGTGCTGGTATTGTTACATGGTGTGGTGAACAACTTCATGAACACCGCGGTATGGGGCTTGTTCCCGATGTATTTTCAGAAGATAGCTTTGCTGAGCTTAAAGGTGATATTGCTATTGGGCATGTGCGCTACTCTACCACTGGTGCATCTTATTTGCGCAATGCTCAACCCTTTGTTGCTCGTTTTCAAGGCTTAAATATTGCGCTTGCCCATAATGGTAATCTTGTAAATACTGATGAACTTCGTGCAGGACTTGAAGATAAAGGGGCTATCTTTCACACCACTAATGACTCTGAAATTTTTGTGCATTTGCTTGTCAGAGCCATGCGCACCATGAGTCTTGAAGAAGCATTAATCAAGATTTGTGCTAAGGTGCGTGGAGCTTATTGTTTGCTAGTTTTGGTGGGTGATAAAATGGTTGCTTTACGCGATCCACACGGCTTTCATCCTCTATGTATGGGCAAACTAGATAAAAGTATTATTTTTGCTTCTGAAACTTGTGCTCTTGATTTATTAGAAGCTGATTATATACGCTCTGTTGAGCCAGGTGAAATGATTGTTGTTGAAAACGGTGAAGTTAAGAGCTATAGCCTTAAAACAGAGGGTCAGATAAACCCTGTTAATCCACGTCAATGTATCTTTGAATTAGTTTATTTTGCGCGCCCTGATTCATTTATTTTTGATGAGCAAGTTTATTTGTGTCGCAAGCGCATGGGCTGGCAATTAGCTCATGAGTCAACACCAGATGTGGACTTTGTCATGCCCTTCCCCGATTCTGGAGTTTACCCAGCGGTGGGCTTTGCTCAGTGCGCTGAGTTACCTTACGAGCATGCCATGATACGTAATCATTATGTGGGTCGTACCTTTATTCAACCAACACAAAGCATGCGTAACTTTGGTGTAAGAATGAAAATTAACCCCGTGTTACCAATGATTGAAGGCAAGCGCATTTGTATTGTAGACGACTCCATAGTTCGTGGTACTACAATGATGACAAGGGTAAAAAAATTACGCGAACTTGGTGTTAAAGAGGTGCATATTCGAATTGCTTCGCCTCCAGTACGCTTTCCTTGTTTTTATGGTATTAATTTTTCATCTAAAGGTGAGCTAGTTGCTAATAAATTTGATAATATTGATGGCATTAAAAAACTTTTAGATGTGGATTCTTTACACTATTTGTCTCTTGAAGGTTTGTTGCGTTCAGTAAATCAAGAAAATCATTATTGTACTGCTTGCTTTAGTGGCGACTACCCTGTACCTTGTGCCTCGGCTAATGGCTGTGGTTGTGGCTGTTAATTTTTTTATAGATAGTATTTTTATTAATAATATAAGGTTTAAGTGATGACAGTTCAAAGCATTAAAGGTTTTGCTGACCTTTTTTCAGATCAAAGTTCGCTATATACTCATATGGAAAATACGGCGCGTGAAATTTTTGCTCGCTTTGGTTATAATGAATTGCGCACCCCTATTGTTGAGTATACAGATTTGTTTTGCCGCTCTATTGGGTCAGAAACTGACGTTGTTCAAAAAGAAATGTATACCTTTCCAGATCGTAAGGATCGTTCTTTAACCTTACGACCAGAAGCAACAGCTGGTGTAATGCGTTCATATATTCAATCAAAGCAAAGTATTGACAGTGTTAATAAGTATTTTACTTATGGACCTATGTTTCGCTATGAGCGTCCGCAAAAGGGACGCATGCGCCAATTTCATCAATTAAATTGTGAGTGCTTAGGTTCTGGTTCAGCGCATACTGATGCAGAACTAATTGTTATGCTTATGCAATTTTTATCTGTTTTGCAAGTGGGTGCTACTGAGCTACAAATTAATACCCTTGGTTGTGCTGAGTGCAGACCGCAATATCGCAAAACGCTTTCGGCATACTTACACCAACTTGATAGCTCTAATCTTTGTGCAGATTGCCAAAGACGTATTGATACAAATCCACTACGTGTACTTGACTGTAAAGTTCCTAGTTGTAAAGAGTTAACTCAAAATGCACCACAAATTGATGAAAATGTTTGCCCGCAATGCGCTGAGCATTTTGACATAGTATTAAAGCTTCTTGATGCGGCTAAATTAAGCTATGTTCGCAATGCGCGTTTAGTGCGTGGGTTGGACTATTATTCTCGTACAACATTTGAAGTTGTGTCAAAAGGTATTGGCTCCCAAGCCTCTATAGCTGGTGGTGGGCGTTATGATGGATTAGTTAAGCAATTGGGCGGAGCAGATGTTCCAGGTCTTGGTTTTGCATGTGGAATGGAACGCTTAGCCATGTTGATGGATAAGCCTGCACTTAAAAACCCCCACTTTCATATTGTTCATATGGGCAGTGACGCCATGCATATGGCTTTTGCTTTGAGTCTCGATTTAAGAAAACACGGTTTTTATGGTGATTTGAGCCATAATCAATCAAGCTTTAAAAGCCAAATGCGTCAAGCTGATAAGTTGCAGTGTCAATTTGTTATTATTATAGGTGAAGATGAGTGTAAGGCTAAGACTGTGTCAATTAAAAATATGGATAGTGGTGAGCAGCAAAGTCTTGATGTAGCTGAGCTAATCCCCTTTTTAGAAAAAAATTTAGCGTAGATTAACAGGATATTATATGAGTAATGTTGAGCAAAACTTAAATGTGCAATTAGAACACCAAGAGTTTATTCAAAGCTTAGGGGATTGGACAAGAACACATGATTGTTGTTCTTTAACCCTTGATGATAATGGATCAGAAGTTTGTCTTATGGGTTGGGCTCAATACAGACGTGACCATGGTGGTTTAATTTTCGTTGATATGCGTGATCGATATGGTTTGACTCAAGTGGTCTTTAGTCCAGAAATAGCTCCAACAGCTCATGAAAATGCTCATATTTTACGTGCTGAATATGTTTTTGCCATTAAGGGCATTGTTCGACCTCGTCCTGATGGTATGACAAATAAGCAAATGAAAACAGGTGAAATTGAAGTGGTTGTTCACCAATGGAAACTTTTAAATACTTCAAAAACCCCAGCCTTTCCCATAGAAGATCGCTGCGAAGCTGGTGAAAATTTACGACTACAATGGCGTTATTTAGACTTACGCCGCCCACGCATGGCTGAGAATTTTAAAATTAGACATGAAGTTTCAAAGTCAGTACGTAATTATCTTGATAGTCTTAATTTCTTAGAGGTTGAAACTCCTGTTTTAACTCGATCAACCCCAGAAGGTGCAAGAGATTTTCTTGTGCCTAGCCGTGTTAATAATGGTCAATGCTTTGCCTTGCCACAGTCTCCGCAGCTGTTTAAGCAATTGCTCATGGTATCAGGTATGGATCGTTATTTTCAAATTGTACGTTGCTTTAGGGATGAAGATTTGCGTGCAGATCGGCAACCAGAGTTTACTCAAATAGATATTGAAATGAGCTTTGTTGATGAAAATCAAGTTATGGGCATGGCAGAGGGACTTATGGCTAAAGTGTTTAAAGATGTAAAAAATGTTGACATCCCCCTCCCCTTTGCTCGTATGTCCTATGATGATGCCATGATGCGTTATGGTGTTGATAAACCTGATACCCGTTTTGGTCTTGAGCTAGTCGATATTACTAAAATTGTTAATTGTTCTGGTTTTAAATTGTTTGCTGCAGCAGAACTAGTTAAGGCTATGAAAGTTCCAGGTGGCGAGTCCATGACCAGAAAAGAAATTGATGACTTTACCGAATTTGTTAAAATATATGGAGCGCAAGGTTTAGCTTGGATTAAAATTCGTGAAAATGAATGGCAATCTCCCATAGCAAAATTTTTATCAGATGATGAGCGTGATGGTATTGCAAAAGCACTTGATCTTAAGGTTGGAGATATTGTCTTTTTCCAAGCAGGTGAATCTTCCATGGTAAATGCTGCTCTTGGCAATTTACGTGTTCATCTAGGTGGATATCTTGGCTTAATTAAAGAAGATGTTTTTAATTTTTTGTGGGTAACTGACTTTCCTCTTTATGAATATGACGCTGACGAAAAGCGCTACGTTGCTTGCCATCACCCTTTCACTTCACCTGCTTTAGATCATATGGAGATTATTGCAACTGAGCCACAAAAAGCACGCGCAAGAGCCTATGACATGGTTTTAAATGGTAGTGAAGTTGGTGGTGGTTCTATTCGTATTCACTCTGCTGAAGTTCAAAAGTCTATGTTTAAAGCATTAGGTTTTAGTGATGACGAGGCTCAAGAACAATTTGGGTTTTTAATTAATGCTCTTGAACATGGCGCACCACCGCATGGCGGAATTGCGTTTGGCTTAGATAGACTCGTTATGTTACTTTGTAATGTTCCAAGTATCAGAGATGTTATTGCATTTCCTAAAACACAAAAGGCAACTTGTTTGTTAACTAATGCACCCGGAGCTGTATCTTCACGTCAATTGCGTGAACTTGGGTTGCGGTTAAGAGAACAAAATACTCAAAACTAATTTGGTAATTTATGGCAATTTTGGAAATTTTACAATATCCAGATGAACGATTAAGCAATAAGTCTGTACCAGTTGAAAGTATAACTGCTGAAATTAAACAGCTAGCAGCTGATATGGTTGAAACTATGTATGCTTCACGTGGAGTTGGCTTGGCTGCTCCTCAAGTTGGGCATTTTATTAGGTTAATTGTTGTAGATTTTAGTGGTCCAGATGAACAACACGATTTACACATTATGATTAACCCAGAGTTAACTTTGCTTGGTGAGTTAGTGCTTAGCCCTATGGAGGGTTGCCTTTCTGTGCCTTATGATTATCGTGCTGATGTTAAACGCTATGAAAAAATTTTAGTTAAAGGTCTTGATTTAGAAGGAAATAAATTTGAACGTGAATTTGAAGAATTTCCTGCAATTGTTGTTCAGCATGAATTTGATCACCTTGAAGGTAAACTTTTTATTGACCACATTGGTCGTATACGTCGTAGCCTTTATGATACTAAAGTTAAAAAATTAACTAAACGTAGTTCTTAATTCTTAACCAAAGGCTTATGAATGCCAAATCCGTTAAAAATAGTTTTCATGGGTACACCGGATTTTGCTGCCCATATTCTTAAAGAATTATGCTTAAATTCTGAATTTGATGTTGTTGGAGCTTATTGTCAACCTGATAGACCAGCAGGACGAGGCAAAAAGCTTTTCCCTCCTGCTGTCAAAAAAATTGCTCAAGATTTTAATGTTCCAGTTTTTCAGCCGCTTAACTTTAAAAAACTTGAAGACATTGAAACTTTGCGAGGTCTATGTCCTGATTTTTTAGTTGTAGCTGCTTATGGTTTAATTCTTCCAGAAGAAGTTTTAAATTTGCCTCGTTTTGCTCCCATAAACATTCATGCTTCTTTATTGCCTCTTTATCGCGGTGCTGCACCAATTCAACGTGCTATAATGGATTGTCATGATAAAACTGGTATTAGTATTATGCATATGGAGGCTAGTTTAGATACTGGTCCGGTTTATGCTATGCAAAGTTTGAATATTGATAACCATACTGCTGCTACACTACATGATGAGCTTGCTATTATTGGGATTAAACTTTTAACGCAGGTTCTTCATGATATCGTTCATCATGGCTTAAAGCCTATAGCTCAAGATGAAAATATTGCAACTTATGCTCCTAAGCTTTTTAAATTTGATGGCATTATAAATTGGCACAAGCCAGCTACTTTTATTCATGCTCAAATTCGTGGTGTTACTCCATGGCCTGGAGCGCAGGTTTCCGTTTTAAGGCATGAAAAAAATAATATTGAGCTAAGATTAGGACCTGGTACTATTGGTCCTTTACAGTCTGATTATGAAGATTTTTTTGCAAATTTTGGCAGGATCATTAAACCAAGTCAATTTTGGCTTTTAGAAAAAGATGTTGTTGCTATTAGTACGCTTGATAATTTTTATCTATTGCATGATGTAAAGCCTTCTAACAAGTCTTTTATGAGTGCTGCTGAATTTGCTCGCGGATATTTTAGTTCAAAACCTGGTTTTTTAGCCGATATTTTGAATCCTTTATAATTATGTTTAATTGGAAAAAAAACCCTAACTCGCTACCGCGTGATAACTTTGGTGGCATTGGTAAAAGACTTTTTATTGGTCTTATGTGTGGCTCTTGTATACTGCTTGCGCTGATTATTGTTATTGCATGGTTTATTCCTTTTATTGGCTTTTCTGCCATTCACCCATGGTTACCTTTCTTTTTAGGTTCCATTAGCTTTCTTCTCGTTTTTATAATTTTTTGGTTTTGTTTGGCTCTTGCTTATCATGTCTATACTGGAAAATTTGTCCTAGGCATTGGCTTATTACGAACTCTTACTGTAAAGTTAATTTTTCCATTGATGGAGCTTGTAGGACGTGCACTTGGTCTTGCGCGAAAAGATATTCGATTATCATTTGTAAAAGTTAATAATGAAATGGTTCTTGGCTCTAATATTCAAGTGAGTGGAAATAATTTACTTGTTTTATTACCACATTGTATTCAAAACTCTCTATGCCCCCATCGGCTTACCTATGGTATTGATAATTGCCAACGATGTGGTAAGTGTAAAATTTGTGATTTACTAAAGTTACGTGATGAGTGGGGTTTTACATTAGTTGTAGCAACAGGTGGAACTATTGCTAGACGAATTGTTGTAAATACTAAACCTAGACTTATCTTAGCTGTAGCTTGCGAACGTGATTTAACTTCTGGTATTTTAGACACTTATCCGTTGCCCGTTTATGGAATCATCAATGAAAGACCTTGTGGTCCTTGTATTGACACTGGAGTTAACCTGGAGCATTTAAAATCTGCTCTTCAACTTTTTGTAAGAAAGTCTTGATAAATTATGTCTTTTTCAGCGCAACAATTTCCTCAAGATGCACGTAGTGTTGCCATTCTAGTTTTACATAATGTAGCTCAAGGAATTTCACTACAGGAAGCATTAGACTCTGCTCTAGTCAAAAACGAACTTTCTAGTACTGAATCTCGTTTATGTACGCAGCTAGTTTATGGTTACTCGCGCTATGCTTTTCGCATAGAATACATTTTAAAAACGCTTTTAAAAAAGCCTAATAAACTTCCCCCAATTTTTTTGATTAACTTAGGTATTTCATGTTATGCTTTACTTTTTTTAACCAAAGTTCCCAACTACGCCACTGTAAATTGGGCAGTGCACTTTACTAAACAACGCTTTGGTTTAGCACTTTCTAAACTCTGTAATGGCGTTTTGCGCAGCCTGCTACGTTTAGGTGATGCCCCACATTTTATTTCATTTTACAAAGATGCACATGCCTTTTATTCTGTTCCAAAATGGATTTATGATTTATTTATCAATCAATATGGTATAGAAAATGCTAATTTAATTTTGATGCGATCTTTAAATAAACCTACCCCATGTTTACGCTTGAATTCAACCCATTCATTATATCATTCAGTTAAGCAAGAGTTTTTGTCTTTAGATTTTGTTTCACCTCTAGCATTTGATGGTTTTGTTTGTAAAAATGATTCTTTTGATCAACCTTTTTCTAATTTTAATCTTAATGATTTACATGATAATGGTGTATTTTCTTGGCAAGCTGCTGGATCACAGGTTGCTTTGCACCAATGTTTTTTAGCTGTCCCTGAACTTTTTAATGAACAATGGTGGGATGCATGCGCTGGACAAGGTGGAAAAAGTTTAGCCTTGATGGAACAAAATGTTAAGGTTTCATTGGTCAGTGACACCTCAAAAAAACGTTTAAACCAGTTTATTAAAAATTGTTTGCGCTTGCAAATATCACCACCTCGCTTAGTTCAAATGAATGCCAGCAGCATTGCTTTAAAAAGATTTAATTGTAGTGTTGTTATTGATGTGCCTTGTTCTGGACTTGGAACCTTAGCAAGGAGACCAGATATTCGTTTTCATCGTAAGTTATCTGACCTTAAAAATTTAATTTTAATTCAGCAAAAAATTCTCAAATCTGCTTTTGATTTTATTTTGCAAAATAGATTTTTAATCTATATGACATGCACACTTAATCCTCATGAAAATGAAGTTTTGATTGATAATTTTTTAAAAAATAATCATGCGCAGTTAGTTTTTTCATGGCAAACACCGCATGATCATCCTTACCTTGAAGGCATGTATGCTTGTGTTTTAAAAAAAATATAATCCACTTTTTAAAATGTTTCGCGTGAAACATTTTTTATGATTTAAAAATTATTTGTTTATCTTGCATAAAAAAATCCCCACTTATAAAGAATCAAATTCTCTTAAATGGGGATTTTTTTTATAACAATTAATTAATGGTTAATATCAAAAATTTTCAATATTTGATTTAATTCATCTGCATTAGTAAATGTTAGTGTTAAGCGTCCTCTTTCATTGTTTCCACTTAACACAGTTTTAAGCTCCAATTTGTTTTTAATTTTTTGCTGTAATTCTTGCAATATTGGATCTTTCTTTCGACTGTTTTGTGAGCTTTGGCGCTTCTCAAGATTTTGTGTTTCAAGTGAAGACTTAACAGCACTGTCACTGTTTAATGCCCAAGGAAAGGCATCTTTTTCTTTAAAGCATTGTACAGCAGCTTCTGTATCTCTTACTGAAAGTGTTTGAGCGATTATGTTTTCTCTTAGTTCTTCTTGGGCGTTTTCATTAGGTGCTAGACTTAAAATTGCCCTAGCATGCCCTGCGCTAAGCTTTGCGTTTTGCAAGTCATGCTGTGCTTGAACTGGTAGCTGCAAAAGCCGTAAAGAATTAGTTATTGCAGAACGACTTTTTCCTAGTTTAGAAGCAAGTTCTTCTTGGGTGATTCCACATTCTTCTCTTAAATTATGTAAAGCATGCGCTTCTTCTAGCGGAGATAAGTCTTCTCGCTGGATGTTTTCAATGATTGCTGCTGCCATAACTTCAACATCAGTAAACTCTCTTATAAAAACAGGAACTTCATCTAAACCAGCAATTTTAGCGGCTCTATATCTACGCTCACCTGCGACTAATTCATATGCTTCTTGCCCCTTAGGCCTAACTAGTAGAGGTTGTATTATGCCTTGTTGTTTAATTGAAGAAGCTAATTCACTTAGGCTTTCGCTTGAGAATTGCTTTCTTGGTTGATTTGGGTTAGTAAATATTAAATCAATTTTAAGCATGCATTGATTGTTGGTTTGAGGTTCTGCACCACCCATTAGCGCTTCTAAGCCTCTGCCCATTCTTTGTGTATTGCTCATATTTCCTCTCAATAATATTAGGAGTTATTATGTCTAGTAAAAAATCAGTGAACACAGAACCGATTTTATTTATAGTTAATAAGAGTGGTCACTGCCATTCTGTGCAGCTTTCAATGGAACTTTGGGAACAAGTGCAAGATCATGTGGAAAAGATAGCAAAAAAACTCTATAAAGAAGATGATCCATTTGATACTCCTCAACCTCTCGATTCATTAGCTGAACTTAAAAATTATTGGGACTTTACTTATCCATATGAAGGTCACGTTCACTGTGATATGTGTAATGCCACAACAGATGATTGGGAAACCGACCCTGCTCACCCTTTTCATTTAACCAATGCAAACTTTGGAGGGTTAATGGTTTTTTTATGTCGTTGTGGTGCAACTGTTCGCAAAAAACATTTTCATAGAAAAGTAGTATTTGAATGTTCCCCTAAAAATATTTAATTTATTGTGTTGTTACTTTATATTGCGCCTTAGCACAACTTCTTTAGCAAGTCCAAGGTAGGCATCTGCTCCCATTGATTTTATATCGTAGTGAATTATGGATTTGCCATGGCTTGGGGCCTCGGATAAGCGAACATTGCGCGGAATAACAGTTTCAAAAAGTTGATCAGGGAAGCAGCGCCTGACTTCATGTTTTACTTCTCGCGCTAAGCGGTTTCGCTTGTCATGCATTGTTAAAACAACTCCTAACAAGCTTAAATCTGGATTAAATTTTCTTTTTACTAATTCATAGGTTTGTAAAAGTTTCACTATGCCCTCAAGTGCAAAAAACTCACACTGCAATGGAACTAAAATTTCTTTTGCTCCGCATAGTGCATTTAAGGTTATCAAGCCTAATGATGGTGGACAATCTATAATTATGTATTCAAAGTGTTCATCAAGAACTTTTAGGCATTCTTTTAGGTAATATTCACGTTTATCTTTATTTACCAATTCAACTTCCATGCCCACTAGGTCAGTTGTAGCTGGTAAAATATGTAAAAATTTTGAAATTGTAGGCAAAACATAGTTCAAACTTTGTGAAGGATTATTGACAGCTGTGTAAACAGTACCATTTTTAATCATTTCATTTGTTATTCCAAGCCCGCTTGTACAATTTGCTTGCGGGTCGCAGTCTAGGATAAGAACTTTTTTTTCCATAACTGCCAATGAAGCCGCGAGGTTGATGGTGGTTGTAGTCTTTCCTACACCACCTTTTTGGTTTGCGATTGCAATAATTCGTGCCACTACTTACTCCTTTAAGCTGTATAAAATGTTTCACATGAAACAATTTAACTAATGTGTATAAAAAATTTATATGGTACAGACAAAATTTGGTCAAGATACAAAACTATAAAATGCATAAAACATCTAGTCAAAATTAAAAAAAATTTAAACTAAATTTCATAAAGGCATAAAATTTCTTTACAATAAAAAATAAAAAAATTATTAAAAAGGTGTGATTAATAAACTCAAAATCTATAATATAAATTATTTCGCTTTAATAATTAATTTTATGAGCTAAGCAAGTTAAATGTGTACAGCTTGAATTATTTTAAAGAGTTATTAATTTATAAGCTAAAATAAAATTAAAGGATATTAAAATGAAAAAAACATTGTTGCTTTTTATAATTACAGTTTGCATGTTTGCTTCACCTAGCATGGCAGCAGAAAAAATGACTGATGCTGAGTTAGTTAAAATGTTGCAAAGAATTTTGTCAGAGCGCCCAGATTTAATAATTAATGTATTAAGAGAAAATAGTGAATTGGTTCTTGATATAGCACAAGAAGGATCTACAAAAAGAAGAAAACGCAATTTAGAAGCTCAGTGGCGAGAAGATATGAAAGTTGCTAAAGATGTTAATATAGATGATCGCCCTATTTTAGGTGCAAAAAATGCACCTATAACTGTTATCGAATTTTCAGACTTTACTTGTCCATATTGTGCACAAGCTGCTGCAAATCTAAAAGAAATCATGAAAGCTTATGGAAAAAAAGTTCGATTAATTTTTAAACATACTCCATTAAGTAACGGTCCGACTTCTATTATGGCCTCAGAATTTGTTATTGCGGCTGGATTTCAATCTCATGAAAAAGCATGGAAACTTTACGAAGCTTGTTTTGAAAAAAGAGATGAATTACTAGAAAAAGGTGAAGCATTCTTAAAAGATGAAGCCAGCAAGCTTGGACTTGATGTGGTTAAGCTTGCAAGAGATGCGAAAAACAAAAAAACCAAGGAAATTTTAGAACAAGATTTAGCAGATGCTAAAAAACTAGATATTGAGGGAACACCATACTTTTTAGTTAATAATGCAGTGGTACGTGGTGCTTTGCCTTTAGAACTATTCAAAACAGTTTTTGAATTAGCAGCAAAAAATAAATAATTAAAACATAGGAATATAATTGAAAAATAGATTTTTTTTTGTAGAATTACATAGTCTGTAATTTTGGTGTTTTAATGCTGTTTATGGTGGTTTATCTTGCTCAACAACGTAAATTGCTATGATTAAAAAAATATTTTTTTATATGTGATTTACTAAAAAAAAGTCTAAGGTATATTCAGTTTGCCAACTGTTTTGCTATTGTAAAATTAATACGCCCAAAAAATAAAAAATTATATAAAATGCTTTTATTTCTATTAGTGAAGCATAAGAAAAGTATTTGATAAAATGTATGTAAGCGATGATATTTGCTTTGAAGAAAAAGCCCAACTATAAAAAGTAAAATTACATTTTTGATAGTTGGGTCTTTTAGTAATTTAGTTAACAATAACTTTGAGAATTGTACTGATTCTAATGTTTAGTAATGTTGCGAACTTAATGTTGCGCATGTGTTGTTTGTGTAATAGGCTAAAATTATAATTATTTTTTATCTTGCGGAGCTTGCGTATCTAATGGTGTTTTTTCATTATAGCTTTTAGCAAGCCTACTCATCCAAGTTCGAACTTGATCTAAATCGTCTTGATGAACTGCCTCTGATGATCGAATTACAGACTTTAAAGTTATAACTTCTTTTTTTAAACGAATATTTTCCTCAGTGGCTTCATTGGCAGCCTTGGTAAGATCTTTAATATGTTCTTGTTGATTGGCTAAAATATTTAAGGAGTTTGCTATACTTTGCATAGCTGTATTTTGCTGTTCAAGTATTCTTAGCGCAATGGACGTATCAAGATTTGCTAGTTCGTTATGAGTAATATTTGAGCTTTGTTGAACAGCAGGAACGTAAACATCAGTGGTACGGGCATAATTTCTTGCAAGTTCATTCTCTACTGCTGATGCATTTTTTCCAACTTTCATTAATTCAAGAATTTTTGATACAATTTCAAGAGTTTCTTCTCCATAGCGTCTACGCCTTCCTTCTCCATGAATAGGTAGAAAAGCAGCAAAGCGTTTACAATAATATCTAGCTGTTGATTCGGGTAAATCAAAGTGCCTTGCTATGTCTGCAAGGCTAAGAAGTCCAGACTTAGAGTTCATATGATTATTCATTGGCACTCCTATAAAAAAATATAAACACACAATACCGCAATGCTAGATGAAGTCAAGGAAAATAGGGCTAAATACGACATTTATGACAAAATAGCGTAACGGTATTGCGTTTTCATTATTGGAGTGCAATAAAATTTAGATAAAAATTTATTTTGAAAAACTTGTTTTTTAAGCTTGAGAAGAAAAATAATGCATTAAAAAAATTTATAAATTTAATCTTTTAAATGGAAAAGGATTTTTTTAAAACAGCATGGATTTTTGATTAAATAATAAGGGTAAATACTGCTAATATAAGAAGCAAATAGATTCGAGCATAGTATTGCTTAACAGTAACAACCAAATTGATGTTGCTTAAGTGTTAAAACAAGCTAATTGATGACCCTGCGAACAGTTTTAAGTTTTGGCTTCCAATAAGAATTATCAATACTTTCAATGCGAATTTCTGCACCGCTTCTAGGACTATGGATAAATTTATTAGCACCTAAATATAGTCCAGTATGCAAAGCACTAGAGTTACGTGAAGGCTTAAAAACTACTATATCACCTGGTCTAGCTTTGGTAGATGAAACAGATTTTCCGGCTTGCGCTTGATCCTTGGTTACCCTTGGAACGGTAACGCCATGTTCTTTATACGCCCACCAAATAAGTCCTGAGCAGTCAAATCCATTTTTTGGTGAAGAACCTCCAAAAACATAGTCTTTGCCCATTTGACTATGTGCGGTTTTTGCAACTTTTTGCCCTAGGCTATGATTAGAACTTGTTTTAGATCCACAACCATTAAGGAGTAAGCAAAGTAAAAGCAAAATCGCAAAAAGTAAACGCAATGTATTGTTTTTTAATCTGTTTATTAACATCATAAACCCTCAGCAGTAAAAATTTAAAAATAAACTCTACAATACAAACAAAACATGCAAAATTAATACCTATAATTATTAGATTTTTTCTAGAAAATAAAAGTTGATAATTAAATTGTTTGATTTAACGGCTGCTTGCGAGCTAACAGTAATAAAAAATAAAAATTGCTTAAATTGTAAAATACATAATGCCAGACCTTAAATAAAACCAAAGGGAAAATTTTTCCAAGCGATAGCATAAAAAAAATATAATAAGTAGTGGGCACTGAAAACTAAATAATTATTTGTAGTTCTGTACTTAATACACAATGGCAAAGCTAAAAAAAACTCCAAAAAAAAAGCATGAAATGAGACTTTTACGGCAATTTTCAAAACTAGGGAACTTGCTTTTAAGTGCTGAATACTGAAATTTTTCTGTAAAAAAAATTTTGCGCCACGTAAAATAAGTCAGAACTTGCTTCTGACGTTCCCAAAGGGGTATTTGGAGTGGTCGTGTTTATGCCAGAGCATGGACGTTAGACCAAGCGTGGTGCCATTCTGAAACACGCATTAAAATAGGTTTTTAGCAAAGGTTAAGTAGTCGAGCTGGTATAGTTCAGCTCAAAATTCAAGAAGCTTTTGTTTTAAGTGGTTAGAATACTGTAATGTATTCAGCATCTAGTTAAAACTAATGACATGATGAGATTTAACCATTTGGGGAACGTTTGACTACCAAATTATAGGCTGCATAGATTGCTTTACTAACCATGCATTGGTTTGAGAAAAATGTTTGCATCCAAAAAAACCTAGATGAGCAGAAAGAGGAGATGGATGAGATGCTGATAGAATTAAATGTTTATTTGGATCAAAAAAAGGAGCATAAGATTGCGCGTGCTTGCCCCATAATAAAACTGCAAGATGATTACTTAAGCTGGCAAGGCTTTGAATAATGCTTTGAGTAATTTCTTGCCAACCAATTTTACTATGCGAAAGAGGTTTATGAGCTTCAACACTAAGAACTGTGTTCAAAAGCAAAACTCCTTGAACTGCCAAGCGACTCAAATCATGGTTAGGGGTAGGTTGTTTACTATCATATATGTCATGATTAATTTCTTTAAGAATATTTTTTAAAGAAGGAGGTGCTTTTAGATGATTAGGCACAGAAAAGGCAAGCCCATGAGCTTGACTGGGTCCATGGTAAGGATCTTGACCTAGAATAACAACTGAAATATTTTGTGGTCTAGAGAAGCTTAAGCAATTTAAAATTTCATTTTGTGGAGGATAAATAAGCCGACTAGATTTGCGTAATTGCGCTAAATGTTCAAGCACTACATGATGCTTACCTTGAATAAAAGCAGGGACAAAATCAATCCATTCATTTAAAAAGTCTTTGTTTGGAGACATTTATGCAGAACCAAAACCTGGAATATGATAACGCTTTTCCAAGCGATTTAGAATCCAAGTCGCAATTGTAACCATTGCTAAATAGTACGCTCCAACGACAACAAAGACTTCTGTAAACCTAAAGGTATTAGAAGCAACAACCTTTCCTTCACCCATAAGCTCCATACAAGTAACAAGATAAGCCAAAGAAGAATATTTAATCAGGTAGATTACTTCATTTCCACAACCGGGCAATGCGCGCCTTGCGGCTTGGGGTATAATAATCCAAAAAATTGTTTGAAATGTTGTCATTCCAAGTGCTTGAGCAGCGTTAATTTGACCCTGACGAATGGAAAAAAGTGCGCCGCGAATATACTCAGAGTGATAAGCTGCACTACAAAGAGTGAAACTTATTAATGCAGCAAAATAAGGTTCAAAATACAATCCAAGTTTAGGTAATGCATAATAAATCATCATCAATTGAACAGCCAAAGGTACACCGCGGAAAATGGCTACGAACCAATCGCCAAGTTTTTTTACAAAACCAACTCCATATACCCTCTGCACTCCTAGTAAAATGCCGCAAAAAAAACCAAGAATAGTGGATGGTACAATTAGAGAGATAGAAACAACCAAGCCGCGGTTTAAGGCTGGTAAAAGTTCGCCGGATAAAAAACTTGGGTCAAACATTATTCTGTAACATCCATATCTAAAAGCTTGGTGCAAAAGGCTTGTGTTCTGGTATTAGCATTTGGTGCAAGCAAATTCTCTGGTGTGTCACGTTCGATAATAATGCCTTTTTCCATAAACAAAATTTCATTAGCTAGAGCACGGGCAAAATCCATTTGGTGGGTTGCCATAAGCATTGTCATACCACCGCGTGCTAAGTCGCGAATAACCGCAAGCACTTCTCCAACCAACTCTGGATCTAAGGCGGAGGTAGGCTCATCAAGCAAAATAACTTTTGGATCCATAGCTAAAGCTCGAGCTATGGCAACTCTTTGCTTTTGTCCTCCAGACAACTGCGCTGGAAAAAGGCTTGTGCGCTTAGATAGACCCACACGATCAAGTTCATGTAGTGCCCTTTCAAGGGCTTTATCTTTAGAAAATTTTCGTACTTTGCATAGTGCTATAGCAACATTATCAACAGCGCTAAGGTGATCAAATAAATTAAAGTCTTGGAATATCATGCCAACTTGAGCTCTAAAGGCACAAAGTTTGTCTTTGTTTTGAATATTCAACTCTTCAGATTCAAGATAAATTTGTCCGCTATCAGGAGGAATTAAACAGTTAATACATTGCAAAAGTGTGCTTTTTCCTGCTCCAGACGGACCAATAAGCACCTTTAACTCCCCTCGTTTAATATCTAAGGAGCAATCTTGTAAAATGCTTTTCTCACCAATTTTTAAAGATAAATTTCTTATGCTTAGTACGTTAGAATTCATGTATTCACCTAATTAATGGCATAGCCAGGAATATAAACTTTATGTTCAAGCATGCGCAAAATACGAACACCAATTAATGTTATAAGAAAATACAAAACACCAGCTGCAGCAAAAAGAGCTAAATGTTCATGTGTTCTTGATGCAACAAAATTGGCTCTTGCCATAATTTCTTGAGTTCCAAGTACATAACATATAGCTGAATCTTTAAGTAAAATAGAAAATTCATTGGCAAAGCCAGGTATAGACATGCGCATAGCTTGAGGTAAAATAATATGTCTTATGGCTTGATAGTCTGTCATACCAAGTGCACGAGCAGCTTTTAATTGACCTTGAGAAATAGCTTGAATAGCTCCACGAAAAATTTGGGATTGATAGGCTGTGCTAGTAAAACCGAGCACAAAGCACGCTATAATAAATGGTTCTGCAGGCAAACCTAGGCTTACAAATAAACCAAAAAATAAAAATAATAAAACTAAGATGGGTATGCCGCGAAAAATCCACACATAAAAAACGACAAATTTTTGCAAAGTTTTATGCCCATAAACTTGCAAAACAGCAAGGGGTATACCCATGATTAAGCCCATTGCAAGTGCAATGCAAACACTAGCAATGGTAACTAAGCTTCCACCTAAAATATAGGGTAATGCGTCAAATACAACTTTTAATGAATCCATAATAATAATACCCCCTACAGGTTATTGTAGGGGGTTTGTATAATTATTTGCTTAAGTATTTTTTCTTAAGTTCATTCCAGTATGGATCTGCCATAAGCAATTTATAACCTTCATCAACTAAGCGACGAAGTTCTTTGTCATCTTTACGAATGGCAACACCAAATTGATCTGGCTGACCATGTGTACCAATCTTTTTTACAGCCTTGCCCTTGGCAATGGAGTCTTCAGCTGGTAAAGCATCCATAAGACCTGCGTCAATTCGTCCGTTGAGTAAGTCTTCTACTATAAGAGGAGCGGACTCATAAAATCTAAGTTCAAAAGGATATTTCTTTTCTTTTTGTTCGCTTTGCATGGCTTCTGCTTCAGAAGTACCGCGTTGAACGCCTAATTTAATAGGTTTTGAAAGAACATCACTAGGTGTTAAATTAGAGGCCTTTGGTGCAATAAATACGCGTGACACAGTCCAGTAAGGATTTGAAAACTCAACCATTTGGCGGCGTTTATCAGTAATGCTCATGCCGGAACAAATCATATCAATTTGACGAGCAAGCAAAGCTGGAATAATGCCATCCCAGGCAATTGGTTTATGCTCTACTGTAAAGCCCATTTTTTTTGCAATCCAATCCATGGACTCAACGTCAAAACCAGCTGGTTTACCCTTTTCATCCATATATCCAAATGGAGGATAGTTAGCATCAATGCCATTAACATAGGTTTTGGCAAAGCTAGGACCAGCAAAGCTTATCAGTGAAAGAGCTACTAAGCTTAAATAAAATAGTTTTTTCATAAAGTGTGTTCTCCTTGCACAGTTTATTTTTTGTTGTAAAGGCAATTAATAAATATATCAAACTATCTGCCATGATGCAAGTATTGCAACAGCAGTTCAAACTAGATAAAATATTAAGGTAATGCAATAAAATTGTATCTTTGTGTAAAATTGCGCTGGTCATATAATGTATAGTAGTAAAATAAACTAAAGAAATAAAATAAATTAAAATATTTTTTTGCTAAAAATTCTTGCCAATTGTGGTGCAATAAGTGTAGCCTTTGCAAGTGCTAATTATTGAAGCATGTTGTAATGATTTAGAAATCATAGTTAAATAGATTTCTTCAAGCTTTACTTTAAGAGCTTGAATTTAGAAGTTGGCTTCATGTAAAAATTATGAAAATAAATGATTTTGAGTTATAAATTTTAGATAATATAGTTAAGTGTATTGGGTTAAGAGGTGTTTTATGAGGGATAATAGATTTTGTAAGTTAATAGGTTTACGTCCGTCACAATTAATTATGCTGCTTGGTGATGCGCTTGTTATGCAGTTGACTTTACTAATTGTGGTCCTCTTTAGATTGTTTTGGGGCCCTGTGCCTCTTCACTTATATGCAACCATAAGCACAATACTATTATGCGCTCCAATTTTTAGTATTTTATTTGGTGCTACCCAAGTGCCGCTGCCTCCCCCACATCGTGAAGTAAAACACATTTTCCTAACGGTTTCTATGACCTACCTTGTGGTATTGTTGATGCTCTTTATGACTCAAAGTAGTGTTGAGTATTCTAGGTCTATATTATTGTTTGCATGGTTTGGAAGTATTTTTTCTGTACCTGTGTTGCGTGGTGCTGTGCGTAGAAGGCTTTGCCGTAAAGATTGGTGGGGTAGTCCTACAATTTTTTTGCAAGATGCAGAGCAATGTAGAGAGTTATGGGATGAAATGGTTAATTATCCTGAACGAGGTTTAAAGCCTGTGGCATATTTATCAATTAATTATGATGATAAATATTGGAAAGAAAAAATCTTGAGTATTCAACAGTCTTATACGCAGCCCATGTTTGTTTGGTGTGGTGTTGAGGATGAACTAAGAGCTAATTCACAAGTATTTGAAGATATAACAAGATTTTGTCGCAATGTTTTATTTATTCCTTGTGATGCTGTTGTAAAACAAAAAAAGTTTTGGCTTGCTCCACGCATCTTAGGGACCTCTATGGGATTTATGGTGCGCCAAAATCTAACGGACTCTAGGCGTTTGTTTATAAAGCGTTGTATTGATGTTATATTTTCTTTAGCTTCCTTGGTTGTTGTTATTCCATTAGGTTTTTTTATCTGTCTTTGGATTTGGTTAAGCACAAAATCAAGTGCCATCTATGCCCATGAACGCTGGGGGCAAGGGGGCAAAAAAATACGTATTTATAAATTTAGGACCATGGTTCCCAATGCAGATGAAATATTAAAAAAATATCTTGATGAAAATCCAGAATATAAACGGCAATGGGAAGAAAATAAAAAACTTTTTGATGATCCACGTATTACACCTGTGGGGCATTTTTTACGCAAAACAAGCCTTGATGAGCTACCACAAATTATCAATGTTATAATGGGCAGCATGAGCCTTGTGGGACCAAGACCCATTTTAGAGGAAGAACCAGAACACTATGGAGATGTTTACCGAGAATACAGCTTTGTTAAACCCGGCATAACTGGTCTTTGGCAGATTTCTGGGCGCAACTTAACCACATATGAACAACGCATATGGTACGCCAATTATTATGTGACTAACTGGTCGCTTTGGATGGACTTATGGATTATGGCGCGCACAATACCAGTAGTTTTGCTCAGACATGGTGCTTGTTAAGGTTATGGAGATAGCTTCGGTATCATACTGTAAATTTTGTTTATATCGGATATGACTAACTACAATCGTCTGGCAAGGTGTGCCAGTACCACATATGCAATAGTGTGCCATCGTCTAAACTCCATAAATCACTTTTTTCATAAAATTTTAATAATTTTTGTTCTGGTAGTGGTAGTGAGTCTAAAGAATTCGTGCGCAATTGTTTCTCACGGCAAAAGATTATTAAGCATTCTATTAGGGCAAAACAAGTGTCATAGCTTATACTCTGACCTTGTATAATAGTAGAAAACTCTTGATAAAACTGAGTTTGCATACTTGAAGGTATATGAAAGGATGTAGAGTTATTATAAATATGTTCTAGTATTTCAATTAAATGCTGTTGTATTAAACAGTTTTGGTCTTGACTTCTTAGGCGTAGATAAAATTGCTCTATGGCTGGAATATGCTGATCGAAATACATAATACCTCCGTAATATTTGCATGACAATATTTGATAGTCAATATATGTGTATATAGGTATAGATAAACTTTTGTCAAGAAATCTTATTTATTATTGTATGGAGTAAAGTAATGTTAAAAAAATTAATTATTATTGGAATGTTAACTGCATTATTTGGTTGTGGAGATAAAAATAATGCCATAACTCCTCAAGAAGCACCAAAACCTGCTGTGTCTTCACAAAGCATATTTAATGATGCAGAAATTAATTTTTCTGCTGAGGAAATGGAAAATTTGAGTTTTAAAAATCCACAAAAATCACTAGAAAAAATTAATGAACAAATGACCATAGCTGAACAAGCCCAAAAAGATATGACAGCTTTTCTTGCTTTACGTTCTTTAGTGCAAAGTCAGCTTGGTAATAATGGCGAAGCATTTGACGATATGACTAAGGCTGTGCAATTAAGACCCAATGCCGAGCTTTATGCCTTGCGTGCCTTAGTGCTTTGGCGTTCTGGAAAGTTACGTGGTGCCATGAATGATGCTGAGTATGCTTTATTAAAAGATAAAAATATAAGCTTAGGACATATGGCACAAGGCTTAGTGTGGCTTGAAGAAAATGAAATGTCTAAGGCATGTTCTGCATTAAAATCTGCTTGTGATGCTGGGCAGTGCTTTGGGCTTGAGCATGCCAATAAGCAGGGCAAGTGTAATTAAGTAGTTAAAGCTGTGCCACACACAAATTAAGAGTTAAAATTAGGGCATAGGCTTGCCATAAGCTTGAGGTAGAAAGTGCTAACAACATTAGTACTACCGATAAATTAAGAGTCCTGCCCGAAGGGTGCGAAGCATAGCCGTTAAGTGAGCTTGCGAACTTTACGTTAATCGAGGGCAACGCGAACCTTACGGATGCAGAAAGTAAACCGCGGCAAAGCCGTTTACCTTAGATAAGCATAGCGTATGTTATGTAAATTGAGAGTAAAACGATTGATTTTCGTGCATTACTGCCAATCAAGCTTTGCTTATTAGGTGGCACAAACACCCTATAGGGGGTTTGTCATTAGTCTGAGGTAGTTAAATAAGCTACCCTTGGGTTTTTTATTATGAATATAAGAGCTATAGGTTATGTAGCCGCCTTTACATCTGTTATACTGTGGGCAGGAAATTTTGTGGTGGCAAGAGCCATGGCAACTTTTATTCCTCCTATACAGCTTAATTTTTGGCGTTGGTTTGTGGCCTTGCTTTGTATTTTGCCTTTTGCAGTACGAAGTTTTTCTACTGACTTACCCATTATAAAACGCCATATACCTTATTTAGCGTTTATTGGGTTTATAGGTGTTACTTCACTCAATGCTTTATTTTATAAAGCAGGGCAGAGCACTAGTAGCATAAACATGGTCTTATTTGTTCCTTCAGCGCCAATAGTAATAATGTTGCTATCGCGTTATTTATGCGCTGAGCCCATAACTTTGCGCCGATTATTAGGGCTTATAATTATATTGTTTGGTCTAGGAATTTTGATTTCGCGTGGAAAGTGGAGCAATATTACCAACGTAAATTTTTCTATGGGTGATTTATGGAGCTTAGGTGGAGTTTTATGCTTTGGTATATACTCATTTTTTACACGCTATCGACCTAAGGAATTAAGTTCTGCAGGTTTTCATGTAAGCACTTTTAGCCTAGGTCTTTTATTTGCCATTCCTATGTATTGCATTGAGGTATGGGTAATGCCGCCATTTACATGGAGTTATGGGGTTATTTTTGCTGTCTTATATGCAGGTGTTGGTTGCTCATTTATAGCATATGCCCTTTGGACAAAGGCCATTGATTGCATTGGCCCAGTATCTGTTGGGATGGTTTATTATACAATTCCACTATTTACTGCGCTAGAGGGTGTTATTGTGCTTGGCGAAGAAGTAACACAGGTACACATTATTGGCGGCGGGCTAATGGTCATTGGCATAATGCTTGCTATTTTTCAAAACAACCCTTTAAGGCTGAAAAAAAGTCCATAAAGCAAATTCTGTTAAGATAAATATTTAAGGACATAAAAAATGAAACAATATTATATTGTAAAAAATGGTAAGCTTGTGGCGCAAACCATACGTGATAAGTCAATTTTGCCGTATATATTTTGGATTATGCTTGTGGTAGGTGCTGCTGTAGGTTCATATGTATACGCTATGGAAAAATTTGCTATTGCTGATAATAACATGGTTGTTGCTAAAAATGACTATGATAATTTAAAGATCATTGAGGCAGATTATAAAAAAGTTATGGAGCAAAGCGTTAATGTTCAAGAGTATGTATTATCTAAAGCTCAACTTAAAGAAGCATTTGAACATGCTTTTCCTGAAGTTAGCCTTGATGAGCAAACTCAAGAAAAATATTTAGATGCAGTAGCTTTGTGGTCTGCACATTATTCCATTCCTCCTCTTTTGGTGTTGAGTATCATTTGGCGTGAAAGCTTTTTTGACGCCACAACTCATTCAACTGCTAATGCACGAGGTCCCATGCAGGTGATTTATGTCTATCACAAAGAAAAACTTGATAGCATACAAAAAGGTGAGCTTGATCTGCATGAAATTGATACAGGTGTACGTGTAGGTGTACAAGTTTTACGCGAATACTTTGATAGATATGAT
The DNA here is from genome assembly GCA_964370675.1 of uncultured Desulfovibrionaceae bacterium. Classification (GTDB taxonomy): domain Bacteria; phylum Desulfobacterota; class Desulfovibrionia; order Desulfovibrionales; family Desulfovibrionaceae; genus CAYJAD01. The sequence continues at coordinate 33,367 of CAYJKC010000002.1, forward strand.
CGCAATATTTTTCGCGCCATGCAGGCTTATGTGGGTGGAGAACACAAAACCTATGCTCGAGACATTTTAACGAGATATTTTAACGCTCGCATATATATGGAAGAAAAGCTACCTCCAGAGAAAAACTAAAGTTTTACTTTAGCAATGAGGCTTTGTAATACACTATATTACATCTTTTAAAGCTTGCGCTAGGCGTAAACAAAGTCCGGATCTATTCAATGTATAAAGGTGTATACCCTTGGCCCCACCAGCTATAAGTTGTTTGATTTGTAGAATTGCAAACTCAAGACCCACTTCGCGTACGGCTTCTTCTCCGCCGCTGCTGTGTGCCTTTTCTAGTTGTAAATAAAGATTACCAGGAATATTTGCTCCGCACATACTTAATACTCTTTTGATGGAGTCAAAACTTTGAATAGGTAAAACGCCTGGAATTATAGGAATATGAATGTTTTTTTCTTTTAATGTATCCACTAAGTCAAAATATTCGCGTACATCAAAAAAAAGTTGAGTGATAACAAACTCGGCGCCAGCTTTAATTTTAGAAAGTGTATAAGCCCTATCTGTGGCGAATGTTGGAGATTCTGGGTGTGGTGCAGGATAACCTGCAACACCAATGCCCATTTGCGGAGCAGTTTTGCGTACAAAATGGACTAAGTCTTCAGCATATTTAAATTCAGCATTTTGCCAGTCAAATCCTTCTTGGTTAATATCTTTAGGAGGATCTCCACGTAAAGCAAGAACATTGTTAATACCAGCTTGGTTTAGCTTAAATAAAAAATCATTTATATGCTTAGCAGTAGAGCCAACACAAGTTAGGTGTGCCATAGGTACTAGTTGCATTTCATGTAAGCGTGTAGCAATTTCCAGGGTATTGTCTTGAGATGAACCTCCAGCACCATAGGTGACCGATACAAAAAGAGGATCTAGTTCCTTTAATTTCTCTACACAATTAAAAAAGTTTGGCCACTGTTCTTTGTCTTTTGGTGGAAAAAATTCTAAAGAAAAAAATGGTTTACTTGATTTATTAATAAGTTCTGCAATTTTCATAATCATTCCTTATATTGGGCTCAATTAAAACTATATCAATATAGCTTGATATGTCAATATAGTTTTTTGCAGCAAATGCATAAATTTGTATATCATTGCTATTGTAAGGGTTTTAAATTATAATGCTTGCATCTATAAAGGGGTTATTATGTCTAAGATATACTTAATAATATGTCTATTAATTCTTACTTTTCAAGCTGCACCTGTAAGGTCTGAAGTTTGGGAGGTAGTTGAACCCGGTCTTGAAATGGGTACTTTCCCACTGGAACAAAATAGCAATGTGCGCATTGTGGTTTTGCGGTTTGATGCAAAACAATTTGTATTTTCGTTGTTTAGTGTAAGTGAAAACAACAAAGCGCCACAAACATTAATGCAATGGGCCAAAGAAAACAACCTTGTGGCAGCCATAAATGCAAGCATGTATTTACCAGATGGCAAAACAAGTACGGGATATATGCGCACAGGTAGCCACATCAACAATAAAAATATTGCTAAAAGTTTTGGGGCTTTTTTTCTATCAAAACCTTTTGATCAAAGCCTTGCGCCTACACAGCTGGTAGATAGAGATACTCAAGGATGGGAAGATTTGCTTGAGCAATATGAAATTGTAGTACAAAATTATCGCCTTATAGATTCAAAAAAACAAGTTTTATGGTCAGCCCAAAAAGGGAATGAGCATTCCATTGCGGCTGTTGCTCAAGATGGTCAGGGCAATATATTGTTTTTACACTGTCGCCAACCTATAACAGCACATGCCTTTGCTTCTGCTTTGCTTCAATTGCCCATTGATGTGCGCACTGTGATGTATGTAGAAGGTGGGGTGCAAGCTGGTTTAGTTTTACTGAGCAATGGTGAAGAATTGCTCTGGGGTGGTCGGCATCCTTCGGATTTTTTTATAGGTAGTGTTAGTGTTTCTTTGCCAAATGTTATTGGTGTAGAGCGCAAAGAATTGCTAGATGCACAATGAAATAATCTTATCTGCTTGTAATATTTAATGAGCAAGGTTTTTTAAGAAAAAACTAGACGTAAAGGCTAGGCATTGGTATCATAAAGGAGCATTGTTATATATGCTTATAAAATAATTTATTCACCTTAACCATGAGAGGAAACAATATGCCTCAATTTTTAGAAGTTTGTAAATGTGAGCTTTGCGGTAGCATGGTAGAAGCATTAAATTCTGCCGGTGGTGAGCTTTCTTGTTGTAATCAACCTATGAAGGTAATGCGTGAAGGCACAACCGATGGCGCTAAGGAAAAACATGTTCCTGTGGTGGAAAAAACTGCTACTGGCTATAAAGTAAGCGTGGGTAGCGTTGCTCATCCCATGGATGATAGCCACTATATTGAATGGATTGAACTGGTTGCCGATGGCATCAGCTATACAAAATTCTTAAAACCAGGTGAAGCTCCAGAAGCGGAGTTTTGTGTTGCGGCAAATAACGTAACTGTTCGTGAATACTGTAACTTGCATGGTCTTTGGAAGGCCTAGAGGAAATTATTATGCAAAAGTATGTTTGTGATTTATGTGGCTATGAATATGATCCTGCAGAAGGCGATGAGCCCAATGTAGCTGCTGGTACTGAATTTGATAAAGTTCCTTCGGATTGGGTTTGTCCAGTATGTGGAGCAGGCAAAGATCAATTTAGCCCAGCTTAATTATTTGTTTATCAAATAATTTTTTTATATGCAGTGCAAATTATTGTACTGCATATATTTTTTAAATATAGTGCATTTTTATAAAAAATACATGCATAGCTCCTTAGTGTTGTCTTTTTGATGTTTTTAGCCTATTATTAGTCAGTTAATACTATTATCTATTTATATTAAGGAGAGCAATATGTTGCCTTTTGAGATTAAGAAGGATATTTATTGGGTAGGGGCTGTAGATTATAACAATAGAGATTTTCATGGTTATTCTGTTTCGCCAAAGGGTTCTACCTATAATGCTTATTTAGTAAAAGATGAAAAAACAGTACTTTTTGATACTGTTTCTGCACATACTACCGATACCTTGCTATGTCGCCTTTCCCATGTCACTCCGCCTGAAAAAGTAGATTATATTGTTTGTAACCACTTAGAATTAGACCATGCTGGTGCTTTAGCAGAGTTAGTTGCGCGTTGCAAACCGGAAAAGATTTTTTGCTCTGCTCTTGGTCTTAAATCTATGGCAGGATATTTTGATATAAGTAATTGGCCAGTGGAGGCAGTTGCCAATGGTGCAGAAATATCCATTGGTAGTCGTACTATTAAATTTGTAGAAACTCGCATGCTACATTGGCCAGATAGTATGGTGTCCTATATTCCACAAGATAAGTTGCTCATCTCCAATGATGCTTTTGGACAAAATATAGCAACCAGCCAACGCTTTGGTGATGAAGTTTCAAACGATGTGGTGTTGCAAGCTGTGAAAGAATATTATTATAATATTGTACTACCTTTTTCTTCGCAAGTTCTTAAGGCTGCAGAACTGCTTAGCACATTAGAAATCGATATGATTGCACCAGATCATGGTCTTATTCATCGTGGTAAGGAAGGGGTTGAATTTATCATTAACCTATATAAAGAAATGGCAGAGCAAAAACCACAAAAGAAAGCTGTTATTGTATATGATACCATGTGGCATAGCACAGAAAAAATGGCATACGCCATAGGTAGCGGGCTTGAGTCTGTTGGTGTACCTATGCGTATTATGTCACTAAAGCAAAATCACCATAGTGCCGTTATGACTGAGCTTGCAGATTGTGGCGCTGTTTTGGTGGGTAGTCCCACTCATAATAATAATGTCATGCCTTATGTTGCATCCATGCTTACTTATATGAAGGGTTTGCGTCCGCAAAATCGCATTGCGGCAGCCTTTGGTTCTTATGGGTGGTCAGGCGAAAGCCCTAAAATTGTTCATGAATGGCTTGAGTCTATGAAAATGGAAATGGTGGCCGATCCCTTGCGCCATCAATGGTCCACTTCTCATGATGCGCTTGTGGCTTGTCATGAACTTGGTAAAAAAGTTGGCGAAGCCCTCATTGCTAAAATTGGTTAATACTTATTCATATCTTGCGGAGCTGTGATGCCTCTTGGTATAGTTATACTTGCTTCAGGCAGTGGAAGTAATGCCCAAGCTATTTTTGAACATATAGCCAAGGGTACACTTGATGCTAAGGTAAACTTAGTGGTTAGTAATAGACCACAAGCAACAGTGCTTGAACGAGCAAAAAAGTTTGGTGTGCCAACTCTTGAGCTTGATCATACAGCATATGATAGTCGCGAAAGTTTTGACTTAGCCCTTGTGCAAGCTCTAAAAAATTATCATGTGGATCTTGTGGTTTTGGCTGGGTATATGCGCATCTTAACAGCTAGCTTTTTAGATGCTTTTGCAGGCAAGGTTATTAATGTGCATCCGGCGCTATTACCAAGTTTTGTTGGGGCACATGGAGCAAAAGATGCTTGCGCTTTTGGGGTTAAGGTATCTGGGTGTACTGTGCATTTTGTAGAAGAGGAAGTAGATCACGGACCAATTATTGCTCAAGCTGTACTACCTGTTTTGGCAAATGATGATGAAACTAGCTTGCAAAAGCGTATTCAAAGTATGGAGCATAGACTCTATCCTCAGGTTTTACAATGGTTTTCAGAGGGTAGAGTTCTTGTTAAGCAAAGGCAAGTACACATATTACCAGCAAAGAATCATAACGTAATTTCTAGCACTGCTGATACTCATTTGATATGGCCTGCCTTGGAAGATGGATTTTGATAATACATAAAATTGCTTGTGATATTTTGTAATATATGACTATAATGCATGTACTGATGCATAAATATATAGCAACAGTCGCTTTGTGTTTGGTTTAATAAAATTCATGAGGATGGTTTTATGGATGACCAATCTTTTAAAGATCAAAAGCAAATTACCCTATATGATGTGGATGTTCAGTTAGGCACTGTTTTTTCATGTCTTTTTAAAAACAATATGAAGCTTGAAACACAGCTTGTAGGTTATGAACAAGATAACTTTTTCTTGCTTAAGTTTCCTACTATGTCAGGCATTGCCAACTATTTAGTAAGGGATGCATCCTTTGCTGCCCTTTTTAAGACTAGCGGCTTAAATGTAACTTTTTCAAGTGTACTAACTTATACAATCCCTCGCAAATTTTTAGCTTTTTGTGAATTTCCATCGCGGTTTAAAGCATATGAAATACGCAATGCGGAACGCATGGATTGTCTTTTGGCTGCAGCTCTTGATGTGGGTATTAAGCGTTATTTTTGCGTTGTGCAGGATATATCTGTTAAAGGCTGTAAGGTTACACTAGATGGGGTAGAGGGTACATCACTGCGCAAGCTTGAATCTGGTGAAAGTGTTAAATTGGAAGTTTGGACGCAAAAAGACACCATTACAGTTAGTGCAACTATCATGCGGGTTTTAAAAAATGTGTCACGTGTAACCTTGGGGCTTTCTTTTGGTAACTTAATTCCGCAAGATGCTGCTGTTATTCAGTCCTTTATACTATCACTACGTTATAGCGGTGTTAGTATAGAAGATAGAGGTTAAGCATATATATTTAAGGAGAATGAAATGTTTAATAATCGTTTTTTAAGTATTTTCTGTATGGTAGCATTTATTTTAATGGCTAGTGTTGGTTATGGGTATGCTGCTGCAGAGCAAAATAGTAAGGCTGTAGATAAGGTGGCTGAACCTGCCAAGGACACGCCGTCTAAATCAACTCAGCGCAAAAGCCAAGTTTCTGTTAGTCATACTGGTAATGATGCTGCAGGTACGCGCCTTGCTACGCGCTTAAAAGAACTTTTTAATGGCAGTAATTTATTTCAATTAAATGAAGATAACAGCCCTAAGATTCGTCTTTTGCTAGTTTCTAAGGCTGAATTTCCAGAAAGACCCAATGTGGGTTCTATTTACTCCATTACGTGGGTATTTAGTCAAAGTGAAGGGCATCTAGGTTATTTATTAGCCCAAGAGCTTGATATATTAAATCCCGAAGACGTGGATGGTGTCGCTGCTAAGCTATTAGAGCGCACAGATGGGCTTGCCGTAAAGTACGCTTATTTATTTAAGTAGTCGGCACTTAAAAGGTGATGGTACTTATGCGTCTAAGGGATTACCAAGAAAGAAAATCGCAGGCTTTTATATGTTTGTGTAGACAGGAAACGATTTTAGCAATTTTACGCCATGCAAAGCTTAAGCACTTTGCATGGCGTTTATTATTATTCTAAAATATACTTTAGTGGGTCTGTGGGAACGCCACCAATAATTACTTCATAGTGTAAGTGTGGACCTGTTGTACGTCCTGTCATGCCAATAAAGCCTAAAATTTCACCACGCTTTATCCATTGACCTACTTTAACTGTACTACGTTGCATATGAGCATACTTTGTTACAATGCCTCTACCATGGTCTATCTCAACGCTGATACCATATGCACCATCATAACCACTTTGCTTAACCGTTCCTTCTGCTGTTGCAACAATACGTGTGCCTATTCGAGCATTAATATCTAAGCCCTTATGAAATGTTCTTCCTCTACCAAAAGGAGAATTGCGCATGCCAAATTTTGAAGAAATAAATCCTTCTACTGGCCAGATGGATGGCGTTGCTAAAAGAGTATTTTTTTGAGTGCGTAGGCTACGAATAAGGTCTTGTTGTTGTACTTCTTCAAGGTTTATATCCTCAGACAATTGACCTAAAAATGTTTGTAAACGTCTTGCCAATAAATTGGGACGATGTATAGGCAAGTCGGTTTTTAAAAATTCATCGCGTCTTGTGGAAGTTTGCCCAATTTCGGTAAAGTTTTTTTCAAGATGCATCATTTGGCGTAGCTTTGCATCAAAACGTTCTACTCGCCTTAAGTCATCAGATATGGTGCGAACTTTTTCTACTAAGCTTAATAATTGTACATTTTGGTCATCAATGATTTTTTGACTGTCAGCAAGCTTGTGTTCTATGCCATAAGTAGCAATATATTTATCCCAGAGCCATACGTTGCCGGCAACTAGTGCAATAACGAATAAAAAAAATGTCCAAGCAAACCAAGCTCGCATGTGTAGTTTACGACTACCACTTTTGCCACTGTGTTTTATAATAACTATATGGTATTTTCCAAAAAACATAATTCCTCTTAATGGTAAGACGCAAGTCCACCCATGGCATTATATGTAAGCTAAAGACTTGTCAAGTTTTGATATGCTAATGCAATGTCCTAAATGGGTTTAAGCCTTGGCTGTCAGTAATTTTTTGTTTAAGCAAGGCTTGTCAGAAGTACTAACTTGAGGCATAATTGCACGACCAACAAAATTTTGAAAAATATTTATTTTAACTTTAAACAACGAGAGGGATTTTATGAGTAAAGTCAAAGTTGGCATTAATGGTTTTGGGCGTATTGGGCGACAAGTTTTCCGTGCTCTTTTTGCACATTATCAAGATAAAGTTGAAGTTGTTGCCATAAATGATCTTTATGATGCCGAAACCAACTTTCATTTGTTAGAATATGATTCGGTATATGGTCGCGCTAATTTAGATGCTAAAGTAGATGGTGACAATGTACAAGTTGGCAATTGGAAGGTGCATTGCTTTGCTGAGCGTGATCCTGCAAACCTTAAATGGGGCGATTATGGTGTTGATATTGTAGTTGAGTCCACCGGCATTTTCCGCTCTGCTAAGCAAGCTCATGTGCATATAGATAATGGAGCTAAAAAAGTTATTATTAGTGCTCCTGCCAAGGACGAAGATTTAACTATTGTGCTTGGTGTTAACCAAGAAAAATATGATCCTAAAGCGCACCATGTTGTGTCTAATGCATCTTGCACAACCAACTGCTTGGCTCCTTTAGCATTAGTTTTACAAAATGAATATGGTATAGCACAAGGCACTATGACCACAATTCACGCTTATACTAACGATCAACGCATCCTTGATATGGCACATAGCGACCCACGTCGCGCCCGCGCTGCAGCGTGTAGTATTATTCCAACATCAACCGGTGCAGCTCAAGCCGTTGCTAAGGTTATTCCAGCCTTACAAGGTAAATTTACAGGTTATTCCTTGCGTGTTCCAACACCCACAGTATCTGTAGTAGACTTTGTGGCGCTTTTAGAAAAACCAACTGATACCGAAACCATGCGCAACGCTTTGAAAAAAGCTGCTGAAGGTCCATTAAAAAATATTTTAGAATACAGCGATAAGCCACTTGTATCTATGGATTTTAAGTCTAATCCACACTCCTCAATTTTAGAAGCAGAATATTGCACAGTGCAAGATGGCACTTTAGCTAAAGTTGTTAGTTGGTATGACAACGAATGGGGCTATTCTTGCCGCGTGTGTGACTTAATAGTCTTTATGAATGAAAAAGGTTTATAGAGCATAAGCATCTTTATGGAAATGTGCCACTAAAGCAGGTTTATTGTTTTAGTGGCACAAAATTAATGTGTTTTAATTAAGATAATTTGAAGGAGTAACCCATGCCACTTATCGGACCTCATGACATGTTTGCTAAGGCTTATGCCGATGGTTATGCCATTGGTGGTTTTAATGTAAATAATATGGAAATTATTCAGGGTATTATGCAAGCTGCTGCTCAAGAAAAATCACCTGTAATTTTACAAGTATCTGCTGGAGCTCGCAAATATGCTGGTCAAATCTATATTATGAAACTTGTGGAAGCTGCTTTGCTTGAAGCAGATGTGCCGGTGGTGGTGCATTTAGATCACGGTCCAACATTTGAAATGTGTAAGGATTGTATTGATGGTGGCTTTACATCTGTTATGATTGATGGATCACATCTCTCCTTTGAAGAAAACATAGCCATAACCAAACAGGTTGTTGAATATGCACATGATAAAGGTGTTTGGGTTGAGGCAGAACTTGGTAAGCTTGCAGGCGTTGAGGAGCACGTTTCTTCCGATGAACATGTTTATACTGACCCTGATGAAGCAGTTGAATTTGTACAACGTACGGGTTGTGATTCTTTAGCTATAGCCATAGGCACAAGTCATGGGGCTTATAAGTTTAAGGGAGAAGCTAAGCTTGATTTTGAGCGTTTAGAAAAAATTGGCCAATTGCTTCCTGGTGTACCATTAGTATTGCATGGTGCTTCTAGTGTACCAGAGGAGTTTGTTAATATGTGCAATCAATATGGTGGTCAAGTAGGTGGGGCTAAGGGTGTGCCAGAAGAAATGTTGCGCAAAGCTGCTGCTATGGCTGTGTGTAAAATCAATGTGGATACAGATATTCGCCTAGCACTTACTGCTTCCATTCGTAAATTTATGGTAGAACAACCTGAGCAATTTGACCCTCGTGGTTATTTAACTCCAGCCCGTGTTGCAGTAAAAGATATGGTTGCACATAAAATACGCACTGTTATGGGCACATCGGGTAAGGCTTAATGTTTTTGTTTGCTGATTATAAGGGGGATACATGTCACTTAGTATAGGTATTAATGGTTTTGGGCGCATAGGTCGCTATTTGGTGCGGCTATTATGTAAACATCCAACTTTTAAGATTGGAGCCATTAATGCGCGTTCAAGTAATAGCAACCTTGCGTACTTATTTAAGTATGATTCAACTCATGGTAAGTATGATGGTGATGTGGATTTTGACCAAGAAGGTTTAATTATTGATGGAAAACACATTCCCATTACCCGATATAACATGGGTGAATGGCAGTGGAAAAAATATGGCATTGATCTTGTTGTAGAATCTACAGGAACCATTAAGGCTCGTACTGATCTTGCTAAACATTTAGAATGTGGTGCAAGAAAGGTTATTATTAGTGCTCCATGCAAGGAAGCTGATGTTACTATTGTAGCTGGTGTGAATGAGTTTATGTATGACCCAAGAAAGCATGAGGTTATTTCTGCTGCTTCTTGTACAACCAACTGCCTTGCACCTGCTACTAAGGTTTTACACGAAGCCTTTGGTATAAAGTATGGGCTTGTAAATACAATACATTCTTATACTATGAGTCAGCGTATAGTTGATGGTACACATAAGGATATACGGCGTGGGCGTGCTGCAGCCATGTCTATGTTACCTACCACTACCGGAGCCGCCAAGGCTTTAGCTTTTGTGTTACCAGAGCTTGCTGGCAAGCTCGATGGTATGGCTGTACGTGTGCCAACGTCGAATGTGTCCATGGTAGATATAACTTGTGCGGTGGATAAGCCTTGTACTGTTGAATCTGTTAACGCTGCTTTTAAGGCTGCTTGTGATACATATTTAATTGATACTTTGGGCTATAGCACAGAACCACTGGTATCCGTAGACTATGTAGGCAGCACCTATGGTGGAGTGCTTGACTCTTTAAGTACTATGGTTAGTGTTGAACATTTGATTAAAACCATTGTGTGGTATGATAATGAAGCCGGATTTACCAACCAGCTTGTGCGCCTAATTGGTCTTGTAGGTGATGATTGGTAGACTTGTTATTATTTTGAGCCCCTTATCTTTTAGATAAGGGGCTTAAAGCTTATAGTAAATCATTGTCCCAGTTAAATAAGCCATTGCGACGTATTTCTGGTAAGTTTATGGGTGGATTTTCCACTATTTCAACAAAAAAGCTATAGCCTGCTAAATCTAGTTGGTTACGTTTTTCACTAAGATCTAAGGGCCAAGCAGGATAGAGCCAAGTATTACTGCCATAATTCCTAGCCCAAAACACTTCGCCCTTGGGGCTTGCAAAAGGTTCATTGGCTTTAATGCCATTTAGCCCAAAACGGGCTATGCCCACAGGCCAAAAACCTTTAAGTACCATACCAAGAGGTAGGGGACTTTGCTTTGGTAAACTTAATAAGTCTTTTTGGGGTAATTCTGGGCTAACAAAACTTGCCGCAAAGCCCATTTCTTTAAGCATATCAAGATGTGCCACATTGGCAACATTACAAAATGGTCCGGCTATTAAATCTAATTCATCAATTTGATTAAAAAGATATTTTTGCCAAGGTGCATTACATACAAAATGCATAGCGCCACATCTTTGTAAGTGTGTGATGAGGCGAATAAATGATTGTTCTTCTTCAGGCCAAATTACTGGCGGAAGCCACCAAGCTACCTTGGGGACAATGGTGCGTGATAATTCTTGGGCTTTAGGTGAAACCCAAAGTGCCATATGAGCGCCCTTAGTGCCGCGTGTTTCGCGCCCTTGAGGTATGTTGGCGCGTAAAATCATATCAGCGCGTTTACGCGCTTTAATGTTAGGTGCAAACTTTAGTTTTATATCTATGGGTGTTGATGCTTTTTTTGTGTACTTTTTAAGTTCTTGCTCACCTTGATTTAATATAGATATAAGCTCTGGCTCACGTCTATCGATTAAAAAAACTGGCGTACCAACCTTGGGTGTCTTATGCTTAGGTAAGCGTAAAACTAGTGTTCCAGCCTTAGGCACGCGCTTGGTTACGCTTAGTGTGCTATGCCAGCTTTGGTCTTCAATGCCTATGCGCAAATAATCCTTGGGTAATAAAGCTTGGTGTGCCTTAATAAAGGCACGACCTTCAGCGTCAATACTGCATTTACCAACTAATAGACCCGAGCTGGTATGCTCATAAGGATCTGTGGGCGAGTTTTGTTTTTGAGGTAAGAATCGAGCTCTCGTGCTTGGTCGACTTAAAGCCATGTTTAAAAATTCTTCAGCCATTTTTTTTGCTTTTGAATCATTGGGATTATCGCGCAAAATTTTATAGGCTGTGACCACGTGATAAACATAGTGTGGACCTTTTTTACGCCCTTCAATTTTCCACGAGCTAAGGTTTGGTATGTCGAGTAATGTTTTGGCAAGCACGTCTAATGATAAGTCTAAACAAGAAAAATAACGCCCGCTATGCACCTTGCCGCTCTTTCTAGCTTGGGGTTGTGACTTGCGAATGGGCTTGCCCTTAGGGCTTTTATCATTGCCCATATAGTTTGGTATGGCATTACCACCTTGGCGATATACGCGCCTACATGGCTGCACACAGCGTCCGCGCAAACCACTTTTGCCACCCATATAACTAGACCAATAGCAACGCCCAGAAACACAATAACATAAAGCGCCATGTACAAATAACTCTAGCTCCAAATCTTCAGGGCAAGCTTCACCCATGAGTCGAATTTCATCAATGCTAAGCTCGCGCGGTAAAATCACTCTTTGTGCGCCCATTTTTTTTGCTGCCATAAGCCCAGCAGGATGAGTGATATTGGATAGAGTAGAGAGGTGCAATTCACCTTGAAAATTAGCTTGGCGGGCTAGGTTAATAAAGCCAATATCTTGAACGATTAAGGCTTGCGGTTGTACATCACGCGCAAGACGACCAATGAGGTTGGCTGCGCTACTAATATCTTGTGGTTTAACAAGAGAATTCATTGCCACATAAACTTTAGCATCTTTAGAGTGAGCTAGTTCCACAAGACCTGCAAGTTCACTAATACTAAAATTTTCTGCCTGCATGCGAGCTGAAAAATGTTTTAGCCCAAGGTATATGGCATTGGCACCAGCAGCAAGAGCTGCTAAAAAGGAAGGCTTATCTCCGGCTGGAGCTAATATTTCTGGTTGCATAATTTTAATTTTGGTTAATTGATTAATGTTTAGTTTGGCTTAGCACTTCATACATGCAAAGTGAAAGACAAGCAAGTGTATTTGGTGGGCTATATGGTGGCACACGGCAATAAAAAGCTTTTACAATTATCAATACAGTTTGAAAATAGATGACGACTAAGGTTTCGGGGCAGAGTCTAAAATGTTTTTGGCAATATTTGCATCGATGCCAATGCGCTCTACAAGTTCTGCAATGCTGTCAAAGCGTTGTTCATTGCGGATGCGCTGTACAAAAGACAGGCTTAACTCTTGCCCATAAACATTATGTTCTTCTTCAAGTATGAAGCTTTCAATGCTTAGTTTATCATTGCCAAATGTGGGTACGTTCCCCACATTTGTAACGGCAGGTAATGCTTTTTGCTTTGTACCTTCTTTGTTAATAATACCTGTGATCCAAGTGGCATATACTCCATGACGTGGGATTGTGGCATAGTCTGTTGCAATGTTTGCTGTGGGAAACCCAAGACCAGAACCGCGCCCATGCCCTGAAACCACTGTGCCCTTAATGGTATAATATCCACCCAGCAAATTTTGTGCATCCCATAAATCACCCGCCCTAATCAAGTCGCGAATACGAGTTGAGCTAACAACTGCGTCAAGTGCAATAACCGGCGGCAATTGTTCAACGCTAAAGGAATATTTTTTCCCAAGCTCTTGTAAAACATCAAAGTTACCAGCTCTATTCTTACCCAGTGAAAAGTCATAGCCAATGATCAGGTGCTGACATTTTAGCGGTACTAATACTTGCTTGACAAATTCTTCTGGATTAAGGGTTGCTAGTTCCTTGGTAAAGGGCAGCTCTAATGTGAGCGCCACACCATGCTTTGCAAAGCGAGTTAAGCGATCATTTTGAGTAACGAGCAAGGATGGCGCGCGCGTTCTAGCAAGTACAGCCAAGGGGTGGGGCCAAAAGGTAACCACAGCAGGCATTAAGTTTTGCTTAATGGATTGCTCCATAGTGCGCTGTAATAGACTTTGATGCCCTACATGCACACCATCAAAATTGCCGATGGTAATGCAAGTACCGGCATATTTAGAATTATCTAAAGTAAAATCTTGAGGTGAAGTAATTAAGTGCATATTTAAACAAGACGTTGAAAAATAAAGCTATAGTGATTGCGTAACACCAAGGAGAGTCGCAAGGTTTCTGCTTTCAGGGCATTGTCATCTATCTTAGCAAAGGACAGTAGGTGCCTACTAATGTGGCTAAAATCTTTATCACCAACACTTAGCACCATATCACGATAAGCACGAATGGTTGTGGCTGTGGCAGAACGTAGTTTGGGCGACATTTTTTCCAAGTGTTGTTGTAAAAAACAGTCGAAAATTTCTTGCGCATTTTGGGGAAATGATTGTTCAAGTGCTAAGGCCCAAAGTCCAATATAGGTGCCTTCAAATTCTTTCAGCAAGGTTTTACGCAGTGATCTATTAAATCTGCCTACTTTAAATATACTCAATTCTTGAGTAAAATCTACAGTGCTTAAAAGTGCCTCAAAGATGGCAGCCACTTCCTTAGGATCACTAGGTGGAGTTATTGGGCTATTGTTAATCATGTTTGGCACCATTGCTTGTTTTTGCCCTTCTATTTCTACGTTTTCGCTTTGCTGGTGTAACTTCTGTGTTCACTGGTGTCATCGGAGCTACCTTGAGGCTTTCTTGGTAAAATGCGTCAAGAAGCATATTGATTAAAGTATAGGATGTATCTTGAGTTTGCAGGTTTTGTCCATGCTCTTGCTGAATAAGTGACTGCACCACAGCATTAAACCTGCTCATTCTTTCACGCTCAAGACCAGTAAGTTTGCGATAACGAGCCTCGAGTAATGTAGTAATCCTTTGTCCTACGGCATGGGAAACATCTTCATGAGAGGGGTTTTCACGCATAACAAGTGGAATATTAAATTTTTTTGCAATGCGCTCAAGCTCTAGCTTTTCCATAACATCCACAATGTTAATGACCGTGCCAGCAGCACCAGCTCGACCAGTGCGTCCAGCTCTGTGAATATAACTTTCGTGGTCTTCTGGTACTTCATAAAGAATCACATGTGACAAATCGGGAATATCAATACCACGCGCAGCTACGTCTGTTGCTATCAAAAATCGTAAAGCACCTTGGCGTATTTTTTGTAGTATGCTCTCGCGCCGACTTTGCGATAGATCAGCAGAAAGACCATCTGCATCATAACCAAAGCCTTTAAGTACTTCAGTTACATAATGAACATTGGCCTTGGTATTGCAAAAAATGATTGCAGAGCTAGGATTTTCCATTTCTAAAAGGCGAATTAAAGTGCGGTCTTTATCCATTGCCTTACATAGGCAATATAAATGTTGAACCTCAGCCACATGTACATGGCTATGCGATAAAGATAGCATGGCAGGCACAGACATAAATTCTTCTGCCAGTTTTAATACATGAGGTGGATAAGTGGCAGAAAATAAGCAAGTGGCAATTTTTGCTCTCGGTAAATAGCGTTGAACTTCCTTCATATCAGGATAAAAACCAATAGAAAGCATGCGATCTGCTTCGTCAAAAACCAGAACTCGTAAATAATCTAAACAAAGGCTACGACGTAAAAGGTGGTCCAAAATGCGCCCAGGTGTGCCGACTACCAATTGTACCCCAGCACGTAAGGCTTCATTTTGTTTGCCATAACCAACACCGCCATAAACTGCTGTGGCTTCAAGACCAGATTGAGCAAAAATGGTTTGCGCTTCTTTTAAAACTTGCAGGGCCAATTCTCGTGTAGGAACAAGCACTAAGGCTTGCACTACTTTGCGCTCTGGTGAGAGATGGCGCAAGAGTGGTAATAGGTAAGTACCAGTTTTGCCACTACCTGTGCGTGATTGCACCATTAAATCTCTGCGCGCTAAAAGATAAGGTAGCGATAACTCTTGGACAGGCATAAGCTCAGACCACTTGGCTCTAGCGCAAGCGTCTTGCAAAACTTGCGGCAATTGGCTTAAGCTTGTGCGCGGTAAAGCATTGTCTGGTTCGCATACATTTGTCAGCGTAGCAGAGCCTTCACACGCATTTGCGCTTTGTTGCTGGGTCATAGCTATCCTTAAGGTGTTAATGGTTGTGTGGCTTAAAGGTTAAAAAATACATAGCTTTAGAAATTTTCTAACATATTTTACTATGCTTGGCAATGTTATAATATGCCCTCAAAGGCTATATTCAATGTGATTCCGATTTGCCTACTTTTGCTTTTGATGTGTGAGGTTTGGTAAAGTTTTTTTAGCGTTGCAGTACCTGCGTTTCACTCTCGATTAACGTAAGGTTCGCAAGCTCACCTAAGGTAAACGGCTTCGCCGCCCGTTGGGTCGGCCGTTGGGCAGGCCTTTGGGTCGAGCATACGCTCCGTCGCAGCAGATTGCTCAAAAAACATTCCCCAACCGCACACATTCCCCAAACAAAAAACTACTTCAGTGACTATTTTTTAAATCGGAATGACTTGAGGCTATATTCAATGTGATTTTGCTTGTATGAATGATTTACATAACAATGTGACTTTTTTTGGCGGCTGCTGTAGAAAATGGCTATGTTAATATATGTGTTAAAATAGCATCAGCTTGCAAGGCAGCTGCTTGCATGACGCGCGGGGCAAGAGGTGGAAGTATTGCCATATCGGAGCTAAAGTCTCCAACTAAAACCAAATTACCCAAATGCTTTTGTTGCATAGGAGGTCCACCAAAACCACAAATACCAGAAGCGCTTACAGTAAATAATCCTGCTGCTAAAGTTTGCTCCACAAACATGCGTTTGCTCACCGCTTCATCTAAGGCTTCAACCCAATACATCGCCTTAGGTAAAAAATTTGATATATTCTCTTCATCTAAGCGTAGTACATGCGTTTCAATGTTTATATTAGGGTCTAACTCTTGTAAAATCTTAACCATGGCATGCACTTTTTTCATGTTTACATGGCAGGGCATATAATGCTGGCGATTTAAGTTAGAGGCATCAACTTCATCATAATCAATTAAAACAAAGTTTTTAATACCACTACGTGCCAACAGCATAGCCACATTGGACCCAAGTCCCCCAACGCCGGCAATGCCAATGCTTGTGGTGCTAAGTTTTGCAAGCTGGTCTTTGCTTAAATATTTTTTTAAACCTTGGTTTAACATAGTGTGCATAGCTTATTTAGCAAAAAAAGTTTTTAACTCCTCTATTAAACCGGGTATGGTAAATTCTTCAGGTTGAATATGGCAAGTTAAGCCATGTTTTTGCATGGTTTTCGCTGTAATAGGACCAATGGCTGCAAGCTTTAAGTCTGGGTATTGCTTTAGGGTCTCTGCTGGCACAAGGGAAAGAAAATTATCCACCGTGGAGGATGAACCAAAGGTTATACAATGAATACGCCCGTTTTTAAGTTCATCAAGCACTTCTTCTTTGCGTGTAGCGGCGGGTTTTGTTTCATAAATTGGTAATACATCTACAGTGGCACCAGCTTTACGCAAGGCATCTGGTAAAACTTCACGCGCTTCCATAGCCCTTGGTAGTAGTATATTCTGTCCTTGCATACCAAGGGCCAACATACCCTCCACAACGCCCTCTGCCACATATTGAGCAGGCACAAAATCAGCCTCAATTCCACGTTCACGTAAAATTTGCGCTGTGGCTGGGCCAATGGCAGCAATTTTTTTGCCATGTAAAGCACGGCTATCTAATTTATGCAATTCTAAGCGCTTCCAAAAATGCTTAACTCCATTTACTGATGTAAATACTAGCCATTGATATGTATTAAGATTTTTTATGTGCGTATCTACTTCTGTGTAATCATTTAAAGGATGTATTTCAATGGTTGGAAATTGAATGACATGCGCTCCAAGCTCGGCTAAATCTGTGGCAATGGTGCTTGCTTGTTCGCGTGCTCTGGTCACGACAATGCCCTTACCAAGCAGCGGTTTTTGCTCAAACCAATTCAATTTATCACGCAAAGTGACCACATTACCGACCACAATGATTGATGGATTAGTAAAGCCTTGCTTTATGCCTTCATCTGGCAAAGTTTCAATGGTTGCCACAAGAGAGCGATGGTGAGCAGTTGTACCCCAATGCACAAGAGCGGCAGGGGTTTTAGGGTCAAGACCTGCCTTAATCAAATTGCTTGCAATGTCTGGTAAATTTTTCATGCCCATTACAAAAACTAGGGTAGAAGCAGATTTAGCTAAGGCATCCCAATTGTGCACCGAACCTGGTTTATTAGGATCTTCATGACCCGTAATAATAGTAACTGAAGAAGCAAAGGAGCGATGAGTTAGTGGAATACCAGCATAGGCTGGTCCACCAATGGTGCTTGAAATACCTGGTACTTCTTCAAAAGGCACACCAGCTGCCAAAAGTTCTTCGGCTTCTTCGCCACCGCGCCCAAAAATATAGGGGTCGCCACCTTTAAGCCTTGCTACAACATGACCTTCTTTAGCTTTTTTTACAATGAGGGCATTAATTTGATCTTGAGGCAGGGCATGGTCTGCGGCCCGTTTACCAACATATATAAGTTCAGCCGTGGGTTTTGCATAATTAAGTAAGCTAGAGTTGGCAAGCGCGTCATAAACAATGACATCGGCTATTTCCAAAATATTTTTGCCTTTAATCGTTAAAAGCCCGGCATCACCAGGGCCTGCTCCAATAAGATATACTTTCATTAAATGCCACTCCGCATAAGTTCAACTAAAGAACGTACTCCAAAGCCTAGTGCTCCCACAGGGCTTAGAGCTGTTTTCTTAAAGGCCCAATCGGCCCCGGCAATATCTAAATGCGCCCAACGCACATCAGATTTAATAAAGTTTTTTAAGAATAATGCAGCACTAATGGCCCCACCTTCGCGCGGTCCTATGTGTGCAATATCGGCCACTGGGCTTTTTAGACCTTCTTCATAACCTGCCCATAAAGGTAGAGGCCAATAATAATCACCTGTAACCTTACCAATGTTACATAGTTCGTTATTTAAAGCTTCATCATCACTAAAAATGCCTGCTATTTCACTACCTAGGGCAATAGCGCATGCACCTGTTAATGTAGCTATATCAACCATAAAGGCAGGTGTCCACTGTTCTTGGGCATAACTTAATGCATCACAAAGCACCAAGCGTCCTTCGGCATCAGTGTTTAATATTTCAATGGTTTTTCCTGCATGTGACTTGACCACATCTCCGGGGCGCATGGCTTTGCCACCGGGCATATTTTCAGCACAAGCCAATATGCCAATAATGCGCCGTGGTATATCTTCTTGCCCTATGGTTTCTAATGCACCCACAATGGCAGCTGCACCAGACATATCACTTTTCATGGTGTGCATATTTTGTGCAGGCTTAAGGCTAATTCCGCCAGAATCAAAGGTTAAACCTTTACCAACCAAGATAATTGGATCATCATTTTCATGCCCTTTGGGAGCATGTTCTACAATGGCCATGCAGGGTGGATTATTAGAACCATTGCCTACAGCTAGTATGGAATTGCAACCAAGCTTGTCCAATTCTTTTGGGTCTAACATGGTATACTTCATGCCATGTTTTTTTGCTACAGTTTGCGCAGCTTCAGCTAAGGCTTTTGGAGTCATAATATTTGGTGGAGTATTGGCAAGATTTCTTGCTAAATAAACCCCTTGGGCGGCGTGTTCTCCGCGGCGTGCGGCGGCATGCTCGGCATCAGGCACAGAGTCTTGAGTAAAACCTAAGGCTAACCATTTGGGGTCTTCCTTTTGCTCTGGACTTGGTGTACGCAAATCCATAAAACGATAAAGACCTAAAAAAGATGCAAAAACAGCTTCTTCTACTAAACGTGTGCTTTGGGTAGGTAAGACTTCAAGGGCAGGTAGAGGTATTAGAATGGACTCAAGCCCAAGGCTGCGGCAACGTGCCACAGCAGAAGCTACGGCTGTACGAAATATTTGTAGTGAAAATTTATCTTCTTCACCAAGTCCTATGGCCATAATGCGTGGTATGGCTTGGTCAGGATGTCCATAAAATAAGGCTTCTTGTCCTTTACTACCATCAAAATCTCTTAGTCCGGGAGCTATGGTAAACCAGGGGCTTGCATCGCCAATTTCCGGATAAAGACTTGATGGATCTTGACCTTTGCAGGCAAAGGTTAGCATAATTTGCCCCTTCCAAGAACTGGGACCTAGGGCTTGAAAACGTATATCCACAATAATGCTCCTTGCAAATTTGCTTATAATAATTCATGCTGTAATAATACTACAGCATACGCTTTATTAAGGCTTTTGCCAAGGGCTTAGATATGACCTGAAAAAATGCGCATGCTTAGATTGTTTATATGCTTAGCTTTATAAAGCCATTAAACTTAATTTATATGGTATTTAAGTAAGGATCATTGATTAACAGTCTTTTATGTTAACCTTAAGTGGGTATTTTATGTTATTGTATATTCACGTACCATTTTGTCGCACTAAATGTACTTATTGCGCCTTTCACTCTGTGGGGGTAGGTAAGGGTGTTAATATTGTTCAGTATGAGCCGTTTTGTAATTATATTGATACATTATTTATGGAGTTAGCGGTTTGGAGTGATCGATTTAATGGAATGCCCATACAATCTATCTTTTTTGGAGGTGGTACACCAAGCCTATTGCCTACGCGCGTGGTTAAGCTTTTGCTTGAGCGCATTCATAAAAATTTTGCTGTGCAAGATGATGCAGAAATTACCTTGGAGGCAAATCCAGAGTCCTTGCGTTCAAAGCAGCAAATCCGTGGTTTTTTAAATGCCGGCATCAATCGTCTTTCCATTGGTTTGCAAAGCTTAGATGATAGTTATTTACGCCAGCTTGGTCGCTCGCATAAGGTTAAGGATAGTCTTTATGCAGTGATGCAAGCGCGAGATATGGGCTTTAATAATATCAATGTGGATTTAATGTGGGCTTTGCCATCTCAAGGGGTTAGAAATTGGTTAAACACCTTGCGCGAAGTTACGCGTATGAAGCCTAATCATATTTCTACCTATGGGCTTACTTTAGAAAAGGGCACTGATCTTGAGCATGATTTTGCTGAAGGCAAAATTCAATTACCAACTGAGCGTGATCAATCAGTTATGTTCTTAGAAGGAGCAGCCATTTTAGAAGAACAAGGTTATTTACATTATGAAATATCAAATTTTGCACGTATGGGCTTTCAATGTAAGCATAATTTAGGTTATTGGGAAGGCAGTGATTACCTAGGTCTTGGGCCTTCGGCTACTTCTACCATACAGGGTAGGCGTTGGACTAACCCTTTAAGCCAAAGCTTGTGGGCTGATAAAATTTCTAAGGATAGTCTTGATGATGAATTTATTCAACTAAGCTCTACTGAGCGTGTGCTTGAGCTTATTATGCTGCGCTTACGAACTGCGCGCGGTCTAAGAGTAAGAGCATATAAAGCTTTAACTGGGCGAGATTTCTTGGGGGATCATAAAAAACTTATTCAAGCTTTGCATGAAAATGGGCTTATTCGTATACGCGATGGATATTTGCGTTTAACGCGCAGTGGCATGCTTGTATCAAACAGTATTTTATCTAATATCTTCTCACAAACTGAAGCTATCTTAAATACTCCATTGCCAAAAAATGCAGAGCATGAAGAAATTGAATAGGTATTTAAAAAAGTAAAACATTCAAAAAAATGAATGTTTTACAGTCGCTGAATTTAGGTCTTTACGTTCGCTTTAACTCCATGGCTTTTTGCAACATTAAGTCTGCTGTGGTTACGGACTTACTATTAGCTTGGAAACCGCGTTGAGTGATAATCATATTAACCATTTCTCGTGCCATATCTACATTAGACATTTCCAGCATATTGGCTTGAATAGTTCCATAATTTTCTGTACCGGCCACACCTAGTGTCATTGTTCCAGCTTCTGGAGTGGCAGAGAAGAAGTTTCCTCCCTCACGGCGCAAACCATCTTCACTGGTAAATCTAGCAAGAGGAATTTGGAATAGATCCTTGGTTTGTCCATTGGTGAATGAACCCACAATGCGACCATCGTCTGTAATGTCTAGGTATGATAAAGTTCCCTCACCATAGCCGTCTTGATTATTTTGTAGTAAAGTATTGGAACCACCATATGCTGTGCTGGCTTGAGCAGCTAGTAGTGGAGATGCTCCCATACTTGGTAAAAGTGTGCCATCTATGCCCACGTCTGCAGCACTGGCTGGAGCATTTTCCCAATCACCTTGAGCTGTTATGCCAAGATTTAAGTTAATAGTTTGCCCATTATAGGTCAGTTGAGGTGTTCCTTCTGATAATGTTGCCGGCACCCAAGTGCTTAAATCTTGAGTAGTTGTAGGGTCGGTTGGAGTAAATGCCGACATATCAACGAGTTGTCCACTAGAATCAAATGTTAATGTGCCAGTCATTAGAGCTTCATTGCTATCATTGGCAGTGATCAAAAATTCCATAACATTATTAGGTGTTGTTTCTGATGTGCCGTCAAAGCGTATGGTAAGCTCTTGTTGCTCACCAGCGGAGTCATATATTCTTAAGGTTTGAGAATAGCTTGAACTTACAGTGGGATTTGTGGCAGAAGGGTCATAGTTTTGCGCCATACTAAAATATGGATCTGTAGTACTGGTGGCTAAATCTGATATACTACCAAGATTGAAGCCTAAATCTACTTGTGTAGTAGCACTGCCAGGCACAGTTGCAAAGGGGTCAATTTGTATGGATCCAAGGGCACCTTGTGTACCATCGTCATTAAGCAGATAACCATTTAATAACTCTCCACCCGGTAAGGTTAAAAAGCCTTCTTCATCAAAGCGGAAATTTCCAGCACGTGTATATAGAGTTTCACCGTCTAAACCGGTAACTTGAAAAAATCCTTTTCCACCAATGGCAAGGTCAGTTAATTCTATACCGGTTTCAAATCCACCTTGGGTGAAGGAGGTGCGTATGGCATCAATTTGAACACCCATACCCACTTGGCCCATGGCCACAATGGAATCGTCTGCAGTATTCCATGACTCACCAATATTTCCCTGACTTTGATACATAAGATCAGAGAAGGTAACCATTTGCTGTTTAAAGCCCACCGTACTAACATTAGCAAGGTTGTTGCTAACTACATTTAAGCCATTGCTAAGGGCTTTCATGCCGGTGGCACCTACGTATAGGGCACTATTCATAACCACTCCTTGTAGTTTGAAGTTGAGCATTAATATGCCCAATTAAACTAGGCGGCAATTTTTTCCGCTTCTGGAACTACACAAAGACAAAAGCATTTTTTGTGCCAAGTTGCTCATAGGAAATTTTAACCATGGGCTTTTTCATTAAAGCAAAGCAATCCTCACAGTAAGCTAATTTCAAATTTATTTACAAAAAATTTTAGCCACCTTACGCATAGACATATATTAAATTCTGTGAAAGCAACTCCTACAGTTACTTTTTGGGTCTTGCATTTTTAGGTGTTTTTGTATACAATTTCACTTGGTTTAATTTTTCAATACTTTAACTGTGTAAGGATTTGATATGAAACGTTATTTATTATGTTTTGGACTATTTATGGCAAGCTTTGTGCTTTGGACAGCACAACCCACACATGCCGCGGAGGCAAAAGACCCTGACCATTTACGCTTTATGGCTGGCCCTCCTGGGGGTAACTGGTTTGCGCTTGGTACAGCACTTTCTGAAATGTGGACTAAAAATGTGGTGCAAACTACCAATAGCACTGGCGGTGGAGTTTCAAATATTATTAACTCCAATAACCGGAAAGGTGATTTAGGCTTTACTGTAACTTCATTTATTGGTGCTGCTATTGGCGGAGCAGAAGATTTTAAAGGTAAAAAAATTGATAATGCTGTAGTTTTTGCCAACCTATATACCCAAGTGGCTTACTTCATTATTCGTGAAGACTTTGCCAAAAAGCATGGTATTAACACTGTGGGCGATTTATTTACTAAAAAAACTCCCGTGCGCTTTGCTACATTAAAGCCCGGAACTTCTTCAGAATTCTTAGTAAAAGTATTATTTGCCAATGGCTATGACACAAACTACACCAAGCTTAAAAATAATAATGCTTGGACTGTGCAATATGCTTCTTATGAAGGTGGAGCTGACCTTTTGGCTGACGACCATATAGATGTTTTTGCATTCTCTGTAGGGCAGGTGGCATCTATTGTTATGAACATTGAAAGTCGTGTGCCTGTGCGCATTCTTGGTGTTGAACAAGAAGCCCTTGATGCTGTAACCAAGGCTTATGGCACTAAGTCGCATACTATTAAGCCTGGCACTTATAAAAGTGTAACTAGCCCAGTGACCACCATTGGCGACTACACAAGTATTGTTATTCGTAAAGATTTGCCCGAAGAATTTGTTTATAAGCTAAGCAAGGCCATGTGGGAAAATAAGCAAAACTTAACCAATGCTGTTAAAGATATACAAGAATTATCACCCCAAACTGCCATACCAGTAGGTGTGCCAGCACATCCTGGTTCTGTTAAGTTTTGGAATAGTGTAAAGTAATTGTGCTTAATTATATTGTGTGTGGGGTGTTAAAGCCTCACGCACAATTTTTTTATCAAGTGAGTTGTGTATGAGAGTTTTGACAGGTTGGCAGCAAAAATTATTATATGCCTATATTGTAGGTATAGGTGTTTTTCATCTATTTACTGCCTTTTATGGTAGTTATGAGGCATATTTACAACGCACCATTCACCTCATGCTTATTTTACCGCTTACTTATTTTCTTTTTCCCATAAATAGTAAAGCACCTAAGGATAACATTCCTTGGTATGATTGGATTTTGGGGCTAATTGCAGCAGGTCCTGGTCTTTATGGAGTGCTTAATTATGATGCTATTGTTAATCGTATTCAACAAGTAGATCCTCTTACCGATGCGCAATTTTATTGTGGAGCATTGCTTGTATTTATGTTGCTTGAAGGCTCAAGACGGGTTGTAGGTTTGCCGCTTTCTATTATAGCTGCACTATTTGCAGCCTATATGCACTTTGGTTATTCTCTTCCTGGTATTTTGCAAGGTTTATCCTTATCCTACCCCGAAATTGTAGAGCAACTTTATTTAACCGATGAAGGCATTTTTTCTATGCCGCTTGGGGTTTCTGCCACCTTTGTAATAGTGTTTTTAATTTTTGGTGGTTTTTTAGAAAAAAGCGGAGCCGGTGATTATTTTATGGACTTAGCGCGCGCCCTTATGGGAACAAAACCTGGCGGACCAGCGCAAATTGCTGTGGTGAGTTCATGTTTGTTTGGCTCCATTAGTGGTTCTGCTGTGGCTAACGTTTATGGCACAGGGTCATTTACTATACCTCTTATGAAGCGCATAGGTTATAGTCCAACCTTTGCCGGAGCTGTGGAGGCTGCGGCTAGTACCGGAGGCCAAATTATGCCACCAGTTATGGGTGCTGGTGCCTTTCTTATGGCAGCCTTTTTAGGTGTGCAATTTAAAGAAATCATGATTGGCGCAATTTTACCAGCACTCATGTATTATGGAGCTTTATTATTAATGGTGCGCTTAACAGCACTGCGCAACGGTATGCAAGGGCTAAGTCCTGAAGAATTACCAAAACTTAAAGAATCTCTTAAACATATATATTTATTGCTCCCCATTGTGGGCGTTGTATACATGCTACTTGATGGTGCTTCGCCCATGAAGGCAGGTATTGTGGGCATTGTTCTTTGTTGGTTAGTGTCTCTACCTGACCCCAAAAGACGCATGGGACCACGCAAAATTATTGATGCCATTTATGAAGGCACTAAGGGCATTCCTCTTGTTTGTGTGGCTTGTGCCTCAGCAGGTATTGTGCTTGGTGCGGTGGCTTTAACAGGCATTGGTGGCAAACTAGTGGGCTTTGTTATTGCCCTTGCTGGAGATGTTCCATTTTTGGCATTGGTTTTAATTATGTTGGTATCCTTGGTTCTTGGTATGGGGCTTCCCACCACTGGTGCATATATTTTAGCTTCGGCATTGGGCTCACCTGTGCTTATTAAGCTAGGTTTTGCACCCCTTGCAGCACATATGTTTGTTTTTTATTATGCCATTATCTCAAACATTACCCCACCTGTGGCTTTGGCAGCCTATGCCGCAAGCTCTGTGGCTGGTGCTCCACCCAATCGCACCGGTTTTCAAGCCATGAAGCTTGGAAGTATTGCCTTTTTAGTGCCATTTGCCTTTTGCTATGATCCTGGCTTACTAATGCTAGGAGATACTAGTGCCAACTCCTTAGCTGTAGTTAGTGGTATTATGGGAGTGATGGCCCTTGGTGCATTTTGGGTAGGTTATGCCTATGACAATTTAAATCTTATATATCGTGTGGCACTTGCTGTGGGTGGTATTATTGTTTTTGCACCGCAATTACCATTGGTTATTGCTGGTAGTATTACTATTTTAGGAGTCTGGGCTCTCTCATGGATGCGCGTGCATAAAAAGGCAGTTGCTCCTTAAAAGCATTTTAGCTGATACTAGGAGAAAACCTAGCGAGTAACTAAGAGCTTATTAAAGCGGCGCATAGTTAAGTGACAAATAGCCACGGCTAGAGCATCGCTAGTGTCAGCTATCCACGAAGTCTTGGTGTTTGGAGTTTTGGTATTTAAAAGCCTGCCAACCATATAGGCAACTTGAGTTTTATCAGCTCGACCAGTGCCCACCAAGGATTTTTTTACCAAGGTGGGCTCATAATCAAAAACACATAATTCATGTTGCGCACAAGCTGCCACAGCAACACCGCGAGCTTGCCCAAGTTTTAAGGCTGTCATGGCATTTTTAGCCGTAAACACTTGTTCAATGGCAGCTTCGTGTGGTTTATGAGTACTAATAATTTCTGCTAATTGCACATATATACTTGCTAAACGCTCTGCAAAAGGGGTTTTGGCAGAAGTTGCAGTGCGAATGGCACCACAATCAATAAGGCGCAAAACTCCAGAAACTTCTTCTACAATGCCCCATCCTGTAATGCGTGAACCAGGGTCAATGCCAATTACAGATATGGACATAATTATTCCATTTCCGCCATTAATTCCTCAGGTAAGTCAAAGTTAGCATACACATTTTGTATATCGTCATTATCATCCAAGGCATCCATTAAGCGTAAAACCTTACGCCCTGTATCAGCGTCAAGTTCCACACTATTTTGTGGAATCATGGCAAGTTCAGCTGATATCATCGCCACATTATTAGCTTCTAAATTATCTCGCACGGTAGTAAAGTCACTCATGGCTGTATGTATGGTCCAAGTATCACCATCATCCACCACATCTTCAGCGCCGGCTTCTAAAGCAACTTCCATCATGCCGTCTTCATCATAAAGAGTTTTCTCAATGCTAATTATGCCTTTGCGGCTAAACATCCATGCAACACAGCCAGTTTCACCCATGGAGCCGCCATGCTTGGTTAAAAGATGGCGCACTTCAGCCACGGTGCGATTTTTATTATCGGTGGCAGTTTCCACAATAACAGCCACACCACCTGGTGCATAACCTTCATAGGTCATTTCAAAAAGGTCACCACCAGCATCTTCACCAGTGCCTTTACGAATAGCAGCTTCAATTTTGTCCTTGGGTAGGTTCACAGCCTTAGCGGCTGCAATGGCAGCTCTTAAGCGAGAATTGCCGCTAGGATCACCTCCGCCTTTGGCTGCAATAATAATTTCTTTAGCTGCCTTGGTAAACATCTTACCACGTTTGGCATCTTGACGACCTTTACGATGTTGAATATTTGCCCACTTACTATGTCCTGCCATAACTACTCCTAATCTATTAATTTATAGTATGTTTTAAAACTAAATATTACCTAATTACCTTTAAACCCTGTGCCTACAAAAAATGTTTCTTTACTTTCTTGGCGTGAGCTTTGAGGTTTAAACGATTTTACTTTAATAAATTGTTTACGCATGGGTTGTAAAAGCTCTTGAATATCTGGACCCATAAAAATTTTTACCACAAAACTGCCCCCTGGTTTAAGGTATAAGCTTGCCACTTCTAGGGCTTCCATGCATAATTCTAGCGAACGAGTTTGATCAGTAAATTTTGTACCGGTGGTGCGCGGAGCCATGTCACTTATAACCACATCAAAGGGACCAAGCTCTTTAAGCTTGTCTTCAAATTCTGGGGAGCGATTAAAAATATCTTCTTGCATAAAAAGAATATTTGGCGGAAATGCCGTAGGACTTTCTTGTATGTCACAAGCAAGTACAAAGCCTTGCTCGCCAACCTTTTCTGCTGCTCCTAATGACCATGACCCCGGTGTTGCTCCAAGGTCAAGTACACGCATGCCTTTGCGAAAAAGCTTGAATTTATTGTCCAGTTCCTTCAATTTATAAACTGAGCGCGCCGGATAATTTTGTTGCTTGGCTTTTTGAAAATAGTAGTCGCGGTATTGCTTCATAAAAAAAATATACAATAAAAGTATTATATAGCCAAGCCCTAGAAGTGGGCAGAACTTAAATTGAATTTGGTGGTAAAAAATGCATAAAAATCGACCTATTCGCATATGTCTTACCAATGAGCAAGGTAAAAAAATTACCCTAGCAAGTGGCAAGGATGCTTTTATGCGCCTTGATGGACCAAGGTTTGGACCAAGGGAGCATATTGTGCTTGGTCTTGGACCATTAATACATGAACAAGGTTTTAATGCCTCCTTACCTCATGCCGAATTTTTAAACACCGGTTGCAAAGTTTTTTATTTGGAATGCCCAAATTTTATCCAAGCTTTAGCCAAGCAAGGTGTAGTGCAAGCAGTGCCAGAGCATTGGGAAAAAATATCTGCTACACAGCTTATGGAGCTTATAGCTGGTCGTGCCATTTGGTGGTATAAGCAAAATATACATCTTTTTGCAGATTTTTGGTCGCCCATTTTGGGGCAGGTGCAAGCTAAGCTTTTAGGCAGTCAGCAAAATGCGCAAGCGGTGACCAGTGTTTATGTGGCAGGTAATAAAGGTCAGCTTTTACATCAAGAAATTTGCAAGGCCTTTGCAGATGTGGGATATGCTGTGCATGAAGGTAAGGATTTGCGTAATGTTTTAATGCTTGAGCAACTAAGCTTATTTTTTTCTGTAAACTTACGTGGACTGGATAGTGATGGCGTTGATTTTTCATTATTACAAGCATTAAATATTCCAGTAGCAATTTGGTTTGTGGATAATCCTTGGCACATTTTATCGGCTTTACGCTTGCCTTGGTGGAAGCAGGCAAAGCTTTTTGTAACCGATGCTTCATTTATACCAGACTTAAAAAAACATGGTGCAAAGCATGTTTATCATCTGCCCTTAGCCGCAGCTCAGCATATGTGGCAACCAGAAAAAAGCGTAGATACCTTAAACATACGCCAAGCTATACAAGCAGTGCAAAGTGTCGAATGTATTTTTGTGGGTAGAGCGCAATTTCCTGAGCATGCAAGTTTTTTTGCTGCTGCCAAGATTGAGCAAAGCATTGTGGATGAAGCATTCAATAGGCTTGAAGAAGGAAAACAAGTAGATTTTCATTGGTGGCAAGAGCGGCTGGAGATTGAAACTTGGCCAGGATATGATGTACGCAAGATTGGTCTTGGCGCAGAAAAATGTGCTTGTGCACAACGTGTGTTATGGCTACGCGCTCTTTTAGCTTTGCAACCTATTATCTTTGGAGATAGTGTTTCTTGGCAAAAGTTTTTACCAGAAGCTAAACCCCATATTTTTTATGCCAATCTTGATTATTATACCGAGCTTGCCGCCATATACCATGTGGCCCCTTGTGTACTTAATGTGACATCACTACTTTTACCAGCAGGGTTAACCCAAAGGCATTTTGATGTCTGGGCAGCAGGCGGATTTTTATTAACTAATTATACAGACGGGTTAAATATATTTCCAAAGCATTTAACTAAGGATATATGCGTAAATCAACCTAATGACATAGTAAAAATATTAAAAGGCTTAAATTCTACATCAAGAAAAGAAATAAGCCTAGCTTGGCAAGATCATATTAAGGCAAAACATAGCTATAAAGAGCGCGTGAGCTTTGTTTTGCAATGCATAGCTGATGTTTAAAGCATTTTTTTCATGACAAGTCTTGCCAAAAGCTCCACAGAGCGCATAAGTCCAGCTTCATCAAAATCAAATTTTTCATTGTGGTGGCCGGCCTTTAAATTTACCCCAACCTGAATATATGTACCCTTGCCCCCACGTTTTTGAACATCTTGCAAAAGCCAAGTAAAATCTTCTGAAGCTAAAAATCTAGCACTTAATAAAATATTTTTAAAACATGGCATGTCTTTTGCCACATCATAAACATCCTTGGCAAGATCTTCATCAGAATATCCACTAATACAAGATCCAACACGTTTTAGTTTATATTCACAACCCCACATCTCAGCAGCTGCTTTACTTATGCGTGTAACTTCGTCTTGCATCCATGTATCTAAATTTGAATCTATGCCCCTTGTCTCTCCTGCTAACCAGACCTTAGCCGGAATTACATTGGGCGCGCCATCAACTACCATGAGTTGACCTACATTGACTCTAGTTTCACCATGTCCATGGCGTGAAATGCTTAAAATCCCTTGAGCTGCAGCCATGGCTGCCATAAGCGCATTATGCCCTTCTTGAGGAGCAAGCCCCGCATGAGCAGCCTTGCCAGTGTAAGTTAATTCAAAAGAAGTTACTGCCAAAAAATCAGTGGTTGAACAAATTAAAGTCTGTGCATCCTTAGCTTGCACACCTAGATGTATACCAATAAGCTCTTGAACATCATTCATAACTCCAGCATCAAGCATGGCTTTTGCCCCTTGACCAACCTCTTCAGCTGGTTGAAAAATAAGGCGCACAACACCTTTTAAGTCGTGCTGAATATCATGCAAAATTAAGGCAAGCCCAAGACCAATGGCCACATGACCATCGTGACCACAAGCATGCATAAAACCAGTATTGCAAGATGCAAAACCTTCATTTTGTGGCCTGTGATTTTTAGCACTGCTCTCCACAGTTATTATTGCATCTATGTCAAAACGCAGTGCCATAATAGGTCCACTGCCAACTTCACCTATATCTAACCAAAGTCCGGTGAGCCCATCACCCATTTTTTCCACAAGCTTTGGGTCTGCACCTTGTGAAATGGCACGCTCTCTGGATTTGGCGCATTGCTCTGCGCTTGGTGGTGCAAGGCGTGATGAAGCTTTTATGGCAGCTTCACCCATGTTGATCTCATAGCCAAGCTCTTGCAAAAAACTAGCAATAAAAGCCGTAGTTCTATATTCATTCCATCCAGATTCTGGATGTTTGTGTATGTTTTGGCGAATTTCGTGTATTTTTGAAGTTATTGATTGTAGTTTTTGATCTAAATTATACATTAACTCTCCCTTTTATATCCAAGTAAATCACTAAGTTTTAGTTAACACAATGAACTATATGATGAAAAATGAATAAATTTTTTTTTCTGCTTGCCATAAATCCAAGCAACGTGTATTGTTTTGTCAAAGACTTCGTGTTTATTATAGGTCAATAATAATGTTGTATCAATGAAAAATATTTGAATTTTAATTTAATAGTTTAAATTTATAAACTTTTTGATGTTAATATGAGCCAATTAAAAAATACATTTGCATGTAGGGTGTGTGAGAATCCAGTTTCAGTGGAAACTAATCTTTGCACTTTTTGTGGTTTTCAGCATCTGAAAAATTTTAAGTTTAAATTTTTATTTATTTTATTGGGTCTTATAGCGTGTTTTACAATTTTAACTTTTTATAGCATTGGTAGTGAGCATATTGCTATTTTTAGTGATAACGAAGAATTGTTATTACCAGCTCATGGACAAAACTTTCCGCTGGAAGAACAAAAATTCATTGAGGTGTTAACTAGTTATAAAAATATATATATGCAGAGTGAAGAAGAAAAAGAAAATGGAAGCTATAGCGACGTAGTTGTATTTCGCGCCCAAAGAAAGCAAGATATAGAAAGTCTAAAGCTAAGTGCAAAAGTTGTAAATTGGGTTGGTGAGGTAACTTTTTTGCAACTGAACGGGCAGGGCAATGCTACACTTTGTGTTAGCATTTCACCTGATATAGTCTTGCAAACTGCCAAGCACGCTAGAGAAGACTTTGCAACAAATAGTATTATTCTTAAAAATACCTCATTATTTAATCAAGTCAAAAAATTAGAAAAAGGCGACTTCGTAACTTTTTCTGGTACATTTTTTCCAGCTAGTGAAGATATATTTAAAGAACTTAGTTTAAGCATGCATGCCAGCATGGTGCGTCCTACCTTCTTATTTGATTTTACATCCGTAACAAAGCAATAGCCTAAATACAAGCCTATTAATCAGCATTTATAAATATGGTGAAAAAAGCCAGCAAGCAGCATTGCGTAAACGCTTTGCCAAGCTGAGCTTTTGGTGATCAAGCATGGTGTATTCGCGGCTTTTTAATTGTTTATAATCAAAATAATTTGTCATTTTTCTAGTAAATGAAGTGTCAAAACATTCTACATTTAATTCAAAATTTAGGCGTAAGCTTCGCGCATCAAGGTTGGCTGAGCCAATCTGTGTATAATAACCATCCACCATTAAAAGCTTAGTATGGGCGAAAGGTGCTGGCTGATAAAAAATGCGTACACCAGATTCTAGTAAAATAGGTAAAAGGTGTTGGCTTGCCCAATGTACATAAAATAAATTATTTTTTGCTGGCAAAATAACCCGCACATCAAGTCCACGCACAGCGGCTGCTTTTAATGCACCTACTACTTCATGCGTGGGCAGAAAATAGGGTGTTATTAAACAAATGCTTTTTCTTGCAGCACCCATAATTGTGTATAGAATTTCGTGCAAGGGGTCTCGTCCTGTACCCGGACCATCTAAAATCATCCTGCAAAGTACATCACCGCACATATTTTCCTCTGTGCTGTGTGTTGTGTTATAATCATTGGTGCAAAAACCCCAGTCTAATAAAAAAGCTTCGCGTAATTGCGCCACAATGGGACCAGAACATTTAAAATGCACGTCTTGAACGCTAAATTTGGCATGCCTTTGCACGTGATTATCAGAAATATTCATGCCGCCAGTAAATCCTAGGCTATCTGCCACAAGCACTTTTCGATGATTACGTAAGTTTATAGCAAGATTTGGGGGGTAAATGCGTGGAGGCAGAAATTGTGTCACCTTAACATTTTCATTGCAAAGCTTTTTCCAAGGCCAAGACAAAGAATATAAACGTGCCCCAAGTCCATCTACAATAACCCGCACATCAACACCACGTTTGGCAGCATTACTTAAAGCACTACAAAAATCTTTGGCTGTATCTCCAGCATTAAAAATATAAGTGGTAAGGTACACGTGATGCTTAGCATTTGCTATGGCATCAAGCATTTGAGGGTAGGCTTCGTCGCCATTAATAAGTGGTCTTATATCATTGCCGCCACTAAGAGCACGCTTGCTAAGCTTTAAGCCTATGCCTGCAAAGTGGTGAAATTTCTTTTGAATAAGTTCATTAGTCATATGACAGGTGGACTTATCAAAGCTATTTTTTTGTGGTCCACCTTCATGGAGGCTTTGCATCGCCTTTGATGCTGCACTATGCATAAGCTTTACAGCACGACTTTCTGCCCTTGCAATGCCAAATAGGTAATATAAAATGCTACCCACAAGTGGAAGAAATAAGGCTGCTACAGTCCAGCCTAAGGCAGCACGCGGATTACTTTTATTTAATAGTATATGACCTATTGTAAGCCACGATAGTAGATGAGCTAAAATTAATCCTACGGCTTGAAACGATGTTAATAATTCCATAAAATTTTTAAAATTATTTTATCTCTACTAAATAGATTTTTATTTAGCATTTTTTCTTACATTTTTAAGGCTATACGATTTCTTTCTACTCCAATTTCTAACTCAGGGAAAAGATCATGTAATGCATCCATATCACTAGCCTTTGCTGCAGCTTCTACAGGGCGTGCAAGGCGAGCCAGACTGCGTAGACCAAAGGTTTCTGCATGTTGAATAAGACTACTTACAGCTACAGCGACGCCCTCGGTATTGGCTGATGCAAAACAATCTTTAGCTTCATTAAGGCTTGTGTCTATATTTTGCAATAGCTCTTGCAAGGGGTCTGCTGATGCAGAGTTTGGCAATGGCGGTGGTGGTACAACGCGCCTACGAGATTTTGTGGCATCTTCTAGTTTTTGGTCAATTTTTGCAGATAAATCTACTGGTCTTGGTTCTCCCACTTGTTCAATGTGTTCCATATTATCCTGCTGTTCCACATGTTTGGGTGTATATGCAGGTTGTTTTGGTGACATTGGTTGCTCAGAAACAAAAGGCTCTCCAACTATAACTTGTTCTTGAAATACTACTTCTTGTTGAGTTGGCATATTAACTTGTGCAGGTTGCTCTTGCGTTTCCAAACTTTCTTCTATTTGTGAGGGCTGCATTTGTTGGTTAGCATTAACAGGGCTAGAGCTATCTGTTGTATTATTGCTTTGCACAGGTATGGGTTCGCCAACCCACTCCCCTGAGTTTCCAGCTGCATGAGGTTTTGGAGTATGGCTATCTGCCAAAGTGTTTTGTTTCATTACAGGCTTAGCAATCTTATTTACAATAGTCATCGCCTTTTTTAATGGAGATTTTTTCTCTGGCTTTGCTTCTAGCTTTGAAGGAGAACTGTCAATTAATGATGTTAAATATGCGGCATTTGTTTTATCTTTGACAGGTGTTTCTGGCGCAATATTGCTAAGTTGCTCGGCATTCATTTCTTGGCTAGTAGTGCTCAAAGAGTCAATGAGTGGAAGCAAAATGCCATCACTTAGAGATGAGCCATGTCCAGATGTTGCTGGTTCTGTCTGTGGGGTATCAGCATGCATGTTTAATGGAGGCATGCTTTTTAAGTTATCTTCCTCTGGCTTAGGCTTTGTTTGGTCAGCAACATGTGTAACTCGAATTTTGGGCTTGTTTAAAATTTTTGGCGCAGGCTGCATATGCTTAGCAGTTGCTTCTGGCTTAGATTCTTGGGTTGATTTTGTTTCTTTATCCACCATAGATGTGGGTGCAGGTTTTAAGTTTTTCTCAATTTTAACAGTTGGCTTAGTTATTATGGTTTTCTCTGACTTAGTTTTGGTTTTAGCCTTTGGTGCAGAACTGGATATGGTTATAGACGTAGATTTTGGCTCTGCTACCACAGAATCTTTTTTAGGTTCTGCTGGCAATTCTGTATCGGGCTCTGGCATTGTCTCTGGTTCTAAGAGAGTTTCTTGTGATTGAGCTTGCACTAAATTATGTTCAGTAGTTTGGTCAAAAGCTAATGGCTCAAAGTCTTGTATCTTTTCAACATACTCTTGATTATCATTTTGAATAACTTCTACTTTTGGTGTTGTCTCTGGCATTGGCTCTGGTTCAACATTTTGTGTAGCCATTATTTCTGGCTCAAGCATGCTTTCTGGCTCTAATGTCGGATTTGAAGTTTGCCCTGCTAAATCTTTCTCTGTAAAATTATGCTCAAATTCAGACTGTGAACTTAACTCAGCTTCAAGTGTAGACATTGGTTCTGGGTC
>CAYJKC010000002.1:68526-110621 GCA_964370675.1 uncultured Desulfovibrionaceae bacterium
TTTAATGTTTCTTGGGCTTCTTCGTCTTCTTTAGATTCAGGCATGTCAATAATAGGCAGTCCTGTGTCTATAATATGTTCTTCAGAGTTGTTTTCTGCATTAACAGTAGGGCTTAGTTCTTCCATAGGCTCATGCCCTAAAAGTTCACTAACTATATTGCGCAAATTACTTCTAGTAATGGGCATGGTAAGAATGTTTGGCAATCCTATTTCTTTTAAGGTTTGATTTTCTGTATTATCAGGGCTAAGTGCTAAGCATAGTGCGGCATCTAAATTATTTTTTTCTTCATATTTATGCACGTGATTTATTATTTCTTGTAATTTGTGTAGCTGGATACGCGCGTCAAAAATAAGTAATTTTGCTTCTTGCTTGGCATATAACTCCAAAGTTTCTTTTTTATTGCGTGCTTCTATTATAGAGTAGGGCAATTTTTCAAGGAAGAAAGACCATAGTTGTCTGTCGGCGTCATTATCAGAAATAATCATAACAGAAGGATATGTGCTGTCTTTTGTCCTTTGGCTCTTGTTCAGCATGTCTTGTGTTGTGACTTCACAATGCAAAGTAAATGAAATGGATGCTCCATAAGCATTACTTTCAACACCAAGGAAACCATGACAACTGGCTGCTAATTCCCAGGCCCTAGCAAGGGCTGAAACACTGCGTTCTTGCGGGGGTTTGCCTGTACCTGTGTCTGTAACGGTAAAGAGTAGATGACCTGGGTTAATGCTTTCTGGCACTCTGCGCACTGCCAATTGCACAGCGCCACGGTTGGTAGCTCGCACTGAGCTTTCAAGTAAAAGGCGTAAAACAAAGAGTAGATGAACAGCATCACCTTTATAGCTTTGAGAAAGATGAGGCGGCATAAACCAAGACAGGGCTATATTTTTGCTATCAGCTAAGGCAGACACGCTATCATGGGCTTGACGCAAAAGACCTTGTAATTCAAAAATATCCCCATTCATATGGCTCATGGATTGAGCTGAACTTCTTTCATTAACCGGCGCACTTAAAGTATTTGATATTTCACGTGCTACGGTGGAAAGTGACGATACATGCTCACGCACAAGCGGAGGTAAGGCGCAAGATTCTAAAGCTACTACATCGCGTAAAAGCTGATCTACTGGCCAGCGCAAATGTTCTTCTAGTGTTACACAAGATGTTTCTTCGTCATTGACTGCATCTTGTTTTGTGCTTTGAGCTTCATCAATGGTTATTAATTTAAGGTTTGGGTCATCAAGGCTTAATTCATCGGCATGAAAATCATGCACATCGGTATTTTTATTATTTGCAGCGGTTTTCGTATCTTTTTCTTGAGCTTTGTCTTTAGAATATTCTTGCGGTGCGGTGGTTCCTGCAATAATAAGAGTACTTAAAGCAATGCCCCACAGTGGTAAAGTTTGCAAAATAGACAAGGGTAAAAAATGTGGCTCTTGCAGACCAACTAAGGCTATGGCTACTCCTGCAGGAGGTAAAAGTGCTCCCATTAAAAAGCGTCTTGCACCAGGTAAGCCACTAAGCCATGCTCCTAATGTTGTGGGCACAAGTAAAATGGTTAAAGCTGGCCAAAGAGCCATATAACTCACAGTCCACGCATAACCGGGAATAAGAGGAAGAAGGGCTATTGCCACTCCAGGTAATGTCAAAAGCATGTATTGTAGGTCAATAATGCGCGAATATATATTGCTACGCATTAAATGCCGCGCTACATGGGGTAGTAACATTAAGGCTAGGCCTGGAGTAACTGCAGCTGGCATGTCTTTAAGTTCAATAAATCCCTTAGGTGTAGGTGGAATACCCCAAATGGCGTGAAAAAGTACCACTGCGGTGTATAAGCTTGCCCAAATACGCCATTGACCTCTTTCGGTAAGCCCACGTAAAAGGCTTAATAGCATTACAACCCCAAGGGCTATAACTATGGCTGGGCTTGCCATACGTTCAAGGGCTGTGGCGGCATCTTGTGGAGTGCGCAATGTAGGGGCAAACCAAGGGTTTGGCATACCATCTAAGCGAACATATGCTGTGAGGGGGGTGGATCTTGCTTCGGGCATTAGAAATATGGATTGTTGAGTAGGGGGATATTTTTGCCACTCTGTAATGTCAATAAGAGCATTATATCTTGGGACGTATAGTGTGGGGGTTGGAGGAAGCCCTGACCCTAAGTCTAAGAGCAATGCATCAGGAGCAGTGTATGAGTCTCGCTCAGCTAAAGTAAAACGCAACCAAACAGTACCGCTTTCTTTTGGCAATTCATGAATATTTAGAGGATTAAAGCTATCTTGTATGGCTTGTTTTTGTATATCTTCTATACTTAAATTACCATCTCGGTCGATGAAAAAATCAAAGCTATTAGGTAGTGATATGGAGTTTTGAGAAATATTAGCCGGAATAGGTTCGGTTGCAAAACTAGGAGAAATGCACAGTGAA
This sequence comes from uncultured Desulfovibrionaceae bacterium, assembly GCA_964370675.1. Taxonomy (GTDB): domain Bacteria; phylum Desulfobacterota; class Desulfovibrionia; order Desulfovibrionales; family Desulfovibrionaceae; genus CAYJAD01. Next base: position 70,951 of record CAYJKC010000002.1, read on the forward strand.
AAGTAAAAAAATAATAAAAAAGTGATACTTACATATTGTATAGGTGTAAGGTACTTCTTTAGCATTGCCATCTCCTATGTCTTATATATAGCTTGTTCGGGGCTTTAGTGCGTCTATATGCAGACCTCTACTATGTAGAGGTCTGCATCTTAAAAATCATGAGTTAAATTGTAGGACTATAAAGCAGAAAAATCAAGCTTTTAACAATTCTTATTAAAGCAAAAACATGAGAGTGATAGCAAATGGTAATTTATTTATTATTTCAACTTATTAATCATGTCTTTCAATGGTTCACCATTGGGGGCTGTGGCTTTTGGATCAAGGCGTAAGAGTTGTTCCCATTTTTCAATGCCTTCAGCTTCGCGTTTTAGATCATAGAATAATACAATACCAGCATTGAAAAGAGAATTTTTATGAGCAGGATTAAGGCTTGAGGCTTTAATATATGATTGTAGGGCTAATTCATATTGACCAAGTGCTCTATACATGGTGCCACGGTCAGTTAAAACATCAGGATTATTGGGTTGCAATTCTAAGGCGCGCGTATATGCCTTTACTGATTCAGTGGGATTTTGAGCGTCAAAATATAAATTTCCTAGTGTTATCCACGCTTTGGTATTGCTAGGATCACTTTCGGTTGCAGCCTTAGCTTTTGCAATTTCGGCACTTGCTTGATTGCTTTGTCCAGCATCGTTACCACTTGGGGTTGAAAAGCTACCAAAACTTGTGACTAATGTGCCCATATATAAACCAAAAACTAGGGCAGCAATTATAGATACTACAAACGTGCTTTTACGAACATATTGAGCATTTTCTTCATTTGTTTTATTTGTTTTGTTTTTTACGGCCATGGCTGTGTTCCTTCGCTTTACTTTGGTTGAGGGTTCTTAGCTTTTTCAATTTCAGCACGAATTATATCTTTTAATTCGTCCGGTGCACTTGGGTCTTTTAGCCCAAGTTCAAATTCAGCAATACCTTTTTCAACATTTTTGAAGTGATACACTTGCAAAATTCCAAGGCTATAGCGTGCAGAAGCATTGTCTTGTAGGGCAACTACTTGCTCAAAAGATTTAACTGCTTCGTCATGACGGTCAGCATTATATAAGATAATGCCATGCAAGTAGTGTAGCTGTGCGTTGTTTGCTTCAAGCGAAAGAGCACGATGTATAAAGTTTTCTGCAGCATCAAGCTCGCCACTTTCTATAAGATGTTCGGTCAGATGAATAAGTGTAGGTACATCATTGGGGTTTTCTTTAACAGCTTGCATGAGGTTGCCAACTTCTGGTGACATAGGCATGCCGCCTTCATCTGCATTCATGGATTGTTGTTGCATGCCACCACCGCCGCGACCTTGCACAACCAAGTGTGGATTGCTAACCCTTTGTACCATGGCGACGGCAAGCATTGTTATTAAGCCAAGAGCCAAGGCCGCTAAAACTATATTGCGTTGAGTTATATTATTCATGTTCAAGGGTCTCCTTTAAGTGCAGACGTTGTTCAAGGTTTTTTTGGGTTTTAGCCAGAAAAAATACATAAGCACCAATGCCAAGCCATACGGCAATATTAGCACTCATAAGCCAGTATATACTTTCCATAGTGGTACTCCTATAATTGTTCTTGTTGTTGGTTTAGTAAATTTTCTAATTCTTGACTTTGTTCTAATTGTTTCTTGCGTATGTAAATAAGGCTTGTCCAAATGAAGGCAAACCCAAAAAGACACACGAAAACAGTTGTTTTCATAGCATCATCAAGCCCGCCTCCCTTGGATGCAAAAACAGCGGGGTGAATGGAACGCCAAAGCCTTGCTGATAAAAATACTAAGGGTACATCTATAAATGCAATAATACCCACCACTGCGCCAATGGTGGCATTGCGCCCAGGCGGCATATCTAGGGAACGTAAGATTAAATATCCCATATATACAAACCACATAATTAAAGCAGTGGTTAAGCGTGGGTCCCAAGTCCACCACACTCCCCAAGAGTGTCTAGCCCAAATAGAGCCTGTAATAATGGCAAGACCACTACACAAAACGCCTACTTCAGCCGCAGCAAGAGCTAGTGCATCCCATTTAGTATTGCGTGTGCGAAGGTAGATAATGGATGCCACGAAGGTTACAAAAAAACTCATAAAAGCCCACCACGCTAAGGGCAGGTGGATATAAAAAATCTTTTGTACAATACCCATCACAGCTTCTGTGGGAGCATATACAAAGATAAACCACTGGCAAATAGCCATGATAAGTCCAGAAATAAGTGCAATTAATGGAATAATTTTTGGCATTTAATCCTCACTTGCATAAATATAGCCAAAGAGAAAAAGTCCAGCACCTAAAAATAGTGCATCAAAGGCTAAAGCTATGCCAAACCATGAGCTTAAACCTTCGGGTAATGTATCACTAAAAGCCCCTGCACCTACGCGAATACCAGCTAAGAGCAAGGGTATAAGTAGCGGAAACAAAACAATACTTAATAAAGATTCCCGCGCGGCTTGTCCTTGGGCTAAGGCTCCAAGTAATGAACCAAGGGCAGCCATACCAAGGTTTACTAGTATGATCATTAACAATGCTTCAGGCCATAAGGGTGAAATAGTTTGCCCAAGAAAAACTATGGTAGCAGGTAAAAATACTATTTGAGCTGCCAATATAAGTATCAAACCTGCAATGCCCTTACTAATCCACACAACTTGAATGGGGTGTGGTATAAGCAAAAGCCCTTGGCGGGCGTTATTCATTTCTTCAATGCCATAAAGCATATTAAATACAAGAACTTGACAAAACGCAGAAGCAAGCCAAAATACAGCCGCAGCCCCTTGTGGAGGCATAATGCTACCCACTTCTTGTGAAAGACTAAATACAAAAAGTAATAATAGTCCGAGTAAAAGTGCCTGCACAAGACCGCTGCCGCGTGTCAGTGTTAAGCAAACATCTTTTTGCACCAAGGCTAATATTGCTTTAATCATATTAAACTCGAGCTTTGGCTTTTGGTGGTTTCCAACATATTCTCAATGGGACCATCATAGGCTAGGCGTCCCTTTTCTAGGCGTAATAAACGCTTAGCTAGGGGTGCATCTGCTGCTATATCGTGGCTAATCCAGACAATGCCTGCTCCAGATTCACAAGCCTTTGATACTTCACCGCGTAATAAACTAGCTGATTTTACATCAAGACCAGTACATGGCTCATCTAAAAGCCAAAGTTTTGGCTCTATAAGCAAGACGCGAGCAAGGTTAAGTCTTTGTGCCATACCACGAGAAAATACACCTGCTTTTTCATAAGCAAATGGAGCTAAGTCTACGCGTTCAAGTATTGCTTTAAGTATGTCATCTTGGGTGGATTTATTGTAAAGCTCACCCCAAAACCTTAGGTTTTCTAAGGCAGTGAGACCAGCATAAATAAAAGTACTGTGCCCAAGATAACCAATTTCTTGCTCTTCAACGTGGGCTTTTAGCTGCCCCACGCTGGGTTTTGCAAGACCGGCCATGATGCTGAGTAAGGTAGACTTACCAGCACCATTGGCCCCCATGAGCAAAGTTATGCTATTTCTGGCAATATTAAAGCTTACATTCTTAAAAATGCATCTATTGCCAAAAAATTTAGCCACATTTTTTACTTCTAAAAGCATTTTATGCTTTAATCCTCTGCAACCTTAGGATTGTTTCTACGTCTTGCTAAACCCATAAAGGGGAATAAGCACATTAATGTACCACCAATCCACATCCAGTTTACTAGAGGATTAACGCTAACCCTCAATGTTACTTGAGAGTCTTTGTTTATACCTAAGAATGATGCATATATTTCATTACCCAAACCAAATAAAGTAGCAGCCTCATAAAAGTGTTGATCTCCAAACTTGCTATAGAGGCGTAATTGTGGAGTAACTGTGCCTACTTCTGAATCACCTTTTTTAACATGTAAAGCTGCCTCAAGATATTCAAAGCCAACAGGACTTACGCCATCATTTATTTTTGTTAATGTCATGGTGTAGCCACCAAGATTTGCGCTTTCTCCTTCTTTAAGCAATAGATCGTCTTCAAGTTTATAGGGACCTGAAAAGGCAACCCCAATAAACATCATAATTAGACCTATATGTACTCCATAAGCTGCTATGGTATTGCGTTGGGCGCGTACTGCTTTATCCATAAATAAAAGTGCAATGGAAACTGCAGCGGCCACCGACGCACAAGTGGCAATAAATGCAGTAGGAGTGCGATAACCTGTAAACCAAAGCGCTATGCCTGTTGCCACAAAGACTGCGGCAACAATAAGCACTTTTTTGGTGTCGCGTAATCCACCATTCCAGCCAATCCAAGGGCAAAAAGCTAAGATAACACTAATTAGTGCAAACAAAGGTAAGCAAACTCTATTATAGAAATCTGCGGCAAGACCTTGAGATTGTTCGGAGAATAAAAGGCTAATGATAGGCCAAAGGGTAGCAATACAAATAATAACTGAAAGCATGAGCAAAATCCAAGCAGTTACTACCAGCATGCCTTCATGACTATCAATGCCTGCTAAAGGCTTACGCGTATTGCGTCCATTAAAAGCAATAAATGCGCAAAGCACAGTTGATGCTAAAATAAAAATAAGTAAGGGTTGCCCAACTCCACCATCACCAAAGGCGTGTACAGAGTTAATTATGCCACTGCGCACTAAATATGTAGCAAAAAATGCAGAAATAGTCGTTAGTGACATAAGAAAGACATTGGTGCGTCCAAGCTTATGACGACGGTTTTCTATTATCATGGTATGAATGGCAGCAGTACCAATAAGCCATGGAATTAGTGAGGCATTTTCTACTGGATCCCATGCCCAGTAGCCGCCCCAGCCAAGTTCCATATAAGCCCACCAAGCCCCAAGAATAATACCAGCTGTTAAAAATAACCAAGCTAAAAGAGTAAATGGTCTTGCAACGTTAACCCAAGAGCCTTCCTCTTCTTCCATGCCAGAAAGACACTGTGCAAGTGCCAAGCAACCAGGGATAACAAAACCACCATAACCCCAAAAAAGTAAGGGAGGGTGAAAAATCATGCCAGGATTTTGTAATAATGGATTTAGGCCGTTTCCGTCAGCCGGCGCTGGGCTTTGAACTATAAATGGATTGCTGTATGATGTAAGAAGAAGGGCAAAAAATCCCATAATACTTAAGAAAAATATCCAAAACCAAAGACGTGTTGTTTCGCTTAAATTTTTGTAGGCCTTGGTGTAGAGAAAAAATACACCACACAAAGCCACAGACAATGCCCAAAAAAGCAAAGATCCAGCTTGCCCTGCCCAAAAGGCCGTTAAGCGATAAAAAAGAGGCAAAGCAACGTCAGTATAACTTGCCACATAAACAACAGAAAAGTCATTCCAATAAAGAGCGTGTAATAAGAGTGCAGAAGCAAGCACTAGTGCTGCAGTCATAACGACTTGCGCGCCCTCAACAACTTTCAAGGAAGATGTACGCCCTTGAAAAATTTGTAGCATGGCAAAAGCAGCACCGCCAAGACAGCAAAAAAGTGCGAGCATGAGCATACCATAAGCAAAAATGTACATGGATACTCCTTTGGGTAAATCCCAAAAGTTAATGTTGGTTGTATGGGAGCAAGAGGCTGTGTGCCTAAATTTGCCTATTTTCCTTTTGATACTTAGATGGACATTTGGTCATTAAGGTTTTGGCAGCAAAAACTCCCTCACCATTAAGACCACCTTCCACAATAACCTCGGCACCAGCTTTAAAAGTATCTGGAACTGCACCATGATAGCGCACTACTAAGGTTTGGGAATTATTGTCCTTATCCACAAGTCGGAAAACAACACCGGGACCCTTTTCAACAGGGTGAATATCCTCGGCGGCAACAGTACCAAAAAGCCGTGCAGCTTTGAGTTTTTCACTCTCAACAGCCAAGGCTTCAGATACATTGAGGAAGTAGACACTATTTTCTGTGAGCCCCGTATAGACTAGATACCCTGCTCCACTTAAAAAGAGAAACAAGGCAACAACATACATGGGCGTAGACTTCTTTTTCTTCATAACAAACTCACTGTTGTTTCCACTCGCGTGCTTGCAAAACTTTGCTATTAAAGCAATATTTTGCTGATTGTCAATTAGGCTTTCTTATGAAAGCTATGCCACATCTTCAGTGGCGGCCTTGCGTCTTTTTCTTGCAAGGGCGCGTAAATCAACCACTGAGTCGCTTTCATCCACAATCTCGCGACCCAATATTTCCTCCAGCACATCCTCAAGGGAAACCACACCCGCTAAACCGCCGTATTCATCCAGTACGACAAAAAGATGGGTGCGTGAATTCAAAAACTCTTGTAGCAATTTGTCTAAGCTCTTACTTTCTTGAACAAATCGCACTGGGTCCATAATAGAACCAAGGGTACAATTGTCACCATCGGCCATATGTTTAGCCAAGGTGCGTCGTTCTAAAATGCCAACAATATCCTCATTATGTTCGGCAAATATAGGAATACGACTGAAGTGCCATACATCATGTACTTTACAAGCCTCATGAATGTCAAGCTCTGCAGACAAAGAAAATACTACTGTGCGTGGAGTCATAATGTCCCAAACGCGTTTTTTGTCTAGTGAGAGCACATTTTTGATGGTCCTTTCTTCATATGGTTCTATGCTGCCCGCTTGGCGAGAAAGGCTTGCAGCTGCTCTAATATCATCTTCTGAAACTTTCGGTCCGCCACTTGATGGTGAAATAAGTCTTGTTATAAGGGCAGAGAGCCAAATAATGGGGCTAAGTAGTTTTGTGATTAAAAAAAGTGGGCGCGCTGCAAAGGTTGAGATGGGGTTAGCATAAAGAACGCCTATGGTTTTAGGAATAATTTCACCAAAAATTAAAATAAGGCATGTAAAAATAGCTGCAAATATTCCCATGTATACTGAACCAAAAACAGCAGTAAAAGCAGCACCAGCAATGGCAGAGCCAGCAGTGTTGGCAATGGTATTTAAGGTAAGTACTGCAGCAATAGGACGCTCTACTTGGGTACGCATGGTATAAAGTAATTCTCCAGAAAGTTTACCTTCTTTACGCAAACTTTCAATATGGGCCCAAGTTACAGAGTAGAGCATTGTTTCTGTAAGAGAACATATAGCAGAAATCAGCAGGGCAAAGCCCATGGCTAATACAAGGGTAAGCATGATATTTCCTTCATCTAAATTTGTATAAATCACTATATAACATGAAATGCATTAGAGCAACATGCAAAGCTTGACACTTTTTTTATTTTTTCTGCTTTGCCCTAAAGTTTGACAAAAGTTGACCGATAGTTATATCGTAAGACATAAAGTGTATTTTGCATAAAAATGGAAAATTTATGAGTATTGAAGGTATTAGTACATCACGGGTAGAGAGCACCCCTAATTATAGCCCCATTCAAGGTCCTGCGGCTTTAAGTAATTATGGTCAAGGCAAGCAAGAACAGAGTGGTAGCACAAGTCAAAATACACGCCAAAGTACTAGTAGTGAAGATAGTTTAAACCTTAGTGCTGAGGCTCAAGCCCAAGTTAGAGAATTGCAACAGCGTGACCGCGAAGTTCGTAGTCATGAGCAAGCCCATATAGCAGCCGGTGGGCAATATGTACGTGGTGGCATAAACTATACCTATACTCGTGGACCAGACAATAAACAATATGCCACAGGTGGTTCTGTATCACTTGATACTAGCTCTATTGCCGGAGACCCAGAGGCAACCCTTGAAAAGGCTCGTGTTTTGCGTAGTGCAGCTCTTGCTCCGGCTAATCCTTCGGCACAAGATCAAAGTGTTGCTTCAGCTGCTGCTCAGATGGAAAGCAAGGCACAAACTGAAAAAACTCAAGAGCAAAATGAAGGTAAAAGTACAGAGCAAAATAACTTTGCGGCAAGCTTTGCTGGTATAAATGGTGTAAATAATGCCACACAGACCATGCCCAAGGGTTCATTAAACAATGCAACCTTCACATCTACTGAGGCTATTGTTGCCCAAAGTAATACTCTTTTAAGTTTAAGTGTGCCAAGCAAGCAAAATAATATAAATGCTGCCCATGAAGCATATAAAACACAACAAAGAAGTGCGTTTATTTCCTCATCATTAGCTCCTTGGGGTACAGGTATTAGCCTACAAGCCTAAGGGTCTTTATGCATAGCCCTACCGTTTCCATCATCATGAATTGTTATAATAATGCTTCAACTTTAACAGAAGCCTTTCAAAGTTTGGCTACCCAAACTTTTGAAGATTGGGAAGTGATTTTTTGGGATAATAACTCCCATGATGATAGTCTACACATTGCAAAATCTTTTGCTAAAAAATTATCTCAAAATTTAGATATGAAAAAAATGCATTGCTATGGGAGTGATACACATATGCCCCTAGGGCAAGCGCGAAATGCAGCCATTGCTAGAGCAAAAGGCAAATATTTAGCCTTTTTAGATTGCGATGATATTTGGCTTGCTACAAAACTTGAAAAGCAAGTGCAGCTTATGCAAAGCAATGCAAATATTGCTCTTGTGTGTACTAATGCAGAAAATTTTTATGCCAATAAGGTATTAAATGATGTGTTTTCATCTGCCAAACCAGAGCGTGGGAATGTTTTTGCTAAACTTATGCAGCGGCAATGGATTACTATGTCTTCAGCTATGCTAAGAAGTGAACATCTTGTGGCACTGCGTGGGCAAGGATCATATTTTGACGAAAAACTAAATATTTGTGAAGAAGCAGAGCTTTTTTATGCTTTGGCTCATGAGTTTGAGTTAGATTATATAGATGAAGTGCTTACAAGACGGCGCATACATAATAAAAATGCTACTTTTATGCAGTGGGAAAGCTTGGCTAAAGAAACTGAATATATTTTGCAAAAGCAGTATGAACTTTATCCTCATTTTTCAAAAGATTATCCTCAATTGATTCATGTGTTAAACTGTAGAATTATTTTTCAAAAGGCTGTAGATTATTGGTGTAAAGGGCAAGGGCAAATGGCACGCAAGATTTTGCAAAATCAGTCTAAAATTAGTTTGAAACATAAATTATTTTATGTTGTTAGCTATCTACCGCCTGTTGTTTTTCCATATATTATGCGTATGTACTTACGCAGTGCAAAGTATTTTGTCTAATAATATCAATATTTAAAAGTATATGAATAGCACACACTATAGTTCAAGTAATAATAACACAATACCATGGATTATACATATTGACATGGATGCTTTTTTTGCATCGGTAGAACAGCTAGATGATGAAGATTTAAGAGGAAAACCCATTGCAGTGGGTGGAGGTGAACGTGGAGTTGTGGCAGCAGCATCTTATGAAGCTCGTGCCTTTGGAGTGCGCTCTGCCATGCCAACGCATATGGCAAAAAAGTTATGCCCGCATATTATCTTTGTGCGTGGGAGAATGCATAGATATAAAGAATTATCACAAATTGTGATGCAAACAATTGGACAGTTTTCGCCATTAGTAGAGCAAGCTTCTATTGATGAAGCCTATGTGGATGCGCAAGGTTTAGAGCGGCTTTTTGGTCCCATTGAGCAATTGGGGCAAAGTATCAAACAATCGGTGTTTGCAAGCACAGGTTTGACATGTTCTGTGGGTGCGTCACCTGTTAAGTTTTTAGCAAAAATTGCCTCGGATATAAATAAACCAAACGGATTTTATGCATTATATCCGCAAGATATTCCAAATTTTTTACAGCAAATGCCTGTAGGCAAAATTCCTGGCGTTGGGAAACAATTTATAAAGGAATTGCATAATCTTGGGGTGCGTATGGCAAGTGATGTGCAAAAATTTCCTCTGGAGTTTTGGGAGCGCCGTTTTGGTAAGGGTGGGCTTATGCTTCATGCACGCGCTAGGGGTGAGGATGAACGCAAGGTAAACCCTATAAGTGTTACAAAATCTGAAAGCTCTGAAAAAACATTAAGTAAAAACACATGGGACAAACAAGAATTGCAGCGTTATCTTTTTGCACAAGCTGAACGAGTTGGCGCATCGCTACGAAAAAAAAATTTACGTGGGCGTGTTATAACGCTAAAAGTTAAATATGCAGATTTTACTCAAGTTACGCGTAGCCGCACCTTGGTGCATGCCACTCAGAGCACCAATATTATATTTGAAAATGCCATAGACTTATTAAATATTTTAAAACTTGAGCAAGGTGTGCGCTTAATTGGACTTGGGGTCTCCGGATTTGAGCATAGAGAAGAACAAGCTTTACTACCCTTGCAAGCAGTAAATAATGATGCCAAGCAAGATAAACTTGACGGTGCTTTAGATGCTTTACGCCAGCGCTTTGGACATGATGCTGTTATTAGAGGCAGGCTTTTTGATGATGAATAAATCATTGTTCTGAGGAAAATCTCTTTGTATAAAGATTTTCCTCAGAGCTAATTTATGGATTTATCAAAACAAATTACTATAAAAGTTTATGTATAGTAAAACCTTCTGCTTGTGCAGCTTCCTCAGCCTTAGATCCTCCAAGAATACATATACTGCCTTGCTTGGATGCCTGCTCCATTATTTGGGCAAAATCATTGAAATCTTTAGCCTTGGTTGATAAAATTTCATCGCGCATTTGCTGGCGGGCTTCATCAGAATCAGCACAAAGATAGCGGCTTAAAGATGCTGCGCCCTTGGCATCTGGTAACATATGTGTATCTAGGTCACCAATGGCCCCTACAATGGCGGCTGAAAGTTCACGTTCGTCAGGGTTAAAAGCATGTAGGAACTGTGCTGTATTGTCATATACTTTTAGTGTTTCAAGCACATTAGGGTCGCGGTATGAAGCTTGAATAAGTACACCACTTAGGCGGTCAAGAGCGCAAAAAGCTCCATATGCGCCACCTTGTACACGCACCTTTTCCCATAAATAACCCATACGCAAATATCTAAATATTACTTGTGCTGAACCATTGTATTTATATCCTAAGTCAAATAAGTTTGCCCCCTTACCTACAAAGTTAATTTGTGATGGGGCAGTAAAGACTTCTGCCTTAGCTAAACTTGGCTTTGTCCATGTTGCACTGCCCAAATCATTTTGAGGTAGGCTTTGCATAAAGGCTTGGGTCTGACTTTCTAATTGTTTTAAAGTTTTGGCATCAGCAGTACAATCCATAATACTGCCCTTGGCAGTGAGTATATATTGGTAAAGGCTTTGCAAATCTGCAAGCACACTTGACCAATTATCATTAGTACGCTCTATAAGATTTTGAATATATTGTAAGTTGCTAACGCCACCTGTTAATTCTTCAATCCAACCTGTGGTACTATAGTGTGCTCTAATACGCGAAGAAATAGTGGCATGCCCTGAGGCTAAGAGGTTATATTCTTGCCTTGCCTTAGCTTCAAGTAACATTTGAGAAAATCTTTCTTGCTGGTCAAGGTTTGGGGTAAAAAGAATTTCATGCATAATATCTAATAGATCTCTTGCCTTATCTCGAACTACCTTGCCACCTAAGGAAAAGTAAGCCACAGGGCTCCTATCAAGTCTGTGCGTTGCTAAAAAAGGTGCAGCCCATACTCCACCAGTTTTAGCTGCCACATGCATACCCATTTGTACAAAATCACGCTTGGCAGTGCCCATTTCTGTAAGCGCGCGACCTAAGAGTGGTATTAGGGGCAATAGCTTTTCTGGTACTGCATTTAAGGGTAGAAGTAAATTTACATAAGCAATACCAGCAGTATCAAGTTCATGTACTAATATAGGTGCTTTGGAACTACCTTTTTCTTTTAGCGGTATAGTTTTATTTTGTAGTGGTAGGTCAGAAAGTGCTAAACTTGGTATGGTAGCTAATGCCTCAGGGCTATCCACTTCTTCTTGTGCTGCACGAAGTTTTTTCGTTTCTTCCACTAGGGCTGCACGTTCAGTGGGGGAGCAAGCTTGTTGAAGGCGCAAAAGATGAGCTTGTTCTTCTTCTGCCAATTTTGCTTCAAGTGTGGTATCTGGTAAAAGTATAACTGTGCTTCTATGGTTATTATTTAAGAACCACTTTTCAATATAATGTTCAAATATCTTTTCGCCTTCACTTAATCTAGCTTTGATGGACACGAGTGGTTCTTCCCACATAAGGGCCGCTAGTGCCGCATCAGGTTCTGTACTATAAAGCCAAGTGGAAAGACTTTGCACCATGGCCGCAATGCCGCGTGGCAGGCGACCAGAATTGTTTTCGCGCAACTCAAACTCTACACTATTAACGGCAGCTTCAATAACTTCTTGCTCAATGCCTTGCTCTACAAGTTCTGCCAATGTATTAAAAATTAATATTTCGGCTGTGTGTAATTGACGCGCATCAACACCTTTTAGTCCAACAGAGTAATACATTTGACGTAAGTCTGTTTCAAGACCAATGCCTGTTGTATCTTCACCAAGCCCAGACTCAATAAGGGCTTTTCGCAAAGGGGACCCTGGCAATCCTTCTAAAATATGTTCAAGTATTTCAAAAATAAGTGCATTTTCTATTTCAGAACTTTCACATAAAAGCCAGTTTACTGTAAACATGGCTCTACTGTCGTGCTCATTGCTGGCATATGGCACCTCAATTTGCCTTGGCATATCAAGGTGTTTTTGTAGGGGAATTTCAGAGTTTGTATTATTTTTTTTATAATTCTTTAGAGCGTTTCCAACTATATCCAAACGTTTTTGTTCATCATCATCACCCCAAAAGAAAAAGCGAGCGTTACTTGGATGATAATAGTTTTTATGAAAGTTTTTAAAGCCCTCATAGCTTAGGCGTAAAATATCACGTGGGTTGCCCCCTGAGTCTAAGTTATAGACCATATCTGGGAAAATAGATTGTTGTGATTGTTCTGCCAATACTGAGTCCGGTGTTGAGTAAACACCCTTCATTTCATTATAAACAACGCCTTTAAATGTCCAAGGGTCATCGGCATTTTCTGCTTCCACATGCCACCCCTCTTGGCGGAAAGTATCTTCACTAATTAGGGGGTGGAAAACAGCATCTATATATACATCAATTAGATTATAAAAATCTTGTATATTGGTACTGGCAACAGGATAACAAGTTTTATCCGGAAAGGTAAAAGCATTTAGAAAAGTTTGCAGTGAACCTTTAAGCAGCTCTACAAAGGGCTCTCGAACCCTAAAATTTTCCGAACCACAAAGCACAGAGTGCTCTAAAATATGCGCTACACCAGAAGAATCTGGTGGTGGTGTACGAAGTGTGACCCCAAAGCATTTATTTTCATCGTTATTGATGATGGAAAGTAATTGGGCGCCGGTTATATTATGTTGCCACAACTTTGCTTTGCCTGAAACCTCTTGTACCTCTTTTTCCCAAACTAGGGTAAAGTCTTTATTTTGCATGAAATCCTCGTGTTACAAAGATAAATTATTGTAAAGTGTTATGTTTTTAGAGTATAATTTAAAAATTAATTATTAAATTAAGTCAAGTTACTTTATTCTATCAAATAGAACAGCTTTGTTAGTGCTTAAGAAAAAAAAAGGGGGCGAAAAATCCCGCCCCCTTTTGCATATTAAAAATAAAATTTATGCATTGGCAGCTTTTAGCATTTCTTCTACCATACATAGTGATGGTGTAGCGTCGGCATCAAGCCCGCAAAGTTGGCGCACTGCTAGCATAAGCATATCAAATTGTAGGGTAATTTCTGTATTGCCATTGTGAATGACGCAATAGTCACCCATAACAGATAAACGATAAGCGCGGCGTGTACGATCTGGACCATTGCCACACACAATATAATAAACTTGTTCGTTATTATCAGTTACATATAGTTTTTGTCTGGTAAGGGTAGAGTTATCTTCATCAAACCATGAAGATTCTGCAAAAAGGCGTCCATGAAAAATAATATCAGGTCCGTTATCATGTTTGAGGCAGACATTTTCCATAGAGTGAGCGGCACCATCTGCATGCATAGTCATTCTCCCATACTAAGCTTTTTTAATTGTTATAGCTTAGCTAACTTGTTTGCTTTTCTTCTTTTAAACAATATTTTTCACATTGATTCTATACAACGTCCAACGTTGATTATAACTATCATCTTCTAACTTTATTTGTCAATATGAACTGAAAAAAGTATTGGACCTAGTAAAGCTTAACCAAATTGTACTTTAAGCCTTATGTATAAACGCTTTACAAGGCTATATTCTTAATGTACGATTAATGATATATAGTTATCTAGGTGGCATTTTGCTAACACAAATGGCAACTTATAAGAAAAAATTTTTTTGGAGGATTTATGGCTGCAGATATTTCCAAAGTGCGTAAAGCCCTAGGTCAAGTCTCCATTAGTGTCAAGCAAGGCAAAGCTGTGGGTGCTGTTCAGGCAGTGCAAGACGGCATTAATTTATTGCTTAGCACTCCTCTTATGAAAGCTGAGCGCACAGAGTTTGTGCAACTTATCGATAGTGCACTTGCTGCCATTAGCGGTGATCCTTTAGTCAAGAACTTGTTTCCATTACAACTTTCATACACTGCTGGGCAAGAGAGAGAATTATTAGGTAATTTACGTGAGCTTATGGAAGTCCTTTCTGAAAACGTGCGTGAAGAAGCAGAAAGAGCTTTACGCGAACGCGAAGAAAAAAAGAGAGCTGACTTTGAGCGTGGCGTTGAAGAATTGGCAAGCAATACTCAAAAAGGTCAAGCCACTTTTGCAACTTTAGCACGTGAATTTCCGCGTGATGCACAGCTTTTAGGTGATATGGGCGAAGCCTTGCTGAAAGTTCAACTCTATGAAGAAGCTGTGCGCTTTCTCACTGATGCCTTGGATCAAAAGCCAGATATGCTTCCATTTTATAATGTTATTGGCATGGCATTACGTAAACTTGAAAGATTTGAAATTGCAGAGACATATTACCTTCGTGCTTCACAATATTTACGCCATGACCCTAACTTATATTTTAATATAGGAAGGCTTTATGTGGACTGGAAAAAATGGAATAAAGCACGTTCTGCAGCTATGGCGGCCTTAAAGTTGAATCCTGAATTTAGAGAAGCACAAAAACTATTGCAATATGCAGAGTCATTTCTTGAATCTAAAGACTAGATAAAATTATCTTTTTGAGCGCTCTACATATTTTGCGTAGCAAGAGGCAAGAGGCGAGTCACTTGGCATCTCGTTAAGGTATTTCCCACTAAGCTTTGGGCCTTTAACAAAGGGTAATGGTTCTACATTATTTTGTATTTTTACAACTTCATGTAAGGGCGTCTTATCAAGGCTTAAGCGCACCTTCACATCGGTGAAAAAATCTTTTTCCATAAATGCGTTAGCTCGCTCAAGAATTTCCATGCTCATAAATGATAATTCCTGCACGCTTGTAGCATCTTCTCCACCAACAAGTAGTACACCATCTTTATATCCTAAGGGCCAGGCAATACTTGCTAAATATTCACCCATGACCATGTCCCAATGTTGCCAAAGCTTGGTGAGTAATGCTTGCTCAGGCTTGCCCAGCTTTTGCATACAACTTTCAAGAAGTTGTTGAATATTCATAGGTTTTTCTAGGGGATCTCTTTTAGCTCTAAATTTTCCAAAGTAAGGTTTGTTCATAATTTAATCATATCTTAACATGTGCTACACTGCAAGTTTTGATAATTCATAATCAATAATGATAAACGCATTAAAGGTCAGAGCTTATTTTAGCTCGGTGTCAATTAAGGATTAACATACCAATAAGCCTTGCATAAAATACATCTATACTATAAGTAACATCTATGGTTAAATTTTGTAAAATGTAATTATACTTGTACATATTATTTAAAATACATACCTAAGGAATGTTATGCTATATCCAGTTATACTTTGTGGTGGCAGTGGGTCACGTTTGTGGCCTCTTTCTCGCGCTCTTTATCCTAAACAATTTATGGAATATAGTTCCAATACACCCCCTTTGTTTACTCAGACCTTGCAAAGGGTTCAGCATATTCAACGTAGTCAAGAACGCTCTGTAGGGGCTCCCATTATCATTTGTCACGAGGATTATCGTTTTTTTGTGGCAGCTACTATGCAGGATATTGTTGTTCCTGGTAGTCGCATACCTAATATTATACTGGAACCTCAAGCGCGTAATACTGCCCCTGCTATTGCTTTGGTTGCTTTAGCAGCGCTTGAGCGTGACCCTGATGCTTTGTTATTAATTTTACCTTCAGACCATGTGGTGCGCCCCGAAAATACATTAGTTAATGCCTTAAAAGAAGCTACTCCGGCAGCCAATAAAGGCTTTTTAGTCACCTTTGGCATTAAGCCAGATAAACCTGAAACAGGTTATGGTTATATAAAAAGTGGTGAACCCATTGACAAAGCAGAAGATGCACGCGGAAATATTAAAAATTCCACTTCATATGTAACTAAATTTGTTGAAAAACCAAATAAAGAAACCGCGAAGTCCATGTTGAATGAAGGTGGATATTTTTGGAATAGTGGCATGTTTTTATTTAGGGCTGATGCCATATTACATGAAATGGAAAAGTATAGCCCTGATATAGTTGATATTTGTCGTCATGCATGGACACAGCGCAAACAAGACCATGACTTCATAAGACCCGATGCAGCAGTGCTTGCAGCTTGTCCTTCTGAGTCCATTGACTATGCTGTTATGGAGCATACTAATAAAGCGGCAGTTCTACCTTTAGATATTTATTGGAATGACTTAGGTTCTTGGGATGCACTTTATAATACTGCCACAGCCGATGCCCGCGGCAATGTGTGTAATGGTGATATTATAGCACATAAAACTAGAAATTCTTATATTCATGCTGATAAACGCTTGGTGGCAACTCTTGGCGTTGAGGATATGATTATTGTTGAAACTGCTGATGCCGTACTTGTTACAAAAAAACGTTTTGCCCAAGATGTTAAGGTGCTTGTAAAGGCTATGGAAGCCCAAGAGCGCAAAGAAGCCACTTGGCATCAAAAAGTATATCGCCCTTGGGGCTATTATGAAAGCCTTGTTTTGGCAGAAAATTTTCAAGTTAAACGCATTGAAGTGAATGCCTCGGCAGCTTTATCATTGCAAATGCATTATCATCGTGCTGAACATTGGATTGTTGTTAGCGGTACAGCAGAAATTACCGTTGGTGATAAAACATTTTTTCTAACTGAAAATCAATCAACTTATATACCTCCTACTTGCAAGCATAGGCTGAAAAACCCCGGCAAGCAGCCACTAATCTTGATTGAAATTCAATCGGGAACTTATCTTGGCGAAGATGATATAGAGCGCTTTGAAGATAATTATGGGCGAGAATGATCTTGTTTAAGTTTTAATGTTGTGTTTATTGATTTACTTTGAAAATGCTTATGAAGGCTAAGCCATAAAATGTTTAAGAGATTATATAATCCAGAATTTATAATATTATTTATTCTGTGCTTTATTTTTTATGGTGCTTTACATTTTTATGCTTCCAACGCTATGGATGGTGTAAAAACCATAGAAGTAGTGCGCAGAGTTATGCTTTTACGCACTATATTTAGCTTTGTATTTGCTGCACTGCTTGGTTTTATCGGCGTCAAAATGACAGGGCAGGTATGGCCAGCAACCTTAGTTCATGCTTTTGTTGTCGCCATTATGCTAAGTCTTGATTTATCTATAACAGAGATGATGCAAGATTGGATGCTTGTATTAATTATTGTGGGAATTGTGGCAAGTATCACAGCTTTAGGCGGTGGTTTAACACTTGCTTATTATTGGTTTCGTATGCGTCGATAATTCATTATTGCTCAATGGCAAAGGAATTACGATATAATAATTTACCCGTGGTATCCTTTACTTCAATAATCATTTGAGCATTAAAAAGATCATACTCTGAAGCTATATCTGCAAATAAAACGGCTTTTTTCCAACGCAAAATTCTATAATTTCCAACAGAAGCAGGGCTTAGTGATAAGGGAATCATTTCACCCGAAGCTAGGCTTAAAATACAAAATACCGTGCCAGAAAGGCTTGTGCTGCCGGGATTTCGTAAATCTAAAGATGTACGAATTCTTCTTGGCTCAACCAACCTGCTTTGCACATTTTCAATCATAATTATGCCTTCATCTACCACTGGAAACTCCTCATGCCCTGGACCTTCTTGCAAGGCTGCTGCAGCGCTGGCATCTTGCTCTTCAGAGTTTGTGGCTACTTCAGGGTTGGTTGTAATATCTGCTTGAGAAGTTGTTGAGACAGTTGTTGTGGTATTAGGGGGATTTTCTTGCTCTGTAGTTTGGGGATTAGTTCCATTAGCATTAGCCGTTGCCGCTGATGTAGCTTGTGCATTTGTAGTGGTTGATTGTGTGTCTGCTTGACTTTGATTAGTTTGCGTAAGTGTTCTTGGAGGTGGGCTTGGCTTTACAGTATTTTTAGCAAGCATTGAGTCTAAATCAGCTTCATATTTCATGAGTTCTTCAAGTGTTGCCAAGCGTTTAACTGTGGCAGCATTTTCTTGATTTAATGCTTCAGCAGTGATAACTCTTTGTTTTAATGCATAATTTTCCTGCCACAAATAATAGGCACCCCAAATACTCAAACCTGTAATTATTGGCAAGCTACATACTATGCTTATGAGAAAGAAAAAGCCAGAACGACGAACTCTAAAGCGTTTGGTTTCTCCACTATCACGCATGATAAGTAAATTTAGCTTTTCACCTGATACGGTCATAGCATACCTCTTGTGGCGCAATTTAATTTTTCATAATATTAAAATAATTTAATAACACAATACTATGGGTTAGGTAAGGCACTCCATTCTTCTTGCACAATACGCCAGCTACCGTTATGTGGTTCAAGGAGTAATGTTTTTGTTCCTTTATCTCCCTTATCATTTTTATCGCGGTAAACTTGAGTCATATCAGCACGAACACCACGATTATCCAGTTGCACTCTAAGACCACTTAATTGAATTTGTGCAGGTGCTGCTTTAGACCAGAGGTCTTTTTTCTGTGCGGCAAAACTTTCTTTGCTTCTTGCGCCTTGTCTAGCATTGGGTGCATAATAATTCATGTAAGCATCAACGTCAGCTTGTAGCCAATGTTCACGCCATTTTGCAATAAATTTTGAAATAGAAGAGCTAATTTTTTCAAGGTACGCTGCTTCCATGCCAATCTTTTTTTCTTTCCATTCAGCAGCAACAATATGCCATTCATTATTTAAATTACGCTGCCAATAAAGGTGCTCTTCACCTTCAACAACTTGCTTGCCAGGCATATAGACAAGCTGATTGCCAATGGTAAGCAATATATTATTGTTCACATGCAGTTGCACTTTACTGCTTATCATATCTAGCCACGGAGCCTTAAAAAATCTTGCCATAACATTTTTTACATCGGCAAAGTTTACATTAGGAACACCTCTAACATTGCCGTATCGTTCAGTATCATAAAAGGCGTAAAAATCTTTGGCATTGCGCTCTCGCCAAGCCGTGGTTCTTGCATCCATTTTTTGCTGGATGTTTAAAGCAACCTCATTGGTTAAAATGATTTTTGACTTAGCTTCTGGTGTAAGTGCTGCAATTTGCTGAATATTTTTCTGTGTGTCGTCAGCAGTTTCTGGCATATTCAGTGGTGGTAAAACAGGTGCTTCACCTTGTGCATCTAGTGGTAGTGCATCGCTAACAGAATTATCCACCGCAGCAACTAATTGTCCTTTCTCGTAGGCAGCTTGCATGCCTAAATTACTAGGAATCCACTCCATGCCAACAATACGAAATTGACCGCTATTATCACGCTGCCAATAAAGACGGCGAATACCCTCTGTGGAGAGATTGGGTGCTCTATAAAATTGTTCTGACCATGTGACCCAATAACCAGGACCTTCAAGTACATGCACTTCGCGGTTAAAAATATTTATCCATGAAAGTATTTTAAATAGACGCTCTTTATTAGCTTTAAATGCCTCAAAGCTTTCTGGCATAGCCTTGGTGTAGGATGGTTGATCATAAAAATCAAAAAATTTGTGGGAGCGGCTGGCCCATGCTCTAGTCCATTGCTCCATTCGTAAGCGTAAATGACGTGATATGCCAGTGTCTTGTAGTGGAACCTGCCCTTCATTTAAGCGTTCACCAACGACAACTGCCGTTCCTGGTATAAGCATTGGCCCAATTTCTTGTATATTTTTACGCTCAATGGCAATGCAGCCACGAGTATTTAGAGGTGTAATATCTTCATCCTTACCCTTGCTGTGAATCCAAATGCCATAGCCTGTCTTTCCGCGCAGTTTATCTACTGGGTTTGGATAATTTAATGTGTATGCAACACCACCATATTCATTAAAATCAAGACCTTTAGTGATTTTGTAACCAATAAAATATACACCTTCTGGAGTGCGTAAATCATTGACCACTTGTTTGTCACCAGTGGCTTGACCAGTGGTACAAGGGTAAGCAACCTTTAGTTTGAGCGGGCTTTTTTTCTCAAACATGTAAAATTTTTGTTGATTTTTATCGATAGCGATGACACGTTTAGGCAAAGCATAATCATAGATTCGTGGTTGCCAAGCGGCAGCACTAGCCACGGAAGATGTGCTTAATAAAACTGTAGCAAGAACTGCTAACCCTACCCAGTGTAAAAGCAACAATGATTTTTTATGCTGCATAGCTAAACCTATTGTTATTTGCGTCCAAGCTCTACTAATTCTTCACGTGTAAATAGAGCTAAAAGATCATAACCTGCGTCCTTTAAAATTTCTCGCCCACCTTCTTGGCGATCAAGAATGGTGCATACTGCTACGATATTAAGACCAGCAGCCTTTACACGCTCACAAGCTTTAAGTAAAGAGCCTCCAGTGGTAACAACATCTTCCACCATGGCTACTGCATCACCAGTTTCAAAGTTGCCAAGTCCTTCTACATACTGTCCAGTGCCATGTCCTTTGGCTTCTTTGCGAACTAAAAGACCGGATAAAGGACGTCCCACTTCGTGAGAAATAACAGTTGTAGCAGCAACCAATGGGTCAGCACCAAGGGTCATGCCACCAACCCCTTTAATATCATGATCGGCTAAAAGTTTATTAAATAGTGAACCGATGAGCCAAGATCCTTCAGGATGTAGTGCAGTTACTCTACAATCAAAGTAATAATCACTACGGCGCCCTGAGGAAAGGACAAAATCACCTTCGCGATATGATTTCTCTATTAATATCCGTGCTAAGCGTACTTTTAAGTCTTGCATAATCTTTCTTTTTAGTTTTTAAATACTCGTGCAAAAATAGCATCTTCGTGTTGTAAGTAGTAATTTACATCAAACAATTCTGCTAAAATATTAGCATTTAAGTAGCTAGTAATTTCTGCATCATTTTTTACAATATCCACAAAAGGAATTTGCCTCTCCCAACTTTGCATGGCGCAAGCTTGTACCATTTCATAAGCTTTTTGTCGTGCTAAACCATTGTCAATTAAGGTTGTTAAAATACGTTGTGAGTAATATAGACCTAGTGAATGATCCATATTCTTTTGCATTTTGCCAGGCTTAACCACAAGATTTTTTAAAACATTAGTTAAGCGGCTTAAAATATAGTCTGCAAGTATGGTGGAATCTGGCATGATAACGCGCTCCACCGAGGAATGACTAATATCTCGCTCATGCCATAAAGCCTGATTTTCCATGGCTGCAAGGGCGTTGCTGCGTAAAAGGCGCGAGAGACCAGTCATATTTTCTGCAGAAATGGGGTTTTTCTTGTGCGGCATGGCTGAAGATCCTTTTTGACCTTTTCCAAAACCCTCCTCCACCTCTAAAACTTCGGTGCGTTGCAAGTGGCGCAACTCCACACAAAGACGCTCAATGCCACCGCCAAGAATGGCTAATGCTGTAAAAAATTGTGCATATCTATCACGTTGAACAATTTGTGTTGAGTGTGTATCAACCTCGAGCCCAAGGTGTTGCATGGTCAATGCTTCTACCTCAGGGCTTAGAAAAGCATATGTTCCAACAGCACCAGAAAGCTTGCCCACACGTACATTTTCAACAGCTAGTTCTATACGTTCTAAATGGCGTGTAAATTCGGCATAAAATCCAGCCATTTTGATACCAAAGCTTGTGGGTTCAGCATGTATACCATGGGTGCGCCCCATGCATACAGATCCTTTCCACTTATGGGCAAGTTCATGCAAAACTTCAAGTAAAACTTTAACGTCTTTAATTAATAACTTGCCAGCTTCATTGAGCAAAACTCCATTCGCTGTATCTACAATGTCTGATGAAGTGCAGCCAAGGTGGATATAACGCGCGTCAGGTCCTACATGTTCTTCCACTGAAGTTAGGAATGCAATAACATCGTGGCGCGTAGTTTCTTCAATTTCCAAAACTCGCTCTGTATTAAATGCTGCCTTTTGACGAATGGTTTGTATGGCATCTGTTGGAATGCGGCCAAGGCTATGCCATGCTTCACACACAGCTAATTCTACTTTAAGCCATGCGTTATAGCGGTTTTCTAAGGTCCAAATGGCACTCATAACGGGGCGACTGTATCTTTCAATCATAAGATATGTTCTCTCTTGCCTTAAACTGTGGCTTTTTTATCACTCTTAGTTGTGGGCTTTTCATTACTCACTTTTGTGTCTGTTAATATCTTTTTTTCGGTACTGGCTGCTGTAGTGTTTTCGCTACTCTTAACTGAATTTTTTTGCTCAGCTTTGTTGTTATTAGACACCGTGGCGTCAGAGGTGCTTTTATGCTCAGAGTCACCGCGGTTTTCCTGATTTTTACGATTTCCATATTCAGTAACATACCAGCCGCCACCTTTAAGAACAAAACTTGTATTAGAAATAATTTGATTAGCTATTGCTTGGCAATGGGGGCAATTAGCATGTTCTGTTCCTGTGTGTGACCTCACCCACTCTTCAAAAATATTCTCACATTGTGGGCACTTATATTCATAAATAGGCATTTAAAAAATCCTATGGGCGATACCCATATTGAAAATTAAATTATTACAAGATAGTATTATACTCGAATAACTTTTCTAAATAAATCATCGGGTATAATTAACCGCATGAACCTGCTCCTTGAAAAGGAGCAGGTTCAAAATACAAAACTACTTTGTCTTTGCTTCTGCCTTAGCGTCGCGGATGCGTTGTTTAATACGCTCGGCACGGCGTTTACGCCGTCTTGCTAATTCTTTGTGACGTTCAATTCGTTTTTGCGCCATGAGGGGCTTTCTCCTTTATAAATATCTTCATTTCCAAATAGTCTATAACCACTTTAATGTCTAGACTTATTTGAAAAAATTTTATAGAAAGTTTAAACAATTTTTAGAAAAATAAAAAAACTTACTTGAAATGTCAAATTAAAATGAGGTAACTATGCAATATGAAAAAATATTTTTCCGTGATAGGTGTGGAGTGTTTTTTTTTATAAAACTTGGTGTATTGATATGCTTTTGTTTAAGTTTTTTATTGTCAAATCTCGCACAAGCTGCATCTGAAGAAAAATTATATTTTGCAAGCAAGCCCCTCGTGCCTTTAAGTCAAGCTGGAGCAAAAAAACAATCCTTAGCCTTAAACAAAGCGCGCATGGGCTTAAAATCTTGGCTTGAATTAAAACCAAGTCTTGAAGATTGTTTAATTTATTCAAAAAAATGGCCAAAAAATGCTAGTGCCATTGAGCATGACTATATTCCGTGGTCACGAGTTAGCGCATCTCTTGAGCTTTTGCTTGAACTTTTACCTCGTTTAGATAAAGAACCAGAGCTTTTATCAAAGTATTTTCAGTGGTTTAAGCTGAGTCCACGTTCACACTTTACTGGTTATTTTTCACCGGTTATTAAAGCAAGCCAAATTAAAAAAGCTGGTTATAATTATCCACTTTATCGTTTACCTGATGAATTAGCACCCGAGCTTGCGCATTGTTTGGCAAATCATAGTTGCCCTGATGAGGCTTTTACCAAGGTTATACGCGCTGATCCACCATATTTTAGCCGTGAAGAAATTGACCTTGACCATGCTCTTAAAGGGCGTGGTTTAGAAATTGCGTGGCTTAAACATCCGCTTGATGTTTATTCGTTAATGCTACAAGGTTCTGGTTATTTAGACTTTGATAAGGGTAGTGATAGAGCCATACTTTTTGCAGGTTTAAACGGGCATAGTGGTGAGAGCATGGCAGGTTATCTCATTCGCACCAAGAATGTGCATAAGCGCGATGCCACCATAGAGGGCATAAGTAAGTGGTGGGATAAAAATCCTTCTAAGCGGCGTAATTTTTTAAAAGCTAGTTCAGGCTATGTATTTTTTAGATATGGTCCAACTGAGCCTCAAGCAACCATTGGTGGCAATCTTGTGCCTTGGGTGAGTATGGCTGTAGATCCTCGCGTGCTACCTCTTGGTGGTATATTAGCCTATAGTTTACCAACTAAGCATACAACTAAGGCAGGGGTACTAACCAGTGGTAATAACAATGTGCTTAATGGTTTAGGTTTTGCTCAAGATACAGGTGGGGCCATTACAAAGTTGCGTATTGATCTCTACGCCGGCAAGGGCGAGCAAGCTCACCCCAAAGCCATGAGTGTTTATGATAAAGGTCAAATTTGGCTTTTGCTTAAGCGGTAAATGATTAAATGTGAAGTAGCAATAACCTAGGTTATTGTTACAGGTGATTTACTGCATACTTGCGTTTTTTTTGTAATTAGGGCAACATAATAATATGAATAAAAAATCAAACTATATACAGCGTTGGCTTTGGCTAGATATTTTGCTAAGCGTCATGCTTTGTATATTAGTTGTATTATTTTATACTTTTGCTGATCAAAGTACTATCCCAAAAAATTGGAACTGGCACACATTGGCCAAATATATTGGTTGGGTTGACGAGCAGGGATGGCATATGGGTTTATTGCTCAAAGGGCTAGCTACAACTATTCGTCTTGGCATTTGGTCTGGTCTTTTGGCTCTTGTGCTTGGTTTAGCCATAGGCTTACGCCTTGCAGCAAAGCCTCATGCTGCTTTAAGTCGTGCTATATATGTCGTGGTAGTTTTTCTGCGTAATACACCGCCACTTATACTCCTTTTTTTGCTATATTTTTTAACCAGCGAAAGTACCTTGGCTGCCATTAGCAATGTTTTGCGCGATGCTCCAAAAGAAGTACAAGACTTTGTTAGCTTAATTTTTGCAACACCAAGTAATATGGATCGCATGCTTGCCGCTGTTATTACCCTTGGTTGTTATCAAGGTGCATATGTGGCTGAAATTGTGCGGGCTGGCTTAGAAAGTTTGCCTCAAGGTCAATGGGATGGTGCGGCCGCTTTAGGTTTTTCGCAAAGACAGCAATTTTTTATGGTTTTATTGCCTCAGTGTTTACCTATAATGATTCCAGCTTTGGCAGGGCAATATGTCTCTATTTTTAAGGATTCGGCTCTAGCCTCATTGATATCTGTGCCAGAGCTTACTTTTCAAGGCATGGAAATCATGGCAATAAGCCGTTTGCCCTTTGAAACATGGATTATAGTTGCTGTATTATATCTAGTATTATCGCTAATATGCACAAATTTTTTCCATAGTATTGAGCGCAGATTACATTGGTACAAAGCTTCAGTTTAATACTATTGAAAATGGTCAAATCCTGCCTTGTGGATAATACTTTCACTATTGAGTAATAATGTACCGTCTCCGGTAATAATACCAATGCTATATGCCGTAGGCAGTGCAGTATGGAGTAAGGGAAAAAGCTTAGGTGCACAAGCTCCAAGTAGGGCATAGTCTTCTCCACCAAGCCATGCTTCATGGGTGGGGCAAAGCCCATTTTGGCGATTATATTTTATTACTTCATCATGTAAAAATAGTTCAGGTAAAATAATTTGTGCGCCTAGTGGTCCTTGAAAATGTTCATTCATACCCAGTAAACGTGGAATATCCTTAGCAAGCCCGTCTGATACATCCATGAGTACCGGAGGTCTAGCTTGTATGGCAAGTCGTGCAATGGTAAGTCCTGCACGCACCAATGGTTTTGGACGTAGATGCGCCATACATGCCTCTGGCCACAGTTTTTTTGCGCTAATACCTTGTTTTTCAAATGCGTTTAATCCAACACGTGCAAGACCTAAGTGTCCCACCACAAAAAGAGTATCACCCGGCATAGCGCCGCCACGGGTCAAAAAAGCTGGCATATTCGCGCGTTTAACCTTTAGCGAAGTACTGCCGCTTTCTCCCCAAATATTAATACATATATGTAGATAGGGTGAACGTGCTACATCTCCACCTACCAGTGCAATATTATGCTCCTTGGCAAGAGTAGACATGCCATTTAAAAATTCGCTTAACCATGATTCATCAACATGAGCTGATAAGCCAAGATTTAAGCTAAAGCCCAAAGGTCTAGCACCCATGGCAGCAATATCACTTAAATTTACTGCCAATGCTTTATACCCAACATCAAAGGGGTTAAAATAAGCTAAGCGAAAATGTACATCTTCTAAAAAAAGATCACTGCTTAGACATAAATTATCTTGAGTACGCAAGATAGCACAATCATCGCCTCTACCTAAGATAAGTGAGTCATGTTGATTAGAAAAATATTTATCTATTAATTGTAAAAAATGTGCTTCTGAAGCTATGGTCATATTATGACTCCAAGGTCAAAAAGTCCTTCATAATAACCTTTAAACCAAAACCTGCAAAATTTACTTGATATTTATCGGGTGGTAAAAATTTAATCATTTTACCTCGACCAAATATTTTATGCTGGCAATAGCCTAAAGTTACAGGCTGGTTCATGCTCGTGCTAGGTTCAAAACTGTCATTATCATCACATAATTTATCATATTTTTGCGCATTATTTGCGGGTGGTAAGAGGCTTTGACCAGCCATGAAGCCCAATGATGAATTTGGCGATTTTCTTTTTTGCAAAACCTTTCCATAACTTTCAAACCATTCTTCGCACATTCCATGCGGTAATTCACGTAAGAATGGGCTTGGACTTGCATAAATACTACCCATGCTGCCTCTTGTATTGACAGACGATGGGGCATAAAGCTCTAAGTGTTGCTTGGCTCTTGTGCAAGCAACATACATAAGGCGGCGTTCTTCCTCAAAACTTTCGGCATCATTTAAGGCATGGCGTGATGGAAAACGTTCCTCCACCAAGTCAATTACCAGCACTGCACTCCATTCAAGACCCTTGGCAGAATGTACAGTTGATAAAATAATACATTGTTCATCTACGTCTTCATCTTCCACCGTATCAAGCACTAAATCTGCAATAAACAAATCTAAATGCGTAGCATTGGCAGCCATGTTTAGAGTTTCGTCAAGTCCTTGCCTGCGCCTTGGCCAATCATCAGGATAGGTGGCTTCTAGCCTTGGTTGGTAATGGTCTATAATGGCTTCCATTTGCTTGGATGGGCTTTGTATTTTGCTGCGCATATAGTCTAAAAACTGCATGTCTTGCAAAAAATCTGGGTATTTAGCAAAAGATTTTTGGGTGGCAGTTGCATCAGCCTTAATGGCTATGGCATATAGCTTTTGCATGGTTTTTTTGCCAATGCCTTTATGTAGCATGGCAACTCTTTCAAAAGCTGGCATATCTAGTGGATTTACTAATAAGCGAGCATAAGAAAGCACATCCTTAATATGAGCTGCATCAGCAAAGCGTAACCCCCCATATTTACGAAATTTAATGCCTGCCCTATTTAAAGCTATTTCTAAATTATATGAGTGAAAGCCAGCTCTAAACAATACTGCTATTTCATGAGGTAAATAGCTTTCTAAAAGTTCTATAATGCGCCTTGTTACCACATCGGCTTGGCTTTTATCGCTATGTGGAGTTACCATGCGCACTAAGCTACCACCCTCACGTCTAGTGAATAATTCTTTTTCAAATGACTCTTTGGCATGGCTAAGCAAGGTATTAGCCACATTGAGCACAGGCTGGGTTGAGCGATAGTTTTCTTCTAAGCGAATAATATTTGTTTGGGGAAAGTTATTAGGAAAATCCAATATATTTCTAACGTTTGCTCCGCGAAAAGCATAGATTGATTGTGCATCATCTCCTACTGCCATGACATTGCCATGACCTCCGTACTCCTTGGCTCCTAAAAGCCGCACCAAGCGCGCTTGAACCAAGTTTGTATCTTGATACTCATCAACCATAATATGCTGCAAGCCCTGGCGTAAAAACTGCAAAGACTCTCTATCTTCTTGCAAAAGGTTTTCTAATTCAAAAAGCAAATCGTCATAATCAAGTAAACCTTGGCTACGTCGAAAGTTAGTATATGCCACATTTATGGCTTGCAAAGCATCAGCATGAGGTAATAGATGATTCGCCTCACGTTGCAATACTTCATCAATGCTAATTTCCTTGTTGCGTGCTTTACTTAAAATACCAACAATATTTTGACTTTTTGGAAATGATCTATCTCCTTTGCCCACACCAAGTTCTTCACGGCAATGCCTAATGGCAGCTGTAATGTCAGCATTGTCCATGATAGAGAAATGCCTATCTTCTAGCCACGCTGGACGATATTGCCTTAAAATACTATAGGCAAAAGCATGAAAAGTTCCTCCGCGCACACCCATAAGCCCACGTTCAAGCAAAAGTGAAGCACGCTTTAGCATTTCTTGTGCAGCTTTGCGCGTAAAGGTTAGTAGTAGCATATTATTGGGGTCGACACCTTGCTCAGCAAGCCAAGCTAGGCGATATACAATGGTGCGAGTTTTACCACTACCAGCACCAGCTATAACCAAGACTGGTCCATCCTTGGCTGTTGCTGCGGCATATTGTGCGGGGTTTAAGCTGTTTTTGTAATCTATCATGGGGTCATACTACTGTTATATGTTGACGCAAGCAAGGTTTACCCTATACATTGGCTAGGAAAATTTTGCAGAAAATATTTTTAAATTATAATTTAAGGAAAAGTTTATGTCAAAACAGTCAGAAGCCTTTGCTAAAGCCGTTGAAACAATTTTAGAAGCGGTAATGTTTGAAAATTGGTTGCGTTTTTATTTTATTAGTGAACCATCAAAGCAAGATGAAGCCCTTTATTTATCCATACCAGAGCAAGGTATGGAGCGTATCAAGGAATTATACCCCAATCTTTTACCGTTGGCAGAGTTAGTTAATGGTAAAGAGCTTACCTTTGAATCTTCGCGTGCTGCCATTTGTACTTATATTATAACAGAGATTGATGGTAAGGTTATTGCGCAAAATATGTCAGATACAGTTTTTGATAGCACTACTTTTCAAGTGGAATTGCAGCTTTTTAACACTTGGGTGCAATCACATGAAAATCAACTAGATGAAAGCTTCTTAGAGTTTGGTGCTTGGAAAAACTTTTTTTCGCAGTGGCGCAGTAGTGATGCAGTAAAAGACTTTCGCTTACAATTACATGCTGGCATAACTCTGCCCGATGGTAAACAAGGGCAAGCCTAGGCACTTTTAATACTTTATTGTTAAAGAGCGTGTGGCTAAATTTTAATTTTATGATGAAGGTATGCTGATGACAAATGTTCATGCTCCCACAAAACCAATCCCCTTGGTTTTACTTTTAGAGGAGCTTAACTTTGGTGGAACACAAAAGCAAATGCTTGAAGTGGCCAAGCGCATTGACCGCAATTTTTTTGTGCCGGAGATATGGACCTTGCGGCATGGTGATGCCCTAATGCATATGGCTAAAGAAGGGCAGATACCTGTACATACTTTGTGTGATACTGAGTCGTTAGATACTATAAGAGCAATTCCTGCCATATGGCGGCAAATGCAGCAAAAACGCCCACAGCTTATTCATACTTGCACAGCCTATCCCAACATTTGGGGGAGAATTTTTGGACGCTTGTATAAAACCTCTGTGATTGTAGGTTCTTGCCGTGCTCAGCGTAATGTAAAACAACAACATGAGCGTTTTTTGTGGCGCACAGCTCATGCTCATATTTGTAATGCTAGTAGTATATACAATAGTTTACATGAATTAGGTGTCCCGCGTGCCATGTTGCATCTAATACCTAATGGAGTTGATGCGCAGCATTTTATTCCTAATTCTAACGGGCTTGTTGATGCTCCGGAATTGGTTTGCGTTGGGCGTATGGTTAAGGCTAAGGAACAAGAAGTTTTATTGCATGCCTTTATGCATGTGCTTAAACAAGTTCCCAAGGCACGCTTGCACTTTGTAGGCGATGGTATAATGCTTGAACCGCGCAAAAAACTGGCGGAAGATTTAGGTCTTGGCTCTAGTGTAATTTTCCATGGTGCTAGTAGTGCGCTTGACCATTTGCAAGCTGCAAGGATGTTTGTATTTTCATCTCGTGATGAAGGCATGCCCAACGCCATTTTAGAAGCCATGTCTTGTGGTCTTCCTATAGTATCGACCAATGCCAATGGCATAGCAGATATTGTAGGGCATGAACAACAAGGGCTTTTAGTAGAAGTGGGTGATGTGCATGCTCTAAGTCAAAATATAGTGCGTGTATTGATGAATCCTAGTTTAGCAGAAAAAATGAGTAAATCAGCACGTAAACATGTGCTTGAAAATTTTTCTTTAGAAAATCTCACCCGTAGACATGAAGATGTTTATAAGCAATTATGTTTAAGCGCAGGTCTTTTTTAGAATGCATATAGAATATATGCTTTAAGACTGAATGTGTTGAATTTCTAAACTTGTTAAATTGTTGATATAAAAAGCCCTTGTACAAAGAGCACAAGGGCTTTTTAAGTTTTTTATGGTTTATCAGCTATTGTTTAGCTGGTGTTTCCTTGGCGTCTTCTTTTGGGTCAGCCTTAGGGGCTTGGTCTGCAGCTGGTGTTTCTTCAGCAGCTGGAGCAGCAGGCGCTGCTTCTGGAGTAGCTTTTTCAGAAGCTGGGTCTTGCATGGTGACTGGAGCTTGCATAGGTGCAGCATCCATTGCATCTGCAGGAGTTTCTGGTGCAATAGCCTTAAATTCTATGTTTTGTTTGTTCATTTCAGCTATAATTTCAGTGGTTAAATTTAGGGCTTCGCTGTAAGATAAAGCCACTTCAGCACCAACAATAAGGTCAAGCTGTTTGCTATTGCGCATGGCATCAATGTTACGTTGCATCGTGTCTTGAAGTAAATTGACAACATTTTGTTCTTCAGCGCCAATGCGTTGTTGGAACTCATTGTACATGGTTTGAACTTGTTGTTGAAGTTCAAGATTTTCTGGATCAGCTTGCATTTTTTCTTGCAGTGCAGTTAGTTGACCTTGCATTTCGGCATGAATACCTTCAAGAAATTTGACTCCAGCTTTAGCAGGTTCACTTTCTCTAAACACACGCGCTGTATCTATAATACCAATTTTTGGTTTAACAACAGGAGCAGGTTGATTACATGCGGTTAATAGGCACAAACTTAGTGCCAATAAAATAGCATTTCTTAACATAGATTTCCTCACTTGCAGGTTAATTTTTTATGCACCTAGATTTAATGTCATACAATTAATTTTTTTTATTAGTTATCCAAGTGGCATAGATATTTTATTCATTAAAGAGCAGTTTTATAATATGTTTTGTTTAAAATTTCAAGCAATAAACTTATATAATAAAATTATATATAAAATGTGTTTTTACATACTTTGCTTATGCGTATATTGTTGTATGTATGCGTTTTATAAAATTTCATCAAACTGTGCTTGTCTGTCAGTAACCTTGGCCACATAAGCGCGAGTTTCTGCAATGGGTAGCACCTTGGTTAGGCGGGTGTATACTTCATGGGCTTCTAGTTTATTGATATTGTTAATGGCATCTTCTGGACCACTGCCAAAAAATCGAATAAGACGCCCAGGTCCCATATTATATGCCGCAAGAGCACAGTATATACGTGCATTATGGTCTTTTATGCCGCCCAAGTGGCGAGTTAATAAAAGATGCATATATGTTGCACCAAATAAAATATTTACTTCTGGATTAAAGAGGTCATCACGCGTTATAGTTGCTTTATAGCCGTGTAAGTATTGATGTACTTCACCGCCAGCTGTGCTTGGTAAAAGCTGCATTAAGCCCATGGCAGATTGAGAACTAACCAAGGCAGGTGAAAAGTTGCTTTCGGTTTGGATAATGGCAAAGAGTAGTGATTCACTTAAATTAAAGCGTTTTGCAACTTTGCTAACTAATGCTTTATAGCGCTTCATCTTAGCTTTTGTGCTTTCATTGCGTGGGGGTGGAGTCATGTGAGCAATGATATCTTGATGCATTCGATCAAGAGTTGCTTGTTCAATGGAGCAAGCAAGAGCACTGTTTTTCTCCATAACCCAGCGTAGCGGCTTGCCATCAACACTTAAAGCTTCACCATAGCTTACCGGTTGGACAACATTTAATGCAGGACCACCATGCGTTGGTAAGTTAGGTATTAAAGCTGCAAAGTTTGAGCTAGCTTCTACATTTTTAGCACCGTGTATGGTGCGTAGTGCAATAGCATTATCAGTAAATTTTAGCCAATTTGCTGTGTCAGTATCTTTATTGTGTGTAGTGTTAACATCGGCACTGCGTACTTGAGAGTTAACAGGCGCGCGCATACTCCAACTGGTGTTGCTAACAATAGGCTCTGGCATATCTTCCGGACCAAGTGTAACTACAGTTTGGGAAACATGGCGGCGCACTTCTAGCCCTTCGTGTTGAGGCACAAAGCCTGCTATGAGCACAAATAGTATTAAACTGGCACTTGCATACCATATGTAATTATAAGGTTTTTTCATAAAATTCATAATCATTTTTCACGTCCTTGGCTACCTGTTTGGGGTAACAACCTAGAAGACACACCCTCAGTATGCTCTTCTTATGGCAACTAAGCAAATAAAATCACGCCAGGTGAATTATTTTATAGTATGCAAGTCTTTTGCCATATTTGTATCTATCGGTTTTTTTTAGTTAAAACTTTATGGTAGCATGCTGGTGTCATTTTTTTGAGCAATGCTGAAAAATTTTATTACTATATTCTTCTCGTTGTGGATAACAAAACTTGACATAGTTAACTAAAACACATATTTAAGTTTTACACACTAGTCTACTATGCATTGATAATGTCATCAATTTTGTAAAGTAGGATTATTCCTGCATAAATCCTTTGATATATGAAAAGTTTATAGGGATTTTCAATGACAAGATTACCCATAGCTGCGCAAAGTCCATGGCTTGCACCACTAGCTGGATATTCTGATTTAGCTTTTCGTTTGTTATGCCGTGAATATGGGGCATGTGTTGCTTGCACAGAAATGGTGAGCTCTAAAGGGCTTATGTATAATAGTGCAGGCACCAAAGAGCTTTTACAAACTACACCCTTAGATAGCCCATTGGTGGTACAGCTTTTTGGTAGCGATATTGAGAGTTTAGAAAAAGCCCTCATTTTTTTGCAAGAGCAAGGGTTTTGTTATTTTGACTTGAATATGGGTTGCTCTGTGCCAAAGGTTAATCGCAGTGGATCAGGTTCAGCTTTACTTAAAGATATAGAACATAGCTTAAAGATTGCAAAAGCTATGCTTAATATGGTGGGGCAAGGACAATTAGGATTTAAGATGCGCCTTGGGTGGGATGATCAAAGTCATGTTTTTGAAGACCTTGCCTTGCGTTTACAAGATTTGGGTGCGGCTTGGATTACCCTGCATCCACGTACAGCAAGGCAAGGCTTTGGTGGCAATGCGCATTGGCCAAGTTTAGCAAGTCTTGCACAAAAGTTAGAAATACCACTTATGGCTAGTGGAGATCTTTTTTCAGCTACTGATGGTATTAATTGTATTTTGCAAACAAAGGTACAAGGTGTTATGTATGCGCGTGGTGCTATGCAAAATCCTGCTGTGTTTCAAGAGCATACAGCATTATGGGAAAATCAGCCCCATAAAGCTTTAAGCCCTAAAGACTTACTAATAATGATAAGACGGCATATGGAGCTTGCAAAAACTTATAGCTCAAATCGAGTTGGTTTACTTAAAATGCGTACATTTGTACCGCGCTATGTGCATCATTTTCATGGGGTGCGGTTTTTGCGTCAAGCCTTAGCTACTTGTGAGAGCTGGGATCATTTAGATAATATTTTAGAAGAATTTTTACAAAGAGCAGAGTTGTATTCATGAAAATTATTCGTGCAAAAACTGCAGGCTTTTGTATGGGTGTTGCCCTAGCTTTACAAAAACTTGATGCAGCCCTTGAGAAATATTTGCCTCAAGGCAAGCGTATATGTACATTTGGACCAATTATTCATAATCCGCAAGTGCTTAATGATTATGCAGCTCTAGGTGTGCATTGCCTTACATCAGCACATGACGCAAAGGGCAATGATTGCGTGATAATTAGGGCGCATGGTATACCCAAGCAAGATGAACTTACGCTTAAAAATTGTGGTGCAAAGCTCATTGATGCAACTTGTCCTAAGGTTAAAAAGGCTCAACTAGCCATAGAAAAATCGACACAAGATAGAGCTACATTGTTACTTTTTGGTGAGGTGGACCATCCTGAAGTGCGTGGGCTTGTATCTTATGCTTGTGCTAAGGCTTTTGTTTTTGACTCTTTGCAAGAATTGCAAGCCCTAGGGCTTCTGCCTCAGGGTAACTATGTTCTCGCCTCTCAAACAACACAAGACCAGCAGCTTTTTGCACAAATTGAACAATATTTAAATGGCTACTTGGATTCATTACCTGTTTTAGCAACTATTTGCCATGCCACATCTCAAAGGCAAGAGGAAATAATGCAAATTTCTTCAGAAGTTGACGCTGTAATTGTGGTGGGTGGCAAAGAGAGTGGAAATACCCGTAGATTGGCTGATGTTGCCACTTCACAGGGTGTTGTTACTTGGCATATAGAAACAGTTGATGAATTAAAAAATGAAAAATTTGCCGGAATGTACACTTTAGGCCTAACGGCTGGCGCATCTACACCGAAAAGTCTTATTGATGCTGTGCATGTTTTTTTAGAAAATATACCTGACTAAATGCATAGATGATAAAATTAACACAATGTATTTGATTGACTTATAACTGGTTTGATGGATATTGTTTTGGCAATGCATGGACATTATAATATAATATTTTTTTACTCATGAAGAAGGAATAGTTTATGGGGCAGACTAATATTTTGCTTGAAGCTGGAACTAACGAGCTAGAAATTGTAGAATTTTTCATTGAGGAAAAGAACTATGCTGAGAATGGTGAAGCGCTTGAGGAGCCATATCGTGGTTATTATGGTGTTAACGTAGCAAAAGTTCTTGAGATTATACGCATGCCTAAGGTAACAGAATTACCTGAAGTGCAACACCCTAGTGTGCTTGGTGCATTTAATTTACGCTCTCAAATTATTCCCTTGGTGGACCTTACCATGTGGCTTGGTAAAGAGCATATTGACACTGAGGAAGAACCTAAGACCATTGTCACCGAGTTTAACTGTGTAACCACAGCCTTTATGGTGTCAGGTGTTAATCGCATCCACCGTATTTCTTGGGAGGAAGTAGAAGCACCAAGCTCATATGTTTCTCAGGTTTCAAACTATACCGTTATTGGTGTGGTAAGGCTTGAGGGGCGTATTGTATTTTTACTTGATTTAGAAAAAATTGTAGCAAACCTTAACCCATCCTTGACCCTACGCTTAGATGACATAGGTGAAGAGTTTGAGTCAGATACTCGCTATCGCGCTTTGGTGGCGGATGATTCAGCTCTCATTCGTGAAATGCTTCGTGATCTCTTAGAAAAGGCTAATTTTGATGTGGAAGTAGTAGAGCATGGTGCTGCTGCTTGGGACCGTTTAGTTTCTTTTAAAAATAGAGCAGAAGAAGAAGATCGCCCCTTAACTGACTTTGTGCAGGTGGTGGTTTCTGATATTGAAATGCCCATGATGGATGGACATAATTTAACTAAGCGCATTAAAGAAGATAGCGTACTTTCTAAGCTACCAGTTTTATTATTTTCATCTTTGATAACTGATAAGTTGCGTCATAAGGGTGATGCGGTGGGAGCAGATGACCAAATTTCAAAGCCAGAGGTAACTTATCTTGCGAAGCGCGCTTTGACTCTTATCCGCGAAAGAGAAGAAAAAAGTTAAAATTTTAAGAACTTATTTTATAAAAGCCCAAATCTTTGTGATTAAGATTTGGGCTTTTTAGTTTTACATTCTAGCCGCTTTTTGCTTGATTGGGGAAGGGAATATTGTTTTGCCCATAGGCAGCGTGAGCTTGTTTTCTACCTGCGGTAGTGGTGGGTACGGTAGTTGGTTTATTGTTCATGTGGGCTGCACGCTGGTTTAGGCTGGCGTCAGTATTAAGCTTAGTAGCAATTTGGGCAGAGAGTTTTCTTGCTTCTGGTGTAGTAATAATTTCAGCATAGGCACTACGTAAACCTTGTAAAATATCAGCTACATTATCAAGCTGTTCTACGTTCATTTTTAAGTTTGCTTGTAACAAGCGTGTGGTACATAGGAAATATAAATTATTTAGATTTTCAGCTAAATTTCCACCTTTTTCTAAATTAAGTGTGCTTGATAGCTCATTTACAATGTCAATGACTTTAGAAATAAGAATACCCTTGGCGGCATAGTCTTTTTCAATCATTTTTTCTCTTGCTTGTTGTAAAAATTTTAAAGCACCATCATAGAGTAATAGGAGTAATTGCCCTTGATCAGTGGTGCTAACCTCAGTTTGAAAATAAGCTTGTGCTGCCTTATTCATAATTTTCTCTTTCCCTTGTTTATATTTTAGACCCTTGCAAGCGGTACAATGGTCCAATATTTAATAAAATAGCGTGTATTAGGAACCTATTTGTGCTAATTGCTGATTTAACATGGTCATATTATTATTGTATTCACCAAGTAATGTATCAAGCCTTGCATACTTCATGCGTTGGTTATATTCCCAGACTTCTAATCTGTCTAATTCATTTCCAATTTGATTATCAATGCTATCCACTAGGGCTTGATAATTATCTTGGGCAATCATTAATCCACCATTATTTTGTCCAATGGTTGGGTCTGTTTCACTAGGTGGATAAAATTGTAACTCTGCGCTAAAAAAGCTTTCCATGGTGGGCACTATACCACGCTGAATGGAAACAGTGCCGGTTTTTTCTACACCTGGTTCTAAGTCATATAGTGTAATACTAAGACCAGATTGTGGCCCATCACCACCCACAGTGTAAACATTGGAATCTCCAGAACTTCTATTAGCTACTTCTCCACCAATGGTTACATTGGCCGAACCATCGGCGTTAACAGTATAAACAACATCATAGGTTCCAGGTTCAGTTATGCCAGCAATATGATTGGAGTATCCAAAAGAACCTGATGATGTTACACCAGAGTCAGAAGCGGCAAAGAAGTTAATTACCTCTTCAAGATTATTTGCCAGGTAATTGTCAAAAGTTTCTTGGTCTAATTGCTGTAATTCATCCACAGCACTTGATGGGGCAATAGCAAAGAGGCCAAAGCTTGGGTCATCTACATCCGTTACAGTTTTAATGCCCATTTGGGATAGTGTTGCTATTAAATCACCACTAAACACATCATCACCAGTGAGAGATTGAAAACCGGATGGTGAGCCAATCATGGTATCCTTTAGGCGAGAGCTAAAACTGCGCACGCTATATTCTCCGGTTAAGGCTGAGGAAGTAACAGTGCCTTCATCGTCATAGGTGCTAGTTGGTTCTTCACTGACGGCGGTTAAATCTTGAACTTTCAATATAATTGAATTAATGGCGTCAAGAAAGGTTTGAATATTTGCTTTTACAGAATCAGTATCAGAGGCAATAGTTATTTGTGCCTCACCTACGCTTTTTAAGTTTAGGGTTACACCTTCAATAACGCCGGTTACCTCGTTGGTGCTTGAAGTAAGTACTTGCTCAAAGTTATTTAGTTGAAATTCTGCATTTTGTGCTTCTTGAATAATCCAACCATCAGTAGTGGTAACGCGCCCACTAAAGTTCATTAATTCGCTAAAAGCACTTGATGATGAATCTAAAGAGCTAATACCTTCTACAACCAATTTATTAGTGGTTGGATCAATGCTTGCTGATACTCCGGCTGGAGATTGATCATTAATAGCAGCGGTCATGGCTGTATAATCCATGCTTGTATCAAGGACTACTGAATAAGCAGGACCAGAATCAGGAATAATATCAAGAGTGAAGGTATGTGGAATCATCCCAGCTTGTATGGCATCACCAGCCACAGCATTGGTTGAATATTCATAGCTTGGGTCTGGTGAGTCTAAGGTTATGGGCACAGGGCTACTTACAATACCTGTAATACCTGTAAAATTTAAGGTTGAATTGCCAGCGCCGTCTGTTTCATATCCAATGCTAACACCTTCTTGCTTACCTAGCTCGGTAAGAAATGTGTTCATTGTTCCATCTGCTGCCATTACTACATCAAAATTATTACCGTCAGCGTCTGTAAAGGTGTATGTGCCTGCGGCGACTGGTGTTTCAAGGTCGCCACTAAATGTCCCACTCATTGTTGGGGCTATTTCTAGCGGAGTTTGTGCTGTGCCATCAATAGTAGTTGTTAAAGATTGAACTCCGGTAAGCACCAGTTTACCAGATGAATTGATTTCTGCTACATTGCTTCCTGCGGCATTATTTAAAGCAGTAACAAACTCTTGTTGGGTGGCGTCACCTTGTAAGCTAAAAGTTGGTACAGCAGTTCCACCAGCCAATACCAAATCATACTCAAAAGTAGATGGTGTTTGACCATTGCCAATATTTTGGGTGGGATCAAGCGTAATATAACTTTCCCATGAGCTATTACTACTACCAAAGCCTGTCATGGAAGTAGGGTGAATTTGTAAGTTGGCATCTGCACCAGAGTCAGTACCAGCAATTTGAAAGGTATGTCCCTCGGCGGTGTTAATAATTTGCATTTTAACACCAGGGTTTGCCTTATCTTGGTTAATCATGTAGGCAAGACCCTCAAGAGTAGTGTTTTTAGGCACATCAAGAGTGTGGGTTTCACCTTTGTATGTGTAAGAAAAGGTTGTGTCAGCAGTGGGATTAATATTAGTTGTCTTACTAGCGTAAGTGGACCTAGAAGCCCAAATGGCATTGGTTGCAAGCTGTTGTACGTCTACTGTAAATGTGCCGTCAACTGCTTCAGAGTCTGCAGTAGCACTGGCAACGGTTTCTAGGCTACTAGAAGCAAGTTTTAAAAGGAATTCCGACGGGGAGTTTATTTGTGAAAGAGCATCCTTGGCTTCTGTTACTGTGCTAATAAGGTCAGTCATGGCGTCATAAGACTCCATGGCGACCTCGCGCGAATCTTCTAAATTATATAGGCGAAAAGACTCAACTTCTAGTAGTTGATCTACAAGCTGAGTAAAGTCTGTACCACTTCCAATACCAGAAAATGAAATACCGCCAGATATGCTATTTGACATAAAATTACCCTCATGCGGAAGTTCTTGCCCAAATATGGGGCTATTAAACTTCATGCAAAAAGTGTGCTAACAGGCTTGGTAATGATTATATCTTGCCCCTACAAATAATTGCTTCACACTGCATCTATGCAATCATTTAATGTTTTTAGCACAGTAAATTTTTTAACTTGCCAAATGCACTGATTTGCATAAATGCTCTTACACCTAATATGGTCGGATGATTTTACTAAAACTTGAGTGGTTTTAGACTTTTTTTAGGAAATATTTTTATGCTTGAATGATGCGTGCCAGATGATTCCGGTTTGAAAGTTTTTGTATATGCAAAGCAATAGGTAAAGCTTTTTTTCACGTTGTTCTCGATTTGCGTAGCTACTCATACTTCGTAGACGCAAACGCACAGCAACGCATACATAATAATTATTATTATGTACTTTTCTTGTCATTTTTTCCTTTTTAAACTACATTGCTGTATATTAAAA
>CAYJKC010000003.1:0-98953 GCA_964370675.1 uncultured Desulfovibrionaceae bacterium
GGCATAGATACTGCCTTTATGGTCACCGGTGGGATGGCTATGCACCTCAACGATGCCCTAGCCGCTGAACCACGCATAAAAAAAATCTGTTGCCACCATGAGCAAGCCTGTTCCTATGCCGCAGAAGGTTATGCCCATGTTACTGGCAGGCCTGCCTTGGTGCAAGTTACAGCAGGCCCTGGGGCCATCAATGCCATGACTGGCGTTTATGGGGCATATGTTGATGCCTGGCCCATGCTGGTTATCTCTGGTCAATCCAAACGCGAAACATTGTGCTCAACTTATGGGCTTGAAGGGCATGTACGCCAAGTAGGTGAGCAAGAAGCTGACGTTATTAGCATGGTTAAGCCTATTACCAAGTATGCAGTGCGAATCACCGATCCCACGCGCATTGCCTATGAATTAGAAAAAGCCCTGCATATGGCCAACAATGGGCGCAAGGGTCCGGTATGGCTTGAAATACCTCTTGATGTGCAAGCAATGGCAGTAGATACAGACAGCTTGCCCCATTTTCCAACCTTCACCATCCCACCACCAGACTTACAGGAAATCAGCGCAGAGGTACTCACTACCCTGCGCACAGCCAAACGCCCCTTGCTCGTGGTTGGTTCAGGCGTGCGTTTAGCCCAAGCAACTGAATGCTTTCGCGAGCTGGCTGAAGCTTTGCAATGTCCTGTTATAAGTGCCGGAAACTTAGATATAATCCGCAAAGACCACCCACTCTATTCCGGTGGTATGGGTAACTTGGGCACAAGGGCTGGAAATATCAACATTCAAAATGCAGATTTACTTGTTTTTATTGGCGTTACCATGCACCTAGCCTTCACCAGCTATAATTGGAAGGCTATGGGCAAAAATGCCCATAAAATTGTAGTGGAATGTGAGCCATCCGAGTGCGAACGCCCGCAATATATAGGGGATACGACATATATATGCGAAGTCCGCCCATTCATCGAAAGCCTGCTAACAAAAGTTAAGATTAATCCCCACATGGTCGCTCAAGAGTGGCGCGCACATTGCCAAAAATGTGTTGAGGAATTACCCACAGTGCCCGAGCATTTGCGCACCATTACTCCGGAGGGCAGGATTAATCCCTACTACTTTGTAGATGAAATGTTCAAGCACCTTCCTAAAGCAGCCATAATTGCCCCTGGCAATGGATTTGCCGGAGTAACTGCGCTTCAAGCCGGTTCTCTGCAAAAAGGACAACACACAAGTGGTGCAAACTTTGGTAGCGGACCCATGGGGTTAGCTGTGCCATCAGCCATTGGTGCAGCCTGTGCCACCAATGGAGAGCGGCCTATAATATGCCTTGATGGTGATGGTAGTTTTATGATGAACATGCAGGAGCTTGCGACCATAAAAAACCACAATTTACCCATAACCATCATTATTTACAATAATTGTGGCTATGCTTCCATTCGTTTAAGCCAGAACAACTTTTCTGAACATGCCATTGGCTGGGGCGAAGGCAATGGTTTGTGTTTTCCGAGCTTTGTTGACTTGGCCAAAGCCTTTGGCATTCCGGCACGCCGCCTGAGTGGAGAAAATTTTTCTACCGAGCTTCAGGAAATTTTTGCCCAAAAAGGACCGCAACTTGTTGAGGTTCTTTTGGATTGCGAGCAAGGTTTTGAACCTAAAATAGCAGCCAAACGCCTTGCCGATGGTAGCATGGTTTCCGCACCACCAGAGGATATGTTCCCACACTTAGCCCCGGAGATTTTAGAGAAATATGTGCTACCTAGGTAGTGTTTATCCCATTGACAATTTGCAAAACTATAGGTTTATTTTATGAAGCACATTACCTTTGTCACAGCATGCTATAATGAGCAGGGCAATATTAGCGAACTATACGAGCGTATTGTTGCCGTAATGGAACAAGAATCTGCCTATAGCTATGAATTACTTATTATAGACAACTGTTCAACTGATAATACCCGTCAGGAAATACGCGCTTTGTGTCGCAAAGACAAGCGTGTAAAAGCCATATTCAATATCTGCAATTTTGGTCCCATCCGCTCCGGCACCCATGTCATGTATCAGGGTAAAGGTGATGCTGTTATTGGCTTGGTATCTGATCTCGAGGACCCACCGGAACTTATTCCCGACTTCTTGCGTAAGTGGGAGCAAGGAGCAAAAATCGTGCTTGGGGTCAGACGCACTACAGAAGAAAAAGGCATTTTTCCTCTTTTCCGCTCAGTCTATTATTTCTTGATGGAAAAAATTTCGAATAAAAAGCCTATTAAAAATGCTACCGGCTGGGGTCTGTATGACAAGAGTGTCATGGAAGTTATTCAAGATATGCATGATCCCTACCCTTATTGGCGTGGGCTACTGTGCGAATTGGGCTACCCCATCGCAGAAGTGCTCTACGATAAACCAGTTCGCAAACGTGGCATATCTTCTTATAACTTTTTCAACTACCTTGATTCAGCCCTACACGGAATAATCAGTAGCTCCAAACTCCCGTTACGCCTAGCTATCTATACCGGAGGACTGGTTAGCGCGGGCAGTTTCCTCACCGGAATTTACTATTTTATCCAAAAACTGCTTTTCTGGGATACCTTTCAGGCTGGCATTGCCCCATTAACCATAGGATTTTTCTTCCTTATGGGACTGCTCTTTATGTTTCTGGGGATATTAGGTGAATATGTGGGACTATTGGTCACCCATATTGTGCGACGTCCTATAGTTATTGAAGAAGAACGCATAAATTTTGAGCCAGACCCTAACCCAGACTCAAAGCAGGATTAACAGCCCTAACGCAACAGCCCACATACTGGAGTTTACATTTTATGCAGTTTAGTATTTTTGAAGATGATTTGACATACATTCAAGGTCAAATTTCATCTCTAATACCACAATTAAAAAATAAGAAAATTTTTCTTACAGGGGCCAATGGTTTTATTGGTATTTGGCTTATGGAGTCCTTGTTATTTTTAAACGCAAAGAATAATCTAAATATAGAAACTTACGCTTTATCACGCTCAAAAAATAAATTTTTCCAAAACTTTCCACACCTTAAAGAGCATCATGGTCTAAATATTATTGAAGGAACAATCAAAGACTATGCTAATAATTTTTCATCCCTTGATTACATTATTCACGGGGCAAACCTCCCTTACAGTGACAGTAGCAATTGGGCAAGCAAACATCTTGAGTATGCCTTCATTGGTACACAAAAAGTAATAGAAACAGCAAAACAATATCAAGTAAAATCATTATTATTTCTTTCTTCTGGTGCAGTGTATAATAATTTTATTACCCAGCATGACAATGATTATAATGAAGAAGATCTCATTATTACTAATACAAACCCACAAATTTATAGTATGGGAAAAATTGTATCAGAGCAGCTATTAAAAGATTTTTTTGAAAATAGCAGTATACCCGTTAGCATAGCCAGATGTTTCGCATTTGCAGGGGCGCACCTGCCTCTTGAAAATTTTGCACTAGGTAACTTTATCAAAAATGCAATTTTGAAAGAAGATATTGTTATCAATGGTACTGGGGAAGACAAAAGAAGTTATCTTTATGGTGCTGACTTGGTAGTTTGCTTACTTTATATGTTAAC
Organism: uncultured Desulfovibrionaceae bacterium; assembly: GCA_964370675.1. Lineage (GTDB taxonomy): Bacteria > Desulfobacterota > Desulfovibrionia > Desulfovibrionales > Desulfovibrionaceae > CAYJAD01. The sequence goes on from CAYJKC010000003.1 coordinate 3,575, forward strand.
TAAAGTTAGTGATTTCCAAATATACAATGTTGGTTGTGACAAGAGTATATCTATCAAAAACTTGGCAGAAAATATAGCTAAACAATATGGGCTTGGTATTAAAATCTTAGGGCAAAACACTAGTGGCAACGCACCAGCAAGTTATATTCCTGATCTAAAGAAAGTTAAAAATGATTTTGCTATACAATCTACTATAGAGTTACCCTCTGCCATTGAAAAAATGTATGAGTGGAACAAGGAAAAAGTTTAAAAAACACAACTTAAACAGTAACAACATGTTGAATAACTCAAACTAACTGTATAGGGAGCAATTATATATAATTGCGCCTTTGCCTTTTAGCTGCACAACACAATGGCTCATTGCATTTAGATAAATTTCAATATATATTTCTATTCGCATATCTTAAATGACAGTAAAAATTATTAAAAAAATAAGGGTAATATGACTACGAGAGAAGATGTACTAAATATTGTTAGAGCGTACCATAATTCACAGCAAAAGTATGTATTTGAACCTTCAAAAACATATATTCCTGCCGCTGGAAAAGTGGTGGAAGAAGATGAGCTCTTAAACCTTGTGGATGCATCGCTTGATATGTGGCTCACAGCAGGGCGTTATTGTGACATATTTGAAAAAGAACTTGCCAAGTTTTTGGGGGTTAAAAAAGCCCTAACAACTGTTTCAGGTTCTGCTGCAAACCTTCTGGCGTTTGCAGCACTGACTAGCCCATTATTAAAAGAAAAAGCATTAAAAGCAGGAGATGAAGTAATTACAGTGGCGGCAGGTTTTCCAACTACTGTTTCTCCCATTGTCCAATACGGACTTATTCCTGTTTTTGTTGATGTAGAAATCCCAAATTATAACACCATGCTAAACCTAATTGAGCAAGCACTAAGCCCAAAAACTAAAGCCATAATGCTAGCTCATACCTTAGGTAATCCTTATGATGCAAAAGCCTTTCGATCTTTTGCCGACAAACATAATCTATTTTTAATTGAAGATTGCTGCGATGCTTTAGGCTCAGAACTTGATGAACAACAATGCGGAACTTTTGGGCATCTTGCAACACTTTCATTTTACCCTGCTCACCACATAACCACAGGCGAAGGCGGCGCAGTTGTTGGTAGTGATAAAGTGCTTATGCAGGCAGTGGAATCATTGCGCGACTGGGGGCGCGATTGCAAGTGCCCTCCCGGCAATGACAACATTTGCAAAAGAAGATTTAATCAACAATTTGGAACTCTTCCTGATGGGTATGATCATAAATATGTTTATTCGCACCAAGGCTATAATATGCGTCTTACTGATATGCAAGCTGCCCTTGGTGTTGCCCAATTAAAAAAACTGCCTGAATTTATCAAAAAAAGGCAAGATAACTTTAATCTATTAAAGCAGGCTTTTATAGAACATGAACTAGATAGATACTTCATTCTTCCAGAAGCAACTATTAACAGCAAACCTAGCTGGTTTGGTTTTTTATTAAGCTTAAGAGATGGTGTAAAACCAAACCGCCGTCAAGTGCAAGAATATTTAGAAAATAAAAAAATTGGTACAAGACTTTTATTTGCAGGAAATATGACTCGTCAACCTGCTTTTGAAAATGTAGCATACCGCATAGCTGGTAATTTAGAAAATACAGACTACATAATGAATAATAGTTTTTGGATTGGAGTATTCCCACGTATTGGTAATGAAGAAAGAAGTTATATATTAACCACTTTTATGAAGATGGTTAAAGATATTTTTTAAGGGTAATTAGATGAAAACAGTTATTTTTGCTGGTGGTTTTGGCACTAGAATTGGTGAAGAAAGCGTTAATATACCTAAACCACTTATAGAAATAGGTGGCATGCCTATTTTATGGCATATTATGAAACGCTACTTACATTTTGGTCATAGTGAATTTATTATTGCTTGTGGTTATAAAGCTCAACTAATAAAACAATTTTTTGTAAACTATTCTCTATATTCAAAAGATTTAACCATTGATTGTTATAAAAATGAAATTACTATCTCCAATAATTTAGCAGAAAACTGGACTGTAACACTAATTGATACAGGATTAAATACATACACAGGCACACGCCTAAAAATGCTAAAACCACACCTTGAAAATGATGAAAACTTCTTTTTAACCTATGGAGATGGAGTTGCAGATATTGATATCAATGCAAAGCTAAGTTTTCACAAAAAACATAAAAAAGCACTAACCCTAACAGCAATACAGCCTACAGAACGTTTTGGGTTAATTGATTTTAAAGGTGATAATGTAGTAGGATTTAAAGAAAAATTAAAAAATAGCTTATCATGGATTAATGCCGGATATTTTATTTGTAGTCCCCAAATTTTTGATTATATACCAGATGCAGACTCTGCAAACCCTAACGGTTATATGTGGGAGGAAGATCCTATGATTGCACTTACACGTGCAGGCAAAGTTATGGGTTATAAGCATGATGGATTTTGGCAATGCATGGATACACTACGCGAAAAACAACTTCTTAATAAAATGTGGGATGAAGGAAACGCTCCATGGAAATGTTGGAATTAAATAAATTTTTTAAAAACAAAAAAGTTTTTCTTACAGGTCATACTGGATTTAAAGGTGCATGGCTTGCCCTTATGCTAAAAGAACTTGGGGCTAATGTATGCGGCTTTAGCTTGCCACCTGAAAATACAAGAGGAAATCTTTTTTTAGATGCTTGTATTGGAGAACATGTAAAAAGTTATCTTGGAGATATAGGTGATTTAGCATTATTGCAAAAAACAATGCAAGATTTTAACCCTGAAATTGTTTTGCACCTTGCAGCTCAAGCTATTGTTTTAACATCATATAACGATCCTGTGAATACGTTTTTATCTAATACACAAGGCACTGTAAACGTGCTTGAATGTGTGCGTCATCTCCCTGTATGCAAAACTATCATATGTATAACAACCGATAAATGTTATGAAAACAAAGAATGGCATTGGGCATATCGTGAAACAGATACCTTGGGCGGTAAAGACCCCTACTCCGCTTCAAAGGCAATGGCAGAGCTTGCCATTGCGTCTTATAGGGCATCGTTTTTAGAAGATAAAGGTATTGGTTGTGCCTCTGTACGTGCGGGAAATGTCATTGGAGGTGGTGATTATGCTGCATATAGAGTCATCCCTGATATTGCAGAATTTATAGCAAAGGATGAAAAAATAGTTTTACGAAATCCTTTATCTATTAGACCTTGGCAGCATGTTTTGGATGCCCTTTATGGCTACCTTATCCTAACTAAAAAAATCTATGATGATCCTCTAAAATTTTCTAAAGCTTATAATTTTGCCCCATTTAAAGATGGTGATAACTATACAGTTCAAGCTGTTACAGAATTATATTTACAAAGCATTAATCTTTCACTAGATAACTATATTATTCAATCCAGACCAGATTACAAACATGAAGCAACTTTACTGCAATTAGACCCAAGCTTAGCTAATATGGAGTTAAACTGGAGTGCAAAACTCTCAGTCCCTGAAAGCATAGAGCTTACAGCTAAGTGGTATAACTCGGTTCAAAAAGGGATATCAACTGCTTATGATATGACCATTGAGCAAATACAATATTATTTTTCTAAATACCAATAAAGTATATAATTACTGATAAAACAACATGGTATTATTATTTAAAAAACTAATGCAAAACATACAGTTTCGCTTTATGCTAATTGGAGGACTAAACACTTTAATTGGATATTTTGTTGCATTAGGAATGTACGAACTTTTTAAAAATATTTTACATATAACAATAATTTCTATAATTAGTGCTATTATAAATATATCTATCTCATTTATAGGGCAACGACGTTTTGTGTTTAAAAGTACAGCACCATGGCTACTTGAATACCTTAAAATGTATGTGGTCAATGCAGTTTCTACTGTCATCGGCATAGTTCTTATTTGGATTGCTGTAGACCAATTACATTACCCATTTTGGTTATCGCAAGCGATAATAACTGTGTTTATAGTAATATATCTGTACTTTGCTCATAAATATTTTACTTTTAAAACTAAGTCATAGCATATACTAAATACGTCAAGACACTAAATCAGCTTTTATAAATTATACAAGTTAAGTCCACTATGCGCTTACAATAAGCCTAAATTATTTTATCTTTTTTTCTGTAGCAATTCTAGTTGTGAGTCAAGCTCTTCCTGCTCCCAAACAATAATTATAACATTATCAACAATGTGCAAGGACTGTGGATTTGGCCAAATTCTAGAGCTATTAAGAGCACCTTTTACTTTTTTAATAGTTTGCTCAGTAATATTTTCTGGAAAGCCATCAGAATGAAAAAACTTAATGCGTGCACCAAGAAAATCAAATACGGCAAAGGTATACCAGTCAGGAATCATACTTTCAGTGATGGTACGATGCTCATGAAAGTGATAAGGTTTATGATCAAACATCTTTTGTGCAGCAGGAAAATCAGGATGCCCATAATACAAATATTTTGAGTGAACTGGAGGCAATCCAACCATATATAAATGATATTTTGTATTTGGGTCAAAGTTTGCATTATCTCTAATACGCGTTATAGTTTCTTGTATATAACTTAATTCTGTGTCATAAGCCCATTGCCAATTTCTTTGTAGTTTGAGATTATTTAATGATGATACACAGATAGCGAAAATAACACAAGCAATACCTATATTTTTAATAAGCACATTATTGCTTCGCAAAATGAACCCTATGGCAATTAAAACCAGTGGAACATATCCATAAAAAGCATAACGCAGTACATATGTTAGCCTATCAACATGAATTGGACCCGAAAGATTTGTACTAAATACGAATAAAATTATGGAAATGCCTAAAAGAGCGAGTGAAGTTAACCGTCTAATACCTTTAGATTTTTTAAAAATGATTACTACAATTGTAAGGATAGCAAATGCACAAATTGCCAAAACAGACAATCTATAATCCATTTCTAAATATGCTTGAGGTGTAATAAAATATTTAAAAGAATCTTTTAATAGTCCAGGAATTTTTAACAGAGCAGATGATGTGGACTCAAGTTGTGTCATACGAATCTCATAATAAATCACGCCAAATGCTTTATAACAAGCATAAATACCAATATAAAATATCAGTCCAGTAATTACTCCAGCTATTGTATAAGCATGATGCTTAACTGTAGCAATGAAGTCACCATCCTTTTCAAAATATAAAGTTGAAACAAACATACCAAGAAAGAAAATGGCCACAGTATTAACTACTGGCTGATAAATTCCATAAGAAATAGTAAACAATAATGTGGCAGGAATAAAAAGGATTTTCTTTCTAGTTTGCAATAACCATAAGCCATACGGAATAAAAAATAGGGGGAAGTAATTTGCAACTCCAGAATGAAAAATCCAGCTTATGGTATGAGGAGTAGCCATAAGAAAAAAACCAATTAAAACATAGTTTTTTGTTTCAGAAGGTATTTGCAAGATTTTCCCTATAAAAATACTTCCTAATGCCAATGCTATCATAGGAAAAGCTATATTCACAATAGGTAAAATTTGATCATATGTTAATACGCCAAACCAGTCTGCACTAAATCTACCTATATTCGCTAAGGATAGGGAACTTTGTAAAGTTCCCATGAATGAATGATAACCTAGGGTAAGATTATAACTTTGAAATGAATAAAGTATGTAGCCAAAAGCGAACATTATCCAAAGTGCGCGTCTTTCTCTTACGTCAATTTGTTTATATTTATCTAGTAGGTATGTTAAAAAATCCATATCATTCCCCCAATACTACCCCTAAAAATCTAAGAGCTAGCGTTGATTTTAATCAAATGAATTATTTGATTAACTATAGTATGTAAACCTGAGCAACACATTTTCATATGTTGTGCTAACCCTCATTGACTTCAAATACTCATTCTGGTGCACTAAAAATAAGGAGAGAAAATTATACATTCTCTCTCCTTTAATCTATATTATTAAAATAATATTTTTATACTTCGTTATGCTCAATGTGCGGAGGAATAATAACTTGCTTTAGCAAGATGGGCTTTAAGAAAGACCATTTAATATCATGGATTTCAAATTCTTCCATCATATCACGCACAGCATCCCAGCAGTTATGGCAAGGGCAGACTACCAATTCAGCGCCTGTTGCCTTAATTTGTGCTAATTTTGGCTTTAGAGCAATATTGCGTTGTTTACGGTATAATCCAACACCGTTAAAGCCACCACCACCGCCGCAGCAATAGTTGTGATCTTTATTTTCTGCCATTTCGCGGAAAGCTCCAGGAGCAGCAATATAGCTCATAATCTCACGAGTATATTTGCCAAGACCATGGTTACGCACATAGTTACAAGAATCTTGTAAGGTGCAAGGCACTGTAATTCGTTTTTCTGGGTCAAGTTTTAACTTACCATTACGCAGTGCATACGCCACCCATTCCACGTAGTGCATAAATTGTGTGGGCTGAGTGCCATCTTCACGACCTGCCCAATATGGACCTTCAATAACTGTAGCACGGTGCGCATGACCACACTCTGTCCCAACAACTACTTTTGGCTTAAGACGCTCAACTGCATCATAAACGCGCTTCACATTTTGGGCGCAACCTTCCCAGTCACCTGCAAATAGAGTTAGAGAGGTATTTTCCCAGCCTTCACTTGGCACAGTCCAATTTTCACCTGCAATATGAAACAAAACAGCAGCTTCTGAAATATCTTCAGGATAGTGCTTAACTTCACGAGCGTTTAGAACATACATAATATCGGCATTTTCTTTATCAACAGGGATATGAACGCCAGGCCATTCATCTTGAGCTTCGTCCATCATCCATTCACAAGTTTCAAGCCAATCTTCTTGAGTTACGTCCATTTGCGCGCCATAAACACGGTGCATGCCTGAACCAATTTTAAGTTCCCAAGGCACAAAACCATGTGAGAACAAGATACCACGTAAATAACTTATCATAACGCCAGTATCAATGCCATGAGGGCAATAAACTGCACAGCGGTTACAACAAGTACAACGTGACCAAGCAACTTCCATACACTTGATCATAAATTCTGCATCTACCTTCTCAGGATTTTTTAGCATTTCACCAAGTGTTGATTGAATTTTAAATGATGGTATTTGCTCTGGAACATTATCATTGGCTGTGTATAAGAAACAGCTCTCAGCACACATGCCACAGTGGGCGCAAATATTAAGCCATGTTCTGGTGCGTGACTTACAAGTTTTTTCAAGCTGAGCCTTTAGAGCCTCTGTATCCACAGGCAAAGACTTCATTTCTTCATAATATTTAGCTCCACCCTTATCACTAAGAACATGCATTATATCTTCTTTAGTGTTTAGTGGAACCTTGGAGCAATATGGTTGATTTGACATGTAATGACTCCTTCTAACTTACCATGGGAAGACAGGACCACGAGTGGCGCCGCCTCTTTTGATGGCAAAATCCATGCCGATTTGGGCACGGGACATAAAGAACAACACAATATGTGAAAGTTTGGTAAATGGTGCCACAATAAGGAATATTTCACCGCTTAATATGTGCACTATGGTCCAAAAATCACTGGGGTCAAAACGTGCCAGAAAACCAGAAATAAATGGTACGGCAGTTAAAACTAAAATTAACCAGTCTTCACAAGTTGTTAAAGCACGAGCCTCAGGTACGATAATACGTCTTATGGCTAGTACACCAAGTCCGATAATTGATGCAATGGTTAAACCATCGGCTAGGCCCATGGGCAAACTTGGCAAGCTAATGCCTATGGCATTTTCAAGCAGTACAGTATGACCTACAAGGAAAAGAGGTAGCAAGATTGCACCAATATGCAAAAGGAAAAAGCCAATGGCCATTAAGGGTTGTTTTCTCCAACCTTGAGTTCCGCCAGGGATAAGCCATGCGCCAATAGAAGCAAGTGCACCTGGCAAGCCACGTCCCATTTGAGGACCATATGCAATGCGCTCAAGACGCCAATCTAAGCCACGGATGTATAGCACTACGCGCAAGGCCATGCCCACCACAAAGACAAGCAAGGACACAACAAGTAGTGGTCCTGTAAGTAAATTCATCATTATAAGTGCCTCCGTGTCTATTGTTTTGCAGCTTGCTCTGCAGCAATACTACTACTGTGACAGCTACGACACGATGCTAACATTGGTCCAGTAGGCTTACCGGATGCAACGCCAGCGTGACAGCTAACACATTCTTTATGCACATACGCTACTACATCACTAGGACTTTTTTCTTCAGTGTCCAAGAAATACTGTTCACTGGTCGTATGACAAGCGGAACAGTCTTGTTCAAGGGCTTCCATGTGTAAATCATGGGAAAAAAATACCTGAGGCATTTTATCAGCCTTTAGTGTTTCAAGGACAAAAGGTATACGCTCAATAGGACCTTCAGCACTTGTAGCATCTTTAATCATAACAGTTGGGACTATGGCTATACTAACAAGTATGGCTGCCACAAGCCCAAGCTTCAATACCTTAGCCTGTTTCTTCATGCCAACTCCTCTGCTGAGATAGTTGCGTGTTTTGCTACATATACAAAACACAAAATTAGCCCGCTCCAAAGCACAATACCTTGGATACAGTGTTTTTGCCGTTATAGACAGCAAGAACATAATAATCACCCTCGCTATCCATGTAAAGTATAGCAAAAATAAATTCTAAACGCATCATTTTTTTTTGCATATTTTATGATTTTGTAATCTAAATGTTTGAGGTGGAAAAGCGAAAAGATAACTTACGAATATCATAGTATAACTTAATATTCACACAATTGTCACCAAACTATCTAACTTTTTAGCCTATACATTTATTATAACTTGTGTATATAATATTTTTGCAATGCGTCTTAATAAATCAAGTTTATTTAATTCATGCTTTTTCAATTTATTGTTTTACTATAAAAGCAAATAAGATTAATTAATTTTTTTAGATAATTACATAAACACGACATATTAACGATGCGCTTGATTGCAAAAAAACTTATAGAGCATCACAACAAAAACCTTCAAAACAAAATAGGACAAATAGTTAAGGATTTAAATTAGGAGTATTTTAATATGCAAGACAGTGATAAAAAAAATATAGAGCAAGAAGAAACAAAGCCTTCTCCTACTCCCAAGCCACGCACTAGCCGCAGCCCCAAAGCACCAACACAAAGCCAAGAAGAAACACCTATACCATGCACAGTTCAGCAAATGAAGGAACTTAGCTGCCCTAGCCTATTTCTAAATCGCGATATAAATTGGATTGAATTTAATGCCAAAGTATTATTAGAAGCCTTTGAGCCACGAGTTCCTCTATTAGAACAATTAAAATTTTTAAGTATTTTTTATAATAATTTGGATGAGTTTTTCATGGTGCGCGTGGCCAATGTGTTGCGCCAATATATTAATCATGTACCAAACTTAGCTCCAGACAAAGTACAACCTGCAAAACAATTGGCAGAAATTCGGCGCCAAACTTTGCGCTTAACAACCCTTGCCCAAGACCATTGGCGTAAAAAACTAAAGCGCCAGCTTAATGATCGCGGTGTGCGCATTGTGCGTTATGCTGATTTATCAAAGAAACAACAAAAATTTCTTGATGATTATTTCTTAGATGAAATATATCCAGTATTGACACCTCAAGCCATTGATCCAAGCCATCCCTTGCCAATTATTACCAATTTAAGTCGTAATTTTATTGTACAACTTAGAGATAAGCATGGCATTACACGCTATGCTCGCTTAAAAAGCCCTAGTAATGTATCGCGCTTCTTATTTACACCGCGCACAAAGGATGCAAAAGATTACGCTGCATTGGGATTTTCTGCCCATACGCGTGATAATGATATTGTTTTGGTAGATGATCTTATTTCACAGCATTTGCATACTCTTTTCCCAGGGCATGAAATTGTATCTACGGGATTTTTCCGCATTACGCGCAATACAGATATTGAAATTGAAGAAGATGAAGCCGATGATCTTTTAGAAGCGGTGCGTGACCTTGTAGACCAACGCCGTTTTGGTGATGTGGTGCGTTTAGAAGTTTCTGATGAAACTCCAAGTGAATTAAAAGATTTTTTAGTTGAGCATTTAGAAATACAAGCTTTTCAGGTATATAGAGTAAAAGGACCCATGGCTTTTTCAGAAATGATGGAGTTATACGGTCTTGATCGTCCAGGTTTAAAAGATGAAGCCTTTGTACCATTTATCCCTCCCATTTTTAGAGATGAAGGTGAATCACATATTTTTGATAATATTGCTGCAACTGATATCATGCTATACCACCCTTATGATAGCTTTTTACCAGTTCAAGACTTTATTCGTAGTGCCAGTACCGACCCAGGTGTTATTGCCATTAAGCAAACCTTATACCGTGCTGGTAGTTCATCACCTATTGTGGACGCCCTCATCAATGCTAGACGTATGGGAAAACAAGTGACGGCTGTGGTAGAGCTTAAAGCTCGCTTTGACGAAGAATTAAATATAACATGGGCAGAAGAGATGGAAAAGGCCGGTGTGCACGTAGTTTATGGTATGCCTGGTATGAAAATTCACGCCAAACTTTGCCTTGTGGTGCGCCGCGAGGCTAGTGGAGTGCGCCGCTATGCCCACATTGGAACTGGAAATTATAATCCATCCACAGCAAAAGTATACACTGACTTAGCCTTATTTACTGCTCATCCTGGTATTTGTGCCGATGTTAGTGATATATTTAATACTATGACAGGATATGCCGAAAAGGATGATTATAGACACCTACTAGTTTCTCCACAAGGTATGCGTAAAGGCATATTACAAGCCATTGATGCTGAGATTGCTAGCCACAAAGAGCATAAAAACGGAAGAATACTTATTAAGTGCAACCAATTAGCAGACAAAGAATGTATCCAAGCCCTATATAATGCTTCCATGGAAGGAGTTAGAATTAGTATACAAGTACGTGGGGTTTGTTGCTTAAAACCAGGAGTTGCAGGCATTAGTGATAATATTTGTGTAACGTCCTTGGTGGGTCGTTTTCTTGAACATCCGCGCATATTTTATTTTAATAATAATGGTGATGCACGCATTTTTATGGGAAGTGCGGACCTTATGCCTCGTAATCTTGATAGGCGCATTGAAACACTAGTTCCCATACTAGATCCTAATATTATTGAGCAACTCTACCAAGACATTTTAGAACCACATTTAAATGATACAGCAAAGGCGTATAAGTTACATGAAGATGGCAGCTATACCCGCAAAAAAGCCCAAAGGGGCAAAAAGTTATTAAATGCGCAAGAATATATGCTTAATATGCGCAAGAAAAATATTGGTTAAACATGTTATCTACACAGCCAGTAATTGAAGAATCACTGCAGCATGGAAAAAATGTTGCTAAATACGCTATGATTTTGTTTAATGGTTTAAAATCATTACACAAGCTTAGTGATGAATGGGGGCATATATTAGATAAAGGAGCAGAATTACATGACATTGGCTGGATATATGGCAAACGCGCTCATCACAAAGCCTCCGCTGCCATGATTAGAGCAGGACATGTTGAACTTGTACCTAAAAATATTAGGCATTTTGTGGCCATGGTTGCGCGATATCATCGTCGAGCAGAGCCTTCACAAAAGCATTGGCGTTTTGCAGCCCTAAAAGCTAAGGAGCAAGAAGCCATGCTCTACCTTGCTTCCATCATTCGACTTGCCGATGCTTTGGACTTTAGTCATAGTTCTTGTGTACAAAATATAAGAGTAGAAATTGAAAAAGACTTGGTAAAGTTGAAGCTTCAATGCAAACATAATTGCCAAGCAGAAATTGATAGGGTTCAGACCAAAAAAGAGCTTTTTGTGCGTATATTTAAACATGATGTGCAGGCATATCTTACTTAGTATAGTCTTATATTATAAACGCTCACGAAAAATGATGAAGCGAAATAATCTTAGTAACCAAGCATCAAAATTTTGCTTAAAGACTAATTATGACAGATAATTTACAAAATACTTCAGCAGAGCAAAATTCAAACAATGCTCAAAAACATGAAAAGGTCATTGGCATTATTGATCTTGGTAGTAACTCTGCACGCTTATTATTAGTACAAATTTTACCAAGCGGAGCATATTCCATAATTAATCGTGTTAAGCATATGGTTCGCCTTGGAGAAAATGCTTTTCAAACTAAACGCCTTCAAGAGCCGGCTATTCAACGCACCATACTTGTATTGCGCTCCTTCATGAGTATGTGTCGCACCTATAATGTATCAGAAATACTACCCATGGCCACTGCTGCCGTACGCGATGCCACCAATGCTAAAGAGTTTTTACAGCGTGTGCATGAAAAAACTGGACTTAAATTACAAGTAATTTCTGGCAAAGAAGAAGCTAGGCTTATATATCTTGGTGTGTGTAGCGGACTACCATTTAGCCATGCCCTTAGAGCCTATATGGATATTGGTGGAGGTAGTACAGAAATTGCCGTGGCTGGTGCTAGAGGATATGAAAACCTTGATTCACTAAAGCTTGGTTGCGTGCGTTTGACCAATAGATTTTTGTCTAAACGAGAAGATAAAGTTTCAGAAGAAATTTTTGAACAAATGTGCAATTATGTACGTACCAAGGCCATACATCCTCTTAGCCGCACCATACAATTTTCCCCCGAGGAATTAATTGCAAGCTCAGGCACAGCCCTTGCCTTACAAAATATAGCCTTTCGACTAGAACATGGTGCTAGCCCCAATGACGAGCAAAACATCCTCACTCTTAACGCTCTAAAAAAAGCTAGCACATACATATGTGGTCTTACTGCCAGAGAACGTTATGCTTTACCCGGCATAAGTATCAGACGAGCGCAAGTTTTGGTTGCCGGAGCCGCCATTTTGCAAACACTAATGGAAGAACTTAAGTTCGAGCAATTGACAGTTAGTACGCGGAATTTACAGTATGGTATTTTAGTGGACTATTTACGACGTAATGGGCAAGATATATTACAACAAGGTCGCTCTGTGCGTGAGCAAAGCGTGTTGCAATTTGCCAAGCGTTGCCATTTTGAAGAACGCCATGCCAAGCATATTGCTAACCTTACTCTACAAATGCATGACTCTGCAGTCGATTGTGGTCTCATTAACCTTGATCACCAAGGACGCGAGCTTTTATACTACACTACAATTTTGCATGACATAGGTATATTTATTTCCTATACTAAACATGCAGCTCATGGTGCATATCTCATTCGTCATGCAGATTTACTTGGTTTTACCGAAGAAGAAATAAATATTATTTCTGGGCTTATACGTTTTCACAACATCAAACCTACGAAAAAACATGAAAATTTCATTAAAAGTACCAAGCGTACTTATCAGCAAGTTTTTTGCCTCTTTATATCACTGGCAGAAAATATGGATCGCTTACACTGCCAGCATGTGCAAGAGGTAAGCTTTTCACGCCAAAATGGCAATATTATGCTTAATGTTAGTAGTTTAGCATCAAGTCCTATAGAAATTGATGCCATTAATTCCATGAAACAACTTATAGAGTATGCTTTTAATGCCAAAGCAGAAATATGTTTTAATTCATTTGCATAACATGATATGAATTAATTATTCAAACATAACTCATTAATTACTTAGAGGTTTTTATGCTATACCTTGAATTTTTATTTTTGTTTTGCATGCTCTACCTTGGTAGCCGCTTTAGTGGGGTTGGGCTTGGAGCAATAGCTGCTCTTGGTCTCATGGTAGAAGTTTTCATATTCCGCATGCCCTTGGCAGAACCTCCTGTGGCAGTTATGTTAATTATTTTATCGGTAGTTACATGCGCAGCTGTATTAGAAGCAGCTGGCGGATTAAACTATATGCTACAATTAGCAGAACGTATTTTACGCAATAACCCCAAACAAATTACCATACTAGGACCGTTTGCAACTTATTTTGTAACCCTTTTACTTGGTACTGGTCACGCCGTTTACTCTATTATGCCCATAATTGGCGATGTGGCATTAAAAAACAATATTCGCCCCGAGCGCCCCATGGCTGCAGCATCTGTTGCTTCGCAAATAGGCATTTGCGCAAGCCCTATTGCTGCTGTAACAGTGTACTATTTAAGTCAATTAGCAGAGATTAATCCAAGCATTAATCTATTAAGTATTGTAATGGTAACAATTCCATCCACCATGACAGCAGTATTATTAATTTCATTATACAGCTTAAAGCGCGGTAAGGAACTAGCAGACGACCCAGAATATCAAAGGCGGCTTAATGACCCCAAGTGGAAAGAAATTTTAGCCAGCAAAGCCCCTTCCAAGGCAGTGGAGCAATTACCTGCATCGGCAAAAACTTCTGTATTACTTTTCTTACTAGCTCTAATATGTATTATTTTTGTAGCCATGGTTCCGGAAGTGCGAACCATTGGCGGTAAGGTAATACCCATGGATAAAATTATCCAAATGATGATGCTAGCTTTTGCTGGTATCATTCTTGTGGTAACCAGAACAAGCACTAGCAAAATTCCAGAAGGGGTTGTTTTTAAGTCTGGAATGGTGGCAACCATTGCAATTTTTGGCATTGCTTGGATGAGCGACACTTTTTTTCAATACGCCATGCCCACATTCAAATCATCCATTACCGGCATGGTGCACGATTACCCTTGGACCTTTGCTCTAGCCCTTGCTGTTGTTTCTATTGTAGTTAACTCCCAAGCGGCAACAGCGCGTATCATGCTACCTGTGGGCATTGGGTTAGGATTACATCCTTCTGTATTAATAGGGCTTATTCCTGCAACTTATGCATATTTTTTCTTTCCTGTTTATCCTTCAGACGTTGCTACTTGCAATTTTGATATTAGTGGCACAACAAGGGTTGGCAAATGGTATTTTAATCACAGTTTTATGATTCCAGGTCTTATTGGAGTAACCACTGCATGTACAGTAGGTTATATTTTAGCTAGTATAGTCATTAATTAAAAAGGAGAATAATATGTCAACAACACGCGTAGAACATGATTTTTTGGGTGAGCTTTCTATTCCAGACGATGTATATTACGGAGTTCAAACTTACCGTGCCATAGAAAATTTTTACATATCGCACAGCAAAATTAAGGATATTCCTGAATTTATCCGTGCTTTTGCCTATGTAAAAAAGGCCGCTGCCATGGCAAATAAAGAATTTGGTTTACTATCAGAAGATATTTTCAAAGCCATTTGCGGAGCTTGTGATGAAATCATTGCAGGAAAACTCCATGACCAATTCCCCACTGATTGCTTCCAGGGCGGTGCAGGTACATCTTGTAATATGAATGCCAATGAGGTTATTGCCAACAGAGCTTTGGAACTTATGGGTCATAAAAAAGGTGAATATGAATATTGCCACCCTAATAATCACGTTAATTGTTCTCAATCAACTAACGATGCATATCCCACAGCCTTGCACCTTGCCCTGCATGCCATGCTAGGCAGGCTTATTAATGCCATTCGCTATTTGCATGATGGATTTATGCTTAAAGGTGAGGAATTTAGTGACATTGTAAAAATGGGTCGTACTCAACTACAAGATGCAGTACCCATGACCTTGGGTATGGAATTTACCGCATATGCCACCACCTTAGAAGTGGAAGTAGGTCGCTTAGAATATGCTGCTTCATGCCTTTTAGAAGTAAACATGGGAGCCACTGCCATAGGAACAGGCATTTGCTCCCCACAAGGTTATGCCCCACTTTGCGTTAAAAAACTTAAAGAAGTCAGTGGTCTTGATGTGAAACTTTCGCCAAATCTTATTGAAGCCACTTGGGATACAGGCGTATATGTGCAGGTTTCTGCTGCCATCAAAAGTGCTGCTGTTAAAATTTCTAAAATTTGCAATGACTTACGCTTACTTTCATCAGGTCCTCGTTGTGGCCTTAATGAAATTAATCTACCGCAATTACAACCTGGATCATCCATTATGCCAGGCAAGGTAAACCCAGTTATTCCAGAAGTTGTAAATCAAGTATGCTTTGATGTTATGGGTAAAGACCTTACCGTAACCATGGCATCAGAAGCTGGTCAACTTGAATTAAACGTTATGGAACCAGTCATTGCACATTGCCTTTTTGATGCTCTTAATAGGTTACGTCGCGCCATACGCACGCTGCAAGATAAATGCGTTGATGGCATTACTGCCAATAGAGATGTTTGCAGATCTTTAGTAGAAAATAGCATAGGCATTGTTACAGCACTTAACCCGCATATAGGTTATGAAGCATCGGCTAGTGTGGCGCGTGAAGCATTAGAAAAAAATAAATCTGTATATGAGCTTGTGTTAGAACGTAAGCTTTTAAGTAAGGAAGAATTGGATAAAATTTTATCCCCTGAAGCCATGCTACATCCAAGCGATGTGTAATAGAATAGCTTGCTTATTAAAAACCCCTGCACAATTAATTGTACAGGGGTCAGACTGATGACAAACCCCCTTGCAGGTGTTTGTGCCGCCTAAGGCAGACAAGCTGCCTTGGCAGTAAGGCACGAAAATCAATCGTTTAACGGCGAAGCAAAGCTCCGCCTACTCTTGATTTATCGTTAGTACTGACTTTGTCAGCACTCTAAAACCCCTGCACAATTAATTGTACAGGGGTTTTTAATTAATGACAAATTCCCTTTAGGGTAATTTATTAACTAAAGAATTAAACCATGCCATGCTCACCTGGCTTTTCAAATTTCTCTTCTTCCTCTTCACGCACATAAGATTCAGTATCTCCGAGGGCTATAAGCAAGGCAGATGAAACATAAACAGAAGAAAAAGTTCCCACCACAACACCAATAATCATGGTTAAAGCAAAGTCATGAATTACCCCACCCCCAAGCACAAAAAGTGACAAGGTGGCAACCAAGGTAGTACCACTTGTTAAAATGGTCCGGCTTAAGGTTTGGTTAACACTGGAGTTGATAATGTCAGTTAATTTTTTGGTTCTCATGTTTTTTAAATTTTCACGCACTCGGTCATAAACAATAATAGTATCGTTTAAGGAATAACCAACCAAGGTTAATAATGCAGCCACTACGTTTAGGTCAATTTCTCGTCCAAGTAATGCAAGCAAACCAAGGGTTATGGCAACGTCATGCAAAAGCCCAACTACAGCTCCAAGAGCAAAGTTTAAGCGTAATTTCCAACATGTAACAATGGTTAAGCCAAGAGCTGCCAGAACCAACCACCCCATACCAAGACCGGTATAACTCATACCATACATACCGCCCCAAAGCACAGCAGACATAAGAGCAGCCGTCATCCAACGTTGTTCAAAACGACCAGAAATATAAACTGCTATAAGCAAAGTAGCATAGTACATGGCTTCCAATGCTTTATTGGTAAGGTCTGCCCCAACCTTGGGACCTACTTGCTCTAGGCGTTCAATGGTAGCATTATTATCTGGAAAGGCTGCTGCCAAGGTTTTTTCTACATTTTCACGCAGTTGCAAAGCATTGGCATCAAGAGTTGAAAAGCGTAAAAGATAATCACGCCCACCATCACCAAAGCGCTGGGTAGAAATACCGGGAAGATCTGGAGTATCAAGACTTTGCTTCAAAACATTATCATCTACAGGGTTTGCAAACTTTACTTGCACAATAACCCCACCGGCAAAATCAATACCAAGCTTTGGACCACCTTGCAATGCCATGTATCCAAAGCCCACAAGAATAAAAATTATCGAAGCAATATAGGCAATGTTGCGTTTGCCAACAAAGTCAATATTTGTATTAGGTTTTATAAAGGAAAAGCCCATATTATACTTCCTTAAATGCTTATATTTTTAGTAGTTTTACGTGCCCAGAACTCAAATATTCCACGCGAAACAATAATTGCTGTAAACATAGATGCCAAGATGCCAAGCGAAAGCGTTACCGCAAAACCACGCACAGGACCAGTACCAAATTGATATAAAATTATAGTAGCAATAATTGTAGTGAGATTTGAGTCAATAATAGATAATGAGGCGCGCTCAAAACCTGCATTTACAGCCGCAAGCGACGTTAACCCGCGGCGCATTTCTTCTCTAATGCGCTCAAAAATTAATACATTGGCATCAACTGCCATACCTATGGTCAAAACAATACCAGCAATACCGGGTAGAGTTAAAGTAGCCCCAAAGGCAGCCATGCCAGCAAGTACCATAGTCATGGTAAAAATTAACATCACATTGGCAATAATACCGCTTAATCCATAATATATAGCCATGAACACAATAACAGCCAATGCACCAACTGTGGCGGCTCTAATGCCACTGTCAATGGATTCTTGTCCAAGAGACGGTCCAACAGTACGTTCTTCAAGAATGATTACAGGCGCAGGCAAAGAACCAGCGCGTAAAACTAATGCCAAGTCTTGAGCTTCTGCGGTAGAAAAACTACCTGTAATACTGGCACGCCCACCAGAAATGCGCTCATTAATAGTTGGTGCAGAATAAACCTTTTTATCAAGTACAATGGCCATACGCTTACCAACATTTTCACCAGTTAAGCGGTCAAAAGCTGTAGCTCCACGACTATTAAAGTTTAATAATACATATGCTTGATTTGATTGGTCAAAACCAGGGCGCGCATCTGCCACATCTTCACCCGTTAACACAGCATCTTTTTCAAGTGCTATGCGCACTGAGCTACTGCCATCTTGTGCACCACGATCCACCATGGGCAATGCAATAACGCCGGGCGGAAGAACAGCTTGGTTAGGGTCCACATCATCACGCACTATGTGAAATTCTAAGTGAGCAGTTTGACCAATAAGTTGCACAGCACGACGCGGATCTGAAATGCCTGGAAGTTGAATTTGAATGCGATAATTTGCCTGTTTGCGAATGTCTGGTTCAGCTACACCAAATTGATCTATACGGTTACGAATTGTGCGCAAGGCTTGGTCTTGTGCCATATCTTGCACATTGGCTTTAGCTTCAGGGCTAAGAGTTACTGCGTATAATTGTCCACTTTCTGTGGGAGTTGCTTTAACTATTTCCACATTGGGAAAACGCTCTTGCAAAAGTGTTCTTAGTTCAGCATCTTGCCCCACACGCACCAAAACAAATTCAAGAGTGGTTGCATCAAGCATGCGCGGGCGTAAAACGCTAATACCTTTATCTTGAGCTTCGGCCCGAATATCTTGACCAAGTTGACTTAAAGAATTTGTAACAGCCTTCTCTACATCTACTTCAAGGGTTAGATGTATGCCGCCTTTAAGGTCAAGCCCAAGGTTAATATGTGAATCGGGCAATAAATTTGCTAATGATGACTGCTGAATGAAAGGAATGCTTGGTAAAACATAAACAAGGCTTAAGACAAAAACCAGCACTGCAACGATAATACGCCAACGGAACAAAGACATTAAATACCTTCCAAAAAATTAAAAACAAAATCACATGCAACACAAAGTCCATGCAACATTAAGTTTATGACATATATGCCGTGTCAACACTAACCAGTAGAATTAACACGGCATATAAAAATCTCACCCACGGTAAGAGTTATATTCCTCAACCTTTCTTTTCTTCAACAGGAGGAGGAGTTTTACCAGGTGCATTATATAAACCACCGATGGCACCACGACTAATACGTAACTTAGACTCACCACACTCTAAAAGCACAACGTCAGTCTCAATTTCAAGAATACGTCCAATCATGCCACCAGAAGTTATGATATAATCACCTTTTTTAAGGTTTTCTAACATAGATTTATGCTCTTTGGCGCGTTTTTGTTGCGGACGAATAAGCAAAAACCAAAAAATACCCAACATGAGGATAAGAGGTACAAATTGCACCAACATATCACCGCCACCAGCTTGACCACCGGCTGCAGGTGCACCCATGGCATAGGCTATGGATTCAAAAAACATAATGCCTCCAATAAACAACATTTTAGGATTTTACAAGGTAAAGCCTTGTATTTGAATTTGGCATCATAGCTATTTAATAAAAAAGGTGCAACTTTATTTTTAGCTATAAAAATAGTAAAAAAAATAGCTGATTTGTGCGATATGCTATTAAAATTTATAAAATTGAGCTACCATAATCCATGTTTTAAGCATTGCGACTTAACAATATAATTTTCATTGCCTTGCAACAGCTCTATACGCTTGGTGCGTAAACATTCATCCTTGGTAACAGGATATGCCTCATCCCAAGCCTGCATGAGCTTGCGCTGCGTTTTACTCATTTCATAAGTGGCATAAGCCTGCTCCATATACATGTATGCACGGGCAATTTTGCCACGTGATTTTTCTGGTGGTTCCACTTTGCGTCCCTCAACCTTCATTAAGCACAAGCCAAAATTACTTAAGACATGAGGAAGTAAGGCAAAATTATAATTTGAACGTGAGGCATTAACCGCTCCAATACTTGGAAATATATTATACATATCTGCTTGCATATAGCGATACTTAGCACTAACCTTCTCTGCACATTTACGCCCTCTAAAAGGTTTATTTTGCATGTTTTTACAAAGGTTATCTCCTTCACGCCATGATAAAAAATAACGTCCAAAATGTTCTGCTGGCACCACATGCTCCCACTCAACTTTTTGTACTCGGTTTTTAAACTTCTGAGTCACAAATCCTGCTGGCAAAGTTATATTTTTTTGAGCATCAAACCTTGCTTCACAGTACAGGGTTTTACGCTCATTATCTTGCATGTATACTTGATTTGTTAAGATTTGCTTAGCTTGGCTATATGATTGAATTTTCGTATTACCAAGCGCCCATGTAAAGGTATGAATAAAGAAAAGATGCAGGATTAAGCACACAATTAAAAACACATATGTGGTCTTTAGCCTAAGCTTCAATTGCATGAAGATATCCTCAGATTCTATGGAAAATGCATGGTTATATCAATAAGTGCAATGTTACACCATACAACTGCACTATATATTTATTAATTTTTTCAACATGACATAGGCGAACAACCTGAACTTTTTTTAATCAAATCGCACTATCTAAATAAAACATAGATTATTAGATATATAATGTAAAATAAAATTTGTGAAGGAAGCATAAACTGCAAAGCTGCGTTGCTGTCAAGACACTTGTTTTTTCACGTGCATTGTAATAAATAGTATGGCATTATATTTTGCTAAAGAGGAATTAATTATGGAAATTAAAGATATTTTTCATGCCTTAGATAAAATTGGCTCCATGACATTTTCCACCATCAATGGAGATTATCCTGAAAGTCGCATAGCGCATTTTTTCACTTATGATGATGATGGTTTATACTTTTTGACTATGACCACTAAACCATTTTATAAACAATTAAAAGAAACTAAAAAATTAAGCGCTTGCGGCTTACATGCCAATTCAAAAATAGAATGGGTTGAAGAAGGCGTATGCTATAGTGCACCGGGTTATTTTATTAGAGTATGCGGGGATGTTCGCGAATTTAGCATTGAAGAAGCAAAAGCAAAAAATGACTCAAGATTTACCTATTTAATTGAAGATAATGTTAAATATCCACAAATTACAGGATTTTGTTTATACAATTTTCATGGCGAAATTTATGATTACGACTTTGATAAAGAACATCGCGACCATAAACTTGAAAGAGTACGTTTTACCTTTGGAAATATGAATCATGTTAAGGCAGGTTTAAGCATAGACCCCAGTAGCTGTATTGGCTGTGGAGAATGTGCAAATGTCTGTACTTTTAGCGCCATTACTCAAAAAGATGATGCTTATGTCATTGATGGGCAGCGTTGTGATGAGTGTGGTAATTGTTTTACAGTTTGCCCTTCCAAGTCTATTCTATCTAAAGGGTTATAATTTAATTTCGCCATAAACCTTAGATCAAAAAAAGCCTTTTCGTATATTCATGCTTAACAACATGCAGTGATTTACGATTTAAAATATAAAAATTTTGCGCAGAAAAACTTAAGGATAATTAATGAAAATTAGAAATAATTTCACCTGCCCCTTAGAGCTTACTCATGATATGATAAAGGGCAAATGGAAGCCCATTATTATTTGGCGATTACGCGAAGGCAAGTGCTCTTTATCTCAACTTGAAAAAATGATTAATGGCATTACCCAAAAAATGCTTTTACAGCATTTAAAAGAGCTTATGGATTATGGTTTTGTAGAAAAAAAACAATTTGCGGGATACCCCCTTAAAGTGGAATATTTTTTAACTCCTGACCGAGGTATTAAAATTCTTGAAGCATTAATAATTATGCAAAAACTTGGTGTTGATTATATGCACCAAAATGGCATGACAGAACAACTTTGCAAGCAATATATAACTACATAGTAAAAAAATTTATGCCCACAAAAAAGTGGGTAATTTACAACTATTTTATTTTCATATTAGGCTATTTCTTAATTCATCAGAGAGGAGGTTCGAAATGAATTTTAAAAAGATAGCCTTAGTTTTATGCATGGTGCTCTGCCTAACAGCAATATTTTTTGATTACAAAACCTTAAACGCAAAGGAAAATAATATGATAGTAACAAGTTCAGGAATAGTTAATGGCGTTATTGAAGATAAATATGGTAAACATGGCACACAATTTAACTCGCATGGCATGCCCACTTATTCGCTACCCATAAAAATAGAAAATGCCCCCACGGAGGCTAAGTCATTTGTAATAGTTTTAGAAGATAAGGATGCATTCCCCGTAAGCGGTGGATTTTCTTGGATTCACTGGACAGCAGCAAATATTACAAAAACAGAACTTAAAGAAAACGAAAGCCAAAGTGCTAAAGATTTTGTGCAAGGACTAAATAGCTGGATGAGTATGCAAGGCGGTAATCAAAGTAAGGAATTATCCTCATGCTATGGTGGCATGGCCCCGCCCGATGCCCCGCATATTTATGAAATTCATGTATATGCCTTAGATACACTATTAGACCTTGAAAATGGTTTTTTATACAACGATCTTTATAAAAAAATGGACGGTCATGTTTTAGCAAGTTATACTCTAAAAGGTTCATATAGAAATTAGTTTAAATGTAAGTTCAATGATTTACATTGAAATATGTGAGTCATTGAACTTATAAACTCTATATATTAAACATTAAAATTTGTTAGACTTCACTGATTTGTTCTGACCAACATATAAATTTATTCTAAAATGACTTTATATATTTTTACATTTTACTTTTCACCAATGTCTTTAAACTAACGAAAGATTAACAATATAACTACAATATAATTGCAAAGAGTAGGCTACCCATGTAGCATAGCAAAATGGTCATTCCATGTGTACCAAATACTGCACTGAATATTAAAAAACTTTACCTATTGCTTTGCATATACAAAAAATTTCAAATCGGAATCATCTGGGTCTGACTTTACATTAATTTAATTTGCAAAGATGAGTTGAAATCAAATGGCTATAAAATGTGGATCGCCGCAAAAAAACGCCGGCTTTTTCATGGTTGATGCAACTCTCGAAGCGTTTTTTCTAGCACAGACTCTGGATAGATTGAAGGGCATTGAAGGAAGGTAGTTTCAAGAATTACGCTTAAAAATAAAGTTAGTAGCGACATAACGTGGCAACTACACAATTGCTAATATTTAAGAAATATTATATACTTTTTTTATGAATTTTCATCTTGTAAGCCTTTTCCCTGAGTTTTTTGACTCACCCTTACAAATGTCGCTTATGGCTAAGGCGCGTTTGAATGGTCTTGTGAATATTAGTACTTATAATCCTAGAGATCATGGTTTTGGTGTGCATCGTGCTGTGGATGATCGTCCATATGGTGGCGGACCGGGCATGGTTTTTATGCTTGAGCCTTTAATAAAGACCTTGCGCTCCATACCCAAAACTGGACGTATTTTAGTTTTTTCACCCACGGGTAAGGTATTTAATCAAGCCATGGCCAAGGAACTTGCTTGCGAAGAAAATATAACTCTAGTTTGCGGGCGTTATGAAGGCATTGATGCACGCATAGCAAATATTTTACCCATTGAATATATAAGTATGGGTGATATGGTCTTAAATGGCGGTGAAGTGCCAGCCCTTGGGGTGATGGAGGCAGTGGCACGCCTTATACCAGGTTTTATGGGTAAAGAAGCCTCTGGCACTGAAGAAAGCTTTGCACAAGGGCTTTTGGAGTACCCTCACTACACCAGACCAGAAAGTTTTGAAGGGCATAATGTACCAGAAGTGTTGCGCAGTGGGGACCATGCGCAAATTGCCACTTGGCGAAAACAACAATCACTTGCTCTAACCTTGCAACAAAGACCAGATATTTTAGCTGAAGCTGAGCTTAGCCAACAAGATGCTGACTTTTTAAATACACAAGTGCGCACAAGGCTTGGGCGAAATCTTTATGTTGCTCTAGTTCATCATCCTGTAATTATTGAAGGACAACACTCCGGCACATCATCGCTTACCAATCTTGATGTGCATGATATAGCTCGCAGTGCAAGAAGTTATGGGCTTGCTGGTTTTTATGTGGTTAACCCCCTTAAAGATCAACAAGACATTTTACACGGCATTTTGCAGCACTGGTTACATGGTAACGCCCAAAAAAATCATGGTGCTAGAGCGCAGGCTTTAAGCCTTGTAAAGCCAGTATCGCTTATAGAAGATGCCATAGCCCATGTGCAAAATTTAACTGGCTCAAAACCTTTAATATGGGGTAGCTCTGCTCAATGGGGTGAAGACATAAGGAGCAAGAGCAAAGGGTCTATGCCACCATATATATCGTTTAACAAAGCGTGTAATTACTTAAATAATCACTCAGCATTGATTTTACTTGGTACAGGGCATGGGCTTGCACCAGAAGTATTGCATGTATGTGATGCCTTGCTTAGACCCATACGCTTTTTGGGTGATTATAATCACCTTTCTGTGCGTGCTGCAGCCGCCATTATGTTTGATAGAATTTTACAAGATGTCTTTTAAGTCGAACCTTATACATAAAAATAAAAACTCTACAATAAAAATAGACGGATTAAAATTACATTTATCCCAAAAAATGTCTTGCGCTTTGGTGATGTTTACGATAATAACACCAGACCCAACAGGGTTTTTATGCGATAAAAGGAGTTTGCAATGAATATACTTAAAAAAATTGAACTTGAAAACATGCGCATGGATTTGCCAAAGTTTCGTTCTGGCGATACCGTAAAGGTGCATTTGCGCATTGTTGAAGGCGAAAAAGAGCGCGTTCAGATGTTTCAGGGCAATGTAATCCGCATTCAACGCGGCACTACCGGAGCTACTTTTACTGTGCGTAAAATCTCTGATGGTGTTGGTGTTGAGCGTATTTTCCCTTTACATTCACCATTCATTGAGCGTGTAGAAGTGGTTGGGCTTGGTCGTGTGCGCCGTAGTCGTCTTTACTACTTGCGCGAACTTAAAGGTAAGGCTGCTCGTATTAAACCACGCAATCGCTATTAGAATTTTACCTAGGTGTAAGCCTAAAAAAACGGACTTTGAATAAAATCAAAGTCCGTTTTTTTGATAGTGATGTCATAGTCAGCACTATGCGAAAATCAGGAATAGGCGCAATTCACTTGCGCCGTAAAATGACTGATTTTACCTGCCAAAAGGTGCCACTTAGTGGCATAGCCGTTAGGCGAATGAAATGAACCTAACGGATACAGAGAGCAAAGCGTGCATTACTGCCAAGGCAGTCTAAAAGAGCTGCCTTAGACGGCACAAACGCCCGAAAGGTAATTTGTCATAAATATAAACACGGACTTTGATTTTATTCAAAGTCCGTGTTTTTGCATTAAAATATAATCAATTACAGCGAAATTATATACCCACTACATTATAACCACTATCCACATATATCACTTGACCGGTAACAGCAGAAGAAAGGTCAGAAGCTAAATATACAGCAGTATTACCCACGTCAGTTGTGGTGACATTACAGTGCAAAGGAGACTTTTCATCAATAACAGCAAATATGTGTTTTAGGCTTGATACAGCTGAAGCAGCTAAAGTCTTAATAGGACCAGCACTAATGGCATTAATGCGAATTTTTTTCTCCCCAAGGTCTACAGCTAAATAGCGCGTAGATGCCTCAAGGGCCGCCTTAGCAACACCCATAACATTATAGCCTGGAATAACTCTTTGTGAGCCATAATAAGTCATGGTTAATACCGAACTACCCTCTGGCATAAGTGGTTCAAAAGCACGACATACTACAGGCAATGAATATACAGAAACATCCATGGCAAGCTTAAAGCCATCACGTGTTGTATCAACATAGCGCCCTTGTAAATCTTCACGATTAGCAAAAGCTATGGAGTGCACAAGTATATCTACTTGCCCCCAATTTTTTTGCACTAAGTCAACAGCAGACTGAATTTGACTATCATCGCATACATCTAGGGGAAAGGTAAATTCTCCGCCTAATTCCTCACAGATGGGGTCAACACGCTTTTTAATGGCATCACCTACATAGTTAAAAGCAAGACTTGCACCTTGAGCCTTAAATGCCGCGGCTATGCCATAGGCTATGCTTTTATTATTGGCAACGCCTAGGATGAGGGCTTTTTTTCCTTTAAGTAGCATATGGTTATTCCTCACAATATTAGTTTTATAATTTAATGGTTTTTCCGGTAAGGATGTTGTATGCCTCGGCATATTTACTGCTGGTTACTTCAATAACTTCCTTTGGCAATGCAGGTGGTGGTGGTTCTTTGTTCCAAGGTTGCTTAGAAAGCCAATCACGCAAGTATTGTTTATCAAAGCTTGGTTGACTTTTTCCTGCTTCATATTGATCTGCAGGCCAAAAACGAGAAGAATCAGGAGTCATTACTTCATCAATGAGCACCAACTCACCATCTACCATCCCAAATTCAAACTTGGTATCTGCCATAAGTATGCCCTTGCTGGCTGCATATTCGCGCCCAGATTCAAAAATACGCAAAGAAATATCCTCAACCTTTGCAGCAAGTTCATCACCTAGCAGCTTTGCAGCCTCAGCACGAGTAATATTTTCATCATGCTCGCCAATTTCTGCCTTGGTAGAGGGGGTAAATAGAGCTGGTTCAAGCTTAGCAGACTCCACAAGCCCCTTAGGTAGTTCATGCCCACAAAGGCTGCCGGTTGCTTGATAATCTTTCCAACCAGAACCAGTAATGCAACCACGCACAATGCACTCTACAGGCAAGGGCTTGGCTTTTTTCACAAGCACAGCACGACCTTCTAGTTCATCCTTCCAAGGTGCAAGGCTTGCTGGAAATTTATGCACATCGCTTTCTATAAGATGATTTGGAATAATATCTTTAAAGCGTTCCATCCAAAACAATGTAATTTGATTAAGAATTACTCCCTTATATGGCACTGGTTCTTGCATAATTACATCAAAGGCAGACATACGATCTGTGGTGACAATAAGCAGTGTTTTGTCATCAATATCATACATATCGCGCACTTTCCCACGGGCAAGCAGAGGGAAGGCATCAATATTAGTTTGCATAACTACTTTCATGAAAATTTCCTTATTTATTAAATTAATGCATTTTTTTAACGCGGCACTCTACAGAACGCGCATGGGCTTCTAAACCTTCTAAACGCGCTAATCTTGCAATGGATGCAGCATTATTTTGCACAAAACTTGTGGAGGCTGCCACCACACTACTCTTTTTACAAAAAGTTTGCACCGAAAGTGGCGATGAAAAACGCGCCGTGCCCATGGTAGGCAACACATGGTTTGGACCTGCAAAATAATCACCCACAGCTTCTGGAGAATGAGAACCCATAAAAATCGCACCGGCATGCTTGATAAATGGTAAAATACTCCAAGGATCGCGGATGCAAAGCTCCAAATGTTCTGGGGCCACTTTATTGGCAAGGGCTACAGCTGTGCGAATATTAGGAGTGTGCACAATGGCACCCCATTGCTCTAATGAACGCCTAGCAAACTTTGCTCGAGGCAGCTCATTGCATTGGCTTTCTAACTCACGCAACACAGCGTCACCAAGGGCTGGAGTATCAGTGATGCAAATGGCACTGGCAAGCTCGTCGTGTTCGGCTTGAGATAACATATCAGCCGCAACCCAAGCCGGATTTGCCGTGCTATCAGCAATGATTAAAATTTCGCTAGGTCCGGCTATCATATCAATGCCCACACGCCCCTGAACCATGCGTTTAGCTGTTGTTACATATATATTACCAGGACCTACCAATACATCTACAGGCTTAATATTATCTGTACCGTATGCCAAAGCAGCCACAGCCCAAGCACTACCCATTCGATAAATTTCGTCAATATCAAGTAAATGCGCTGCGGCTAAAATATATGGGCTAATACTACCATCCTTACGAGGTGGAGTAACAACTGCAAGACTTGGCACTCCTGCCACTTGGGCAGGAATAGCATTCATAAGTAGGCTTGAAATAAGTGGTGTATCACCACCTTGCCCCCCAGGAACATACAAACCTGCACGGTCCACAGGGCTAACTTTTTGACCTAATATGGTGCCATTATCTTGAGTAATAAACCAAGATTTTTCCACTTGTGCTTCATGAAATGCACGAATGTTAGCAGCAGCTTCACCAATAATTGCGAGGTCATCTGTGCCAATAGAGGCTGCACCATGAGCAATTTCTGATAAATCAAGACGCAAAGGCTTATCAAGATCTGGGCAATCAAAATTCTTAGTGTATTCTAATAAAGCTTCATCACCACGGCTAAGCACGTTATTTATAATTTCTATAACGCTTTTATCCACAGATACATCTGTTTCGGCTCGCCCTTGGATAATTTCAGCTAGTTTTGGCCAGTCTTTTTCTGAATTACACTGCAAAATGCGGCAAGGCATCACACTCTCCTCATGGTAAACTTTAATACAATATTGTATATGAGGCTTTAATAAAAGTCGAGTAATAAGACATGATAAAATCGTGCAAGAGCACAGTAATCTAATTTAAAATTTGTTTATTGTTTTCATTATTATTGTAAAATATAATTTTTTTAGCGCGGTCTTACGGCCATTCACTCAACTGGGTGTTTTCAACCATCCTTTATTTGAGGGTTTATATTGCAATTACGAGTTTTAATTCAAAGCGCAATTACTTATATCATCTTAATATATTGTATATACTACCTTCATAGTAATGATTCATACAATTAGATTGCCGTGCGTGCAAGAGCGTGATTCCGATTTGTAACTATAAGCAAGAAAAAGGGAAGAAAGCCTTGCCCTCTCCCCTTTTAAAATTGTTATATCTGATTATTATATTAATTAATACTAATCAAATAAACCCAATACCTTAAGAGCCAGTTCAACTCCAGCCCCATATTCAGGGTCTGCTTTATTGCAATTATCAATATGACGCTTTTTCACTTCCATAGGGCTATTGCCAAGGGCGCGAGCTGTATTTTCAAATAAGGCTTTGCGTTGCTCTTCATTCATTAGCCCAAAGAGCTTGCGCGGCTGGGTGTAGTAATCGTCATCATCTTCACGGAAATCCCAATCCCAAGCAGCACCTTCTATATCAAGCGGAGGTTGGCGATGCTCAGGGCTTTCTTTCCACTCACCATGGCTATTAGGTTCATAAGGTAGTGTAGCACCGTAGTTTCCATCAACACGCATGGCACCATCACGATGATAACTGTGCACTGGGCAACGTGGCGCATTTACAGGAATTGAATTGTGATTAACTCCAAGGCGATAGCGCTGAGCATCTCCATAGGAGAATAGGCGCCCCTGCAACATCTTATCTGGTGACAATCCAATACCAGGTACTACATTGGCAGGATTAAAGGCAGCTTGTTCAACTTCTGCAAAGTAGTTTTCTGGATTTTTATTTAACTCAAGCACACCCACTTCATACATAGGTACATCATCATGGAACCATACCTTGGTTAAGTCAAAAGGATGATACGGCAACTTTGCGGCATCAGCTTCTGGCATAACTTGAACAAATAATGTCCAGCGTGGGAAGTCTTTTTTCTCAATACTTTCAAATAAATCACGATGATGACTATCTCTATCCATACCAATAATCTTGGCAGCTTCTTCATCAGTAAGATTTTTGATGCCTTGTTGAGTGCGGAAATGGAATTTAACCCAAAAGCGCTCATTTTTATCATTAATAAAACTAAAGGTATGGCTACCAAAACCATGCATATGCCTATATGTGGCAGGTATGCCCCTGTCACTCATTACAACGGTAACTTGGTGTAAAGCTTCTGGAAGTAAAGTCCAAAAATCCCAGTTATTGCCTGCATTATGCATATGGGTACGTGGGTCTCTTTTTACAACGTGGTTAAGGTCAGGAAACTTTAATGGATCGCGCAAGAAAAATACCGGAGTATTGTTGCCCACTAAGTCCCAGTTACCTTCATCTGTGTAAAACTTTACAGCAAATCCACGGATATCACGTTCAGCATCCGCTGCACCACGCTCTCCTGCTACTGTAGAAAAGCGCAAAAATAAATCTGTCTTTTTGCCTACTTTAGAAAAAATGGCTGCCTTGGTAAATTTTGTAATATCATGAGTTACAGTAAAAGTACCATACGCGCCAGAACCCTTAGCATGCATGCGCCGCTCTGGAATTACTTCGCGGTCAAAGTGAGCAAGTTTTTCTAAAAACCATAAATTTTCAAGTAACATAGGTCCGCGCTTTCCAGCGGTAGTTACATTATTGTTGTTACTAACTGGAGCACCAGCTGAAGTAGTTAAAACCTTTTTAGACATAGTTTCTCCTGTGTGGTTAAAATGGTTGAATAAACTTAGATCGCACTAGAAACATGATATTAAACACTATAATATATATAGAAATGAATCAAGGCTTTTTAGTAAAAAAAGCGAGTTTTATTAGTAATAATAACTTTTACTAATAAAACTCGCTAAGTTGCGTTAGCCTGAGTTGTGGCTATCTATAGAAGAACTTTTTAAAGCTCACCAGTCCATAGGGGAGCGCAGGCATCTTTTTCAGATAAGATGGGCTTAGCTATTGGCCAGCTAATTCCAAGATTTGGAGAATCCCAACGATATGCACCTTCGTCATTTGGGTCATAAAAGTCAGTAACTTTATAATGAAAATGAGCTATCTCAGAAGTAACCACAAAACCATGTGCAAGACCAGGAGGTATCCACATTTGCCACTGGTTATCACTGTTTAGTTCAGTACCATACCATTTTCCATATGTAGGTGAATTTTTACGAATATCCACAACAACATCATAGATGGAACCAAGAGAAACAAAAACCAATTTGCCTTGGGGCTTATTTTTTTGAAAGTGAAGTCCGCGTAAAATTCCATAGCTTGAATGCGAATGGTTATCTTGCACAAATGGTAAGTTAATACCATATTCAGTATAGCGTTTATCTTGCCAAGTCTCCACAAAGTAACCACGTGCATCACCAAAAACCTTAGGTTTAACAAGTAAAACACCATCAATTATAGTTTTAACAACTTCCATAATTACTTTCCCTTATTGCCATCAGCAAGCTCTAGTAAGTATTCTCCATAGGCGGATTTGCAAAGTGCCAAGCCGCAGGCACGCAGTTGATCTGCATTAATAAAACCTTTGTGCCAAGCAATTTCCTCTGGGCATCCAACATATAATCCCTGACGAGTTTGCATAGCCTGCACATAGGATGATGCTGCCAGCAATGAATCGTGTGTACCAGTATCTAACCAAGCAATGCCACGTCCCATAAGTTCAACATGTAGCTTGCCACGATTTAGATAAATATTATTAACATCTGTAATTTCAAGTTCTCCGCGTGGGGAAGGTTTAATGCTTGATGCAATTTCTACCACGTCTTCATCATAAAAGTACAATCCAGTTACAGCATAGTTAGAGCGAGGATTTTCAGGTTTTTCTTCAATACTAATAGCCTTGTATTGCGCATCAAATTCAACTACGCCATAACGCTCTGGATCACTCACATGGTAGCCAAAAACTGTGGCTCCATCTTTTTGTTTAGAAGCACGCTGTAATACTGCCTCAAGGTTATGCCCAAAAAATATATTATCACCTAGTACCAAGCAACTTGGATGACCTTCAATATATGGTCTTGCTAAAATAAAGGCTTGAGCTAGTCCATCAGGTGAAGGTTGTTCAATATAATTAAATTTACACCCCCACTGACTACCATCTTGCAACAATTCTTGGAACAGTGGCAAATGATATGGAGTAGAAATTATACTTATATCCCTTATGCCTGCTAAAAGTAATATACCTAGGGGATAGTAAATCATGGGCTTATCATAAATGGGCATAAGTTGCTTACTAATACTAAGTGTTAGTGGGTGTAAGCGCGTTCCTGAACCGCCAGCTAAGATAATACCTTTACGTTCTTTCATATAATCTCATTATTTTTATTGCTAATTTAAAATTAATACATACTATTGTCGTATAGAATTAGTATCATTTTATACGATAAAATTTTCCGTACATAAATTATTTATAAACATGCCTTACATAGTATGCAATAAAAATTTTATAAAAATTTTCTACTAGAATATGCGTAAAAACTACGAATAATATTTATGAACAATATCGAACAATTCTTTTTGGTTATTATCATTACTTGCCACAAGAGAACTTGGCTTATCTAGGTTTAGGTTTGTACCTTGAAAATTAGTTATATAGCCACCTGCCTCGCTAAGAATTAAGGAAGCTGCAGCATAATCCCAAGGTTTTAACAACTCTTCAACATAACCATCTAATCTTGCAGCAGCCACATAGCAAATGGCTAGAGCTGATGAACGCATCATTCTAATATCAAGGCTTTTTTGAAAAAGCTCCAAGCTTAATTGAAAATTAGCCTTGGCATTGGATTTGTTATAAGGGTTTGATCCGCATTCAATAAGGCTTTCGGCAAGGCTTCGTTTGCTTACCTCAAGTTTTTTATCTTGATTTAAATATGCCCCATGACCCTTTATGGCAGAAAAAACTTCGTCATTGAAAGGATTAAATACTATTCCAAATTGCACTTCACCATTAAGATAATGTGCTAGAGATAAAGCAGACATATTATGCCCAAAAACCAAGTTAGTTGTGCCATCTATGGGGTCTACAATCCAACAATTATCTGTTAATGTGCAATTTTCTTCTTCCTCAGAAAAAAAATTTATACTTGGATACACAGTACTTAATGCATGCTTTAAAAAATCATTAACGTGCAAGTCAACATTGGTCACAAAGTCACCAATGCCCTTTAAGTTAATACCTGATACATCGGATAAAATTATATCCTTAGTTTTTAAGACTATTTGATATACTTCTGAATAATTCATGGGTTTTAATAGATTGGGTCAGTCTTGTATAAACTTTTGGAAGTTTTTATGGCAATATGCAAATGAGGGAAACTTTTTTTACAATAAAAAAGTTTCCCTCAATAACTTAGCATACAATAAGACTATTCTTCTCTAGAAGCTTTATACTCTTCTATAATTTTATCAGCAATTGGTGGTGGAGCTTCTTCATAGTGAGCAAACTCCATAGTAAATACACCTTGACCGCCAGTCATGGAGCGCAAATCAGGAGCATAGCGTAAAACTTCACTCATGGGAACATGAGCTTTAATTTCGGTAATGCCTGCCACAGAATCAGAACCAAGCACTTTACCGCGCCTTGATGATAAATCACCAATAACGTCTCCCATATTTTCATCAGGCACTGATACTGCTAATAGCACAATGGGCTCAAGCAAAGTAGGCTTAAGATTTTCCATAGCCTTTTTAAATGCCAGTGAACCAGCAATCTTAAATGCCATTTCTGACGAGTCTACGTTATGATATGACCCATCATAAACTCTGACCTTAAAGTCAACCACTTGGCAACCGGCAAGAAAACCACGCGCAGCAGCTTCTTGTACACCTTTATCAATGGCTGGAATGTACTGACGCGGAATAACACCGCCAACGATAGCATCTTCAAATTGATAACCAGAGCCACGAGGTAGCCCTTCCATTTCTATCCAACAATCACCAAATTGACCACGCCCACCAGATTGCTTTTTATGTCGACCTTGTACTTGGCATTTACCACGCACAGTTTCGCGATAGGGCACTTTAGGTGTTTTTAAGATAATT
Source organism: uncultured Desulfovibrionaceae bacterium (assembly GCA_964370675.1). Classification (GTDB taxonomy): domain Bacteria; phylum Desulfobacterota; class Desulfovibrionia; order Desulfovibrionales; family Desulfovibrionaceae; genus CAYJAD01. Next base: position 37,519 of record CAYJKC010000003.1, read on the forward strand.
TCTGTTTTATAACGACGTTTAGCTTTTTCTACTGAAAGTTCAATATGTAATTGCCCCATACCAGCTAGCAAAATATCACCAGATTCACCATCACGCGAAAGCTTTAGAGTAATATCTTCTTCTAAAAGCCTCTGCACTGCACTAAACACTTTATCTTCATCACCCTTTTCTTTGGGTGCAAGCGCATAGGTAATAAGTTGTGGTGGTAGCTCAGCCATGGGCAATACAAATGGAGACTTATCATCATACAAAGTATCACCAGTATGAGTATTTTTAAGTTTACCAATAGCAATAATAGCTCCAGGTCCCAAAGTATCCTTGCATTGAGTTTGAGTTTTACCAGTTAAATATAAAAGACTGCTTAAGCGCTCACTGTCACCACAAGCAGAATTTTTAAGATTAGAATCACTAGATATTGTACCGGAAAGAACCCTAGCCATGGAAAGTTGCCCTGCAAATGGGTCCACAATGGTTTTGAAAATAAAGCAAGCTGCTGGTCCATCTTCTGTACTTGGACGTTCGTTTAATTCCTCATCAAAAAATGGCTGGCGCTCAAGTGGTGAGGGGAATAAACGTTGAATAGTTTGTAATAGCTGTACACCACCCTTATTTTCAAGAGCAGCACCGCAAACAACAGGAGTAAGGGCGCCTGACATAACGCCCATGCGCAAACCTTTATCAATATCTTCAGCAGATAAAACACCTTCTTCAAGATATTTTTCCATGAGTTCTTCATCAGATTCTGCAATATTTTCCACAGTAGTATCACGGATAAGGGTTACTTCATCAGCCAAATCAGCAGGAATTGGAGCTTCAATAGTTGCTCCATTTTCACCAAACATAAGAGCCTTACTAGCAAAAATATCCACCAATCCAAGGAAGGTTTCACCGGCTACAATAGGCATAAATAGAGTTACAGGTTTTGCCCCAAGCATGGAAATAATACCGTCATATGCCATTTGAAAATCAGCACGATCACGATCAATTTTATTAATAAATACCATGGAAGGAAGACCTTCAGCCTTAACCATACTCCAAAGTTTACGTGTTAGTGGGCGTACCCCATCCACTGCATCAATTACAAATGCAACGGCATCAACACCTTTAAGTAAACAAGCCATATCACCAGTGAAGTTGCCATCACCAGGAATATCTACTAAATAGTGGCGATTTTTTTCCCATTCATAAGTAGCAAAGCCAGGCTGAATAGAGCCACGCCTGCGTATTTCTTCTGGTTCGTAATCAAGGCTAGTTGTGCCATCTTCAATGGCTCCCAAGCGATTTATAATACCAGTTTGAAAAAGTAGCATTTCTGCAAGTGAAGTTTTACCAGATCCACCAGTGCCAACTAGGGCATATGTGCGCTGCATTTCCAGGGGTTTGGACATTGTTTTCTCCCATTGGACAGATTTATAAAGCCAGAGCCTACAAAATAATTCATTACCATTAAAAATGGTCATGCAACTTTGTTGGGCACTGTGCCAAAAAAAATAAAATACGTTCTTTATGTATAACCTTTCTTAAAAAAAAAAGAAAGAACTTCTTGCACTGGATAAATAATTTAATATTTTTTTGTATACAGTTAATTATTTTATATTTATACTAGAATTACGCCAGCTATACAATAGCGTGTTATATAATGGAGCATGAGTATTTTATGATTTCTTTGCAAAGTTTTAGTATTGAGAACCTTGCTTTGGGTTTTTTGGGTATAGTGGTTATTATGGGCTTTATTGCTGTGTCGCGCATTATGCGTACAGGACGCAAGTCTTTTGATACCAGACATAATGATATGGATGCACGCATTAAGGACACAGCCCAAAGCATACGTGATAACAGCAATGCCATACAAAGCCATGAACAATTACATATTATAGCCTCAGCCCTTAAGGATGCCTTGGAGCAAAAAGGTCATATGGCTAAAGACATAGTCAGTGAACATAAAGACCATATAAAGCTTAATCTTAATAATATGCTAATTACTATACGTTATCAAACAAAGGTCACAACCTTACACAGCATAAAAAAGAAAGTATATGGCCAAGGGCTGTGGGAGGTCAGCAGTGACGACAATCCACCCCAAAGTTTTGCAAACCTTATGCTGCTAGAAAAACATTTATTAAATATGCTACATGATGAAGGGTATTAAACTAGCATTTCCATTATGATTTTTCAGACTGATTACGAAGCCCTTTGATGGCGTTTGAGTCTACTAAAACAGCTTTGCTGTTTTAGCATGAGGCAAATTATAATTTGTTAGAGTGCTGACAAAGTCTCTGGAGAAACCTTTTTTGTGAACAAAAAAGAGTTTCCCCAGACCCCTTCCAAAAAAAACTTTAACTGCGACAGTATGTTATCACTAGAAAATAGTTTGCGGCGCAATGGAAAATGCTAAATTTTAAACGCCATATTTTAAGTTTAAGGTCTTAAAGTTAAAAAAATAATTTTTAAATCATAGCTAAAAAATTACCTTTTTTGACCTAGGGTTTGTCCATAGTCTGGCAAATTATAATTTTTCGCTCCATAAATCTTTAAGCCATGCTGGCACAGCGCAAGGGCGACCATTTTGCCCCACCACAGCATGCTGGGTCATACCTTTTGCTAAAATGATGCTCTTGTCTTCATTTAATATTTCATATACAAAGTCTATGGAAGCACGACCCCATTTACTTATACCTACGCAAACCCAAACCAAATCGTCATAACGCGCTGGTGATTTATAGCGACACTGGGCTTCTCGTACCGGTAAAAAAATTCCGCGTGCTTCGACATCTTTATAACTCATACCTTGAGCGCGTATAAATTCACTGCGGGAGCGTTCAAAAATATGCAAATATTCTGCATAATAAAGAACACCCATGGTGTCGGTTTCACCATAGGAAATCCGGTGGCTAAGCCATGTATGTGGTGTTGGAATATTATTCATATCAACCTCGTTTAATGTTGGAGAATACAGTGTTACATAAATTTTCTAATCTGCGTAATATTTTTGTTTTGCTACTAAGCATTATCACTTTATGTTCATGCGCTAAAGAAATTCCACCGCCAGAAAATAAATTTCTCGTTTCAAAAAAAGAAAATGAGCAATATTTTTTAAGTCATTTAAGCCCACGCAATCAAAATATTAATTCTTGGCGTAGCCTTGAGCCAACTTTGCTAAAGAGTTTAAATTATGTCAAAGCAAAAAAGTTTGATGCCATAGCTGTTGATAGACCTGGTTTACGCCTAACTTGGGGGCAAATGGAACATACCCTAAGGCAATTAAAGGATTTATTGCCAAAACTTGACAGACATCCCAATTTATTCAAAGAAAAATTTATTTGGGTTCCTGTGCATGGTGGTATCATGTATTCTGGTTATTATGAACCAACACTAAAAGCTAGTCGCACCTATAAAGAAGGCTACACTCCACTCTATAGAAATCCACCAGATTTAGCAAAATATCGTAAACGCGGACGTAAATATCATAGTCGAACTGCCATTGATAAGGAAAATGTGCTTGCCGGACGTGGTTTAGAACTTGCTTGGGCAGAAAGCTTTGTTGATGTTTTTTATCTGCAAATTCAAGGCTCAGGTAAACTTATTTTTGATGATGGCTCTGTGGCTCATGTTAATTATGCCGGACAAAATGGTCATAAATATGTTAGCTCTGGGCGCATAATGCGTGAAAAAGGTCTGCTTAAGCGCGGTGATGTTCAAGAACAAAAAGAATGGTTTAAGAATAATCCACATCGCGTTTGGGAAATTTTTAAAGAAAACCCAAGCTATGTATTCTTTAGATTTGGTGACAAAGGTGCAACGGGGGCCATGGGCTATGTGGTTGACCCACTGGCAAGCATTGCTACAGATAGGCATTTTATACCTCTAGGTAGTGTGGTTGCTTATGGGGTGAATATTCCACAAGCCGTTGGTGGACCAAAAGCTTTGCGTGCCATAGGTTTTGCACAAGATGTGGGTGGAGCTATTAAGCGTAATCGTATAGATATATTTACTGGCGGTGGTGCTGAGGCTGAATATATAGCAAGCCATCTTGATGCACCGGGGCCTGCTTGGGTGCTTGTAAGTAAGGATATTTTTTAATATATTTACTAGATAACCACAGTGATTCCAATTGATAACTATAACCAAAAAAATTTGGCTTTTTATGCCTTTGCAAAGCAATAGGGAAGGTTTTTTAAGCAATTTGCTGCGACGAAGCAACGACCTGCCCAAAGGCCGACCCAAAGGGCGGCGAAGCCGTTTGCGTTTGCGAGGCACGAGCAATTACGCAAATCGAGAATAAAATGTGCCACGAAGTGGCATAGCCGTAGGCGAAGCATCCGACCCAGAGGGCACCTGTAAGGTGTGCCTGTTAGCGAGCGACGCGAGCTTATAGGCATCGAGGGCAACGCGAGCCTTACGGATACAGAGAGCAACGCGTAGGTGCTGCACCGCTAAAAAAACTTTACCTATTGCTTTGTACATACAAAAAATTACAAATTAGAATCATATTACCCATAACAAAGGCATATATTTTTAAACTTTTATTTCTAATAATAATTTTTAAATTAAAATAACCTAGACTTGCTTAGCTGCACCAAAAGAAAATTTTAACCACTACCACGCGCGATGCTTCCAAAAATCTGGAGTAAACAATATTAAAATAGCATAAATTTCTAATCTTCCAATGAGCATAGCAGCACTCAATATCCATTTACCCACATCAGGTATATGTGCAAAATTATCCACTGGTCCAACACTGCCAAGCCCAGGACCCACATTAGATAAGCAAGCAAGACTAGCAGTAAAGGCAGTTTCTAAGTCAAGATTACAAAGTAATAATAACAACGTGCATATGCTCAATAACCCCATGAGCAATAAAAAATATGCTACAGTTGCCATTATTATGTTAGAAGATATTGTTTTACCATCCATCTTAAATGGTTGCACCAAACGTGGATGCAAAAATCGAAAATTTTCAAGCATGGCTAAGCGACTTAAAATGTGCAAGCGTAACATTTTTAACCCGCCTGCAGTGGACCCAGCACAACCACCCACAAGGCTTAAAATAAGTAAAATGCCAAGGGCAAAGGTTGGCCAAAGGGCATAGTTTTCACTGGCAAACCCAGTAGTTGTACAAATTGATATCACTTGAAAACTTACTGCGCGAACCAAGCCCTCAAGCTGCATTAAGCTTTGCACCTCAAAAACATGATTTGTCCATAACACTAGGCAAATAGCAATAATACTAAAGCTTAAAACTCTTAAATAAGCACGACATTCAGCATTTTTAAAAAAGCAAAACCAGTCACCACGTAAAAAGCGTAAGTGTAAGGTAAAATTTATGCCAGCTATGACCATGAAAAAAATTATTATCCATTGAATAAATGGACTTGGAAATGCAGCCAGTGATGCATTGCGCGTTGAAAAACCGCCAGTTGCCACAGTGGCAAAGCTATGATTTATAGCATCAAACCACCCCATGCCACCCATGTATAATAATACAATCAAAACTATGGTCATGACCATATATATCTTCCACAATAAGCTTGCTGTATCGCGCAAACGCGGAGTTAGCCTATCTGGCATATGCCCTGAAACTTCTGCCTTATAAAGTTGCATACCCCCAACGCCTAATAATGAAAAAAGGGCCAAGGATAAAACAACAATACCCATGCCACCAAGCCAGTGAGTAAGCGATCTCCAAAACAATAAACTCTTGGGTATTATTTCCACATCGGTCAAAATGCTTGCGCCGGTGGTGGTAAAGCCTGAAACGCTTTCAAAAAAGGCATCTGTAAAACTTAGGTTGCCAGCAAAGACAAAGGGAAATGCGCCCACAAAGCTTGTCATAATCCAACACAAACCAACAGTGGCAAAGGCTTTTTGCTGTGTAAAGCCAGTATTTTTTTTTCTATATGCCAGCATGCACATAAGAGCGCACAAAAAGGTTAACCCCATGGCCATAAAAATACCGTGCTCTACCCCGTCATCATACCAATAAGATATGCCAAGCAAGCTTGCCATGCCTATGGTCATGCACAAAAGTAAAAGACCTATTATGAAAATAATTCTTGCCATATTAAGAGAGGATTTTTTCTACCTTACTAACCATATCACGCAGTGCTAATAATAAGATGCGATCACCATTAGCTATAATGGTATCACCCTTGGGAATATATGCTTCATGTTCGCGCACAATGGCAAGCAAAAGAACACCTTGAGGAAGCCCCAATGAATGCACGGCACAACCAATGAATGTCGAATTATCACGAACCTTTGCTTCCATAATTTCAGCAGCCTCATTGCCTACAGACACGCAAGATATGACCGACTCTTGCCGCACATATTGCAAAATACTGTTTACGGCTGAATAGCGCAAACTTACGCTATGATCTATACCTATATTTTCAAGCAAGGATAGATATTCTGCCTTATCCACGCGTGAAACAGCCTCGCGCATACCTAATGATTTAGCTAAAAGGCATGAAACTATATTGGTATTTTCATCACTGGTTAAAGCCACAAAGGCATCGGTATGTAGTAGGTCTTCTTCTTCAAAAAGACGCTTATCGGTACCATCACCATGTAAAATTGTCACATTTTCTAAGCTATTTGCAAGCTCTGTACAGCGTGCTGCATCACGGTCTATGATAGTTACAGCCATGCCTTTACGGGCAAAAGCTTCTGCCATGCAAGAACCAATGCGCCCACCACCCACAATGCACACCGAAGAAATAAAACCACGACAGCGATTAAGTGCTTTTAATAATGCTGCTTGTGCCACAGGTTGATAAATAAAATAAACTACATCACCTTCTTGTAAAACATCTTCACCGGAAGGAATAATGAGGGATTTATGCCTTACAATGGCACCCACCATAATTTGTTCTTCCTTAACAATATCTCGAAAATATTTTAATTCCTTACCAAGCAATGGACCTTCATGTATCTTCATGGCAACCATGCAAATACGCCCTTTTGCAAACTCACCATATTCCACTGCACCGGGTAAGGTCAGACGTTTATCAATACTATGCACAATTTCTTGTTCTGGATTTACAAGAGCACTAATGTTTAAGGCAGGATTTTCTAAAATATTAATGTGGGTTAAATACTCAACATTTCGAATACGCGCTAATTTTTGAGCTTTGGGGGCAATGGTATTGGCAAAAAGACAAGCGAGTATATTATTTTCATCACTATTGGTTACAGCAAGAAATACGTCTGCATTGGTTAAACCTAAATCACATAACACTTGCGGACTTGCACCTGAACCACAAATGGTTTGCACATCCATATGGTCATCCATGCGTTGCAATGCTTGCTCATTAAGGTCAATTACCACCACATTTTTTTGCTCATGCGTAAGGCGCAGAGCCACATGATAACCCACCTCACCTGCACCAACAATTACTACCTTGCGAGGGTTTTGCTCTGGTTGTGTGCGACGAAAAAACATATATGCCTCATTGATTTAAATTCAATAATTATACAGCTCTTACTCTGATTTTAAAAAATTCTCCAAGAACTCAATCTGTTTTTTGACCGATTTTGGTCCAGTGCCACCCAAGGTTTCACGTCTATTGACAGCCGCTTGATAATCTAAAATATCATATACATCTTGAGTAATTTTAGGGCAAATACTTTGTAATTGCTCAAGGCTTAATTCTTCAAGCCCTTGCCCTTGTTGTTCGGCAAGGGCAACTGCTTTGCCTGTTAAATGGTGGGCCTCACGAAAGGCTATACCCTTCACCACTAAATAATCTGCCAATTCAGTAGCATTTAAAAAGCCTGCTTTACAAGCTTTAGCCATGCGCTCTGGTACAAAGGTTAATGCCTCAAGCATACCTGCCATAAGTATGAGTGAAGATTGTAAAGTTTTATTGGTATCAATGAATGGCTCTTTATCTTCTTGCAAGTCACGGTTATAGGTTAAAGGCAATCCCTTTAGCGTGGTCAACATACCCATAAGCGCACCATAAACCCTTCCTACCTTACCACGCATAAGCTCTGCCACATCTGGATTTTTCTTTTGTGGCATCATAGATGAACCAGTGGCATAGTCATCAGGAAGTTGTATAAAGCCAAAGGCAGGATTTGCCCAAATAATAATCTCTTCACAAAAGCGCGATAAGTGCATCATACTGCACGATGCTATAAATAGACTTTCAGCTAAGAAATCACGGTCTGCCACTGCATCCATGGAATTATTAAAAATTCCATACATTTCAAGCTCATCTGCCACAGACTTAGGATCAAGAGCATAGGTTGTGCCAGCCAAAGCCCCTGCACCCAAGGGCGAAATGCGCACGCGCTGTTCAGCCTGTTTGACGCGCTCTAAGTCACGCTTAAACATAAAGGCATATGCCAGTAAATGATGGGCTAAACTAACAGGTTGTGCAGGTTGCAAATGAGTATAGCCTGGTAAAATGGTTTTTTCATGTTCTTTAGCACGAGCCACAAAGGTTGCAATAAGTTTATGCATTAAGTCTTGCCAGGTGCGCAATGCGTCAGAAACATATAGCCTAAAAGCAAGACCCACTTGGTCATTGCGGCTGCGACCTGTGTGCAATTTTTTACCCACGTCACCCACAAGCTCAGTAAGCCTTGCTTCAATATTCATATGCACATCTTCAAGCGATGTTTTCCAAGTAAATGTACCAGCTTCAATTTCAGCTAAAACATCATCTAAACCTTGCACAATATGAGTGGCTTCATCTTGGCTTAAAACACCTTGCCGTGCCAACATACGTGCATGGGCTTTTGAACCTGCAATATCATGCGCATAAAGAGCTTGATCATAGGAACAAGATTCTGTGTAATCAGCAACAATATCCTTTGGTCCTTGGCTAAAACGCCCACCCCAAGATGTATTTTTTGACATAAATTCCTCTTACTTTCTATTCTTCATGGCAGCATAGGTGCGCAGACGTAAACCATTCAAGCAAATAAAGCCTGCAGCGTCCTTATGATCATAGGTGGCGCATTCTTCAAAAGTAGCCAAATCATGACAAAATAATGTATTGGGAGAAGTGCGACTAAGCGGCCAAGCTGTGCCCTTATAAAGCTTTAAGGTTACACTGCCACTAACGGTTTCTTGAGCTTTGTCCATAAGGGCTTGCATGGCTTCGCGCTCAGGAGCAAACCAAAAACCATTGTATATGGCAGTGGAATAACGAGGGATGAGCATATCGCGCACTGCCAACACTTCACGATCTAAGCAAATACCTTCTAAATCGCGATGCGCAGTGTATAATATTGTACCACCTGGTGTTTCATATACTCCACGACACTTCATGCCCACAAAGCGGTTTTCCACCATATCAAGGCGACCAATGCCATGTTTTGCACCTAATGCATTAAGATTTTGAATAATACTAGCAGGTGACATCTTAACGCCATTAATGGCTACAGCATCTCCGGCTTCAAAATCAATATTAATAATTTCTGGTGTATCAGGCGCACTTTCCACCGGTACGCATAATCTATAGCAGCTATCATGCGGTGCTTCGCCCGGATCTTCAAGCTCACTGCCTTCAAAACTGCAATGGAGCATATTTTCATCCATACTATAACGCTTTTGTGCTGTGGAAATTGGTATACCATGTTTTTCCGCAAAGGCATTTAAAGCTGTGCGTGACATGAGATCCCACTCACGCCAAGGCGCTATAACTTTTAAATCCGGAGCCAGTGCATTCACAGAAAATTCAAAGCGCACTTGGTCATTACCCTTACCTGTTGCACCATGAGCTACAGCATCTGCACCTTCTGCACGAGCAATTTCCACCAAACGCTTTGCAATAAGCGGACGGGCAATGGAAGTACCAAGTAAATAACGCCCCTCATAAAGACCGCAAGAGCGCATCATGGGAAAAACATATTCGCGAGCAAATTCTTCGCGCAAATCTTCCACATAGGCTTTGCTTGCGCCAGTTTTTAATGCTTTTTCTTCCACATCAGAAAGATCTTCCGTTTGCCCAAGGTCGGCAGTCATGGTGATTACTTCACAATTATATGTGGTTATAAGCCATTTTAAGATAACAGAAGTATCTAAACCACCAGAATAAGCAAGCACAACCTTTTTTACTTTTTGCATAAAATCCTCTTTTTAAGTATTTAATATGCCTAATTTTAATTAGACACAAACCATTGGTTTATATTTTTTTAACTGATACCAAGTTAAACTTATTTTGCCATATGCTTTAATTTTTCTTCATCAACCCTTACCAATTTGGCAAGTTTTTCAGCAACAATGGAGTTTGCTAACACATTTGGATGTCTATCATGGGGGATTTCATATAATGCTTGATTATTATCATATTCAGGAAACCAAGCGGATACATTAGTTATCTCTACATTTTTTGGCAACTCAGTTAAAACATCAACCGTTTGCTTATCCCATGCTAAAACATTAAATATACTGTTAGGATAGCTCAATTTAAATTCTTCAATAGACGCAGCTGTTAAAGCATTAAAAATTTTATTTTTCTTCGCATCAGTATTATATGGCACGACCAGCTTTAGAATATGATTATAATAATGTATATATAAAAAACTTTTACTTAAAACTTCATGTAAATTAGGCTTAGTATATGGATATTGTTCAATAAAAGATCCAGCGCGCTCCAACTTGCCATCAATTAAAAAGTAGCGTGGTCCATAAAAATCCCAAGGTGATAGCCCTGCTACACGCTCTCTATGTGTCCTTAATGCGACATAATATACTATAATATTATCATATTTTTCTAAATATGGTAATTTTGACTGAATAATATTATAAATATGATGCGTGCCATAACCACCAACACCAAGATTAAACACTTGATATTTATCACCAAGTGCTTGACCTAATTTATAAGCAAAGGTTTCTTGATCATTTAAGCCTTCACCAAAGGTATATGAGCAACCAAATAACACCACTGCTGTTTTAGCAGAGTCATGCTTAGGGGTTGTACGCTGTCCCAAGGCATTGGTTGTAAATGTAATATCATAAATTACATCTTTTTTTCCATTATGTTCAAAGAAACGTTTTTCATTGGCTGTCCACTGAGGTTTTAAGACATAACCCAACTCCTCATGGCGTAGATGCGGAGTTTTTTCATATGCTCCTGTATTATCATCAGATACATCATCTTTATAAAAATTAATAATATAATCTATATTAGGCACAGCAAATGGATTTACAGTAAAATTAGCAGAGTTAGCGTGGTAAAGTTCAAGACCCGTAATGGTAATGGTAAGGGAAAATAAAATGATTGCCACATACTGCACAATAGAATTTTTTACCATGCAGGCTAGGGCTATGCAAAAAATTGAAATACCTAAGGTTAAACAAAAGAATTGCAAGGCAAAACTATTCATCAAAAAAACACATATATTTAAAAAAACAATGGTTAAGAGTAATAATATTTTGGTTCTTGTTTGCATTAAAATCCTGCTTCTGGAGTTTTTCTATGCCGTTGTGGGTACAGTATTTTTATAAAATGAGCAAGTTTTTAATGGCGGGGAAATATTACGTGATTCCGATTTATAACTATAACCAAGAAAATTTTATTTTTTATGCATATGCAAATCGGAATCCCCTGATAAAAATATGTATACTACTCAATTTTATTTGACAGATAATTTTTTTTTGTATACAAAATGCAACTTATCCAGACTATTTCTATACGCATGGATATGACTGAAATTATTTAGAGTAAGTATTGCTACTGATTATAACATAATTTTATAGACTTTTACGGATAGCATTAGCACTAAAAAACAATTCAACCTAAAACCATCTAACAGCAAAAGGTAAAATAATACAATGAAAAAAACTTCTATTCTTATCCTGTCCATTATGGTGAGTTTATGTTCCTCTAGCATGGCTTTTGCCATTGACTTCAAAGCTAAAGGTGAATGGGTTATGAGGTTTGACTATGGCTCAGGCAGCCAAGGTGCATCTGCTACAAAGGATGGCGGCAATATTTATGGTTATGGTAATAATAATAGCTCCACTTACGGACCAGATAGTTTTGATGCTAACCATCGTATACGCTTACAATTTGATGCTATTGCTTCAGAAAGCCTTTCCGGAACAGTTTATTTTGAGGTTGCAGATGCTGAATGGGGTAACACTGCCACAGGTGCAGCCCTTGGTGCAGATGCACGCACCCTTCAACTTAAACAAGCCTACATTGACTGGGTTGTCCCAAGCACACAAATAAAATTGCGTATGGGTATACAAGGTATAGCCCTTCCATCTTACACAACAATTGGTTCTATGGTACTAAACAACGATGCTGCTGGTATTGTTGCATCAAATAAATTTAGTGATAATATTTCATTAAGTCTTTTTTGGGTTAGACTCTATAACGACAATTATATTAATGAAGAAATAAACACTGGTGATTCAAGTAATTATCTTGATAATGTTGATATGTTTGGTCTATCTTTGCCACTAAGTTTTGACGGTTTCAAAATTATACCATGGGCAACATATATGGCCGTTGGTAATAATTTCAACCAAGGTGCTCTGGATATGGGTAACTCCATTGGTACTGTAAGATATGGGCTAACCCCCGAGGACTTTATTGGCAGACATGCCCTGTCTTCATCACATACATCTAACTATGACGACCTCTACCCTTACGCTAACGTTTGGCATGCCGGTATTACTGGTGAACTTACCATGACTGACCCCATACGTATAGCTTTTGATTTTAATTACGGTCATGCTGATTTTGGCACCATAAAGGATGATTTTTATGGCACATATAATGTAAAACGCCATGGTTTTTATGGTAGTTTGCTTTTTGAATACAAAATGAATTGGGGTACTCCTGGTATTTATGGTTGGTACTCAAGCGGTGACGACGACGACCCCAATAATGGCTCTGAACGTATGCCCACCATAAGCAATATAAATGCTCACCCTGATTTTTCACACTATGCAGGCTCAGGTGCTATTTCTGGTAGAGAGGGTGTGCTTGGTAGAACTTTAATTGGTACATGGGGCCTTGGTGTACGCATTCAAGATTTAAGTTTCATAGAAAATCTAAAACATACCCCACGTATAAATTTCTTTAATGGAACAAACAGCACTGCCATGGCCAAACACGTTATGATTAACGATATTCAAGCAGATGGTAGCATTCAAAATTCATCCATAGGATATTACAGAGGTCCAGGTAATGGATTTTACCTAACCACCGCAGACTACGCTATAGAACTTGGGCTTACGACAGAATACCAAATCTACGAGAATCTAGAACTTTGCATAGAAATGGGCTATATAAATTTATACCTTAATCAAGGCAATGATGTCTGGGGCGACAATTTTACTGCCACTGACGCTTGGAATATTAACGCAAGCATTACATATAGTTTCTAAGCTAGCTTTTGTATAAAGCTATATTAAAATTTGCAATCTACCCCATGCTCATTGGTTTGATAAGCTTACTCTATGCAAAAGTTGGCACAATTTAAGATATAAAGAGGTATGGTCTAAAACAAGGTAAGAAAAACGCAAAAAAATATATCTTACATAGTAGTTTGAATAGTAATTATTTTTTACATTAGACTTTCGCGGCTACCAAGTTTGCCCTGTGCCCTAAGTATTCTTGCTTGACGATATGCCAAAGCTTTTTTATAGTGAAATGCTTTGTGCGTACGTAGATTGCATTCAAGTATTTTGTCAAAAAATACATAATGATATGACAAATGACAAGTTAAATACCAAATGTTATCTTGCTGTTTCAAAATACTAGCACAAAGTATTGCAAATAATGCATTATACAGTCACCACGGCAATTTAATATTGCTCAAAACGTAAGGACTAAATAGACTTACCATGCCAAAACGTACTGATTTAAAAAAGATTATGGTCATAGGTGCTGGCCCTATTGTTATTGGGCAAGCTTGTGAATTTGATTACTCTGGATCCCAAGCCGTAAAGGCCCTTAAAGAAGAAGGTTATGAAGTAGTGCTGGTTAACTCAAACCCAGCTACTATCATGACTGACCCTGGTCTTGCAGATAAAACCTATGTGGAACCCATTGAGCACGAAACCCTAGCCGCCATTGTGCGTAAGGAAAGACCTTGTGCCATTTTGCCAACACTTGGCGGGCAAACCGGTCTTAATGCTGCTTTGGCTCTAGCTAAAAGTGGTGTTTTAGCTGAGTGTAATGTGGAGCTCATTGGGGCTAAAGCTGATGTTATTGAAAAAGCTGAAAGCCGTGATTTATTCCGCAAAGCTATGGAAAATATTGGCTTAAAAATGCCAGCTAGTGGTATAGCCTATAATATGGAAGATGTGCGAAGGCTTGGTGCAAGCTTGCCATTTCCACTTATTATTCGTCCAGCCTTTACCCTTGGCGGTACTGGTGGTGGTATAGCTTATAACCTTGAAGATTTAGAAAACATTGCCGGACGCGGACTTGCTGCAAGCCCTGTGTCTGAGGTTATGATTGAGCAATCTGTTTTGGGCTGGAAAGAGCTTGAAATGGAAGTTATGCGCGATAAAAATGATAATTGCGTAATAGTTTGTTCCATTGAAAATGTAGACCCCATGGGTGTGCATACTGGTGATTCCATAACAGTTGCACCTGTACAAACTATGACCGATGCTGAATATCAACACATGCGCGATGCAACCATTGCTGTTATGCGTGAAATAGGTGTTGAAACCGGTGGCTCCAATGTGCAATTTGCTCAAAACCCAGCCAATGGTGAGCTAGTGGTTATTGAGATGAATCCGCGTGTATCTCGTTCTTCTGCACTTGCCTCTAAGGCAACAGGCTTTCCCATTGCAAAAATTGCCGCAAAACTTGCCGTAGGCTATACCTTAGATGAATTACGTAACGACATTACCCGCGAAACTTCCGCAAGTTTTGAACCTTCCATTGACTATGTGGTTGTAAAAATACCACGCTTTACCTTTGAAAAATTCCCAGGCTCCAAGGACGAACTAACCACCGCCATGAAAAGCGTTGGTGAGGCCATGAGCATTGGGCGTACATTTAAAGAGGCTCTACAAAAAGGCATGCGCTCCATGGAACTTGGCTATACTGGGCTTGGCTTTGGTTTTCGTAACGCCTTAGCAGACAAAGAAAGTGTGCTTGCATCCTTACGCAAGCCAAATTCACGGCGTTTACTTGCTTTGCGAGAAGCTGTGCGTTTAGGTCTTTCTGACCAAGAAATTTTTGAAGCTTCAAGCTTTGACCCTTGGTACACAAGACAGATTCGCGATATTGTTAATATGGAAAAAAGCCTATTAGACTTTGGACTTGCTAATGATATGACAGCCGCCAATGCTGAGCTTGCTGTTATATTGCGCGAAGCCAAGGAATATGGATTTTCTGATCGACAACTAGCAGAGATGTGGAAAAGACCAGAAAATGACATTAGCCGCTTGCGCAAAGAGCTTAATATTACTCCATCATATTATTTAGTAGATACTTGTGCAGCAGAATTTGAGGCTTATACCCCATATTTTTACTCCACTTATGAATCTACCCAAGAAATGGATTTATCAGAGCGTAAAAAAGTTATCATCCTAGGTGGTGGTCCAAACCGTATTGGGCAAGGCATTGAATTTGATTATTGTTGTTGCCATGCATCATTTGCACTTAAAGATGCGGGGGTTATGTCCATCATGGTTAACTCTAACCCAGAAACAGTATCTACTGACTATGATACGTCTGACAGATTATATTTTGAGCCACTCACATTTGAAGATGTCATGCATATTGTGGATATAGAAAAACCCTTTGGGGTTATTGTGCAATTTGGTGGGCAAACTCCACTTAACTTAGCAGTACCACTTATGCGCGCCGGTGTGCCCATACTTGGCACCTCGCCCGATGCTATTGACCGCGCAGAAGACCGCGAACGTTTTCAAGCGCTTATTCAAAAACTTGGGCTTCGTCAACCACCCAATGGCATTGCTTTAAATCTTAAAGATGCTCAAAAAGTAGCAGAACAAATTGAATATCCTGTGGTAGTGCGCCCAAGCTATGTGCTTGGAGGTAGAGCCATGGCCATTGTTTATGACAATGATGAACTTGCAGAATATTTTGCAAATCATGTGTCTGAAGACTTAGAACACCCTATCCTAATTGATAAATTCTTAGAATATGCCATTGAGGTGGATGTTGACGCTCTATCTGATGGTGAAGAAGTATATATAGCTGGCATTATGGAACATATTGAAGAAGCCGGCGTTCACTCTGGTGACTCTGCTTGTGTTCTACCTTCATACTCACTCTCTTATGACCATGTGGCTGAAATTGCATTGCAAGCTGAAGCCTTGGCCCGCGAGCTTCGTGTTGTGGGGCTTATGAATATTCAATTTGCCATTAAGGATGATAAAATTTTCATCTTAGAAGTTAATCCGCGTGCTTCACGCACAGCACCCTTTGTAGCAAAAGCAACCGGTGTACCTCTACCATACTTGGCAACACAAGTTATGCTTGGCAAAACCCTTGAAGAGCTTGACCCTTGGTCCATGCGTAAAGGTGGATTTTTCTGTGTCAAAGAAGCCGTATTCCCCTTTAATCGCTTCACCGGAGTTGATGTGCTTTTAGGACCAGAAATGCGTTCCACAGGCGAAGTTATGGGCATGGGTCCAACTTTTGAAGAGGCTTTTTTCAAGAGCCAATTAGCAGCAGGTCAAACCCTACCCAAGAGTGGCAAGGTATTTCTTTCTGTTAATGATCGCGATAAACCTTTCCTCTTGGATGTGGCAAAAGTATTTGCAGATAAAGGTTTTGAGTTGGTGGCCACGCGCGGAACAGCTAAATTATTAGAAGAAGCTGGACTAAAAGTACAAACAGTATTTAAAGTATATGAAGGTCGACCCAATATTGTTGATTTACTTAAAAATAATGAAATAGCCTTGGTTATCAATACCGCGTCAGGCAAGCTTACGGCTCAAGACTCTAAGGCAATACGTCGAACAGCATTAGCCTTTGGCATACCCTATTGCACAACCCTATCTGGTGCTAAAGCTACGGCTCGTGCTATAGGAACAAGCATAGATGGTGAAATACATGTGGAAAGCTTACAAGAGTATTATGCTAGGGCATAAGGTTTTGTTGCAGGGTAAATTTACGCATATATAATTAAAAGAGTAAATTATGAAAGCATTACTTGTTTTAGAAGATGGCTTTAATTTAACTGGAAAATCTTTTACCGGCCCCATTGATGGTGGCGGTGAAGTTATTTTTAATACTGGCATGACTGGCTATCAAGAGCTACTCACAGACCCATCTTATTGTGGTCAAATGGTGTGCATGACCTATCCTCTCATTGGTAACTATGGCATTAATGGCGAAGATATGGAGTCAAAAACATTGCATTTATCTGCACTGCTAGTTAAGGAATGCTGCAAAGAGCCTTCTAATTGGCGCTCAACCATGTCCTTGCCAGAATTTTTAATGCAAAACAATATACCAGGGGTAGAAGGATTAGATACACGTGCACTTACTCGACACATTCGTTTGAATGGAGCTATGCGCGGTGTAATCTCAACCACATGCCTTGATGTAGATGAACTTAAAAAGCGTGCCTTATCCATGCCGTCCATGGTTGGTCAAAACTTGGTAGACCGTGTTGCCCCAACTGAACCATATGTGTGGACTGGCAATGGCACAAATAATGTTAGCCTTGGTAGTGATGGAAGCTATGCATGGCAAGATAAGGGACCACGCTTAGTGGTTTATGATTATGGTATTAAATGGAATATTTTGCGCATATTAGAAAAACATGGTTTTGATATGCTAGTAGTGCCACCAAAGTTTAGTGCAGCTAGTGTTAAAGCTGCAGGTGCAGAAGCTGTATTTTTATCCAATGGTCCTGGCGACCCAGACGTTCTTCAAGATGAGATTGCTATTGTCAAAGAATTAACTAAGTCCTACCCCATGGCAGGTATTTGCCTTGGACATCAGCTACTAGGGCGCGCTCTTGGTGGAAGTATTACTAAGTTAAAGTTTGGGCATCATGGTTGTAATCATCCAGTTAAGGACCTTGTGGCCGGACATGTGGAAATCTCATCTCAAAATCATGGCTTTTGTGTAGATCTTACCAATGTACCAGATGTAGAAATTACGCATATTAATCTCAATGATAATACTTTAGAAGGTTTTGCTCATAAAACTCTACCTATTTTTGCAGTGCAGCATCACCCAGAAGCCGCACCAGGGCCGGTAGAAAGTAGATATATTTTTACTCGCTTTAGAAATATGATTCATAAAACATTAAATAAATAAAATTAATGGGGGAAACTTTTTTGTTCTAAACAAAAGAGTTTCCCCCAAAACATCTCATTAAAAGCTAATTAATAATCTTAATGTCCACCACCCAAATAAGCATCTCTTACTGTTGGGTTATTTAACATAGCACGGGCTTCATCTTCCATAACCACATTACCAACCTCCAATACATAACCACGTGTTGCAAGTTTTAATGCAGCTCTGGCATTTTGCTCAACTAAAACTACAGTAACACCCTTTTTATTGATGGTTCTTATGGTTTCAAAGATAGATGCCACAAGTAATGGAGCAAGCCCTAGTGAAGGCTCATCAAGTAATAACAATCTTGGTTGCCCCATAAGGGCACGACCAATAGCAAGCATCTGCTGCTCCCCACCAGACAATGTTCCGGCAAGTTGGCGTTGGCGTTCTTCAAGCCTAGGAAATAATTCAAAAATCCACTCAATACTTTTGGCGATTTTAGCCTTATCATTAATGGTGAAGGCCCCTAGCTTCAAATTGCCAAGCACACTCATAGTACCAAATACACGTCGACCTTCAGGGGATTGCGTAATACCTTTTTTAACAATTTCATCACTTTGCAATGTATGAAGTGGCATTCCATCAAAAATAATTTCACCCTTTTTAACAGCTTGTAAGCCGCTAATGGTTTGCATGGTAGTGGTTTTTCCAGCACCATTAGCACCTAATATGGTAACAATTTCGCCTTCTTCAACCTTAAGATTTATACCATGCAAGGCTTCAACTTGCCCATAATTTACATATACATCTTTTAATTCCAATAACGCCATATTACCAGCTCCCATCGTCTACACCGAGGTAGGCCTCGATAACGGCTTTGTTATTACGGATATTTTCAGGTACATCCTTAGCAATGACACAGCCATTTTCTAAAACAATCAGCTCATGGCAAATGTGCATAACTAGGCGCATATCATGCTCAATAAGCAACACTGTAATCCCGCGCTTACGTATGGCATGAATAAGTTCCATAAGTTCAGCAGTTTCTTGCTCATTCATACCACCAGCTGGTTCATCCAAAATGAGTAATTCAGGGTCAGAAGCAAGAGCACGCGCAATTTCAAGCAAGCGTTGTTTACCATAAGCTAAGCTACCAGCCCGCTCGGCATAAATATCATCAATACCAACAAATGCCAGTTCTTGCATAGCACGGTCAAAGGCTGCACTCTCCTCACGGCGTTGCCAAGGTAAGCGCAACATAGATGACACCACCCCAGCAGACATACGGCAGTGATGACCAGCTAAAACATTTTCCACAGCTTGCATACGTGGAAAAAGCCTAATGGTCTGAAATGTTCTAGCTATACCTTTTTTTACAAGCTTATATGAAGGCACACCAGTGATACGCTCTGTCTTAAAATATATATCACCTTTTTCTGGTTTATAATTACCGGTAATACAGTTAAACACAGTGGTCTTACCAGCACCATTTGGACCAATTAAGCCCACAATACTACCACGTGCCACATCAAAGTTAACCTCTTGCATAGCGGTTAACCCACCAAAAACCTTAGTTACATTGGCAAGTCTTAGCAAACTCATGGCTTGCCTCCTATATCTGGTGATGGTGGTGGTTTTGGCGTGCCATCTTTATTAAAGAAATTAACTTTATATTTATAAAGAGCAGGAGGCAACAAACCTTGCGGGCGCCAAATCATCATAACCATCATGGCAAGACCAAAAATCAGCATACGCGCATTGGAAAATTCGCGCAAAAGTTCTGGTAAACCAATGAATATAAATGTACTCAAAAGTACACCAAGCTGGCTACCACCGCTTAAAATAACCACTGCAAATATTACAACAGATTCAGTAAATGAAAATGACTCTGGTGTTACAATGGTCATTTTTGCGGCAAAAACATTACCAGCAGTACCTGCCCAACAAGCTCCAATAATAAAAGCAATAAGCTTATATTTTGCAACATTGACTCCGCAACCGTTGGCAGCTGTATCATCTTCACGAATATAGTTTAAAGCGCGCCCAAAGCGTGATTTTGCAAGCCATGCAAAAAATAGCACACTTAAGGCAACACCACCCCAAACAAAATAATAAAAGTGTGTAGGGCTTACAATACGAAAGCCCAAAATTTCAGGTCTGGATATACCAAATATACCATTAGCCCCACCAAAAATTCCACCTACATCATTAACAAGAGTGAGGCGCACAATTTCCACAATACCTATGGTTACAATAAGCAAATAATCACCACGCAAGTGAATAATGGGCCTTGCAACAATAAGAGCAAAGATACCTGCTGCAACTCCTGCTACAGGCAAGAGATAAAGCACAGGAATACCATACATGGTATTTAGTACCGCAGTAGTATAGGCACCAATGGCATAAAAGGCTGCATGCCCCATATGAAATAGCCCAGCTTGACCTAAGATTACGTTTAAGGAAAGTGCAAGCCAAGCATAAAGCCCAATACTAACACAAACATCAACCCAATATCTATTGGCTATTAACGGTAAGAGTAAGATGCATATGATGAGTACACCGGTAATAATATTTCGTGTTTTCATAGCTTATCAGCCACCCTTTCGCCCAATATACCAGTGGGGCGGACAATAAGAATACAAATTAATACACCAAAAGCTATTACATCCTTCCAAGCAGCTGCAATGTATGCAGCACTCATGGCTTCTATAACACCAAGCAATAGACCACCTAACATAGCACCAGGTATATTACCAATACCGCCTAAAATGGCTGCCGTAAAGGCTTTTAGTCCATAACTCCAACCCATAACAAAATCAATTTGCCCATAATACATACCAACCATCATACCAGCAGCACCACCAAGACCTGGTCCAATCATAAAGACTATGGATATAATGCGATTTACATTAATACCCATTAGCCTTGCAGCACCTTGGTCAATAGATACAGCTCGCATGGCTGAACCTGTGCGTGTTCTATGTACAAAAAGATGTAGAGCAAGCATAAGCAAAAATGAAGTGATAATTACCAATATGCGTATACCAGGCACTTCCCAAGATCCTATGCTCACTGTAAATGATGGGCGCGCAATTTCAGGATATACAAAAAAGCGCGCACCATAAATCAACATAATGGCATTTTGAAAGAATATGGAAGCACCTAGAGCAGAAACTACTGCTGATAGACGGTTTGCATTACGTAATGGCCGATATGCCACTCGCTCAAGCAAAAAGCCTACCAAAGCCACAAAAACAGCCACCATTACAAATACTAATATAATGGCTATTTCTATGGGTAATGCCCCTGCAAGACCAGCACTTACTAACAGTGTTAGACCGCAATATGCTCCAATGGTAAATAAATCACCATGCGCAAAGTTAATGAGCTTTAATATACCATAAACCATGGTATATCCCAGTGCTACCAGAGCATAAATACTACCCACAGCAAGCCCATTAATAAATTGTTGGATGAAATCACCCATGCACACCAACCTTAGCTAGAATTTTAAGACAATTTATATTTTCACAAACAAACAATATTAAGCATCCCAATCGTCATCTTCTTCTACAGGAGCAAAACCACGGCGCATGGTATTTTCTGTAATTACGCGTGGATCCATAAAATGCAATAGATAGTCTGGTCCACCAGCCTTAGTTCCAACACCAGACATACGCGCCCCACCAAATGGTTGACGCTCGACCAATGCACCGGTATTATTACGGTTAATATATAAATTGCCCACACGAAACTTTTGGCGCGCCTTATCTAAATTCTTGGGTGAGCGACTAAACACACCACCAGTCAATGCAAAGCGTGTACTATTGGCAAGTTCAATGGCATGATCAAAGTCTTTAGCGCGCATGATAGCAAGTACTGGGCCAAACACTTCTTCTTGGGCAATGCGATGCTCTGGCAAAATGTTATCCACCATAGTTATGGGAACCCAATAACCCTCACCTTCTGGCACAGGGCTCTTGTAAAGCAATTTACCTTCTTGCTCAGCTATGGCAGCATATTCCAATACATTTTTCTGAGCAGCAGCGTCAGCTACGGCACCCATGGCATAGGTGCAATCATCAGCAGGACCAATAAGCAAAGCCTTTGCTCCTTCCACAAGACGCTCTATGGCTTTGTCATATATGGCATCCGTAACAATTAAACGAGAACAAGCAGAGCACTTCTGACCTTGGAAAGCAAAGGCAGAATAAAGCACATGCGGCACGGCTTCATCAAGGTCAGCATCATCGTCAATAATGATGGCATTTTTACCACCCATTTCTGAAATAACTTTTTTAACATTGGCTTGATTTGGTCCGGTTTGACCGGCTTTTTCGACAATGCGTAAGCCAACTTCCATAGATCCTGTAAAAGCTATGCAGCTAATATCTGGATGTTCTACAAGATAATCACCCATTACAGAACCACGCCCTGGTACATAGTTAAACACACCAGCAGGTAAACCAGCTTCTTCAAATATCTCTACTAAGTGATGCCCAATAATACCTGTAATATTTGCAGGCTTATAAATAACTGGATTACCAGCAACAATAGCCGCTGATGCCATACCCATACTAATGGCAAGCGGGAAGTTCCAAGGGGCGATAACAGCAGTAATACCCTTGGGTTCATATAAATAATGGTTAAGTTCACCAGGTGCATTACCCATACGCCTTGGTTTTGCTAAACGCTCCATCTCACGAGCATAATACTCTAAAAAGTCAATGGCTTCTGCTACGTCAGCTTGAGCTTGATCCCATTGCTTACCAACTTCTAAAACTTGCCAAGCCGATAGTTCATAGGCACGTCTACGCGCAACAGCTGCAGCCTTAACTAAGTATTTAGCACGCTCTACTGGTGGAGTATCACGCCATGCAGGAAATGCTTCGCGTGCAGCAGCTAAAGCCATATCAACTTCAGCAATGCCACCTTGGCAAACATGTCCTAATACTTCTGATGGTTTAGCAGGATTAACTGTAGGAATGCGGTCCTCAAGCTCTACCTTTTTGCCTCCAATATATAATGGATACACCTTACCTAAAGAGTTAGCACGAATTTTTGCAATCTCTGCTGGAAATACAGCACGATGATCGGCTCTGGTAAAATCAACCATGGGTTCATTAACAAATGGACCAAAACCTTCTACACTAGCTACTTCTTTGCGATTTTGCTCACGTTTTATCCGTTCGCGCTCAGCAGTTTTGTGTGGATCTTCTAAAAGTTTCTCAAGACTTGCTTCTTCCACAAAGCTTTGACGTAAGAAAGATTCGTTGGCAGTATTTTCCAAAAGTCGCCTTACTAAATAGCCCATACCTGGCACCATATCACCATAAGGGCAATATAGGCGCACACGCCCAGCAATCTTCAAAATACCACGGCGCACTGGCTCAGCCATGCCGTAGAGAACTTGAAATTCATAGCGAGAATCATCAACATTTAACTCTTTAGCAATTTCCATAACCGCAGAAATGGTGCGCACATTATGAGAAGCACAAGCAAAATGACAAACATCTTGATTTTTTAATATATTATATGCCACACGCTCAAAACAAGCATCGCTTTCTGCTTTAATAGTCCAAACAGGCACTTCCCAGCCCATTTGCTTGGCTTTAACTACTTCATAATCCCAATAAGCACCCTTAACGAGGCGTATAGAAATTTGTGTATTATTGGCTTTTGCCCAATCAATAAGTTCTGTTACATCTTTTTCACAATCTTTCAAATATGCTTGTAAAACAATACCAATATGCGGATAGTCTTTATATTCAAGCTTTAGGCGACGATAAACTTCAAGAGTAATGTCTTTATGCTTATATGATTCCATATCAATGCAGAAAAATGCATTTAACTCCACCGCACGTTTACAAATGCGGCGAGCTTGTTCTAATATACCAACCACAGATCCTTCAAAATCTTGTGGATTAGCAAGGCAGAAGGTGGCAGTGGGCTTAATAGCAATATTAACCCTAGGGGCATGTCCCCAATCATCTTTTTGCTTAGGGTCACTACCCAGAGCATCCCAAGCATGTTGCTCTTTTTCTAAAGCATCCAAAAGCTCAAGATATGTACCAACATATTCCTCGGCTTCTGCATGAGAAAGGGTAGCCTCTCCAAGCACATCCACCACAGCGCCAAAGCCATCTTTACGTAGTTTTTTCATATTTTTAATGGCATCAGTGGTCTTTTCACCCACAATAAATTGCTTTGCCATTTCATGAATATTGGTGGAAATTAACTTGTTTAACATGCCCCCACCCAAAGAACCAAGCATGCCAGCCATCTTAGCTCCAGCAGAAAGGAATGCAGGCATATCCTTTTCATCACCAAAATATTCTTGAATATGATCTGTCAAAAGCTTAGGAGTAGTTAAGGAAGGAAATGTGTCGACAAAACGAAAAATTTGCACTTTAAATTGTTCATTTTGCATGCTCCAATCCATTACCTTTCCCATCCAAGCTGCTTTGTCAAAAAGAGAAGGTTTTTCGCCTGAGATACTAGCAAACATTTCTTTGCCACGTTGTATTACTTTAGCGTCGGTATTTTCTTGCATTTTTTCCCTCACAAATTAAGATTTTAGAGCATAATTGCTCCTTAAAAGAAGTAATTTTATCGGGGGAAAACTACCAAAATACAATCGTTACGTCAATACCAAAAGCTAACAAAATCATCTTTAAAGCCATACATCGTTATAATTTAGGTATTTTGTATCTGATAATCCACATAGAACTTAGAAGCACCACAATCAATACTTCATAATTATAATTATGAGTAAACAACATCAACCAATCTATGGTAATTACATGCAAACTATCTTAAGATTTACGGCAGTCTAATTTTGTAAATTCATTCATCCGCGTGTGAAGTTCGGTAAAATTTTTTTAAGTAAATTTGAGATTAGATTGCCATGTCTTAACATTTTCCATTGACCAATTGCATATTGCAAACCATAACGAAGTCATGTAGTAAGCAAAAATATTGGTTCATAAGCCATACTCTCTAAGAAAAAATTATTTAACATATATCATTTTGAAACTTATGAAAACTACTATTATCCTTATTCTTTTAAGTGCTTTACTTTTATCTATTGGCAATACAAGCTTAGCCAAACCACAACTAAATCTCTATTTAGGTGTACCATATATGGCAAATCCCCTTGGAGAAGGAGAACAAAGCCCTTATGCACCCATGCCGCTTTTTAGAGAAGATGGTTTTGATTGTACAACATATGTAGAAACAGTTTTGGCCCATTACAAATCTCATCAAAATAAGCATGACTTTAACAATACATTGATGCAAATACGTTATATTGATGGAAAAATAGATTTTTTTTCACGCGCGCACTTAATGGAATATCATTGGATACCAAATGCTATTAAGTACAAATTTATAAAACCATACCCTCTTACAAACACAATAAATACAGAAAGTACATTTAATTTACGCCAATGGTTCTTGAAAAACTCTTTGATTAGCAACAAAGACGAACAATATATGAAGAATGCACTTATGCAACCCACTAAAATTAAATCAAGCATATCATATATTCCATCAAATTTAATATCTCGAAACCTAATCAATTCTCTACCTAACATGATGGTAGTTTTTTTTGTAAAAGCATTACCAGCCAACTCATGGCTTGGGCAAGATCAAGCCCAAAAAATGATTACACACATGGGCTTGCTAATTGACAAATCTCTTTATCACGCCAGCCGCACCAACAAAAAAGTCTTAAAAATTGACTTACAAGCTTATCTAAAAACTGCGCCATCCATCATTGGCATTAGCCTTTATGAAGTTCGAAACACAACATTCTAATATTCAAAACATTTACATATAATACTTTAACTATGAAATATTACGACTATCTGCGCTGAAATATTTTTTCAAACATTAATATGGTTCATAAGTGCAACTTTTTGCAAAAAATTTATGGGTTGCTTTTTTAGCTAGTCAATGTCGACTAACTAAAAGTCGTGGCAATAGCTACTAACATACTCATGTATACAGAATACAATTCTATAACTTATTAAAATTACATAATGAATACTCTAGAAACAGTCTATATATAGTCAAAAAACCACAAAAATGTATTTTTTTTCTTGATACGCAAAAAAAACTTGATTTTTGTTTAGTGTGGTGCTAAATAAGAATCATTGAAAAACGATTAACATTCAAAGGGGTAGCTATGTTAAAAAGATTAAGTCCAGTTTTTTATTTATTATTGTTTACCGTGGTGGCAACGCCTAGTTTTGCCGCCCAAACAAAAGACACATCAAAAATGTGGGGTAATGGTAAGGCAAGCGGAGTGCCTTATGAATTAAAGGAAGAAAACCCACCAGCAGGTAATGCTACAACCATGTCAGAAACAGTTAATGCTGTTATACAAACACACAAATCCTTGAAAGCTATTCAAGAAAATAGAGTTACAGCTCAACACGAACTCTCTCGCTCTAAAGCTGGTTATGGTCCACGTTTAGACTTAACTGCCAGTGGCGGTATGAGTAATCTTAGCGACTCCACAACTCGTAGTTTGCATAAAGAGTCTAACTTTTACGGAGTAGGTCAAGTACAACTCTTACTTACTCAGCCCATTTGGGACGGATTTGCTACTCGTAGCCGTGTGCGCGCAAGTCAAGGCGTACTTGATTCTACCACAAGTCGCGTTATAGACAATGCCACAACTCTTGCTCTTGATGGTATCATTGCTCACGTTGACCTTATTTGGCGTCGCATTACAGTTGACTTATCACAAGACAATGTAGCTACTCACGAAAGAATTTTAGCTCTTACTCGTGACCGTGAAGCAACTGGCGCTGACACCATTGCTAACGTAACTCAAACTCAAGGTCGTTTAATTAATGCTTTAAGCACCTTAGAAGATTCAAAAGCATCTTTAATTCAAGGTGAAGATTCCTATAAACGCCTTACTGAATTACCAGTGCCAACTTCTCTTGGTCCAATTAAACAACCCATTAAAATGTTTTCTAGTCCACAAGAAGTTATTGACTATGCTAAAACAAATAACCCGAAGATTGTTGCATTCTTAGCAGATGTTCGCACAGCTCAAGCCAATAAAGAGCTTTCTGACTCTGCATTTTATCCAACTTTTAATATTGAAGCTGGACCAAGCTTCACTACCACTGGGTATAGAAATACTGATACAGAAGACTATTGGACTTCTGGTATGGATGTACGTGGTACTATGGTTTGGAATTTATTTAATAGTGGTGCAGATTGGCATGCTAGCAAAGCTTCTGCAGCTCGTGTACGAGAAGCAAGATACACTGCTAACAGCTCTTTAGATGACATTACTTTACAAATTAATAATTCTTGGACTGATTATCAAACTGCAGTAACTCAGCTATCATACCACTTAGAAGCCATTGGTTACAACATCCAAACTCGTGATCTTTACATGGAACAATTTCTAATTGGTCAGCGTACTCTTTTAGACGTACTTGATGCTGAAAGTGAACTATATAATTCTGAAATTCAAGCTGTTACTGCTCGTGCCAATATCATCATTAGTGCTTACACTCTTTATGCTTTGGCTGGTATGCTACTCCCTGAACTTCAGATTCCAGCAGACAATGTTTTAGTCACACCTGCTCAATAAATATTATATAAAATATACAAAAAAAGTCGGTTTTGCTTAGCAAATCCGACTTTTTTTGTATACAATAGCATCCAGAAAATAACTTTTTTGTCAAAAAAAAATTTTTTTTATTTATTAATTCAGTGATAAATAAATAACTTTCATAATTAATCACTATTAGATTTCAATTAATGACTTATAAAATACAAATAAAATGTTTTATATCAATAACTAATTTATTGACAAGCAAGGCTTTTATTCTTATATTATTATCAACGAATAACCTTTACGCACAAGGCAGGTTCTATGTTAAAAAACAATGCTCAAAATGTGCAAAAGGATTTGAAATCAAACAACAATCAAAGTTCTTCTGCATTTAACAATATTTTTAACACACAAAATTTACATGATAATGATTTTTTAGATCATACCAGTCAAGCTGTGCCTAAAGATAATGTTACACACAACGGTCAACCTAGGGTGATGCCAACGAGAGCTTTTAATACCAAGGTAATTAGCTCTAATACACAAGGGACACAAAATATAATGTCAAATAATACTTCCAAGAAAAACACGGCAACAGAAGCGTCATCTCCATTAGCTGAAAAAAAAATAAACCAAACTCAAGCAAAAGCTTCCGACAATGCTCAGACTTTAACTAAGGTCAATGCTACACATGAGGCGCAGGCTATGACCCAAAATTTGGCTCAAGATAAAGTGCCAACGCAGCCTCAAGCTCAAGCAGCAAATCAGGTACCATCGTCTGGTGATGCTGCTACGCCCAATACAAACCAAGAGCAAGTACCACAAAAAGAAGCTGAAGCATTTGCACAATTATCTCCATCGGAAGTCGATTTTATTCCGCCACTATTGCGTAGTTTAAGTACATTAATGCGTTTACGTGGAAAAAACATTTCAGCACAATATTTATATGCTGGTCTTGCTGGCGTTGGTGAGGTAACACCTGGTGAATGCATGCGTGCTGCAGCGCGAGTTGGCTTACAAGCACGTATAATTCCGCGCCACAACATACAAGACATTTCCCCCATGACTTTACCCTGTGTACTGCTATTACAAAACGGTCGTTCTTGTGTGCTTACGGCTTTTAAGCGTCAAGTAGCCACAGTAATCTTCCCAGAATCAGGGGAAGAACCATATCAAGTTAACATAGATACATTAAATAGAGATTATACAGGCTATGCAGCTTTTGGTTCCATTGAAAAGAAAGCAGATAAGCGTATAGACACCTTTAGACATGAAGCAGGTAAACGCTGGTTTTGGGATGCTATTAGACACTATGGTCCCATTTATCGCCATGCAGCTTTTGCCAGTGTAATAATAAATTTGATTGCTCTTGGCAGTCCTTTATTTGTTATGAATGTTTATGATCGGGTAGTTCCAAACCATGCTCTTGAAACATTGTGGGTATTAGCGCTTGGCATAACTCTCGCTTATTTATTTGACTTTTTATTAAGAACTTTACGTAACTACTTTGTTGATACGGCGGGGCGTAATGCTGACGTGGTAATTTCAAGTATGCTGGTAGATAAAGTGTTAACCATGCAACTTGACCACAAACCAGAGTCTACTGGAGCTCTTGTTAATAATGTTAGAGAGTTCGAAGCATTACGTGAATTTTTTAGCTCATCAACCTTGCTTTCGTGCATAGACCTACCATTCTTATTTCTTTTCCTCCTATGCTTAAGCTTTATTGGTGGTCCATTGGTGCTCTTACCACTTATAGCCATGCCTATTATGTTTGGTGCTGGGTTTATCTTGCAATCACTTGCTAAGCGTGCCGCAGAAAAAAGCTATGCCCAGAGCATGCATAAAAATGCCCTACTCACTGAAATGGTTAATGGTCTTGAAACTCTAAAGTGCTGCCAAGGCGAAAACCGCATGCAACGTGTGTGGGAAACTGTTGTTGAAAACTCAGCTCAAGCCAATGCCGAAACCAAGAAATATGGTTCTTTAGCTGTTGGTTTTTCGGTATTTATCACTCAATTTGTCACAGTAGGTATGGTGGTTTGGGGTGTATACCTTATTGCAGAGGGAACCCTTACTATGGGTGGACTAATTGGTTGTAACATCTTAGCTGGTCGCGCCATGGCACCACTTATGCAAATGGCCGGCCTTATTACACGCTTCCAAAATTCACGCATTTCTTTGGATGCACTAAATATGCTCATGGCTCTACCATCTGAAGACAGACAAGCTCAAGCCACGGTTGATTTTGGTCCATTGCAACCGTCATTTACTTTTGAAAATGTAAGCTTTGCTTATCCCAATTCAGCACGCACTGCAGTAGAAAATCTATCCTTACACATTGAACCAGGTGAAAAAGTTGGTGTTATTGGGCGTATGGGCTCGGGCAAATCCACGTTAATTCGACTACTTATTGGTTTATACCAACCTAAAGACGGTGCGGTAAAATTTGGAGGTGTGGATATTCGCCAACTAGCTGGTGCAGATTTACGCGCAAGAGTTGGCTTTGCACCACAAGATACTGTACTATTTTATGGTAGTATACGCGATAATATTGTGCTTGGTGATCCAAGTGTTAACGATTTACGAACCATTAGAGCCGCTAATTTATCCGGTGTTATTGAATTTGTTCGCACCAATCCCGAAGGTTTTGGAGCACAAGTGGGTGAACAAGGTAAAGCCCTTTCTGGTGGTCAACGCCAAGCTATTGGTCTTGCAAGGGCCCTTGTGCGTGACCCAGAAGTGCTTATATTAGATGAACCAACCAGTAATATGGACACTTCTTCAGAGCAAGCCGTACAAGCTAGACTCATGAAGATTATGCAACATAAAACATTGATTCTTGTAACCCATCGTATGAGCATGCTTAAAATGGTGGACAGGTTAATTGTTATGGATCATGGGCGCATCGTAGCAGATGGTCCTAAAGAAGAAGTTATACAAAAATTACGTTCTGCAATACCGCAAGCTGCTAAAAAAGAAATGGAAGTTAGCGATTTAACAGAACAAGCAAACAAAATAGCTTAACATACCTATTAGATTAGAGGTAATTATGCAAAATAATGATGAAAATAAAGGTTTTTTTGCTAGTCTCAAAGACTTCATACAAGGCATTAGAGATGGAGGCTCATCCACCGGTTCTGATGACGACTTTCAGCGTCAAAAATTAGATACCTCTGAGCTTGTTTATGCTGATGTGGTTGAAGCTGCAATGCAACGTAAACCTACCGTTCAAGCCCGTTTATTATCAATAGCCACTGGTTTATTCATTGCTATTTTTATTGGTTGGGCAGCTTGGGCAGAAGTTGATGAAGTGACTCGCGCAGAAGGTAAAGTAATTGCATCTCAACGTACACAAATTATTCAAAACCTAGAAGGTGGCATTTTACAAGACATATTAGTGCGCGAAGGTCAAACCATTACCAAGGGAACCCCACTTGCACGTATTGATAACGAAGTTGCCGCCAGTACATATAGAGATGCACTTAGCAAATCCTTAGAACATACTGCTGCAATTATTCGTCTTGAAGCAGAGTTATCCGATACTGAACCAGTGTATCCAGAAGAAATTATACGCGATGCACCTCAAATTATAGCTGACCAAAATGCAGCTTTAGCCGCGCGTAAATTACAACGTGATAGTGAAATTATTGTTCTAAAATCTCAATATGAGCAGCGTCTTCAAGAAGTGGAAGAACAACAAGCCCGCAAACGCTCTGTAGACCGTAATTTAGCTCTTGCCATTGAACAGCGAAATACTGTTTTACCACTATTACAACGTAAAAACTATTCACGTATTGAATTCTTAAATCTTGAACAAGAAGTGGCAAACCTTGAAGGTGAGTTGGAAGGTCTTACGGTATCAATACCTAAGTCACAAGCAGCTGCCGACGAAGCATTGCAGCGCATTGCTTTTCGTGAAGCAGAACTTGATACAGCTATCACCGAAGAAATTAACGAACGTCGCACTGAGATGAATTCTCTAAAAGAGACTATTGCTGCTGGTAGTGACAGAGTAACACGTACTGTTGTACGCTCTCCTGTTAATGGCACAATCCAACAAATTCATTTAAATACTTTAGGTGGTGTGGTAAAACCTGGTGAAGCTATTATGGAAGTAGTTCCCATCGACGATACTTTACTAGTAGAAGTTCGTGTACGCCCATCAGATGTAGCCTTTTTACATCCAGACCAAAAAGCAATGCTTAAATTTTCCGCTTATGATTTTGGAGTGTATGGCGGTCTTGACGGAGTACTTGAGCAAATCAGTGCTGACACCATTGAAGATAAGCAAGGTGAAGTTTTTTATCTTGCTAAGTTGCGTACCAATAAAACAGGAATTACACATCGAGGAGAAACCTTGCCTATTATTCCAGGCATGACTGCTACTGCAGATATTCTCACCGGACGTAAGACCATTCTTGATTATATATTAAAACCAATCCTAAAAGCACAACAAAACGCACTACGCGAAAGGTAGAATGGTATGCGCCGAAATACGTCTGGTAACAAAATTCATTATCGCAGCTTTTGGCTTCTTGGCTTGCTGATGGTAGCCTTACTTTGTGTGACTTCTCTCTTTGCTTTTTACACTACTAGTTATGTAGCTGAAAGTATGGAAGAAAACCTTAACATCACCCTGTCATCCAACGCTAAAGGCAAAGCAGAGGCTATTGGTCTTTGGCTAAGTACTATAGATCATGACACAGAACGCTTTGTGGATAGAGATATGCTCCGCCTTTATTGTGCAGAATCTGTCATGAAAGCTCAAGGTACTGACACATCAGGTCATCTTGGGCAAATGGAAGCTATGCAAGAAGAGATAGGAGATCTTAAAAGTATTCGAGGTATTATCATCCAACAACTTGAAACTTTTATTGAAACTACAAGCTTTACTGCTGGGGGCATTTGGGACTCCAACTTAAAAAATCTTCTCTTTACCAATGGCTTAGAAGAGACTCCAACACAAGAACAAAAGCAATTGATAGAACAAACCCTTAATACGGGTAAGGTATCATTTTCTAATGTACATAGTGGACTTGCAGGACTTATGCTTACCATGGTTTATCCTATTTTTCCACCTGAATATACCGAGTTACCAAAGGATAGAGCCATTGCTACCTTGCTTTTAGAAATTCCGCTAGAAGCACCGCTATCTAAAATTCTTAAAAGTGCAGGACAAGATAGTAAAGAAATTTCGTCTTATCGTTTGTTCCAATGGACTGCTGACAGCAAATTACAATATATCAATTTAAAGACGGGCGAACTACTTCAAATTGGAGATTGGAAAACCCCTAAAAACGAAGTTTTACCTCTTTTAAAACGTGAACTGCCTGATGGTGAGTTTGTATATTCCTTCGGTGTACCCATTGTTAACCAAAATTTATTGGTCAGCAACGAAGAACCAGCACACATTGCAGAAGATTTTTATGCAAACTTCCGCAACTTTATGATTATCTTTGTGGCTGGTGCCATTATTGTTACAGGTCTTTTACTTTGGGGATGCTGGTGGTTTTTTGTGGGTCGCCACGAACGCAAAGTTGAAGCTAGTATGCGTAAACTTAATGAAGATGTTAACACGCAACAACAAATTATTGATAGTATCAATGCAACTCTTGCTGATGGTGTTGTTTTAACAGATACCTTGGGTAATATACGCTACTCAAATACAAGCTTTGCCAAAATGGTGCATCACAATAGTGCAGATGATTTAGTTGGCTTTAAGATGGGTAGTATTCTACATCCTGATGCTGCTGAGATGCTTCAAGCTCATTTAGATAAAGTAGTAAATACTGAAAAACACCACGACTTTGAAGAAAAACTTACCATACAAGGCGAAGAGGTATATTGGCAGACAATTTATACTCCATATTTTGGTAATCAAGAACACGTTACGGGAGTTGTGGCAGTTTATCGCGATACCACCAAAATAGTTAAAGAGCGTGAAGCCGAGCAAGCTAGAATTGAGCAACTAATTCAAGTATTAACTATGTCAGTTGGCTTGGTTAACCCATACCTTAGAGGACACTCAATGCATATGGGGCAGTTGGCTGAAAGTTTAGCAAATTTAATGGAATGCACTAAAGAAGAGCAAAAAACCATTGGTATGGCCGCAGCCCTTAGCCAAATGGGTATGATTAGCTTGCCAAAAGAAATTATAAATAAAAAAGGCGCGCTTACTGAAACTGAGCGCGAAGTTATGAGAACTCACGTGACCAAAACATGTGATATGCTAGCTGACTTTGATTTTGGCTTGCCTGTGCAAGAAACAATTTTACAGATGAATGAAAATATGGACGGCAGCGGCTATCCAAACAAATTAAAAGGTGAAGAAATCAGCATGCTTGCGCGGATTTTGCACATTGCAAACTCTTTTTGCGCTATCTTGCGCCCCCGTGTATATAGGCAAGCTAGATCGCTAGCTGATACCATAGCCATATTAGATAAAGAGCAAAGCATTTATGATTCAGAAGTTTTGAAAGCACTAAAAATATTTGTTATTAGTCCAGAAGGAAAGGAATTCGTTAATAAGTTACAACGTAAAAAAGAAAAATAATAGGGGATGGTATGAAAATTATTTTTTTGCCTCAACATTTTCCTGGACCTTTTAGGTATACGGCAGCAAGGCTTGCGGCGGATAAAAATAATAAAGTTATTTTTATTACCGATCGCTCACGCCGTGATGTTCGTATACCTGGAGTTAGACGCATTCTTATCTCTATTCCCCAAAGCCAGCATACAGCAGACAGAGCTGAAAATGAAGCAGTGCGCTCTATTAAAAGAGGTACACAAATTGCCAATGCCCTATTGCATTTAAAAAATACAGGATTTATTCCAGACATTATTATTGGCAATGCTGGATTTGGTTGCAGCCTTTATGCAAAAGATATTTTTCCGGATGCATTTTTAGCAATATATGCTGATGGTTATCAAGGCAGTAGTAGCATGCTTACCACCTTAAAGCCACGTCATGCCTACCCTACTGTTAATTTTTCGCCTGAACGCATACGTAATTTATTTCAGTGGGATGCTTTTAATGATTGCCAAATGGCTTTTACTTCAACCAGCTGGCAAAAATCACTTTATCCTCAACACTTGGCTAATCAAATTCAAATTCTACATGAAGGCATTGATACGCAATTTTTCTCACCTCAACCAAAGCAGAAATTTTGTATCGAAGATTGCGATTTATCACATGTTGATGAGCTTGTAACTTTTTCTGGAAGAAGCATTGACACTAAACGCAACTTTCCACAGTTTTTGCACAGTATACCCCATATTCTTATGGAGCGACCCAAATGCCACGTGGTAGTTATGGCAGGCTCACAAGATAGAGAAACAGCCATTGAATCTTCTTGGGCAAACTTATTATTTGATAAATATGATATTGATAAAGACCGCGTGCATTTTTTAAGTTTTAGACCATATAAAGACTATCGCATGATGTTGCAAGCCTCATCAGTGCATGTATTTTTAGCAACACCCAATGCACTTTCCACAGGGCTTTTTGAAGCCATGAGTTGCGGTTGTCTTGTGGTTGCAGGTGATACTGACCCTGTGCGCGAAGTGGTAGAGCACGGTAGAAATGGCTTTTTATATGATATTTGGAGCGCAGATTCACTCACACAAACCATTGTTGGTGTGCTAAGTGCATATAAACGTATGGAATCCATAAGAGTTGCTGCAAGGCAAGAGATTTGTAATTCATATGATTCGCATAAACAAACAGAAAGTAATGTGCAAAGCATACTTCAAAGTTATAATAAGTGGCAAAAAAAATAATTGAATATCCACATAAAAAAACTATAATATATGCAACATATAGCCCTAATACAACTACGATTAGTGCCGAAAAGCTTGCTAGTCGTCATTGCCATGAGTTTGTTTTTTATAACATCCTCATGGCATGTGGCTTATGGGGCAGAAGCTACAAAGGCTCCTAAACTCAGACTTTTTGGATCCATCGAATTTAGGGGAACGCTAAAAGGTTTGCCGCAATGGTTACGCGTTCAAGAAAAACATTATAATAATAACATACTTAAAAACGGTTCAAAACTTAATGCAGGAACCACCTGGGAAGG
Organism: uncultured Desulfovibrionaceae bacterium; assembly: GCA_964370675.1. Classification (GTDB taxonomy): domain Bacteria; phylum Desulfobacterota; class Desulfovibrionia; order Desulfovibrionales; family Desulfovibrionaceae; genus CAYJAD01. Next base: position 73,380 of record CAYJKC010000003.1, read on the forward strand.
ATTTAAAGCTAAAGTTGAAGGTAAGCCACTAATTGACCAATTAAAAATTGTTAATTCATTTTGGAACCAATGGCCTTATAAACAAGACCCTGCTTTATACAAAGCTCCAGACTATTGGGCAGCACCATATGAATTTAGAAAGAGATCTGGTGATTGCGAAGATTATGCCATTGCAAAATATTTTACACTTCGCGCTATTGGTGTTCCTATGGAAATTATGCGTATTGTCGTGGTTAAAGACTCAATTTTAAATCTTGCTCATGCTGTGCTTGCTGTCTATATTGACGGAGATGCGTATATTTTAGATAATCTTTCAAGAAACGTACTTTCTCATAAAAGAATACGTAACTATATACCCCAATATTCTGTAAACGAAAAGAATAGATGGATGCATGTAATGCCCAAAAAATAAACTCAATGGAGATGGCTATGTATGAAGAACACAACGATTTACTTTCAAGCAACAATCAAGAAAGTAAGAAAAAATCGCGATTAGTCCTTTTTGTAGGTGTTGTTTTGGCTTTTTGCGGGGTTACAGCCTTGCTTTGCCACACTTTTTACAGTGCACAAAAAAATGATATCCTAGCCACTCAGGAAGAACGCCTTATGCTCACAGCAGAAGCTACAATGGAGAGTATACGCCTTTGGGGAGTAAGCTTAGATAGCCAAGCACGTCGCGTAAGTGAATCAGAATTATATCGTATGTTTGCACAAGATATTGCCCAAGTTGATGATCAAAAAGCAAGCATGTTAAATGATCCAGATGCCACCAATGTTCTTGATGAAGACATAGCCTTTCTTGCTGAACAAATTCCTATGATGCGCACAATTTTATTAGATTTTATGTCGTATAATGGTTTGCAAGATGCAAGGCTTGTGAGTCCCGATGGTAAAACCCTACTTTCATCCCTTGCAAGACCAACACCCTTACAAGAAGAACAGGCAAATGCTGTACGTAGAGCAGCAGAAACCAACAAAACTACCTATGCCCCTATTCGCCCATCTTCCACTGGTTTAGTTTTAGATTATGCAACTCCACTATTACCAGCACTATTAAGTGATGAAAAAGCAAAACCTGTGGGTGCATTTTTACTTAGCGTACCTGTTACAGGGCAAATTGCAAACTTCATTTCACGCGGTTCTGGTGCATCACAACGCGAAATCCAAAGTAGTATTTTACAATTTGATGGAAAACAATGGGAATCAATACGCCCAGATAGCACTCAAGCACTGCCAACAGAATTTAAGCTAAATAATGACACAACATCCATGCCATTTACCAAGCGCGTTGCAGTTAACGGTAAGGACCAAGTTTACTCCACAGCCATGATAGTACCCAATATTGGTTGGTTAGTGGTGGAAGAAATACCTGCAAGCATTATTGATACACAATTAAATCGAGCTTTTAACTTGGTTTATGGAGCAGGTGCATTTTTATGTTTAAGCGTGCTGCTTATGCTTGCTCTCGTTTGGTGGATTATGATTGGGCGAGAACAACGCAGCGTTGCCCAAAAATTTAAACAATTATATCAAGTAATTAGACAACAAAAGCATCTATTAGATAGCATTAATATCTCACTTGATGTGGGGCTTATGATGGTAGACGTTAGCGGCAAGCTTCACTTAGTAAATCGTGCCTTTGCCCTCATTGTTGATAAAGCAGAGGACGATCTTCAAGGGCAAAATCTGCACAGCATTATGCCAGATAACGTTGCCCTGCAAGTGCAAGAGGCCGTTGCCAGTGTGTCTAATAGCAATGAGTCCAAGAGTATTGAACTTAAATTGGTCTTAAAGGGTGAAGAACGACTTTTCCGTGCAACCTTATTCCCCTTTGAGGATAAAGAAGAAGGCAGCACCAGCGCAGCAGTTATAACCATACAAGATATTACAGAATTTCGCAGAAGCAGTGAAAAGCGCAACAAGCAACAAATGAGTACCATTGAAGCTCTCGTTAGTACCATTGAGCGCGTGGACCCATATCTTGCTGGACACTCTACCCTTATGCGCCGCTTAGCCGAGTTACTAGCTGAGCATATGGGACTTGATGGGAAGGATAAAGATACCATAACCACAGCAGCAGTGCTTTCACAAATTGGTAGAATATTCGTACCGCGTGACCTGCTTTCTAAAACAGATAAGCTAACTCCAGAAGAACAAGAAGAAATAGCTAAAATTCCAGAGTATGCCTATAATATTCTAAGCACCATTGACTTTGGTAATCCTGTGCCGGCTGCTGTTGTTCAAATGAATGAAAAGCTTGATGGATCTGGAACACCACACAAATTACAAGGCGATGCCATATCATTACATGGGCGTATTTTGGGTGTTATCAATACCTTCTGCGCCATGGCTAGTCCTCGTGCTTTCCGCGCTGGTTTACCCATGGATGTTGCACTTGGTATACTTCGTAAGGATAATCAAGCTTATGATCAAAAGATTGTAGAAAATCTTGCTACTGTGCTTACCAGCACCCAAGGTGCTGAAGCCATTGCGGCACGCCTTGCTGAAGTTACTGCTGATAAATAATTACTTAAAAGCATTATTCTAACATGAAAATTAAAAGGCATAAAACGTGGTTTACGTTTTATGCCTTTTTTGCCACTCGGGCAAAGCATTTTATTTATCCAAACTATCTACGGCAATCTATCACATTATTCTATAATGCCTGCGACATTACGTAAATTTTTCCATAAAGTATCAAGCCCAAGCTTTGAAGATGATGATGTGACAATAGGCACAGTACCATTTAGTAATTTTGCCCATTGGTTTTGGCGTTGAGAACGTTCTTTTTGCTTACATTTATCACCCTTAGTTAAAATGGGTAATAGTTGTATTTGATGATTAATCGCAAATTCAACCAGTTGAACATCAAGCTTTTGCGGGTCTAAACGGCAATCAAGTAATATGGCAAGCGCTTTTAGCTCCTTACTAGAAGTTAAGTAGCTTTCCATAAGTTGCCCCCACTTCTGCCGCTCTGTCTTACTACAGCGTGCATAACCATAGCCAGGTAAGTCCACTATATAAAAATTATCTGGCTCCACACGGTAAAAATTAAGTGAACGCGTTTTGCCAGGTGTAGCACTAATCTTAGCAAGGGCTTTTCTGCCAGCTAAAGCATTAACCAAGGATGACTTTCCCACATTAGAGCGTCCAGCCAAGGCTATTTGTGCCACACCACCGATGGAAGCAGTGGTAATTTGTTCAAAAGTGTAGGCAGTTGCCTCTAAAATCAATGAAGATTGCATATGTTTTCTCTTGGTCTTTAACTTGACAATACAATAAAAATACGCAAAAATCCAACGTCTTAAATTGTAATAATTAGTATATAGTATTGTTCTAATTTAAGTTTTTATGTTGATGTATGATTTTAGTAAAAGTTTCTCGTTTCGCAGCACATAGGCTCAAGCGCAGTAAATTCTTAAAAAACATCCTCAGTTTCAAGCACTTATCATCCGCGCCATAATTTGAAATCAATTAAATTATAATGGCGTTGTGCATATAGTATGCAGTTGGTTTAATAAATACAACAATTATATTTACTGCAAGGTAAATAATGGGCAAGGCATGAAAATTCTTATTATAAATGGTCCAAATTTAGCGGCACTTGGAGTACGTCAACCACACATTTATGGCACAAAAGATATGAATGCTGTGCCGGAGCTGGTGAAAAAAACAGTGCAAACACCTGTAGAATTAGATTTTTTTCAATCTAACCATGAGGGTGCACTAATAGATAGACTTGAACTTGCGCGAACAGAAAAAGTGCAAGGTGTTGTGCTTAATGCTGGAGCGTTTACGCATACAAGCTTAGCACTTGCTGATTGCCTAGCATGGATTGAGCTACCTTGTGTAGAAGTACACTTGAGCAATGTTCTGGCAAGGGATGAAAAAATCCGCCAAATTAGTTATATTGGAAAGCATGTTATTGGTGTTATTGCTGGTTTTGGCATTATGAGCTATGCTCTAGGTGTGCAAGCCTTGGTTGAGCATATTAAAAATAAGCAGGAGTGATTATGTATTCAACAACTGATTTTAAAAAGGGACTTAAAATTGAAATTGATGGTACTCCCTTTGAGATTGTAGATTTTCAACATTTTAAACCTGGCAAGGGTGGTGCTATGATACGCACCAAATTGCGTAATATTTTAAATGGACGCATGGTTGATAATACTTTTCGTTCTGGTGAAAAAGTTGCGCGTCCAGACCTTGAAACTCGTGATATGCAATTTTTATATCGCGAGGGCGATGAGCTCATCTTTATGGATATGACAAGCTATGAACAATTGCAAATGAAAGAAGAGAGTACATCTGGTAAGGCTGGTTTTTTGAAAGATGGTCAAGAATGTCGCGTGCTTTTATACAAAGGTAATCCACTAGACATTGACATTCCTGTATCATTAGTATTACAAGTAGTTAGCACTGAACCAGGTGCTAAGGGCGATACCGTAAGTAATGTTACTAAGCCTGCCACACTAGAAACTGGTTTAATTATTCAAGTTCCATTATTTGTAAATGAAGGTGACAAAGTTAAAGTTGATACACGCAGCAAAGAATACTTGGGTCGCGAATAAAATTTCCATACTATTAGCCAACAGTGCGTGAGCACAAGGAGGATATACTTACGGACATTCGTAAGTTAGCCCGTGAGTTTTTTGGGCTATTCCTACTTTTTTTTGCATTATTAGTACTTTTAAGTCTTATAACACATAGTTCTGCAGACCCAAGTATTAATCATGTAATTAGCAATGACGTTGCTATAAAAAATAATGCCGGATTACTAGGAGCATATCTTTCTGGTATTTTAAATGATATTTTTGGCATTGCCTCTTACGTTTGGCCCTTTGTATTTGGAGCAGTGGGAGCTGCCTGCATCTCCACATTATACGAACTAGTGTGGTGGCGGTGGCTGGGCTATTTTTTACTAACCTTGTGCTTGCTATGCGTTGGAGCGGCATTTAATATTAGTTTTGGAGATATTCAAGGCGGCGGCATGCTTGGTAGAGCCATATATCAAAATGCAGCCTTACTTTTAAGCCCAAGTGGCTCAGCATTGATGTGGTTTTTCTTATTTATCTTGGCTACACAATTAGCGTTTAGTATCTCTTGGTTTAGCATATTAAAAAAAGTTGGAACTAGTTTCAAAAATCGTTCCCAAGGTTTACCTTGGCCAAGAGTTAACCTTTTAGAGATAATACGAGAAAAATTTAAACGTCAACCTCAGACAAAATCATTACCAGAAATTATTGTTGATGTTGATGATTATGCTAAAAAAAATCAAGACGAAACCATTCATGTAGTTTCTGATGTTGAAATTGCAATCAAAGAAACTGCAGCTGATTTTGACCCTCAAGAGCAAGTCAGCATATTTGAAAATACACAATCTAAATCCAATATCAAAAAGCAAAATAATAAAAAGGTTCCTCTGCCACCATTAAGCTTACTCCAAGCTGCTAGCCCTTCATCACCTGCCGCCAAGGATGAGATGGAAGAAAAGGGTCAACGCCTTATGGCTTGTCTTACAGATTTTGGCATTCAAGGTGAACTTGTGCGCATAACACCTGGACCTGTGGTTACCATGTATGAGGTTAGACCAGCGGCTGGAGTACGCGTTAATAAAATTGCCAATTTAAATGATGACCTTGCCCTAGCATTAAAAGCTATTGCAGTGCGTATTCAAGCCCCCATACCTGGCTCTGACACAGTGGGTATTGAAATACCCAATGTACAACGTGACATGGTCAATTTTCGTGAAATTTTAGAATCTAATGCCTTTATGCATGGATCTGGTCCATTAAGTATGGCTCTAGGTAAGGATATTTCCGGAACTCCCTTTGTGGCAGATTTATCACGCATGCCGCATTTATTAGTTGCAGGTGCTACTGGTGCTGGTAAGAGTGTCGGGTTAAATTCTATTTTATTAAGTTTATTATATACCACATATCCTGAAGATATGCAGCTTTTACTTATTGACCCTAAGCGCATAGAAATGGCTGTTTATGCCGACTTGCCACATTTAGTGCATCCAGTAGTAACCGAGATGCACCTAGCAAAAACTGCGCTAGATTGGGCTGTTAATGAGATGGATGCACGCTATTCTGCCATGGCACTACTAGGTGTGCGCAATATTACAAGTTATAATCAAAAAATTGCCGCATTTGGTTCATCAAAACCTCAAGATATAGCCCATTTAGAGCATATGCCATATCTTGTAATTGTTATAGATGAACTGGCTGACCTAATGCTAACTGCCGCACGCGAAGTAGAAACAAGTATTGTACGCCTAGCTCAACTTGCCCGAGCTGCTGGTATTCACATGGTGCTCGCAACACAACGACCAAGTGTTGATGTGGTAACAGGAATAATCAAGGCAAATTTTCCCTGCCGCATTTCTTTTCAAGTTAGCAGCAAACACGACTCAAGAACCATTTTAGATACAGTTGGCGCAGAGCATTTGCTGGGTAAGGGAGATATGCTTTTTAAACCTAGTGGCGGACGTATGATGCGCTTACATGGCCCATTTGTACCAGATGAAGAAGTACAAGCAGTGGTTGAGCACTGGAAAAAACAATTACCACCAACCTATAAGGTAGACTTTTCTGATTGGGGCAATACAGCAAATGAACAAATGGGTTCTCAAGCTAATATGGAACAAGATGATCTTTATGATGAAGTGCGCTCATTTGTGCAAGAACAAGACAAGGCCTCCATATCTTTTATTCAACGACGATTTAAGATTGGTTTTAACAGAGCAGCAAACCTCATGGAACAATTAGAACGTGAAGGTATAATTGGCCCAGCCGATGGCAGCAAACCACGCAGTGTTATGCGCTAACAAGTCTAAGTTATCACCTATCTCTTTGATATTTTTTACATCACACCAAGCATTTTAAAAGTACATCTTCGCAAACACACAAAACACCCTAGTGGGCAAAGCCTCATAAAAGATATTGCCAATCACAAATTAATATGCTAGCGAGGATTTGTAAGCAAATCTCAGCTAATTTTACAACTACCGAGGATTATATGGTTTATGACAATCTTTCTGCTTTAAATGCCTTTTCCAATGGCATGGCTGTTAGTGCGCATAATATAGCCAATATTAATACATCCAACTTTACTAGTTGGGAATACCATTATGGAGCTGGACCTGGGAGCACAGTGCAATTGCAAATAAACCCAAGCTCCATACGCACCGATAATGCTGATGCCTTAAACCCCTTACCACCCACATTTACAGAAAGCCAAAACCTAGGTTTAGTAAATAATAATGTAGACTTAGCTCGCGAGTTTACCGGTCAAATTACTACTGAGCATGCCTTTGCAGCCAATGCCGTTGCAATACGAACACAAGAAGAAATGTCAGACAGTCTTTATAATCAAGTTTATGGTCCAGGTATTGTGTCGTATCGCGTATAATTTACCTTCATAGTTAACCAAAGTAACTTATTTAATCCTTTTGCATAATCAAACCTATTGGTAGAAACCTTATAAATCTTCAAAGATGTTATAATTGTTGAAAATTCAAAAAGCTTAATTTTAGGCTAATAATGTAAAAACTTGACCTTTTAAAATTGTTTACATATCATAAGTATATTAGCTTAAAACGATACAATTTTTTCTTGTAGCATATACCTAATCAACAATTGAGAGAAAAATGTCTTCTAATCTAAACGCATCGAAAAATATCACGCTAGACACTAGTGACCCTCATGCTGAAGCCCGCAAGCTCCTTTGCAATAATGATTATTTTTCTACACTTTGGTCTGATGAGTTGAAACTGATTGATGCCAATGATACGGCTTTACAATTATTTGGTTGTGATAAAAAAACATTTTTATCAACTTTTTTTGAGTTATTTCCACCCTTTCAACCTGATGGAAAACACTCAACCTTAGCGGCGTTAGAACACCTAGAAAACACACTTAAAAATGGTTTTTGTAGCTTTGACTGGAATTTTCTTACAAATGAAGGGAATGTATTTTCAAGCAATATAGTCTTAGTACGTCACAGCGTTAATGATAAATATTATGTTATTTCATATGCTTCAAAAATAATTCATCACCAGCCTATTACAGAAGCTATTAAACAAGCTCATGATAGAGACCAAATTGCTCTCAAACATCTACCCATTGGTATAGATTTTTGGAACGACAAATTTGAACTTTTGGATTGTAGTGAAACATCCCTACGCCTTTTTGGTCTGTCTTCAAAGCAAGAATACTTTGACAAATTTCCTAGCTTATCTCCAGAAGTTCAACCATGCGGTAATAAATCTATGGAGCTTATCCCCATATACTTAGCTAAAGCTCTTGAAAAAGGCTTTCATAAGTTTGAATGGATGCACATAACTGCTAATGGTGAAGAACTTCCTGTAAACGTTACCTTAGTAAGAGTTAAAAGCGGTAATGCACAATTGATTGTAGTGTACTATCAAGACCTACGCGAAATTAAAGAAAGCATCAAAAAAAATAAGACTTTAGAACAGCGCCTTATACATATACTTAACGCTGCACCATACTCCATTGCTCTGTGGGATAAAGATGCAAAACCTATAGATTGCAATGACGCGACACTAACTTTCTTTGGGTTTAAAAATAAACGTGAATTTTTCAAGAAGTATTATCATGTTCTGCCTACATTCAGAAAAAGTGGCATATTAGGCGAAGGACCATTTTATGACTTGTTTACCCAAGTATTTAGCGAAGGATACGTTTATTACGAAGGTGAAATAGGTCATTATACCAGCGATGATATATTTTTCGTGGAAGCAATCATAAGAAAAGTTATGATTGGCGATGAGGTGTTTGCCATATCATACTTAAATGACTTGACTTATCAAAAGGCAATGCTCAATGAAATTGTCGAAAGCCATAGAGCTGTTACCATGGCACGTGATGAAGCTGAAAAGAGCACTAAAATTAAAAGTGAATTTTTAGCTAACATGAGTCATGAAATACGTACTCCCATGAATGGTATATTAGGACTTATACACTTACTAAGCTTTACTGATTTACGTGCTCAACAAAAGGAATACGTTGAAAAAATACGCTATTCAGCCGAAAGTTTATTACGAATTATTAATGACATACTTGATTTTTCAAAAATTGAAGCTGGCAAGCTGGAAGTTGAACATACAAGTTTTACCCTTGGAGAAGTTAGAGACGACCTTTACGCGCTATTTTCTCCAAAATTTGAAGAAAAGAACCTGCACGGTAAAATATTTAATGATGATGTAGCAAATATCAAACTCATTGGCGACCCCCTGCGCCTTAAGCAAGTGCTACTTAATTTAATTGGTAATGCCATTAAGTTTACAGAAGCAGGGGACGTTATAGCTGAAGTTGAAATGGATATTGACTATGATAATAATATAGTTTACTGCACATTTAGCGTTAAAGACTCAGGTATTGGGCTAAGCAAGGAACACACAAAACGCTTGTTTAGTGCTTTTAGCCAAGCCGATACATCCACCACAAGAAAATATGGCGGAACTGGTCTTGGGCTCGTTATATCTAAGCGTATTGTAGAAATTATGAATGGAAAGATTTGGGTAGAAAGCAAGTTAGGAAAAGGCTCAATATTTCATTTCACAGCTAAGTTTGATCTTGACACCAACCAAGATACTGGGCTTGAATACTTTGCTAATTTGCATGAATTAAATAAAAATACTGACAAGCAAATTGACCGTGCCTTGAGTGATGCCAGCACTAAACCACTCTTTGGATATATTTTATTGGTAGAAGACAATGAAATAAATCAACTTATTGCCAATGAACTACTTTCTATCAAGGGTCATAAAGTTGATATTGCTAACAATGGGCAAGAAGCCATTGAAATGCTTAATGCAAATAATTATGACATTATATTAATGGATATTCAAATGCCCATTATGGATGGCCTAACTGCCACCCAAAAAATACGTGAAGATGAAAGATTTGTAGAGCTTCCAATCATAGCTATGTCTGCCCATGCCATGAAGGGTGATAAAGAAATCAGCCTCAACCATGGCATGAATGACCATCTATCTAAACCCATTAACCCTAACGACCTTTACAATTGCTTAAACTCGTGGTTAAGCAAAAAATTAAAACAAAGTTAAATTATCCTTTTAAAAAAGTTTGCCATTACTACTATTGTTTTAAAATTTCGCAATGCGTTAAACGCACATAATCGTCATTAAACAACCCCTTACTTATGCCGCCAATAGTCACCTCTTGACCAACCTCAAGCTCTGCTATTTTTTTGGCTACACTTTGTGGAAATTCGCACCTTACCCCTGTTACACCAAAATCATCAAGAGCAAATACCACTTCAGGAAAGCCTAATGGTGATTTACTAATTCTATGCACCTTACCACGCACAGCAATTAATAAATCAGAATACAATTCTTCTGCCTCTAAAATATGCTCCATATAAAAATGATAAAGATCTTTAACCTTAAACATTCTTTGCATGGCATATTTTTTCCGGCATAGTTTTTCAGCTTGTTCAGTATCAAGAGCATCTTTTGCTTTTTCTAGGCATGATTGATATTTTTTATGTTCCTTTACTAACTCTGTCATCATAGCTCTTTTCTTTCTGGCGTCAAATTCATGCGCATAAGCAAAGCCTGTTTGCAATAAAAATGTCATTAATATAACAATAAAAACATATTTTTTCATTATAATATCTCCATATATTTTCATAAACAACACATTAAACCAAAACGCCACACCCTTCAAGAGTATGGCGTTAAGAAAAGTATGATAAAATTTAGTAAAACAATACCTTAAAATTAATTCCTTTTACCAAGATAAGTTTTTAAAACATCAATAAGTTTTTCCATATCAATGGGCTTTGCTACATGTCCATTCATGCCATGGGCAAAGGCCATATCAATATCATCCTGGAAAGCATTCGCTGTCATGGCAACAATTGGTGTGGATTTCGCATCATTGCGGTCTAAAGAACGAATGGTTTTTGAGGCTTCATAACCATTCATCTTAGGCATTTGAATGTCCATAAATACTAGGTCATAAAAATTTTCTTCTGCAGCTTTAAACTTTTCCACAGCTTCAGTGCCATCAGCAGCTTCTTCAATAATTAAATCAAATGGTGATAATAACTCCATAGCAATAATGCGGTTAATATCCACATCATCAACTAATAAGATGCGCTTACCTGCCATAACCGGTATAACGTCACCATTATCTGCGGTGGAATCAATGCTGCCATCTTCCTTTAACCATAAGGAGAAGAAGAATTCACTACCTTTGCCTTCTTCACTTTTAACATTAATATCGCTACCAAGTAGCATAGCAATGCTTCTACTAATGGAAAGCCCAAGACCGGTGCCACCATACATACGAGTAATATGTCCACCACCTTGTTCAAAAGGTGCAAAAAGTGATTTAAGCTTATCCTCAGCTATGCCAATACCTGTGTCCGCTACGGAGAAGGACACTAAGCTCTTACCATCCTTACGTTCTTTTTGTTCTAAGCGGAAGCTAATGCTACCAAGCTCAGGAGTAAACTTAACGGCATTGCCAAGCAAGTTAATTAAAACTTGGCGTAAACGTAAAACGTCAGAAGTAAAGCGATTATGCTCAAGACCATCAATATTAACGCTAAATTCAATATTTTTACTGTTACAACGTGGAGAAATAATTGATGAAACATCATCAACTAGCTTAGCCATATCAAAACTTTCTTCGCTAAGTTCAATTTTTCCAGCTTCAATCTTAGAAATATCTAAAATATCATTTAATAAACCAAGCAGATGCATAGAAGAAGATTCAATTTGATGCACATGAGGAAGTAAATCATCCTTTGTGCAATCATTTTCACCAAGTTTACGCTTGGTAATATTTGTCATACCAATAATGGCATTCATTGGTGTGCGAATTTCATGACTCATGCGGGCTAAGAACTCACTCTTAGACTGGCTTGCCTTATTAGCATCAGCAACTGCTTGAATGAGATCTTTTTGAGTTTGGCGCAGTTCATTTTCTGCGTTAACACGTGATGTTACATTACGTCCAACTCCTAGAATACCACGAATTGATCCATCAGCAGCAAAAATAGGTGTTCGTACAATATCTAATATTTCCTCATGTCCATCAGCAAACGAAATTCTATATTCATCAAATGTGGCAACACCACTCTCTAAAACTGCATTATCATTATCCCTACTATTATTGTATAATTGTTCAGATAGTAAGTCCTTATCTTGTCTACCATGAATTTCTTCCGGAGCAAGACCTATTAGGGATGAAAAACGTGGATTAACAGCAAGATATACCCCTTGCGCAGACTTATACCAAATTAAATCAGGAGATGCAGAAAGTACCATGTCAAGCATGGCGCGCTCTCGCTCAATGCGTTCTTGTTCAATAATTAATTTGGTAATATCTTCAGAATTAATAATGAAGCCAATTTTATTCCCAGCCCTATCTAGCAAATAAGCAGCACTGCCCTTATAATAACGTTCTTGCACGTCAGAGTAATGAATGGGGAATTCTCTACCTTCTTCCAGTGCTGTGATAGGACACTTTGCTTCACCAAACAAACTGATATCACAATAAGTTTGACCAACAATATCTTCTAAATTTTTATTTACAACACCCAAGGCATAGTTATTAGCATAGATGACCTTACGTTCACTATTAGTAATAACCATTGGATTTTTAACGCTTATTTCAATGCTATCAAATAAGTCGTCTAAAGAATTACATAATACTCCAAGTTCATCCTTAACGGTTTCATTAAACCTAAAGCCACGCTCACCCAAACTAAAGCGCGAAATACCACGGATAAGCCTAGTAATATTTCTGGTTATACCAGAGGCCATCATGATGGCAACTGCAACAACTAAGATGGTCATTATCAATGTCGAAACAGAAAGGCTTGTAGCCGTGTCCCATAAGTTATCAGTAATGGCTGCAAAGGTTTGTTCAGAAACTTGGTTTAGTTCTTTATCTGTATTCTCAACAAGTTTTTGTATTGTAGCTTGTGTTTCTAAAGCAGGTCGATGGAAGTCATCCACACCAACAGTAACAGTAACAATGCCAAAGCCACGTAAATTATTTCCATATTGTCCAGTATAATATGGTATAGCAGATACAGTGGTTAATTTCCATAAACCACTCCATAAAATAAGGAATGATCCAGATCCACCATCACGTGACAAGTTATACCAACCCGTACACTGTGGGGCAAAATTTAAATAACGACAATCAAGACCTACAAAACCTTGCTTTAATAAGTCAATGGCAGGTTTTACTTCACGTTTTTGGTTTGTAAACTCTGGTTCACCAACTATAAATTCAGCATAAGTTTGTCCACTTTCTTGCCACTTTTTATAGGTGTCAGCATCAAGGAAAGGCACTTGAGGGTCACCAGTTTCTGGATCATACCCAGTCATAGAGTGATGCCTTGGGTGAGCAATGCTTCGCCCCTTATGGTCCCAAATGAAGGTATAGTTACCGGCAGCAGCACTAGAAATATCTGAATAGCGCATAGATTCTGGCACAAGGTTTTGCACCGCAGCCAAAATATGATCATGATTAAGGGCCATGGTTATATAGCCCACAACTTTATCATCTTTTACAACAGGCATGCCCCAGCGCACTAAACCACGAAAACGCTTACCATTGGGGTTTTCATCACCCACATAAGCTGCTTTTTCTGGCTCAAACGGTATGCCTTTTTTCTTGGCATTTTCTGGAGTATACATACCAATGAGCTTGGTTCCAACATATTCTCCAATAACATCAGAGACATATATTTCACCAGGCTTAAGCTCTTTTAATTTTTCAAAATAATCTTCTGCCTTACAAAAAGTATTCTTTTTATCAGAAACATCTTTAAGAGTTGGATCCATAAGATCCGTAGAAGTAACTTTAATTTTTTCCTGACCATTTAAGTCAATATAAGTAATTTCATTATAAATAGGAACAAATTCATATTCAAAGTTATCTGGAGGACGATAACGATAGCGTGTGCTATTTTGCTCATTTAGCAAGCTAACATCGGGTGATTTTTTTAACTCAGTTTCTGGCACCCAAGACTTTTCATCTTCAGAAAGTTTCCATTTGCGTTGCTTCACAATACGGCTAACTTTATCCTTGATAAAAACCTCAAAAGTTTGTTTGTTTATGGGTAAAGATGCCAACACACGCAAATCGCCATCGCGTGCATATAAGAAGTTAGAAATATTTAACGCTGTGTCAGTGGTCATGCGCTCAATTTCTTCTGTTGCTCTATCATCAAGAGCTTCCACAGCGTCACTAACGGCAATATCACCAGCATTAGTGAACTCACGCACAGCTTGTTGAGCCATATTGGCAGTACGTGTGCGCATTTCATCACCAAGATTAACAGCTTGGTTCCATGCCACAAGAGCAATAAGGACAAGTGGTACAACTTTAATAATTACGAAAAGCAAAATGAGCTTAGCACGCATGCCCAAACCCATATTTGTAAGCACTTTACCTAGCCACGAAGAAAAGGAACCTACGCTTGAATTTGCATTATCCATAGAGATACCATTTTGGTTATGAACGTCTTGAAGTGACGCGTTAGATCAAGTCTCAATTTACTGTTACTAAACTCTATACAAAAATAGGGCACTTGTCACCAATATTTTTAAAAAAAACAAATTTTAGATGCAAACAAGTTAAAATACAGCAGCAAGGATAGGGCTTAAAATAATTGCGGGCAGCATATTGCCAATACGAATTTTAGTACATTCTAAAACATTTAATCCTATGGCTATCATCAAAATGCCACCAGTTGCACTAAGCTGTAACATAAGGGAATTTGTGATAAAACCTACTAAAACACTAGCCAATAAAACAAAAATTCCTTGATAAATAAAAACAGAAACACCAGAAAAGATCACACCTACACCTAGGCTTGCAGCAAGAATCATTGCTGCAAAAAAATCTATGATAGACTTAGCATAAACAATATCACGCACACCGCGCAAGCCTTCTTCAATGGAGCCTAATATGCCCATAGCCCCAATACAAAACAATAAGGACCCATTAACTAAACCTTCGGTAAAACGTGGATTTGAAGAACCAGCCATAATCTTAATCCTGTCACCAAAGCGTGTTAACCAATCTTCTATTTTTAACAGTTCACCTAAAATACTGCCACCAACAATGCTACCAATAGTGAGCAGGGGTTTAGTGCCTTGTAAAGCAGATTGCAAGCCAAGCACAATAATACATAGGCCAAGACCCTGAAACACTAACTCGCGCATTTTTTCTGGCATGCGCGAACCAAAAACAAGACCTAAAGCACCACCGATGGCAACAGCAAGACCATTAACCAATGCACCCAATGGGAAAATCATTCTAAATCCTTACCTGTAACTTGAACAGGTAGGTTTTCCCACTGACCTGGCATAGGTGCTAATATTTCAGCTTTTTCTCCAAGCCACGGATTAAAATAACCAAACATAAGCCACGGACATTGCTTAGATAATCTTTTTTTGAAATTTGTAAAACCCATGGATGGACCAAAAGCAATTTCATTAAGCAAATCCAAATACATTTCGGGATCAATATTTAAATTGCGTAGCTGAATAAAGCTAACACCACCGCTACCCACCAGTTCAATCAAGGCTTCCACTTCATCTTCTGTGTCAGTAATACCTGGGAAATACAAAAGATTTAAAGAAACAAATACACCAAGCTTACGTGCAGCAATTATAGACTCTCGCACATTTTCAAAACTATAGCCTTGAGGTCGATAATAAGCATTGTATACTTGCTCTCGAGCAGAATTAAGACTCACGCGCAAAGATGTAAGACCGGACCTAGCTAACTCTTCAATAGCTTCTGGGCGTGAGGCATTAGAATTTAAGTTAATGGTCCCCTTACCTCCAGCTTGGCGAAAGTTTTGCACAGCTTCAATGAGTAAGGGGGATTGAGTTAAAGGCTCTCCTTCACACCCTTGCCCAAATGAATATATGGGGCAATCTTTTTCTCTACTCTCATGTAGGTGCATAATTTCAACAATTTCATGTGCATTGGGTGTAAAATCCAAGCGGCATTGAGGTGTTGTAGTAATGGGTGAATCTTCTTCTTGCAAGGAAATGCAAGCTATACAACGAGCATTACAAACCCTTGACGTAGGAAGCGGTGCTTCATAACGCCCAAGAGCCAAGTTTTTAGCAGCTGGGCAATCATATTGCAAAACACATTTTTGCATAATATGCTGCATAAGGCGATTTTTTGGGTATTGCCGCATAAGCTTTTGAGCATTCACAGCAATAGTCTTACCTTCCACTCGTCTAAATTCTTGTCTTGAGTCAGAATCAACCTTGCGTGCACACATATAAAAACGCCCACGTGCATAACCAACAGCTCCATAGGCAAAAAGCGGTAATGTTGGGGCATCTTTTTGAGCAACAAAGGCAGTGTGCGCTGTTAAGGTATAGGCAGGTGCCCCAAAAGCAGAAACAGCAAAACTATCCAAAATTTCTGTAGTGCCAGTTTTAGGGTCAAGCCCCACAGCATTACGCCCAGGCATCAAAAACAATTCACTTTCTGGTGGTAAAACTATTAATTCATTAGGGTGCGGCAACATCCACTCTCGCCCACGGCGACAAACCATAAGCAACTGAGGGTGTTCAAGAATATTACCATTTTCATCTGCTGTGAGTAAACGGGGTCTTATGGGTGTTTTATTTCGCATAATAAGTAAAAATTAAATTCGTTAACAAAAGCCATAAACATTACAAATGGAAATTATGCTTGCTTATGATTGCCATTTCTGTTAGGAGCTTTCGTGGAAATTGCATTTATATTCATTTATTAACCAACAACAGGAAAACATAAAAGGTCCATTATGTCTATGATGATTTTTAGTGTGTTATTTTTTTTAGGACTATTTATTATGTTCTTCTTTATTTTGCGTGGTCAAGAAACCCTGCTAAAAACCATGCGTAATGAGCTTGCTCAAACTAGAGCCAAACTTCATGTCTTAGAGATACGCATGGCAACTCTACTTGGTGAAGACATAAATCCAAGCGTAGGCATGCAAGATTTACAAATGCCACAACAAAACACTACTCCACCAAAAGACGACAAACTACAGTTAAACCTTGATCCTATTAGCGAAGATAAATTTTAAGCGTTTAATATTTCTGCTGCATTTAGTTCCGTAAAACATACATCACAGTATCTAGCTTTAGTGAACAAGTCCTAGCAAACTGTTCGCATGCAAGACTTAGTAAATATTTTTACATGGAAGTGGTGCACCATTTTCTTGTGTTATGATTCCTAAAAAAACTACAGTTCCCTTAGGTGCTTGATTGCATTAACAAAGAGCAAAGTACCAGGAGGCGAAACTTCGCCTCTAGTCCACCCTGGATGGTTGGTAACATGGTGAAAAGCTTCAGGATGTGGCATAAGCCCAAGCATATGGCCGCTTGGGTCGCATAGACCTGCAATGCCAAGAGGTGAGCCATTAGGATTTTCCGGATATTGTTGAGTTACATTTTGATTTTCATCAACATATTGTAATGCTATAAGCTGTTCATCTTCAAGCCTTTTAAGACATGCTTCGTCGGTGGGAATAATTTTGCCTTCGCCATGGCGCACTGGGCATGTAATGTATTCAAGCCCTTTAGTAAAAACACAAGGACTTTGCTGGTTTACGCGCATATTAACCCAGCGGTCCTCATAGCGGGCTGAATCATTGTGCCCAAGTGTTACATGGCGCACAAAGCTTTGACCATCAAAGCTTGGCAAAAGTCCCAATTTAACCATGAGTTGAAAGCCGTTACAAATACCTAGTATTAGCTTTCCTTCAGCTATGAAGTTTTTCAAATGCTCAAGAAGTGGAGTATTATTTATATCTTCAAGGTAGCGCCAACGCATGCTGGCAGCTTGAGCTGCTCCGAGGTCATCACCATCTAAAAAACCACCGGGAAAAATTAAAAAATGATAGTCAGCAAGGCGTACCTTAGCATTAACAATATCAGAAAAATGCACAATATCTGCTTTATCAGAACCGGCTAAACGAGCTGTGTGCGCTGTTTCTAAATGTGAATTTGTACCGTAACCGGTAATAACCAAGGTATGAACACTGCCCATGCTAGAAACTCCTTTTTAGCTGAACCTTTATGAAAGCATTTGATTTTTAATGTTGTTAAACTTTGTTATAATAAATATGTTTTATACTAAGGTCAATACTAGCTTTTTATAAGCAATCTGTATATACTATTCAAGTAATGCACATTTACGTCTTAAAACTCTACTAACATTAATAATTGAAGGGAATTATAAGCATGAAAACAAAATTTATCTTTGTGACGGGTGGTGTTCTATCTTCTTTAGGTAAGGGGCTTGCCGCAGCTTCCCTTGGTGCCTTGCTAAAAGCTCGCGGTCTTTCTGTTACAATTCAAAAGCTTGACCCTTATATTAATGTAGACCCTGGCACCATGAATCCCTTTCAGCATGGTGAGGTGTATGTTACTGATGATGGTGCTGAAACTGACCTTGATTTAGGGCATTATGAGCGTTATTTAGGCGTACCTATGAGCCGCAAAAATAATACTACCTCAGGGGCTATATACAATCGTGTTATTGCAAAAGAGCGCAGGGGTGATTACCTTGGCGCAACTGTACAAGTTATTCCACATATTACCGATGAAATTAAAAGTTCTGTACGTCTGCTTGCCGAAGGCGATGATGCACCAGATGTTGCTATCATTGAAATCGGTGGCACAGTGGGTGACATTGAAGGTCTGCCATTTTTTGAAGCAATACGCCAGCTCAAGTCAGACATTGGGCGTAATAATTGTTTAAATATTCATTTAACCTTAGTGCCATACCTACATTCAGCAGGTGAACATAAAACCAAACCTACCCAGCATAGTGTTAAAGAACTATTATCCATTGGTATTCAACCAGATATTATTCTTTGCCGCTGTGAAAAACCAATTGCTGATGAGCTTAAACGTAAGGTAGCTTTATTTTGCAATGTAGACCAAGACGCAGTATTTTCTTCTGTAGATGTGCAAAATATTTATGAAGTGCCACTTAAGTTTTATGCTGAAGGTTTTGATCAAAAAGTTGCTATTATGTTGCGTTTACCAGCGCGCAATGCCAATTTAACCCCATGGAAAAATTTGGTAAAAAACTGCACAGAGCTAAAAGGTCCGGTAACCATTGCTATTGTTGGTAAATATGTTGAACTAAAAGAAGCATATAAGAGCTTGCATGAAGCCCTTAGTCATGGTGGCATTGCCAATGGAGTTGGGGTTGATTTTCGCTATGTAAATTCTGAAGAAATCAATGCTGATAATGCTGCCGCTGCATTTGAGGGCTGCCATGGAATCCTGGTCCCTGGTGGTTTTGGCTATCGTGGTGTGGAAGGAAAAATATCTGCCATTAAACATGCTCGTGAAAATAAAATACCATTTTTTGGCATTTGTCTTGGTATGCAATGTGCCGTTATTGAATTTGCAAGACATATGGCTAATATTAAAGATGCCAATTCAGAAGAATTTGCGCCAGAAGGTAAGAATAGTGTTATTTACTGGATGAGCGAATGGGTGGACCCCAGCACTGGTAAGAAAGAGCATCGTCGTATTGATAGTGATAAGGGTGGTACCATGCGCCTTGGTTCATATGATTGTGCTATTACTGAGAACACTAAGGCTTATGCTGCTTATGGAGAAAAATTAATTAAGGAAAGACATCGCCATCGTTATGAATTTAATAATGATTACCTTGAGACACTTTCTAAGCAAGGTATGGTATTTAGTGGAACATCTCCAGACGGTAGCCTAGTAGAAATTGTTGAATTACCAGATCATCCATGGTTTGTTGGTTGTCAATTCCATCCTGAGTTTAAGTCAACTCCCATGCAAGCCCATCCGCTGTTTAGAGAATTTATAACCGCTGCTAAGAAGTTTAAGGCTTAATTAAATTAACATTGATTGGGTTTTAGTGTTTAAGGAAATTTAGTATTAATTAAGGAGCTACGGTGCAGATAAAATTACTTTCATGGAATGTTAACGGATTGCGTGCTGTATCTGCTAAACCTGACTGGGCATGGTTTGGTGAAAGTGATGCTCAAATTATTGGCTTGCAAGAAACCAAGGCTCACCCCGAACAATTGAAAGAAGAGCTTGTTAACCCTGTTGGTTGGCATAGTCTTTTTGCAGCTTCAGTAGTTAAGAAGGGTTACTCTGGAGTAGCTGCCTTTAGCCGCATTAAACCTTTAGCTACCAGAGTAGAATTGCCCGATGTAAACTATCAAGGCGAAGGTCGTCTTGTGCATATGGAATTTGAATGGTTTCATTATTTTAATGTTTATTTTCCCAATGGGGGTGCACCAGAGCTTAACGAACTTGGCAAGCCCACAGGCAAGTTTAAACGTGTACCATATAAAATGGGTTTTTTTGATGCTTTTTTGAAATATGCAGAAGAATTACGCAAAACAAAACCCATTGTAGTATGTGGTGATTTTAATATTGCACATAAGCCCATTGACCTAGCACGCCCAAAGCAAAATGAATGTAATACAGGATATTTACCAGAAGAAAGAGCTTGGCTTGATACCTTTGTAAAAGCCGGCTATGTGGATACATTTAGAGCACACAATGGAGATGATGCAGAAGGTTATTATTCTTGGTGGTCTTATAAAGCCCGTGCGCGAGAAAATAATGTAGGCTGGCGTATTGATTACTTTTTTGTTTCGGAAGAATTACGCCCATCCATTGTGGATGCATGGATAGAAAGCCATGTATATGGTTCAGACCACTGCCCAGTTGGGCTATGTCTTGAAGTTGGTTAAATTTTATATCTTTTTATATTAACTTCAAGAAAACATGCTTTTTGCTGTGGGTAGTGAGTCCTACTTGTTTTATTTATTTAGCTGCTTACTTGTTTACTTGGTAGCATAGAGGTGGCAACGCACTTTATGATTAGTGCTAAGCTCATACCATTTAGGTCTCTCTTGTTTGCAAATTTCTTGAGCCTTGGGGCAACGAGGGTGAAAGGTGCACCCAGTTGGTGGAGCTAGTGGGCTTGGTAATTCTCCGCTTAATGGAGTGGTTGCAATGCGTTGCTCTGGGTCATGGGATGGAATGGCTGCCAGCAAGGCTTGTGTATATGGATGAGCTGCACGCTCAAAAATGTTTTCACGCAAGGCAAGCTCTACCACACGTCCAAGATACATAACTGCAATGCGTGTGCATATAAATCCTACCACAGCAAGGTCATGTGAAATAAAGATACAAGCTGGTTTAAATTTTTCTTGTACATGGCGTAATAAGTTCAAGACTTGGGCTTGCACTGATGTATCAAGGGCAGAAACTGGTTCATCGCAGACCAAGATTTGAGGATTGGTAATTAAGGCTCTAGCCACAGCAATACGTTGCCTTTGCCCACCGGAAAATTCATGCGGAAATCTCTTGGCTTGTTCTGGTAATAATCCTACCAAGTTAAGCATTTCCAGCATACGCTCGCGGCGCTCAGAAGTAGGTATATTTTGAACTATAAGTGGCTCTGCAATGGAATGACCTATGCTTAATCGTGGGTTAAGGGAAGAAAAAGGATCTTGAAAAACCATTTGAGCTGTATTTTTAAGCGTAACCTTGCCTTGTCCGTCATATAATGACTGCCCATTAACTAGCACTTCTCCGGAGGATGGAGCTAGCAAGCCTACAATCATACGCCCAAGGGTGGACTTTCCGCACCCTGACTCTCCAACAAGCCCAAGGCTTTGCCCCTCATGCACGCAAAAGCTTACATCGTCAACGGCACGAAGCACGGCTTGTTCACTAAACATACCATGTTGCACGTTAAAATTACGCCTAAGTGATTTCACTTCAAGCGTTGCATGGCTTAATGACATGTTTCACCTGTAACGCCA
The DNA here is from genome assembly GCA_964370675.1 of uncultured Desulfovibrionaceae bacterium. Lineage (GTDB taxonomy): Bacteria > Desulfobacterota > Desulfovibrionia > Desulfovibrionales > Desulfovibrionaceae > CAYJAD01. Next base: position 95,259 of record CAYJKC010000003.1, read on the forward strand.
GCGTCACTAAAGGTTGCCATGTCATTAAAAATCGTTGTGGCAGCTCGAAGTAACGGTATGGCAAGGGCTGCCCCTGTACCTTCACCTAAGCGCAAGCCCAAGCTGAGAAGTGGACTAGCATTTAGAGATTTTAATACATGCACATATCCAGGTTCTGCAGAGGCATGAGAAAGAATACTATAACCCTCAATTAATGGGCAAATATGTCTTGCAGCCACATAGGCAGCACTAGAAATAAAACCATCTATTACCACAATACAACCGCTATGGGCAGCACCAAGCACTATGCCTGCCATGGTTGCTATTTCAAAGCCGCCTAAACAAGCTAATATGTCAATGCCATCACCTTGGTTTATGCTATTATTATGAAAATATAATGCATCTTTAATAACCTTAGCCTTGTGAGCGATAAGCTCAGCAGTAGCTCCAGCTCCGGGTCCTGTTATGTCCTTAGGATCAAGGTCAAAAACTGCACAAAAGATAGCCGTAGCAGCAGTGGTATTTCCAATGCCCATTTCACCAATACCAATGGTTTTATAGCCTTTTATTGCGGCATCAGTGGCAAGATTAAATCCATTTTGTAAAGCTTTAATGCAAATTTCTCTACTCATGGCAGCTTCTTTAGCAAAATTAGCTGTTCCATCACCTAAGCGTAAATCAATTAATTGTGGATGAGCTTCAAATGGACCCCCAACACAACCTGCATCAACAACACTTAAATCTATTTGATTGAGTTTACATAAAACGCTAATTCCTGCCCCACCTGCCAAAAAATTAAGCACCATTTGTCTAGTAACTTCTTGGGGGTATGAGGCAATTTTTTCAATAACTATTCCATGATCTGCAGCCACGGTGAACATACGCACTTTGTCGATGTTTATAGGTGTGTTACCATTTTGTATGCAGTAAATTTGTGCTGCTAAATCTTCTAGGCGCGCAAGGCTACCTTGAGGTTTGGTCAAATTATCAAGATGCGCTTTTGCATCATTTTGTAAAGTAAAATTTACAGGTTTAATTTCTGATAAAAGTTTTTTTAGAGAGGTTTGCATAATTATCCTAATGTATCATGTTGCTATTTTACCAATAGATATATGAAGCATACACTGATTGAAGTATCGTGACAACAGCACAAAATATGCCAAAAAAAATTTTTAATATAAACATTTGTTATTAAATGTTTTTAATAGACATTTTTTTTGGAAATAAGAAAAATTTCTTCAAAGACTTGACACCCTAAAGGGCTAAAGATATGCCTTGTTGAGCAAGATTAAAAATCTTGCAAATAAATTATCATGCTCCAAGGACAAAATTTACCTTGAGCAAACATTGGAGGATACAATGGGTTGGAATGTAAGTATTGATAGTGACAAATGTACAGGCTGTGGCGAATGTGTAGACGTTTGCCCTGTAGAAGTTTATGAACTTCAAGACGGTAAATCCGTTCCTGTGAACGAAGATGAATGTCTAGGTTGCGAATCTTGTGTTGAGGTTTGCGAAACCGGTGCTGTTTCTGTAGAAGAAATGTAATTTCTTTTAAGAGTGCTGACAAAGGCAATTTTTCTGCCTTTGACGCCGCAAACCCCCTTAAGGGTGTTTGTCATCAATCTGAAAAGGGATGAATTTTCCTTTTAAGTTTGATATTCATTTAGAAGAAATGAAGCTTATTTGGGCTACTTAAATATTTTGGTGAGTTCTTTTTTAAAAAAGCCTTGCCAAATGCATATAAAGCATTATTTTTGGGTGTGCCCTACATACAGACTTATTGCCGCTAGGCGTGTTGTGCGCTTAGCGGCATTCTCATAAGTATATTAACAGTAAATTTTGAAAGAATTATTATGATACCTGACCTTTCTGACATTTTTGTTCGTTATGAAGCCTTGGTAGCTGAGGTGGATGCTATTTTTGCTCATATTCGCAATACCCATCCTGATTGCGTAATTTGTGAGCCAGGCTGTAGCGATTGTTGCAATGCTTTGTTTGATCTTTCATTAGTGGAGGCTATGTATATAAATAAAGCCTTTACTGACAACATTGCCTATGGCAAAGAACGCTCTGATATTTTGAGTATTGCGGCTGATTTAGATCGTAAGGCTGTGCGTATGAAACGCGACTTTTATCGTGCTGCAAAAGATGGGCAAGATGCCCAAGATATTATGTCAAATGCTGCACGAATGCGCCTACCATGTCCTTTATTAAATGAAAATTTGCGCTGTATACTTTATGAGAAGCGCCCTATTACTTGCAGGCTTTATGGTGTGCCTCTTAATATTAATGGCACTGGGCATGTATGTGGAAAAACAAAATTTAATAAAGGCACTGACTATCCAACAGTTAATATGGGCGCTATACAAACTCGCCTAGATGGTCTTTCTCGTGATATTGCAGAGACTTGCAAAAGCCGCTTTAAAGAACTACACCAAGTTTATGTGCCTATGTCTATGGCGTTAATGACTAATTATAACGAACAATACTTAGGTATTGGAGCTGTTAAGAAGGGATAAATCTATGCTAGAGATGATTCCTGCCTCAGTTTTTCGTGATGGCACCCCTCAGCAACTAAATGAGGAACAAGAGGCCATTAAACGAGGTATTTATGAAAAAATGAATCCAAGGCGACGCAAATTTATTGATCGTATTGGGTATGATAATTGGGACCCATTTCAAAAACCCAATGATCCCTTGGATATTCGTTTAGACACTACTAAACGTACGACGCAGCAATTAGTACGTGAATTTTTGCAAGTGGCAGCACAAAAAGGTCACTATAGTAATGACTATGGACGTGGAGCTTTAGAGTGCGCCCTTGGTGTTGTCAATCGCGATGAAAAATATCTGGGCATTTTTGATTTTTGCCTGTGGTATCATGATCTACTTAAAAAGGAAGGGTTTATAAAAAATGAAGAATAAATACGACGATTTAGATGAGTATATTGCCGATCTTAAAGCTGAAATTGAAAAAAATGAGCAATGTGCTAATCATCATTACAACTTAGGTCTAGCATTACTTAGCAAGCGCGATTTTGTGGGTGCTGAAGATAGTTTTTTATCAGCGGTGCGTCACTCCCCACGTTTGGCAGAAGCCTTTGTTCAACTTGGTGGTATATGCTTAGAGCGCGGTGATTTAGATGGCTGCTTGCGCTATAATGAAGAGGCAGCCAACTGTCGCGCAAAATTTCCTGTGCCTTGGGGTAATATAGGTTTTGTGCACTTACAGCGCGGTGAGCCAGACAAAGCCATAACCGCTCTTAAAAAGGCTATTAAATGGGAGCCAAACTTTATTCAAGCACATAATGCCCTTGCCACAGCATATTTTATGCAAGGTGACTATAAGGCTTGTGAAGAAACTTGTAATGAAGTTATTCGCCGCGAGCCAAACTTTGCTCCAGCATGGAATAATCTATCCTTAGCTCTTTTTGAACAAGGTGAGTTTGCGCGCTCTGTTGAAGCAGCAGACAAAGCCATAGCTCAAGGTTTCGAAGTGCGCCAAGAGTTTTTAGAAGAACTTTTACCACATAGAAAATAAGATTTTAATTTAAATATTAAACTTTATGCCTACAAACTTAATGATAAAACATTATGTTTGTAGGCATTTTTTTGTCATAAAAGTTTGAATCTAGGTTGAATCATCACAATTGGTATCTAATTTGCATAAAAATCCTGCATGGAAAAAATATCCATATTTCGTCAAAGAGAAG
>CAYJKC010000004.1:0-44248 GCA_964370675.1 uncultured Desulfovibrionaceae bacterium
AAAAAACCCACCAAGCTTAAGCCTGGTGGGTTCTATTTAGTATTTTAGTATATTTTATGTATAAACTTATGCATTATCGTCAGTGCGTAGCTTATTAAGCAGCTCTTGCAACTCAAGAGCCATATCAGATAACTCATGCACAGCTTGTGAAGCATTTTCCATGCCCATGGCAGTGGAGCCAGCAATGTGGTTAATTTCATCCACAGAGCGGTTAATCTCTTCTGAAGTGGCAGATTGTTCTTCTGCTGCCGTGGCTATGCCAGAAATAAGCATAGTATTGGTATTTACCAAGGTTAATATTTCTTCCAAAGCATTACCAGAAATAGCTGCAAGTTCAGTAGCTTGACCTGCAAACTTAGCACTTTCACTCACGCGTGAAATATTCATAGTAGTAGTATCTTGAATACCACGAATACTATTGCCTACTTCGGTGGTTGCAGTCATGGTTTTTTCTGCTAATTTACGCACTTCATCAGCAACAACAGCAAATCCGCGTCCAGCTTCACCAGCACGTGCAGCTTCAATAGCGGCATTAAGTGCTAAAAGGTTGGTTTGGTCTGCAATATCAGAAATCACATCCATTACACTACCGATGCTTTCAGCTTGCTTGCCCAGTTGTTGCATATTGTTTTCAAGCTCAAGAGCCACATCATTTACACTCTTAATGGCAGAAACCACTTGATTTACTAAATCTGCACCTTCGGAAGCTTTATCACGTACATTATTTGACTGCGTATTAGCTTCACCAGCATTGTTGGCAACTTCAAGCACAGTACTATTCATTTCTTCCATAGCGGCAGCAGTTGATGTTACGCGATCACGCTGCGTTTGTGCACCGTCTGAAACCTCACTCACTTGGGCAGACAATTCTCTTGAGGCTGTGGCCATGCGCTCTGATATATTTTGAGCTTCGTTTGCAACTTCAATAATGGTTCTTTGAGTGCTCTTAATATCAGTTAAATCAGTAATAAGCTGTAATACACAAGCAAGGCGACCGTGTTCATCGGCAAATGGGATAGCAGTATATGAAATATCAAGAACCTTACCTGCAGGGCGTGCTACAGTATTACCAGTAGCAGGACGCATGGTAGATACAGCAATATTTAATGCGTCACCTGGTGTATCGGAGTCATCACGATTCATAACTTCTTTGCATGTTCTATTGGCATAATCTAGTCCAGCCACTGATTTTGCTGTGTTATTTAGATAAACAATGCGTAAGTTTTTATCTAATACAACCACAGGCGCTGTTAAAATATTAATGATATTTTGATATTGAGTAAGGGTAATATTAGTGCCTTCAATTAGCTCTGCAAAAGCCCCTTTAAACTCGCTTGCATTAGCCTGGACTTCTATTTGCCCATTTTGTAGTTCATTTTTTACGCGCCCATATTCGCCAATAATTTTATTCAATGACTCTGGAATAGAACGCAACGCATTAGCGAGATTTCCAATTTCGTCATTACGGTGCACTTCATAATTACCTTCAAGATTACCTGCTGCAATGGCAGTTGCAAATTCAGCACCCTTGGCAACAGCAGACACAACCGGACGTAAAATAACAAAGGCTACAATGGCACTTAAAACCACAGCCACAACAGTTGCTAAGATAGATATATTGCGCAAAGAAACTAAATCAGAAAAAATATCACGCTCTTCTGCTCGGGCAATTACAGTAATATCACTACCCTTCATCTTAGTATGATATGCAATAACAGGATAACCTGCGAGGTTGGTATAGACACTCACACCATCACTTTTTTTAGCAATCTTCTTCATGTCTGGAGTGATGGACAAATTATCCTTCATGAGAGGAGCATCATTAGGATCAAGCACAACGCGCCCTTCACCATCAATGGCAAAGGCATATCCTTCACTACCAACTGTTATGCCTTTAAAAACGGTATTATAAACTTTTCTAAAAGCAATATCACCACTTAGTACACCAACCACATTACCATTTAAGTCTTTTACAGGTACAACCACAGCTAACAAGACTTCATTAGTGATTGTAGACATACGTGGTGATGTTTCAGGTATTGTGCCTTTAACAGCAGTTTTAAAATAATCGCGAAACGAAAGATCAAGTCCAATGGCATCTGGATTATTTGATGCTATAACTATACCCTTTGCATCAATTAAGTTAAAGCCATTCATCATGCCAAGCTCTTTAGTACGAGTGGCAAGCCATGTATTCATGGCGCTAGTTTCATCTTCAGTATGGAAGAGTTTTTCTGCATAAGATGTAACATGCACATCTTCTGCTGTAAGCTCAATAAAGCTACTAGTAGATGTAAGTGCGTAATCAAGCATGCGCTGTAAGCTAAGGCTTGTTACTTGCATTGTGTTTAAAGATGTTTCTGTTAAGGATTTTGCCGTTTGCTCATAAGTCAAATAGCTTAAAATACTCATGGACAAAATCAAAACCAAGGTAATTGGCAATAGAACCTTTTGTAGCAGTTTCATAAAATACTCCCTTTTATACATTTGCTAAGTAACAAAATCGACCAATAAAAAAAAGACTTTATACTGTGAGCATGTTTTGTGTAAAAAATCACAGAGCATTAATCAACAGGTATCTAAAGTTTTCATCTTTGTCAAATTTGGATTATGGATTTTACTGTGCAAGATTTACGCTATTTTTAACGCACTAAGCTAAAGACCTAATGAGCAAGCCCCCAATTTTCTCCAACACCCCAATCCACCAGCAGTGGAACTGACAAATCATGACCATGTGGTGTTACTTGGGACATAATTTGAGCAACACGCTCACCTGCAATTTTGGCATTAGAAGCAGGAACTTCTAATAAAAGTTCATCATGAACTTGCAAAATAAGTTTTGCATGCAGGTCTTTTAGCTCTGCATCAGCATACACCTCAAGCATGGCAAGCTTAATAATGTCAGCAGCAGAACCTTGGATAACTGTATTGATGGCTTGACGTCTTGCTAGGGAAAATTTTTGACCTTGTTTTGAATGTATATCTGAGATTATACGCCTGCGCCCCACAATAGTAGTTACAAAGCCAAGCTCTTTAGTTTGGGCTTCCACTTGATCATAAAACATTTTTAACTGACCAAGATGCTTAAAGTAATTAGCAATAAATTCCTTGGCCTTTGGTGTAGTTATGCCTAATTCTTGAGCTAATTTTTGCGCACCCATACCATATATCAAACCAAAGTTAATGGTTTTGGCATTACGGCGCATATCCTTACTAACATCTTCTGGGTTAAGACTATATATAAGGGCTGCAGTGCTAGTATGAATGTCCTTACCCTGCATAAAAGCATCTAAAAGCACAGGATCTTGTGACATGTGTGCTAAAACGCGTAGCTCAATTTGAGAATAATCAGCAGAAATTAATAGATGATCTTTTTGGGGTATAAAACATGTGCGCATACGGCTGCCCATATTACCACGCACAGGAATATTTTGTAAATTGGGGTTACTAGAAGACAACCTACCTGTAGCAGTTGCCAATTGGTTAAAATTGGTATGAATACGCCCATTACTATCGGCGAGCTTTGGTAATGGTTCTAAATAAGTGGAGCGCAATTTTTCTAATTTTCTAAACTCAAGCACAGCATCAACCACAGGATGCCCGGCTAGTTTTTCTAATTTTTCTTGAGCGGTGGAAAGCTGACCGCCCTTGGTTTTGCCGCTGGTTGGTAATTGTAATGTGGTGAAAAGCACTTGACCTAATTGTTGAGCTGAGCGCAAATTAAAGCGTGTATTGGTAGCACTATAAATTTCTTCGGTACGCGCATCTAATTCTCTTTGCACATCTTCAAGAAAGTTTTTAAATGCTTGGGGGTCTACTGCAATGCCTAAGGTTTCCATGGAGGCAAGCACATGAATTAACGGTAATTCTAAATCATAATACAGGGCATTTAAATTTTGTTTATTAAGTTCATTGCTTAACTGTGTCCATATGGCAAAAGCTAATATGGCAGGAGAACTCTTGGTATCATTTAAAGTATTACGCCACTGCCCTGCAAGCCTTGGCCAGCTGTAATCTCGTTCTTCTGGATTTTGCAAATAAGCCGCAAGACCAAGATCAAACCATATATCAAAAGGAATGTCATACCAAGCTGCATGGCTTCGCAAAAAATATTTTACATCTGGAGCTATGATGCATTTTGCCTTCGCCAGCTGATTCACAAGATATTGGCTTATATCAACATGAAATTCTTTATTATTAACGCCTAGCACCAGACCTTGCTCCTGCCTTGCACCCGGGTAATATGATGCTGGTAACAGGGCAACGAAGGCTTGATCTAAATTAGGTAATTGATCAGTCTTTGAGGGCAGCGTATGTTCTTGCACCATCTCATCGCCAAAAGAAAAAAGGCTTGCTTGCACTTGCTTTTTAATATTTGTACTTGTTGTTATTGGGCTTTGAGGTTGATCTAACAATGTATTTTGCACATTGCTAGCATTCATTACATCTTGAGCTGCACTGCCTGCTGATTGTAAGATACCAGCTCTAAGCATGCTTTCTAATTCACGCTTTAGGGATATTAATTCAAATTCTTGTAAAAATGCCGCAACATCTTGAGCTATAATGGGTTTAACTCGTAAATGATCTTCTTGTATATGGCTGCATTCATGCGTACTTAATGTAGTAAGCTTGCGATACAAGAACATTTCATCAATATGCGGCGCTATCTTTTGTTCAAGTTTTGGAGGTAGGCGATCTAGTCCTTCACGAATATCTTCTAAAGATGAAAAGTCCATAAATATTTTTTGAGCTGTTTTTGGACCAATGCCCGGAACTCCTGGAATATTATCACTACTATCCCCAATAAGTGCTTGTACATCTGGCCATTGTTCTGGATGTAGACCTGTTTCATGAGTAAAGGCTTGGGCTGAAATTAATTTTTCTTCCTTGGCAGCTGGATCCCAAAGCCATACATTATCATTAAGGCACTGGCGTAAATCTTTATCAGCACCAATAATGACCACAGGGCGATCTTTTGAATATCGATTAGCAAGGGAGGCTATGCAATCATCAGCCTCACAACCATCTGACACTTCAAGATGTAAACCTAAGTGTGTAATCATACGTTTTACTGGTTCAAACTGTGCCACTAAATCTTCCGGCGTTGCATCACGATTGGCTTTATATAAAGGATAGAGTTCATGGCGAAAATTTTTACCCCTTCCATCCATAAAAAATACAAATTGACTAGGTTTTTCTTCACGCAAGATGCGTAACAAAATCCTAGTTACTACAAAAAGAGCATTGGTTGGAAATCCATCTGAACGTTGCAAACGGTTGGCATAAAATCCTCTAAAAATAAATGCTGACCCATCCATAAGAAAGAGTGGATTTTTAATATTTAACCTTTGTTGCAAAGACATAAATGCTCCAAAAAAATTCTTTATATTATAAAAACAACAATAAACTTAATGCCATAACTGCCATTCCAGCCGTCAAACCATATATGGAAAGATGATGTTCTCCATACTTACTTGCCGCAGGTAAAAGCTCATCAAGGCTTATAAACACCATAATGCCTGCAACAGCCGCAAAAATAAATCCAAAGACTGTATCTGTTAGGAAATTATAAAATAATAAAAATCCAACTATGCCACCTAAAGGCTCGGCTAAACCAGAACAAAATGAAAATACAAAGGCTTTTGTTCTACTATTGGTGGCGTAGTATATAGGCACAGCAACGGCAATACCCTCTGGTATATTATGAATGGCTATAGCTATGGCTATGGGAATGCCCACAGTTGGGTCGTCTAGGGTGGCAATAAAGGTGGCAAAGCCTTCAGGGAAATTATGCAAAGCTACAGCAAAAGCTGTGACTATGCCCATGCGCATAAGAGCAGTTTTTTGCTTGGATGACTCATCATCCATTTCTTCCACTTTGCGCACTTCGTGTGGATTACCCATATCTGGCACATATTTATCAATAATAGCCACAAGCAACATGCCAAAGAAAAAGCCACCCACGGTTAGCCAAGAGCCAAGTTTTTCACCTAGACTAGCACTAAGAAGCTGATTTGCCTTAAAGAATATTTCCACAAAGGAAACATAAAGCATAACACCAGCTGAAAAACCAAGTGATAAAGAAAGAAATCTTGTATTGGTTTTATCAGTAAAAATAGACAAGATACTTCCAATTCCCGTGGAGAGCCCTGCAAACAAGGTTACAGCAAGAGCAAGAGTGAGATTTGGAGTATCAAGCATAGAGAAACCTTAGATTTAAATATTTACAATTGCCATTCTACAGCTCTTGACGAAATTGTAAAGATTGCCGCAAGGTTTCCTTATCCATAAACTTAACTTCTGCCCCGAGGGGAATACCTTGAGCTAGGCGTGTCACCTTAATGTGCGGAAAATTCTTTTGAATAAGATTACGAATATAATACCCTGTTGTGTCAGCCTCAATGGTTGTACCAAGACCAAGCACCACTTCGTTAATTTGACCTTCACGCAAGCGTTGATTTAATTTCTCAAGCTCAAGACCATCGGTATTGCTACTACCTGACTGTAAAAGCCCACCAAGAATAAAATATTGCCCATTGTAAATACCACCCTCCTCAAGGGTGAGCATACTATCCCACTCAGCCACAAGGCATAGGGTTGCAGTTTCACGCCTTGTATCAGAGCAAACTATGCAAGGATTATTGGCAGTCAAGCCTAAACAACGTGAGCAAAGGCACAAATTATCACGCAAATCGTGCACAGCCTTTCCTAAGCGACGAGTTTCAGACTCAGGCCATTTCAATAAAACCATGGCCGCACGCATGGCAGATTTTGGACCAAGACCTGGCAAGCGTGCCAATTGATCCACAACAGCCCTTAGAGGTTCGGGAATTCTTTTATTCATGATGGATATTTACACTCATGCGCATAATTATTAAATGCTTAATTAAAGTACTCCAGGTAACTTTATGCCACCACTAATGGCATTCATTTCACGGTCAATACTTTCCTTAGCAATGCGTCCTGCTTCGTTAACGGCTGCCATAATTAAATCTTGCAACATTTCCACATCTCCGCCTTCAAGGGCCTTAGGATCAATTACAAGCTTGCGTAGTTCTTGCTTGCCTGAAACTTCGGCAGTAACCATGCCCCCACCACTTGAGGCTTCAAAGCTTTTCTCTCCAAGTTCGGCTTGCATTTTGGCAATTTTGTTTTGCATAATTTGAGCTTGGCGCAATAAATCATTCATATTTTTCATTTTAATCTCCTTTATTTATGGGCAGGACTTACATGCAAAATAGTAGCATCTAAAATATTTAAGCAATCTTGCAGGTCCGCCCGCTCTTTAAATTCTTGTTTTAACTCTGTTTTTGACTTAAGGTTTAGTACAGGTTTTTTAATATCTATGCTCATACTAAACCCACAATATCTGACACACAAATCTTCTAACTCTTGGTGCATCTTGTGCAGTTTATCATAACAAGCATTAGATGCGGTACTAATTTCTAAAACATTTTCACTAAATATTCCTTTTGCTTGGTGCAAAATATAGCTTGGCACAATTTCTTTATCTGCAATTTGACTTTGTTCTTGAATAAAATCACAAAAACCTGCCCATGCCAATGCAGCGGTAGCAACAGAAACATGCTCTGCGCCTGATGGTGGATCTTCTTTAGAACTATCAGCTTGCACAACAGAAGAATTAGCACAATCTTGTGCCAAATCTGCCTTGGGCTCAAGCTGTGTAACTCTTTTAGTTTCATGAGTATCTTCTGGTGTATTAATCAATGTGGGCTGTTCTAAGTTAATGGGATTAGACTCATCTATCTTAACTATCTCAGAATGTTGTTCTGGGGTTGGCTCAGGCTCCGGTTCAGAGTCTGGTTCTTGTGTTAACTCTATTTGTTTCTCATGTTCTCTTGCTTCAAAAGTCTTAAGTTCAGGTGCTTTGGCTTCAAGCGATTTGGGCTTAAACTGATTATCATTTTTTGCCATATGCTCCGCAGGCAAACTAGGCTTTGCTACGGGCGTGGCACTTTGATTTTGTGAGGGCACATGATGCACTGAGGCTTGACCTTCAACTACATTATCAATTCTATGCAGCGGCAAAAGACGCGGCATAAGAGCTAAGTTTAGCAAAAGCAGTTCAAGAGCAGCAGCAGGTTCTGGACTATGAATAATTTTGCGTTGAGCATCTAGGGTCATATGCCATGCTGCATGCAAATGTGCGGTTGAAAATAATGGGGCCATATCACACCAAAGCTTTGCCTCATCAAAGCTTAAGCTAAGTGATGGCAAAATATTTGCGCCAGCCTCACGAATTAAAAATAATGTTCGCCAAAGGCTTGTTAACTCACGCAAGAAAAAGCCAATATCAACCCCTTGCTCCCCAAGATACTTACTTAATTCCACAATGCGTGGGCAATCATTTTGCAAAATGGCTTGCATCAATGCTTCAAAAAATTCTTGCCCTGCTAAACCGAGCACCATTCTGGTATCTTCAAGCTTAAGATCTTTTTCTCCTAGGGCTAGGCTTTGACCAAGCAAGGACATACCATCACGCACCGAACCTGCCGCTCTACGCGCAATAAGCCGTACAGCACCTTGATCATATTGTACATTTTCTTTTTCAAGCACGCGATTTAAATGATCAATCAACTCATCTTCCACCAAGGGCTTAAAAATAAAATGTTGGCAACGGCTAATAATGGTAATGGGAAATTTATGCACTTCGGTGGTAGCAAAAATAAACACTACGCGTGCAGGCGGTTCTTCTAAGGTTTTTAATAAAGCATTAAAAGCATTACGCGAAAGCATGTGCGCTTCGTCAATGATAAAGACCTTATAGCGCCCTTCCATGGCTGCATAGCCAATATGCTCACGCAAAGCGCGCGCATCATCAACGCTATTATTAGATGCACCGTCAATTTCAGTGACATCAACATGATTACCTTGAGTAATCTTATGGCATTGGTCACAATTATTACAAGGTTCACCAGTGGGTGCTTGCACACAATTTAAGGCTTTGGCAAAAATACGCGCAATGGTAGTTTTGCCAACGCCACGTGTTCCACTAAGCAAATAGGCCGGAGCAACCTTTTCTTCAGCGCAAGCACGCGAAAGTACAGTTGTAATCATTTGCTGCCCTGTAACCTCAGCAAAGGTTTGGGGGCGATAATGGGCTGCTAAGGATGCATGTGTCATAATGAGCCTATATTATTTAATAAACAACTAAATTATATTAAAAAGTATAGCGGGTTAACCAATTTTCATATTCTGGGTTGCCGCCTTTAGCAGCCTTAAAGAAATGCTCTTGCAACTTTAAGGCAACAGGGCCGGCCTTGCCTTCGCCAATGGTGCGTCTATCAACGGAGCGAATAGGTGTAAGCTCTGCAGCAGTGCCACTAAAGAAAGCTTCATCGGCGGTATATAGTTCATCACGAGTGAATTGTTGTTCAATAACTTCATAACCAATTGAGCGCGCTATTTGTATGATAGAGTTGCGTGTAATGCCACCAAGGATAGATGTTAGAGGTGTGGTTTTAATCACATTATCTCTTACTATGAAAATGTTTTCACCTGTTGCTTCAGACACAAAACCATTGGTATCAAGCATTAATGCTTCTTCATAACCATCAGCTACAGCTTCCATCTTAGCAAGCACAGAGTTTACATAGTTACCGGAAGCTTTGGCCTTGGTCATCATAACATTGGGATGATGTCTAGTGAAGGTTGAAGTTTTAATGTCAATACCCTTGCTAAGAGCCTCTACTCCTAGATAAGCACCCCAAGGCCACACTGCAATGATGGTTTGAATGGGGTTTGTTTTTGGATGAATGCCCATAACTCCAGCCCCAACAAAGCTAAGTGGACGCACATAGCCTTCAGATAATTTATTAACTTTGAGGGTTTCAATAATGGCATTTTTAATGGTGCTCTCAGTGTGCGGAATGCTAAGACCCAAAATTTTCATAGATTCAAAAAGACGCTTAACATGCTCATCTAAACGAAAAACTGACGAACCGCTGTCTTGGCATTTATAAACGCGTATACCTTCAAAAACGCCAGTACCATAATGCAAAGCATGTGAAAGTACATGCACATTGGCATCAGCCCAGGGAACCATTTTGCCGTCAAACCAAATAAATTCTGTTTTTTCCATGAAATACCTCGTAAAATTAATATAATCTATGTACGAAAACATGATAGCGTGTACAAGTCGTAAAAAATACTGGAAAGAGCTGCTGAAATCAAGCATCTTGTGTTTATTTTATCTGGGGGGTATTATAGCCATGAAATTGGCACTGATAGGTACAAGCACCATGATATATAAAAAGTTTTTTATAATTTTCATTTTTTTATCGGCATTAAGTTTTAATTTTATAAATGCTCATGCCGCAGAAAGCCCTGAAAATGTAGGGGATTTTTTTAGAAGTCTTGAACAGGGAAATACCGCAAATCCTAATCCTGCCCCCTTAGATGCAGGCGAAAGCGTGCAAAGCCTACCCGGAGTTGAAATTAAGCCAGAGCAAATGCAAGAGGCTTTCCCTACTCCACTTCAACAAGATTCACCACATATGGATTTTATTCCTAATGCGGCACCTCTTTTTCCTGCTCTAGATATGCATGAGAGTGGGCAGCAAAAGGCAAGCCCAAGAGGACAAGGAACCATACAAAATGGGGTGCAGCAACAACAAAATCAGCCCAAGGGTACTGCCCCCTATGTGCCTGCACCAAAAGCTGTGCCCAATATGCCATTGAGCAAGCCTAGTTCTGAGCAAGCATCAAGCCCCAACAACAATAATATAAATATAACTGCACCTGAACAAGAGCATAGCCCGCTTATAAATTCAACTTCACAAGAACAAAATATCCAAGATAATACTGCAACATCATCACTTGATAATCCAAGTCTTGAAATGATGGTGGGGCAAATGATTATGGCAGGCTTTAGCGGCGGTGAACTTGAAAAGGAGGCTACCATCTTAAACTTAGTGCGTGCTGGTAAGGTGGGCGGTGTATTCTTAGTACCTACCCCTAAAAGCTCAAATGCCAATGCCCCAAGTCAAAACCAAGCCCCTAGCGCTAAGCAAGAAAATATATACAGCCCCAATCAATTAAGAGTGTTAACTGCCGTTTTGCAAGGTTCTGTGCCGCAAGGTGGGTTACCTTTATTTATTGCCACAGAGCAAGAAGGCGGCAAAGTGCAATCATTGCGCACGGACTTAGGCTTTAGCGGGCTTAAAGCTGCGGCGAGTTTAGGACAAGGCACAGTGGAATCTACAGAAATTGCAGCGCGTAGCGCTGGCCTAGAAATGGCTGGTCTTGGTATTAATTTTGTTTTAGCTCCTGCCGGTGATATAAATGTTAACCCTCTTAGCGAAGATATTGGCAAGCGTTTTCGCTCATTTGGGCCAAACCCTCAAGGCGTAGCAGGACATGTTATAGCTTTTGGCAAGGGGCTTGCGGCAGCTAAGGTCTTACCATGTTTACGTAACTTCCCTGGTACAGGCAGTCGCATGGGAGGCTTTGCGGCTAGTCCCAATGTGGGAAATACAAAAAACATATTATATGATATTCCAGATATAGGGGCATCTTGGCAAAGTAGAGAGTTAATACCCTACACAAAAGCCATTGAAAATGGGTGGCAAGGAGCCATACAGCCTGCCCTTGTGTATCACCGCGCTCTTGATGCCCTACACCCTGCCTCATTGTCACGCACCTTAGTGCATGGTATTCTACGTGGGCGCATGGGTTTTGATGGCATAGTGCTAAGCCAAGATATGCGCAGCTTACAACCACAATACAGCTTAGAGGCAGGCATTGTGCAATCTATACTTGCAGGAGTTGATATTATTCTTATTTCTGAACCAGCACATTTACACGCTGCACCACAAAATGCTTTGCCATTTGAAGAATTGCTTAACGGAAGTGATGATTTAACTAAACAACTCTTAAAGCAAGGCTTAGGTAAGGCTATGCCCGGCATGGGTTTTGACGCAATGCTAACGCAAAAAATTCAAACTGGTCATGCCGATGAAGCTACCAAGGTTTATGATATTTTATTAAACGCTGTGCGCAATGGGCGCATTCCCATGGATAATATTCGTGCATCTTGGAAACGCATCCTAAAAGCTAAAAAAACATTTTTAAATGTACAGAAAAATAATTAATGTTAATTAAGAGGTAATCATGCTTTACAGACAATGCTCTCAATGTGAGTCATTAATTTCTTTACGTTATCTAACTTGTCCTCAATGTGGTCATAAAGTTATAACCATGCAAAGCATAAAGCAATACGTTGAAAAATCGCGCTTGCGCTTAGCTATGCTTTGCATATGCTTAATACTTTTTGTTGGTCTTGGATGGTTTGTGCGCATAGAAACTGGTTCACGCTGGCCATTATTTATTGTATTTTTCCTAGTAGCACCTCTTGTACCTTGGATCTTAAAACTTGCTTATGGTCATGCCTCCATACAAGAAGAACAAGAAAAACAAAAAGAAACTAACCGTAATACTGAATAAAAATCCATATTGAGTGATATCATGCTTTACCATAAAAATTTTAGCAGACGTCGTTTTTTACAAGGTCTTGGATTTTTACCATGGCTTGGCACTCCTTTATTCAATACAAGTTTAAGTGTTGCAGCACCAGTGCCACATGAGCGTGTGGTAGACCATGTACCAGCCATACCTGTACTAATGTTTTATCGCCTTGAAGATGACCCAGGCTTTCCAGAGGATATATCGGTAAAACAACTTAATTTACTATTTCACTATATATGGGATCAAGATTTTCGACCTGTCAACATAAGTGATATAATTCTTGGACGAGTAGATGAAATAGTGCCTAAAGGCTATAAACCTATAGGTATAAGCGCAGATGCAGCTCATGCCAGCATGATATTTTCCAATATAACTGCACCGCAAGGCGCTGACTCTGGTCCATTAAATAATAGTAAGTCATTTATAGAAGTCTTAGGTTCAAGCCTGCATGGCATAGCAGCACCCAGGGCTACATTTTTCCTAAGTGTAAGTGGACGTAAAGCTACTGAGCAAAGCTCTTATTTTGGCTCTATTATGGAATTAAAAGATATTGCCGATATTTTAAGCCCCATGAGCGGAGTAGAATTTGGCTATCAAACTCGCTGGCATATACGCCTAAATGACTTAAACCAAGCCCAAATGACCAAGGTAATTGAGCAACAGATGGAGCATTTTAGCCAACTGCAAATGCTTGATAAAGTACAAAAAATTATGGCTTATCCCTTTGGTGGTCGCCCCAATGATGAGGGCATGCTTGCACTGCGTAACGCACAATTTTTAGGTGGAGTTTTAACCTATCCCGGTGTAAATGAAGCCCACTATTCTAAGATACCAGTATGTGTTTATGATGGTAAACTTTTGACAGATCCCTTTCTTATTCCACGCGTAAACATTGGGTCTCATGTTTATGCCAAGGGCAATAAACCACTTAAAAATCCATCTATTAGACCCGTTGATGATTTTAAAAAAGACGTAGTAAATGGCATTATGCGTCATTATATTAGCAGAGGAAAGACTTAAACCATGCACATTGTACTTTTTGAGCCAGAAATTCCACCCAATACTGGTAATATTGCACGTCTTTGTGCAGCCACTGGTATTAGCTTGCACCTCATAGAGCCACTGGGATTTTCCATTGATGATAAACACTTAAAACGTGCCGGTCTTGACTATTGGCCACATGCCAAGGTGCAAACTTGGCCAAGTTTTGCTCATTATGCCAAAGCCATTGAAGGAAAAAATCGTTTGGTCCTAACTTCATCTAAGGGAGGTGAACCTGTACATCAATTTAAATTTTGCCCCAAAGATAGTATAGTACTTGGACCTGAAACTAGAGGACTACCACAAGAAATATTAACGCAAGGTCCAAGGGTACGCATTCCTATTAACAATAAAGTTCGTAGCCTTAACCTCGCTACAGCAGCAGGGATTGTTCTTTATGCTGCCCTTGGGCAATGCGGATTTTTGGATACATTGTAATGTTTACAGATATAGTCTGGCATATTTTACTTCCATTGCTAGCTTTTGGCATAGATATGCTCTATGGGCATGTTAATTTTTATTGGCGGCATCCTGTTTGTTATGTTGGAGACTTAATAACTTTTTTTGAAAAATTTGGACGTAAGATTGGACATTATATTGGTAACACCCGCCTAGCTGGAGCCATTTGCGTTGCATGCATTGTTAGCATAGTTGGTTTTGTGGTATACTTGCTAATTAATTTACCTATAATTGGCTGGATTTTTACCATATACTTTGCCTATAGCGGGCTTGCTACCAAGTCATTACTAACTTTTTTTGATGAAGTTTTAAACAGTATCGAACATGAGCACATAGGAAAAGCCAGAAAATCTGTGGCGCAGCTAGTAAGTCGAGATACTACGATTCTTGAGCGTCAAGAGCTTAGAAAAACCCTAGCTGATACTTTCTCAGAAAATTATACCGACGCTGTGGTAGCTCCGCTTTTTTGGCTAGTGATTGGCGGACCAGTTGGCTTATGGATGTATAAAGCCGTTAGCACCATGGATTCCATGTGGGGATATAAGGCAGAACCCTGGACTGAACTTGGCTTTGCAGCTGCTAAGTCTGATGACATTTTAGCTTATATCCCTGCGCGTTTAAGCGTACTTTTTCTTTACTTTACAAATAAATATAACCTCGTTGCAAAGCAAACTGATGGCAAGTGGCCAGGCTTTGCATGTATTTTTGCACAAGCCAAAGGCATGCCAAGCCCTAATTCCGGCTTACCCATGGCAGCTTCAGCTTGGCTTATGAATGCACGCATGGCAGGACCAAGTGTATATTTTGGAGAAGTTGTCCATAAGCCTTGGCTTGGACCTCCAGAACATCAAGCAAAACCTTGGAATGAGCAAAGACTTATACTGCTTGCAACTACTATTAAAACTGCTTCCATTGTAGCCTTAGGCGTCTTAGTCAGTGTATACTTTATGATTTTGCTAGTTTTGGATAGTTTATGAGCAAAAGATATTTGATCCCTAAACTTGAGACTTTTGCTATACATCGCACTGAAAATCATATTAAACGCAGTCTTTTTATATGTAGTATGGGTCACGCATCTGATACAGACATAGCGCGGGCTTTTGTGGAGCGTATTAAAAAAGAATTTCCTAATGCAACACATAATTGCTGGGCTTTTGCCCCAGACTCACCTGGAGACACTGCACGTGTAGGATTTTCTGATGATGGAGAACCGCATGGCACTGCAGGTCGACCCATGCTTACTACTCTTTTACATAGCGGCATTGGAGAATTAGTCTGTGTTGTTACGCGCTATTTTGGTGGGGTTAAACTTGGCACAGGTGGTTTAGTTCGAGCATATCAAGGGTCAGTTATCGAAAACTTAACCACCCTGCCCACTTGTGAGCGCATTAACAAAATCAGCCTGCAAATTTTCCTAAGCTACAGCCACATAGATAGAATACGCCGACTCTTGCCCAACTATGAAGTAACTATACAAGAAGAAAATTTTACAGACAAAGCACAGCTGATTTTAAGTTTACCTCAAGAAAACCTACATGACTTTCAGCAAGCCATAGCTGATGCCACCGATGGCACTGCTTTAATAGAAAACAATTAATATAATATTAAATGATTAGTCATTAATTTTAACAAAAACTATTTTTTTTCTATTTTTTGCTTTACAAGCTGTTGGAACTAGCTTAATAGTAATCACTCGCATTAAGAAAAACATTTAAGGAGATAATAATGTCTAAAACTCATGATAATTTAATGGCCGCTTTTGCAGGTGAATCCCAAGCTAACCGTAAATACCGCGCTTTTGCCGATGTGGCAGACAAAGAAGGTCTACCAGCTGTTGCAAAGCTTTTCCGTGCAGCCGCAGCAGCTGAAACTTTGCATGCTCATGCACATTTACGTCTTGCTGATCATGTTGGTACAACTGCTGAAAACCTAAAAGCTGCTATTGAAGGTGAAGATTACGAATTCACTACCATGTATCCAGAAATGATTAAGGATGCAGAAGCCGAAGGCAGAGCCGATGTAGTAAAGCACTTTGGTTATGTAAATGCTGTAGAAAATGTTCATGCCAATTTATATAGAAAAGCTCTTGCTAATCCAGAAGCTGTAGCTGATGTTGACTACTACCTGTGCAAAGTTTGTGGTTATACCCACGAAGGCGAATGTGACCAATGCCCTATTTGTAATGCAGGTAAAGCCGCATTCTTTAATGCTAATGGTGCTTGCTAGTTATTATAGCTAAACTAATTAGTCGATGCTGAACAACACGTTTTCACGTGTTGTTCAGAAAGGCACGCTGCCTTCAAATACCCCTTCAGGGTCGCCAGAAGCAAGTTCTGGCTTATTTTGCGGCACGCAAAATTTTTCTTACAGAAAAATTCCGTTAGTCAACACTTGAAAAACTTTTTTTTACTACATACAATTACCAGAAATTCGCATTTCATGCTCTAGTTTCTGGCAATTTTACTAGCCTATTTGAACTATAAAACTGTTTAGTTTCAAATAGTTACATTATTTTTTCAGTGTCGACTAATTATTCTAAAAAAAGCCCTCGTATCATCGATACGAGGGCTTTAATTTTATTAATCTTTTTAATGTTTATTAATCTAACACATATAGAGATCGCCAATCTTGATTATCTCTAAGCTCAGGTTGATCTTCCTTTTTAAGCAAGAAATCACCCAGAACTAAATAGTCCATTTCTGTGCGCATAAAGCAAAGGTAGGCATCATCTGGTGTACAAACTACAGGCTCACCCCGCACATTAAAGCTTGTGTTAACAAGCATGGGGCAACCATGTTTTTCATAAAATGTGCTAATCAATTGATGATAGCGCGCATTTGTACTCTTACTAACTGATTGAATGCGCGCAGAAAGGTCAATATGTGTAATGGCAGGGTAGTCAGAACGTTGAAAGTACAACCTCTCCCAAATGGGTAAGCTACCATAACCTTCGGGTAGGTCACGACAAAACTTCTTAGCAACCGGAGCAACCAAGAGCATATAGGGAGACATATCCTCTACATCAAAGTATTCCTTAGTATACTCTTCTAAAATTGATGGCGCAAATGGTCTAAACCCTTCGCGATATTTAATTTTAAGATTAAGGTGCTTTTGCATATCTACTTGACGTGGGTCTCCTAAAATGGAGCGATTACCTAGGGCACGCGGACCATATTCCATGCGTCCTTGAAACCAACCAATAACCTTTCCATCGGCCAATAAATCTGCAACATCTGCGCATAAATCAGAATATTTATCATATTGTTTAGCTTTAGCTTGGAAGCGTTTACAACTTCTAGCAATTTCGCCATTATCAAAATACGGACCAAGATAAGAGCCTTGCATATGGTCTTTCTCGGTAGGTAAAGTGCGCTTATTTTCAAGCCCAATATACCAATAAGCTAAAGCTGCTCCAAGAGCTCCCCCTGCGTCACCAGAGGCAGGCTGAATCCACATTTTTTCAAAAATGCCACTTTTTAACAATTTACCATTGGCAACACAATTTAGCGCAACCCCACCAGCAAGGCAGATATTTTTTGAGCCAGTAAGCTTTTGTGCAGTTTTAGCAAGACGCAAAACTATATCTTCGGTCACATGCTGCATGGCAAGGGCTAGATCCATGTATTCTTGCTCAAGTTCTTCTGACTCAGCCATGCGCGGACCAAGTCCAAAAAGCTTAGTCCAGCGTGCCTCATCATACATGCGTAAGCCTGTGGCATAGGCAAAATAGTCCATGTTTAGGGAATAAGATCCATCTTCATGAATTTCTATCAACTCATCACGAATTTGTTGTTCAAAAACCTTAGTGCGCTCAGAGTGAGCATCGCCATAGGGTGCTAAACCCATTAGCTTATATTCACCACTATTAACTTTAAATCCGCAATATGCTGTAAAGGCAGAATAAAGTAAGCCCAACGAATGTGGAAAATGTATTTCCCTTAAAATAGATAAACTATTTCCATCTCCCTTACCAATGGATGTGGTGACCCACTCCCCTACACCGTCAACAGTCAAGATAGCAGCATCTTCAAATGGTGAAGGAAAAAAAGCCGAGGCCGCATGTGAAGCGTGATGCTCAGGAAAATATATACGCGGTAGAAGTTTTTTATCTTGTAAAAATGGAGCAAAACCACGCTCAAGCATAGTACGCATAAAAAGTTTTTCTTTAATCCACACAGGCATGGATATAAGAAAACTTTGCAAACCTTTAGGAGCAAAAGAATGGTATGTTTCTAATAAACGCTCAAACTTAAGAAAAGGCTTATCATAAAAGGCAATGGCTGTGACTTGGTCAAGGCTAATGCCTGCTTCTTCAAGCACATAGCGCGTAGCATTGGTTGGAAAATCAGCATCATGCTTTTTGCGTGTAAAGCGTTCTTCATGAGCTGCTGCAACAATATTGCCATTACAAATTAATGCCGCAGCACTATCATGATAATATGCTGAAATCCCTAATATATAAGTGTTTTCTGTCATCTTAAACCTTAAAATAGGGTGTAGATAAATGGAGCTACAGCAGAACCACCTGCAAAAACAACCAAAGCACCAATTAATAATAATGCCACGATAAGTGGCAAAAGCCAAAATTTCTTTCTTTGCTTTAAAAAGCCCCATATATCAGATGAAAAGCTCATATTTATCTCCGTTAATAAGGATTTTCCAAATCTTCTTTAGTAAAAGTATGTTCACGCACCACAAAGGCGGACCCTTGCTCTGCTTTTGATTTGTAATTTTTAAGGCGCATACTATCCTTACCCATAATACGTCTAACCATAGCTACAGGCATAAGAATTAGTGTATAGATAATACTCAACAAGACCTTTGACATAAAAAAACCAAGTACATGTGATAAGCCAAACCACAAACGGGCAGGCCATTGCCATGAACTTGGCCAAATCATGGCCCATAGTACAATAAACATGGTGGCATAGACAAAGTTTACATTTTCAGTAAAAAACCAAATTAGCAAACTTAAAAATGCAAAGGCAAGAGCTGTATCACGACATTGTATGGGAGTTATTTTTTCATTAAACATATTTTTTATACTTGGTTAATTGAATTTTAAGATTTGAAATTACATCCTTGCTGACCATTATTCGCGGCAAGAGCTATACAATATGCACCTTGGTTTTGTCTAGTATTTTTATGTGAATTTCTAAAAAAATTGATATTTTTTACAGTTTAAAGCTTTGCGTTAGCCAAAAATTATGGTATATTTCATCCATATTATTCTTGACTAAACCAACATTAATTGATAGTGATTGTCAACTTCGTTTTAAAGTTCTTTTAGTATTCAAATTTTAGGAGGAAATATGAACGGACTTTTTAGATTTGCTTTGGTTTTTCTAGGTGGTGCAGTGGTTGGAGCAATTGGTGCTACTGCCCTTTCTCGCTCAGAAGGAGTGCGTCCCATGGCTGCCAATTTGATTAGTCGAGGCATGGATGCCAAAGACTCATTTATGGGCAAAGTTGAAACTCTTAAAGAAAACATGGAAGACTTGGTAGCAGAAGCTCAAAGTTCTGCTGAAAAACGCAAAGAAAAGAAAGAAGAAGCTGCCAGTTAAAATCATGCATTTAAGTATTGTTCACGAATCTATCAATGCCTATGGCAGGTTACGCTTACGCGCCTCGCAATCTTTAAGTTTGCGTAGTGTCAAGCATATACAACGCAACCTTGAAGTGTTTTCTGGCATTTTTGGCATACAAATTAATGCCAGAACTGGTAGTGTTTTGTTCTATTATGAAGATTTATCCACTCGTGAACATGCCCTTGATGCATTAAATGTACAGCATGCCTCCATGCCTAAGCCCGCACCTATTACCCCCTTACAAAGCGGTGTTGCAAAGGCTTCTACAGGCGTGGGGGCAAAGCTTTTTGTTTGGCCAATCGTGCGATTTGTGGTGCTTCGTCCTCTTATGCCTATGGTCATAAGAGCTATTGGAGCTGTTCAGCGTTCAATACCCTATATTGTGCAAGGCCTTAAAGCATTGTTTCAAGGCAAACTCAATGTAGACGTGCTTGATGCCACATCCATTGCCATTTCACTTTTCAGGCGTGATTTTCGCACCGTTAGTATGCTTACCTTCCTTTTAAGCATGGGAAATGCTTTAGAAGAATGGACAAGGCAAACCTCAAGAGCAAGCCTTACTCAAAGCCTAAGTCTTGATATAGACACAGTATGGATTATGCGCAGTGATGTGGAAATGCGCGTTTCGTTAGACCAACTAACCCTTGATGACATAGTTATTGCCCGCTCAGGCAGTGTAATTGTTGTGGATGGTTTGGTGATTGATGGAGAAGCCATTGTCAATCAAGCATCCATGACTGGTGAACCTGAGGGAGTTTTTCGTAAAAATGGTGATAGTGTTTTTGCTGGTACTATAGTTGAAGATGGCACACTATACATTAAGCCAACCCATATAGGCACAGAAACACGCTTGCAAAAAATCGTAGAATTTATCGAGCAATCACAACACCTTAAAGCTTCAATTGAAGGAAAGGCCATGCGCATGGCCGATATGGCAGTACCATTTACCTTCTTACTTGCCGGCATAGTTTGGCTTATAACTCGCAACCCCATGCGTGCAGCTTCAGTATTATTGGTTGATTATTCTTGTGCTTTGCGCCTTGCTACACCTTTAGCGATTTTAGCTGCCATGCGTGAGGGAGCAAGCCGCGGAGTTTTAATCAAGGGTGGTGTATTCCTTGAAGGTTTAGCCGAAGCTGATACAGTGATATTTGACAAAACCGGAACCCTAACTCAAGCCAAACCGCGTGTGGCTAAAGTGGTTAGCCGTGGGGAATTTTCAGAAAAAGAAATTTTACGCCTAGCGGCTTGCCTTGAGGAGCATTTCCCCCATCCTGTGGCAAGAGCGGTGGTGCAAAAGGCCGATGAAGAAGGCCTTAAACACAGAGAAGAGCATAGCCAAGTTGAATACATTGTGGCTCACGGTATTGCCAGCCGCTGGCGAGATAAACGTGTCTTGCTTGGCAGTAGACACTACATTTGTGAAGATGAAAATATTGATCTTGGTTCATTATCAAGCACAGCTGACGAGCTACTTGCCAAGGGCTATTCTTTATTATACTTGGCTATAGAGCAAGAAATTGCAGGACTTATTGCCATTGAAGATACTGTGCGTGAAGAAGCTGCATGGGTAATTGAAGAACTTTATGCAGCAGGTATTAAACGCATTGTCATGATTACTGGTGATGAAACCAGATCTGCTCAAAACATTGCAGATCGCTTGGGCATTAAAGAATTTTATGCTAAAATATTACCAGTAAATAAAGCTGAAATTGTAAGCCAAATTCAAGCTGAAGGTGCTAAGGTTATTATGGTTGGTGATGGCATGAATGATGCTCCGGCTCTTTCCTTAGCAGATGTGGGTATAAGCTTACGTGATGGCACAGACCTTGCCCAAGAAGTTTCTGATGTAGTACTTACGCATAGTTCACTAGAAGGATTGATAATTGCAAGAAAGTTAGGGCAAAAAGTGCTTAAACGCATTAAATCAAACTTTGGCTGGAATATGGGTCTTAACTCCATTTATTTAGCTCTAAGCCTTTTTGGTCTTATTACGCCAACAATTTCTGCCATAATGCATAATGCTACCACCGTAGGTGTAACAGCCAATGCTATGCGTCCTTTAATACCCGTAAAACCATTAACCCAACTCACGGAGCAAGAACATGATTGAGAACTACGTGACATCCTTTGTGGAAGGCAGACTGCGTTTACGCCACCCCATATTAAAAGATAGCCAAGTTGTAGAACAGATTGCTAGTCTTTTAGAAAATTTCCCCGGAGTTGAAAGCCTAAAACATAATGTACGCACAGGCTCACTATTGCTTGAATATGATGCCGAAGTTCTTGACCAAGATACATTGCTTAACATTATGAAACAAGGTGAACAATTT
Source organism: uncultured Desulfovibrionaceae bacterium (assembly GCA_964370675.1). Lineage (GTDB taxonomy): Bacteria > Desulfobacterota > Desulfovibrionia > Desulfovibrionales > Desulfovibrionaceae > CAYJAD01. The sequence goes on from CAYJKC010000004.1 coordinate 21,908, forward strand.
ATAGACCTTGAAAACATCAACATAGAGCCTAAAAAACCATTGTCTTGCTTACCTTGCAGTCTAAAAAATATGACCACCAGAGAAAAGCGCAAATTATACAATCGCACTATGGCAGTATCCTTAGGTGTAGCAGCCCTTGCCATTGGCGTTGGCAATGAGCGCATTCATGCTTTAGCTGGAGTGGTATTTTTAGGTCTTTCCCTTGGGCACATAAAAAGAATGCATAAAGGATTACTATAGTTCCATTATATACCCATATCTTATATGGCTATTGCTAACAAATTGATGAAATATATCACATTTCAACAGGTCTGAACGCTTTGTCATCAGTCTAGTAATACACTTTAATGTGTACTGTGCTTTGGAGTAATAGTGAGAAATATTGTTTTTCTATGCATTTATTGCTTAATGCTCAGTGCTTGTACTGTGGGCGGTGCAGCACAAAAAAACATCCAAACCGCCTTGCCAATTGAATTTAAAGTTCAAAAATATCACACATCTACATTTACACTCCACGGTCTTTTACGTGCACCCAAGGTCAACAATGACTCTTTACATGTTTATATAGAAGGTGACGGCCTAGCTTGGATTAGCCGTACAAAACCTTCAACTAACCCAACTCCCACAGATGATGTTACACTTTCTCTTGCTAAGCATGACCCAAGTAATGCCGCTGTGTTATATCTTGCAAGACCCTGCCAGTATGTGCAAGGGCAAGATAGGCGCCTTTGCCAGCGTAAATTTTGGACTAGCCACCGCTTAGCCCCCGAAGTTATCACTGCGCTTAACGAAGCCATAGATAAAGCAAAGCAAGATACCAATGCCAAAGATGTGGTATTGGTTGGTTTTTCTGGAGGTGGAGCTGCGGCGGTATTAGTAGCAGCTAAGCGTAATGATGTTAAATTCTTAGGGTCTGTAGCAGGATTACTTGATCATGAAAAATGGACAAATTGGCATAATGTAAGTCCACTTAGTGGCTCTTTAAATCCTGTGGAATTTGTGCAGCAAGTGCAAAGCATCCCTCAAAAACACATAAGCGGATTAAGTGATGACATTGTTCCAACTTCTACACAAGATCCATTTTGTAAAAAGCTTAACCAAGCAGATGCATGCGAAAGTATAGCTGGTGTAAATCATTATAGTCCCTGGTATCAATACTGGAATTATAACTATTAATAGTATAAAAAATTAACGCTAATATAAATTTTTATAAAACAACTTTTCTTATTAAACTATATTTAAGCCAATATTTTAAGGATAAACCGTGCCACACATTACCGTAGCTATGCCCGCTTATAATGACGCCACATATATAGCGCCGGCCATAGATTCCATACTTAAACAAACATTTAAAGATTTTGAGCTATTAATAATAAATGATGGTTCCACTGATGATACTGCTAAAGTCATTGAAAGTTACAGTGATAAACGCATTCGCCTGATCAATTTTGCTAAAAATCAAGGTCGTCCCTTTGCACGAAATACTGCCCTTAATGAGGCTAGGGGTGAATACATTGCCTGGATGGATGCAGACGACATTTCTGTTCAAGACAGATTAGAATTACAATTTAACTTCATGCAATCTAATAACTTAGCTCTTTGTGGTGGCTATATGCAATGCTTTGGAGAAAGTAGCCACTTAATACGCGTTAAAACATCACACGATGCCATTAGCGCAGGCATTATCTTATATAGTAGCATACTCAATGGCACATCATGTATGCATCTTGAAACTATACATAAACATAACATAATTTATCATCAAGAGCTTGCTCGTGCACAAGATTATGCTTTTTTTGCTGAGGCATTATTGTTAACCCCTATGCGCGTGGGAAATATATCAAAAAATCTGTTAAATTGCCGCTACTTTAGGCGTAAAACCACGGCCATAAATCATGCTAGAGCCGTAAAATATATATTAAAAGCCCTTAATCTTCCTCATGATGAAGTTTCTTGCTTTAAGCACACTATTTTATCCATAGGCTTTCATGAAGATATACCACATATAGACCCTATGGATATTATACTTTGGGCCAATCAAGTATATGAAGCCACACTTCAACACTCTAATATTGCACAAGAACAATTTTTAAGAGTATGCCATAGTAAGATAGAAACTTTGTTAAAAAATACTCACTATCCCCCAAATTTATTACGCGCTTATGCGGCGTTACCCCTTGCTAAAACACACCACATTCAAAAGTTTTTTAAGTAAATATTAAGCTTGCAAGCTTTTTGCCGATATAAAATATACGGTTTGATAAATTATTTACAAAATCTAAACTGATATTGATTCTTGAAACATGTTTAAATATATTTGTTATGCATGGTAAATTTTTCCCGGAACGTTTTTTGCATAATATTAGCCAAACAATGAAGAGGTTTTTATGAGCAATATATCAAGTCTTGATTCCAACAATTCACTAACAAGTACTAGTGTTAACTCAGTGTTTCAAAGTGGTTCATCTGCTGAAAACAAAAGTTATAACGAAGATCAAGTTACTCTATCAGATGAAGCCATAGAACTTTTGGAAGAGTTGCGCTATAAAGAAAATCAAACCTATGTTTATACCGAAAACCAAAGAATGTTTGACAAAGTTTCTAAGGCCTTACCGGCAACAGAAAGTTTTGAGGATATGCTCAATTGGTTAAGCGAATATCAAGAAGAGGATACTAACTTCACCATTGGCGAAATGGGAGAGATAAACCGTAATGTTTATGAAAAAGACCCAGAAAAATATGCCGAACTCTGGTCAAACATGTACAATCACTTTACTGACTTAATGGATTCACTTGGTCTTGCCAGTGACACCACCATGCAACGTGAAGTTATGAGTAATGATGAAGTGGCAGGGGCCCTTATGGACCGATTTACATCAAGCTTTAGTGATGAAACTACAGGCTTATTATCATATTTTAACATAACTGTTTAATATATAATATCATCTTATAAATTGCAATTCCTTAAGCCCGACCACGCGCTTTCGGAAATTATATGTGCCGTTTAAAATGGCAGATAAATCTCCATACATTTTTACACTAAAGTTTGCGTTTTCATCTACAACATTCATATTAAAATCACCGCGACTCCACTCAACACCACCACTTCGGCCAGCACCTAACTGCAAGTTCGATTTTAAGAGTGACGTATGTGGTGAAGCAACATATATAAGCTTTTTTTCCAATGCCTCACGAAGCTTACCTGTTGATAAAGCCAAAATATCTGCCAAAGCATGCAAGTTGACACTTTCTGCTGTACCAAGCACATCGCGCACTAAAAAAGCATTAGAATCAAATCTATCTGCCTTAATGCTAGCATTTAAATATTGCTGAGGTTTGCCATTATCATCGAGAAATGACTTAAAATTTGACGTAACATTTAAATTGGTTGCACGTACACTGCTCTTGGTTACAAGACCAAGCCAACGCCAATTGTTTACATTAACTTTAACCTCACCATCTATCCATGGCCAATTTCTACTAACTATAGGTAAGGCATAAGCAAAGCCAATGTCAGCATTACCGTGCACACCAGGAAAATTTAATTCAACATCTTCATATTCTAATTGAAATGTGCGAGCCTCATCATGCAATCCTCCCAAAAACCAATTTAAAGTCATGCCACCCTTACCAAAACCTTGTACATCACCTATACGTGCAAAGGCTGTCCCCACAAGACCACGCGGAAAGCCCGATGAAGTAAAGTCAGCACTGCCTTTAGGGGTTGGACTTGTAATGTTAGCATGCTGTGCATAATAATTGGCACTTTCTTTATCTTTATAAGCTGTGCCGCTAGGTGCTTTTAGTGCATCCACTGATTTAGCATTAATGCTAAAAAATACATCTTCAAGTTCACCTGAAGGTAGTAGCAACTTAGGGCTTGCAAGTTTAATACGCATCTGCAAAGTATGTTCGGCAAGAGATGCAGGAGGTAAGCGTGTTGCCTTTGGTTGTGGCGGATTTGCTTTAAACTTTCTTAAATTACGAATGGAAGCCCATGCTGCTCGAATAGCAAGCTGCATATCTTTAGCAAGCAATGACAAGTCATAGGGTGAGGCAAAAAAACCAGGTAATTTACGATCCATTTGAATTTGGGGCAAGGGTTTAGTCCACCAAAGCAAATAATCACCACCGCGAGTCATATATACATCAGCCTTAAGCTTACCGCCCATGGGATTTGTTTTCAAATCTAGGTCAAATAAACCAGCTAAAATAGAAATATCTTCTATTGAAACAGTAAGTTGAGTTCCAAAACTCTGCACAGGGTCAAGACCAAAGCTACCCACAATTTTAAGATTACTATTCTTAATGGGACTAAGCACATTTATATCACGTACAATAAAACGCTCGCCATCCCAAAAAAGCTGAGCTGAAGCTAAAGAAGCCTTAACGCGCGAAGCTCCACCTAGCATAGTGCCACCAAAACGACCGATAAATTGTGCTTGCAATGGTTGTTCTGGCTGAGGAGGCCAAGTAGGTACAGTTGCTAAAATACGTAATCGTGACCAATGGTTATCTAAACCTGCAAACATTGTGGGTGCAATCAAGGTGTCACGCCACTGCAAGCGTAAATCTGCATCACCCTTATTATAGTCAAAGGACACAAGACCTAAAAACTTTTTTTCAGCAAAAAATGCATTACGCTCCTTACGCATGCTGGTGGATATAATATTTTCTTCCCCGTGCAGCTCACGCATAGAAAGGGTAACATCTCCCGGTAAATCTTGTATGGACGGTAAAACCCACTGACCAGAGCTAGTTTTTTCTGCAAAAACAGTGCTACGCAATCTAGCTTGTTTTGCATTAGCTTGACCTTGAAAACGTGCTGCAATAAAAATATCACGCCCAGAAGGACCTAGATGAAAGTTCGCCACTTCTACCTCGCCCACATCAATGGCAAGCCATGGTGGCATAAAGGTTAACTCTTTACTCTCTCCAGGTTCTAAGGGTGCCTCCTCAAGATAACGAGGAAACCTCGGCATGCGTACGCCCAATAATGTACCAAGCTTAATGGCTAAAGTAACTTTATCTTTAAGCACCTGACTTGGTTCTACTAAATTATCAGTGATTTTAATATCACTTGTTCCTATGGTGGCAGGCACAAGTTTTTTTTGCGTATCCCTAAGCACAAAATTGCGCTTTTCTACTTGGGCTTGCTCAATTTGGCCATTGTCATTCAAACTATTTAACAATGCACCAGCTTCACTAATAGATTGCCCATGCTCTTGAGCTGTATATACGCTGCTATCATCTTTATGATAACTATTTTTTTGCTCTGGAACACTGCCCACGGGTTGCATATCACCATATAAATAATCACTAACAGAGCCTGTGCTTTGATATTGTAACACAGCTATAATGACGCGTGCAATGCTACCCCAGTGAGGATGCACTGTACCTTCTTCTACATATATCCAAGGTCCATATTTATCATGTACACGCACATTGAAAAGTTTTACTTCACCCTTCCAAAAACCACGTAATGCACCAATATGCACGCGCATATTGAGTGGTTTACCCATGGCATTAACTCCATCAACCACCCAAGTTGTCAATCTTTGCTCCATTAAGGGAGATGTAAGTAATAAAAACACACAAAAAATCAAGGCTGGAGGTACAGTAAGAATACCTGCAAGCCATAGCAAAACACGCTTCCATAAAGTTTTTCTGCGCCTAGTAGCTCTTGCAGCAAGTCTTTTTAATACTTTTTGTTCTTCAGTAATAATGGTATCTGCCAGCTCACCAAGTGAATAGAGCCTTTTTTTCTGCTTAGGATGCTTTTTAGCTGTGATGATAATTTGTTCTTCATTATGCATAATTATACCTTGCAACCAAAGTATGACATAATAATACCATTTTGTACATAAAAGCCATAGGCAAAAAGCCGATTTTAGATCAAATCTAAAATCGGCTTTTTCAATAAATATAACAAATTAATTAAAATTAACTACAAATAACAGCAAAGTCCCTTGCGACTGTTTGTGTTACCTAAGACACTTTGAGCATCTTAAAAAATGCACAAACTATGTGCCGCATGAACTACTGCTACTACAACCACCACAAGCACTGCCTGAACTAGCCAACGGCTTAGTAGGAGTAAGAGCAAAGCCCATATAACCAAAATCTAGACTAACGCCTTCAACGGTTTCAAGAAGTTCTTTATTAATACAGAAAGTAAAACCTTCTACGTCATACTTGTTGTCATCTTCATTTGGCTCATCCAGAGCCAAAGCTAAACGTGGACCGCTTCAACCGCCTGGGGCTAAGTAGATACGAATAGATCCCTTTTCCTTACCGGCAAAATATGCCTCTAGCTCTTTACGAGCAGCTTCTGTTACTTCAACCATTGTAAAGCCTCCTAATTTAGTAAGTCAGAGATAAGCATACCTTTTAGGTTTGTCAATCCCTATGACTCATACAATATTTATTAAACACTATTTTAAAGGGTTTTGAAAAAACGATAGTTTTTTCTCTCTTACACTATCTGTTACTTTTTTTCTTTTTTGCATCGTTAATGCTTCAATGGATACAGGGCGTAGTTCGTATATCTTCACATGCCTAGTTTTCTTTAACATGGCAGTTTGCACAGGTTTATTTGCTGCTATAATTTGGCGAGGCTTACTATCCCTTGATGCATTTTTTAAATATTGGCTAACTGTCACAAATTTTTTACACCCTACAGCGCGCAAAACAGCAACAATTAATCTTGCATCATTAACAGTGCTCACCTTAGTATCATGAAAAAGAAAAATACCACGCATTTCTTCTGCAGTCATAGGACGCTCTAAAATATTTTGCATATTTCCATAATCAGGCCTGCGCACCCAGTCACGACTATCAACCGACCATAATAAAATAGACATACCAAGCTGTTCAACTAACATTCGTACATCCTTAGTATATTTACCAAATGGAGGGCGAAAAAATTTAACATCAGCCCCAAGCTCATTTAAAAGATCATGTGTCTTTTTTATATCTAAATAGGCTTCTTCGTATGATATCTCGCGTAAATTTGGATGAGCGTAACCATGGCTTGCCACTTCGTGCCCTTCTTTAATCATACGCATAATAAGTTTTGGGCGAAGTTCAGCTTGTTTGCCTAGCACCACAAACGTTGCAGGTATATTTTCTTCCTTCAATGCATCTAATAGTTGAGCAGTTAAGTGGGTGGGTCCATCATCAAAGGTTAATGCACACATGTTTGCGGCATTATGATCTATAATAGCATGTGCATCCCAAATTCTCGCAAAAGCAGAATTGGGAAGAAAAACCACATAAAGTAGCACATGCAATAAAAAATAATACTTTATCAATTTCATAAACGTTTACCACTCACTTATTAAGATTGACTAGCATTAAAGAATAAAAACAGCAAGCATATGCATACTTAAATTTAAAACTTTAACTTTTCTTTATATTAAAGCATTTAGCATAGATTTTTATGTGCAATCTTATAAGTTGCAGCAAAACTGCTTTGGGTATTGCATTTGCTAATTTAAGCTTTATATATTATAATTATAAATTCAGTTAACCAAAATTCTAATTTATAGCCCCATAGCTTAATTCATATATTTTGGAATTAACTAATTCAAATTTGTAAATGGAGTATTCATGTTTGCATATATTTTTAGAAAGATTTTTGGCAGCAAAAATGAACGTTATCTCAAAAGAAAAAACACCTTAGTCCAAGCAATCAATAATCTTGAACCAGAAATGGAAGCTTTAAATGATGAAGAACTACCTAAGCGTCTAGCATTTTACAAAAGCCAAGTTCAAGATGAAGGCAAAAGTCTTGATGAAGTATTAGTACCAGTTTTTGCGCTGGTGCGTGAAGCATCCAAAAGAGTACTTGGCATGCGCCACTATGATGTGCAATTGCTTGGTGGTATGGTGCTACACAAGGGTAAAATTGCCGAAATGAAAACAGGCGAAGGCAAAACCTTGGTCGCAACCCTTGCAGTGGTACTAAACGCCCTTTCTGGCAAGGGTGTACACGTTATCACAGTTAATGATTATCTTGCTAAGCGTGATGCCCAGTGGATGGGTGAGCTTTATGCTGCCCTTGGACTTAGCACCGGTGTTATTGTGCATGGTCTTGCCGATGATGAGCGTAAAGAGGCCTATGCTGCAGATATTACCTATGGTACAAATAACGAATTTGGCTTTGACTATCTGCGTGATAATATGAAATTTTACATGGAGCAACTCGTTCAACGTGGTCATAACTTCGCCATAGTGGACGAAGTAGACTCCATCTTAATTGACGAGGCGCGTACACCATTAATTATTTCCGGCGCATCTGAAGAATCTGTAGGTCAATATCGCATCATGGATGATATTGTGCATAAGTTAGAACAAGAAAAACATTATACAGTAGACGAAAAAGCCCGCTCTGCTTCCTTAACTGAAGCTGGCGTTGCCTATTGTGAAAAACTACTTAATGTAGATAATTTATTTGACCCAGCACACATTACAGCCCAGCATCATATCTTGCAGGCATTAAAAGCAAATACTGTTTTTAGACGTGATATTGAATACATAGTGCAAGATAATCAAGTGATTATTGTTGATGAATTTACAGGTCGCCTTATGCCTGGTAGACGTTTTTCTGATGGATTACATCAAGCACTAGAAGCAAAAGAGCGTGTTACCGTTGCAGCGGAAAACCAAACCCTTGCCTCAGTCACCTTTCAAAATTACTTTAGGCTCTATGACAAACTAAGTGGCATGACTGGTACAGCTGACACTGAAGCAATTGAATTTCATGAAATTTATGGGCTAGAGGTTATTAGCATACCTTCGCATATGCCCATGGTCCGTAAAGATTATTCAGACTTAATTTATCGCACGCAAAAAGAAAAATTCCTTGCCATTGTTGAAGCTATTATTGACTTACATAAAGCCGGTCAACCTGTACTTGTAGGGACTATTTCCATTGAAAATTCAGAGCTTATTTCACATTTATTAAAAAAACAAAACATCCCACATAATGTACTTAATGCCAAACATCATGAACAAGAAGCAGAAATTGTTGCCCAGGCTGGTCAACGGGGCAAGGTAACCATTGCTACCAATATGGCTGGACGTGGAACAGATATTGTGCTTGGTGAGGGTGTAACGGACCTTGGTGGATTACATATTCTTGGAACAGAAAGACACGAAAGTAGACGTATTGATAATCAATTACGCGGTCGCTCCGGTAGACAAGGTGATCCAGGTTCTTCACGCTTTTATCTATCCCTAGAAGATGACCTCATGCGCCTTTTTGGCTCAGAGCGTATTTCTGGACTTATGCAAAAACTCGGGCTTGAAGAAGGAGACTCCATTGAAAATGCCATGGTTACTCGTGCCGTGGAGGGTGCTCAAAAGCGTGTGGAGGCCCATCACTTTGAAATACGTAAAACCTTGCTTGATTATGATAACGTCATGAGCCAACAGCGTGAAGTCATTTACACTTTACGCAAAGAGCTTATTCAGGAAGAAGATTTAGAGCCTGTACTAGATGAATTTCAAGGTGACGTATTAGACGAAATATATGACGAAATTGAAAATCATAAGGATAAATCTGAGCCAAGCCCCGAAGAAGCAGAGTTAGTCATGGGGCGCCTGCGCGAAATTTTTAACCTTGACCGTGTATTAGCAGAAGATGCTCCCCTACCAAGTCGTGAGCAAGCAGAAGCATATATCAAAGAAATATTTGATCAACTTCAAAACGATGCTCCAGAAATGTATCGGGATGTCATACGTTACTTTTTATTGGAAGAACTTGACCGCTGCTGGAAAGAGCATTTGCGCAATATGGACTCATTGCGCGACGGTATTGGATTGCGCGGGTATGGTCAAAAAGACCCCAAGTTAGAATATAAACGTGAGGGCTTTGAGCTATTTCAATCTATGCTCTTTCGTATTCGCGAGGGTGTTTTCAAAGCTCTTACACGTGTTCGCATACAACGTGAAGAAGATGATATGGACGATACCTTTAAGCACAAAGAAGAAGGAGATATGTCATACTCCGGTCCCGAAAATGATAATGACAAAAAAGGTCCTTTGCGCTCAGAAAAGCGCGCTGGGCGTAATGACCCTTGCCCTTGTGGTAGCGGGCGTAAATATAAAAAGTGCTGCGGCGCCTAAACTAGCTTAAGACTATATATTTCAAATCAATGTGTTGAGGAATTATGAAAAAATTTATTTTTTATTTTGCTTTTGCTATTATTTTTTTACCAAACCTTACCATGGCAGATCCATTGACCGATGCAGAATCTGCCATTGAAAAAAAGGACTTTACTGCTGCCTATAAAATTTTAGCGCCTCTTGCTGATGATGGTAACCCTGAAGCCATGTATTTTGTTGGTCGTTTTTATGAAGAAGGTCAAGGGGTGAAAAAAAATACCCGCAAAGCTGCCATTTGGTATGAAAAAGCTGCCAAAGCAGGTGATATTAGCGCGCAAAATAGTCTTGGTGGAGCATTTGCTAGTGGTATGGGAGTAAAGAAAAATTATAAATCTGCTGTAACTTGGTTTCGCAAAGCAGCCGAAGGAGGTCATGCTATAGCTCAATTTAACCTAGGTTATATGTATGCCAATGGTCGTGGAATTAAAAAAGATTATGCACAAGCCATGAAATGGTATGAAAAATCCGCCGAACAAGGGCTTGCAGAAGCGCAATACTCCCTTGGCTGGTTATATATGAATGCTAAAGGAACTGAAAAAAGTGATACAAAGGCTGTGCACTGGTTTCAAAAAGCAGCCGATCAAGGTCATGCTCAAGCCCTTAATAATATAGGTTTTATGTACATGGAGGGACGTGGATATGCCAAGAATTATCAAAAAGCCATGGAAAATTATCAAAAATCAGCAGACCTTGGTTATGCCCCAGCTCAATTTAATCTAGGCTTCATTTATGAAGAAGGCAGAGGGGTTGAAAAAAACTATGCCACAGCTGTAAATTGGTATAAAAAAGCTGCTGCACAAAATGATGCTGCTGCACAATTTAGCCTTGGCTATATGTATGAACAAGGAACTGGCGTGCAACGCGATTTAGCTGAATCTGAAAAATGGTACAAACTGGCAGCAAAAAATGGTGATAAAAACGCTCAAGAAGTCTTAAAGCAACTGAATAAAAAACCATAGCTTTATAAGCTATTTGTTATTAAAAAAAGCCTGTCATGCTTTGCATAACAGGCTTTTTCATTAACAAAATTAAATATAACTATGCGCCAAGATTAATGCGAGCAAAGCGCACAACACCTATGGTGTCATCTGCATCTTTGCCAACGTCACGAAGCACATCATTAATGGTCTTTTTATCATCACGAATGTAGAGTTGCTCTAAAAGGCATACATCCTTATAGAATTTCTTAACTGCACCATCTACAATTTTTTCAACTATATTTTCAGGCTTGCCTTCATCTAAGGCCTTTTGGCGATAAACTTCACGTTCACGCTCAACAATTTCTTGATCAAGAGATTCAGGACCTACAGCCATAGGGCTTGTGGCAGCAATTTGCATGGCAATATTTTTGCCAAGTTCTTTCACTGCTTCATTGCCTGCACTTTCAGCCTTAGTGCAAGAAAGTTCTACAAGAACACCAATTTTGCTATTGGCATGAATATATACACCAACTGCATTATTGCCTTTAGCTTCATAACGAGCAAATTCACCTAGGGTCATATTTTCACCCACGGTGGCAATTTGACTTTGTAGGGTATCACCCAAAAGAGCTTCAAGAGCAGCCACATCGGCAGGATTTTTATCAAGCACCAACTGTGAAATGGAAGCGGCAAAAGTTTGGAATTGTTCCCCACGAGCCACAAAGTCTGTTTCACAACAAAGGGCTGTCATGGACACAGTCTTAGCATCGGCAGAGCTTGCCATGGTCACAAGACCTTCTGAGGTAGCACGGCCAACTTTTTTAGCGGCTTTGGCAATACCTTTTTGGCGTAGCCAATCAAGAGCTTTTTCCACGTCACCATCATTTTCTTGCAAAGCTTTTTTGCAATCCATCATACCTGCGCCAGTTTTATCACGCAATTCTTTAACCATTTGTGCGCTGATAGCAGCCATCACAATCTCCTTTATAACCTACTCAGCAGCAGGGGCTTCGTTATTAACTTCTTCGGTTGCAGCTTCAGGGGCAGCAGCAGGAGCTTGTTCAGCCACATCGGCAGCACGCTTTAATTCTTCTTCCACATTTTTGCCCTTACCGTCCTTATTCATGGCATCGCCTTCCATACAAGCTTCTGCAAAAGAAGTTACAAAAAGCTTAATGGCACGAATGGCATCATCATTGCCGGGAATAAGAAAATCAATAACATCAGGATCACAATTAGTATCAGTAACAGCAACAATAGGAATACCAAGCTTGCGGCACTCTTTTACTGCAATATCTTCTCTGTGAGGGTCAATAATAAACGCAAGTTGCGGCAAGCGTTCCATGTCTTTAATACCACCAAGGGTAAGATTAAGCTTATCCATTTCACGTTGAAGATATAAAATTTCTTTCTTTTGATAACGATTAATAGAACCATCACCAAACATAGCTTCTAATTTTTTAAGACGATCAACACTTTTTTGAATGGTAGCAAAGTTTGTTAAAGTACCACCCATCCAACGATTGGTAACATGATATTGACCAGCACGAGTAGCTTCAGTAGCGACTGCTTCTTGAGCTTGACGCTTAGTGCCAACAAAAAGCACCTTACCGCCATTAGCTACCACGTCCACAACCTTATCATAGGCTGTGCGGAAAAGTTTGATGGTTTGTTGTAGGTCAATAATATGCACCCCATTACGCGCACCAAAAATATAAGGACGCATTTTAGGGTTCCAACGACGGGTTTGGTGACCAAAGTGCACGCCCGTTTCCAGCATTTGCTTCATGCTGACATAAGCCATAATATCCTCCAAAAAGGGTTTTGCTTCCACCCTAGCCCAGACCTTACTACTCGATATGCATATATTTTACCCCATGTAAAATACATCGAGCACCCTAAGGACGCTGCTAAGATGTGCTTAGTTAAGAGCGGGTTTATTATCTGAAATTTTAACAATTGGCAAGTGTTTTCTAGTAAATAAAATGAAATTTACCATACATTACGTATTATTCTCATTTACATTAAATTGCACTGTTATATTTTGCTTAACAAAAGTTATTACAAAAGATGAGCTATAAGACCTTTATAAACAGCATAAAAATACATTTAAAAGCAACAAGGTCGGTATGAGGACCGACCTTGTAGTTTGTTGGTTGAGGAGAGGAGGAGGTTTTTGTTAATGTCCTGCGGTGGATGAGCCGCATTTCCGTATATGTTAAGGCGTGGATGGACGCCATTGGGGGTTAAGTGTTTTTATGAATCTTGACCATGCTTTTTGCCATGTCCCATGCCCTTACCATGTCCCATGCCTTTGCCCTTACCCATGCCATCGCCGTGACCATAGTTGCTAAATTTGTGGGTTCCAGGCTCAAGACCTAATGCTTTGTCTAATTCAGCACCAAGCTTATCTTTTTCTTCACGAAGTTGTCTGCGCAACTCTACTAATTCATTAGAAGCCTTGGTGACAAGCGATACATCAGGGTTAGATGCATTTTGTAACGCTTCAAGCTCTTGTTTTTTCACGAACATCTTTTCTTTAATGGGTGTAGTAACTTTTTCACTATCTTCAACAAGTTTATTAATTGCAGCACGTTGTTCCGTTGTCATTTCTTGCATAGCTTTACCATGTCCGCCTGAATATGGGCAACCACGAGCTTCAGCGTCACTTGTAAAAACCATATTGCCTGCTAACAAAGTTAAAGCCAGAGCGGGAACTATCATTTTATATTTTCTCATTTTGAACTCCTTAAAAATTTATTCAAGCTATGCCTCTTATTAGCAAGTGCCGTGCCAAAACATATTCTCAGCTTAATACCCTAATATTATTAAATAAAATTTTATTGCCCTTAATTTGAGCATGTAAAATTCTTATACAGGCATAAATTTTAGCTACTAAAAAATTATGCAGGTGTTTATTTTTTATACAGTCATATATGGAGTACAGTGAGTAATTATAATGACGCAAATCTTCTTGATGTATAAAAGTGGTTTTGAACTTAATCAAATTGATGACAAAGCACATAAAGTAGAGTTTGCTTACCCTAAACTTGATTATAAAAGCATGTTAACTTTACTCATATTACAAAACAAAACAGGGTCAAAGACTTGCTTCGACCCTGTTTTGTGATGTTTGATATAAAAACTTTTAATAAAACATTGATGGCACACTGTTTAGCAATTTGTTAGCTCTATTGCTCGCCATGGTGTGGTATAGGTTTAATATGCTTATGAAATTTCACACTATCTTGTGAGACATCCTTACCAAGATGCGCACTACTTCGACCACGATATGCCCGTATAGAAACACCAACTTCTTGCATGAGACGATTATCTAATGTCTTTAATTCATGGCGCAAAACTTCGCGTGCTTGTTGTAACTCTTGCCCAAGTCTAGCTAGGGTTTGTTCATCATCGGTCTTAGAAAAGCAAAATTCTTCCAAAGCATCAATTTTAGCACGCACTTCCTTACGTAATTCTTTAATACGAGGATGTGCTTGCCTAATAATATCTCGTGCTTTTTCTTGCTGTTCAGCACTTAACTCCTGACTCCAACGCGCAGCATTGTTATCTTGAACATTACCAACGCTTGGTATTAAAATAAAAATACCTATGATTAGTAATATATATATATTGCGTTGCATGATTTTCTCCAAAACTTCCTATGCTGTGCTTTAAGTCGGTGCACAGGTCACATAAAAAGATTATACTTAAAAGTCGAGTAAAAAATTTATGTTGTATTAGTACTGTATGCACAATTATACGCCAATTGTATTTTACTTGTTTTTTCAACAATGATGCAAAAAATATGCCAAATTTCAACAATAATTCATTTCTGCTTGTATAAAATAGCTGCTGAGTTTATATATTATGTATGGCACAAAATAATACTAATAAGGTTAGCACATTTTTTAGCCGCATTAAGGCAGACACATTGCCTTCTTGGCGTTTAAATTTAGGAGCTGCAGCAGTTTTATTAGTAGTTGTCATTGGCATTACAACTCTTTCTATAGAACAAAGTGAAACCACTATGGTGCGGTTATTGGTAGGTGAAGGTTCAGCCCTTATACAAGCAGTAGAAGGTAGCGTGCGTATGGGCATGGGACAGCGTGATGCTGTGCAATTGCAAAGAAATTTACAAGAGCTTGCCAGTGCCGATGTACGCTTTATTGCCATTACCATGCCCGATGGAACTATACTTGCTCATAGTAATCCTAAACGTTTAGGCGAAATTTTAGAAATAAATGGACAAGAAGCCTCTGTTGAAATTCTTGATGAATTATCACAATGGACTGATGATATGCCAGTGCGCTGGTTTATTGCCAATATGTATGAAGAAAGTACATTTGTGGTTTACCGTGAATTTATGCCAAGAGGTGAGCGTAAAAGAAAAAGAGACAAAATGCCAAGCATGCGCTTGCCAAGGCTAGGCTTTGATAAACAAAGCCTAGCACCATTAAGGCGTGAAGACACACTAACCCAACCTCTAATTTTTTTAGGGCTTAACATTGGTCCTTTTGAAGAAAGCAAAGCCCAAGACCGCACGCACTTTTTTGCTTTAGCCGGTGGTGGATTTCTTGTGGGCATGGCTTTGTTATTAAGTCTTTTTTATGCTCAACGAGCACGAGAATCACGTCGCCGCCAAGATTTTGCTGAAGGGCAAGTGCGTGAACTTGAAGAAGAAATGCGCCGCAAAGAAAAAATGGCTGCTATTGGTAACCTAGCCGCTGGTGTCGCCCATGAAATACGCAATCCTTTAAGCTCCATTAAGGGCTATGCTACTTATTTTGGTCAACGCTTTCCCGAAGATAGCGAGGATAGAAAGGCAGCTCATGTTATGGTGCGTGAAGTTGAACGCCTAAATCGAGTTATTACAGATTTAATTGGTTTATCACGCCCTACTGATGTGCGTGCCATACCCACTGATATTTGCCTGGTTTTAGAGCATACCACACAACTTTTACGCCAAGATGCTGAAAAAAACAAAATATCATTACATTTGCGCAAACCCAAAAAACATTTACCACTAGTGCTTTTAGATAGTGACCGCTTTGGTCAAGCTCTTCTAAATGTGTGTTTAAATGCTATGGAGGCCATGCCTCAAGGTGGGGAAATTGTTATCACTCTATATACTAAAAATAAACGTTTCGTATGTATTGAAGTGCGCGACAATGGGCTTGGCATAGAAGAAAAAAATCTTAGTCATATCTTTGACCCCTACTTTACCACTAAGGGGCAAGGTACTGGTCTTGGTCTTGCTACGGTTCATAAAATTATTGAAGCGCATGATGGTGAAATATCAGTTGAATCAAAGCATCACACCCAACACAAACACTCAGGCACAACATTTAATATACTTATACCAGTAGCCAAAGCATAAGGAGATATAAATGACCAACCAAGCTTCTATTCTTGTAGTTGACGATGATGAAGCTCATCGCCATATGCTGCGCATGATGATTAGCTCATGGGGTTACAGAGTACATGAAGCCGATGATGGAGACACAGCCATTGCCGCCGTGCAAGAACAATCATTTGATGCTGTATTAACCGACGTGCGCATGGCACGCATGGACGGCATTGATGCATTACGAGGTATTTTAGAATTTAATCCAGCCTTACCGGTTATCATTATGACAGCTTATTCTTCTGTAGAAACTGCCGTTGAAGCCTTGCGCCTTGGAGCATATGATTACCTTATAAAACCTTTAGACTTTGACGTGTTAAAACATAGCCTCGCCCGTGCATTAGAACATAGCAGGCTTTGTGTTGAGAATAGAGAACTACGCCGCCAACTAACTGAATCTTCTTCTGTACCAGGTATATTAGGACGCAGTAAAATTATGGAAGATATGCAACAAATGATTTTAACCGTGGCTCCAGCTGAAGCAACAGTTTTAATTAATGGCGAATCAGGCACCGGTAAAGAATTAGTTGCGCGTGCCATACATAGTGGTAGCCTACGTGCCGACAAACCGCTAGTCACAGTTAACTGTGCAGCTTTAGCAGAAAATTTACTGGAGTCAGAACTTTTTGGGCATGAGCGTGGTGCGTTTACTGGAGCGGATAAAAAGCGCGAAGGTCGCTTTATGCAAGCCCATGGTGGAACTTTATTTTTGGATGAAATTGGCGAAATGCCCTTGGTTTTGCAAGCAAAATTACTTAGAGCATTACAAGAAGGAGAAGTGCAGCGCGTAGGCTCTGACACTCCTATAACAGTTGATGTGCGTATCATTGCTGCCACCAACCGCAATTTACTACAAGAAGTTAAGGATAAAAACTTTCGCGAAGACTTATACTTTAGACTCAATGTTATTAGTATTGACGTACCAAGTTTACGCCACCGTAAAGAGGATATACCACTACTGGCAGCTTTTTTTGTTGAAAAATTTGCTCAGCGCAATCGTAAAAGTATTAAAGGATTTTTGCCCCAAGCCTTGGACGCCATGTTGCGCTACTCTTGGCAGGGCAATGTTAGAGAATTAGAAAATGTGGTAGAGCGTGCTGTTATCTTGTGCCAAGGAGATATGATTAGCGAAAATGAGTTGCCTAACAGTGTCACTAATATTTCTAGCGTTGCCATGACAAGCAAGCCACAAGAGTGCTCGTTATCAGGTTTATCTCTTGACGAAGTAGAATGCCTTGCCATTACACAAACCTTAGAAGCTGTAGAAGATAACAAAAGTGAAGCCGCCCGCAGACTTGGCATTACCCGTGCCACCTTGCATAATAAACTTAAAAAATATGGGCTTGATACATAAAAATTTTATTAAACTTCACATTGTGACTTAAAAAAATTAAACTGCTAAAAAAGATTGAAACTATCACAAAGTCAAAATAAAGCACAAATATATGAGGATGCATAATGCCAAACTACCCCCTACATATACCCACAGCACATATTGATGTGCAAAATATTTGTCACAATTATAATATTTTAAGTTCACTATCTAAACTAGCTCAAGCAGAGGCAAATATGCCATTTGCCAAGGCAAGCCTGCCTGCTCCATTTGGATATAAGAATGAACAAGAGTTTATATGGCCATCGCAATTAGCTGTTATCAAAGCTGATGCCTATGGGCATGGGCAGTTTGAAACTGCTAAAGCCCTCATACAAAATGGAGTACAAATGTTTGCCTCAGGCTCAGTGCAAGAATGTGCAGACATACGCCAACATTTTGATAATATGGTCATATTAAACTTGCTTGGGCCTATAAATGAACAGGACATAACTTTATGCACAAAGCTTGGCATTATTCCTGTTATTCACAGTTTAGAGCAAATGCAACTTTTAAACCATGTGCGCACACCCATGCCCATAGCCCTAAAGTGCAATACAGGTATGGCCAGACTTGGTTTTGAAGAGCAAGAACTTAACTTAGCCATTGAGCATTTAAAACAATTGCCACACATTACACCTGTGCTTGCTCTTTCTCATTTGCATTCTGCTGATAGCCTACATATTGCAGAAGAAATAAAAACTCAAGGCACGCGCTTTGCTGCAATGCTTAAAATTTTGCGTGAGGAGTGGCCTTTTGTGGCAGCATCGTTAGGTAATTCAGCTGGAACTATGTTTGCCGAAGAAATTAAACAACACATAGGCGCGCATATTTGTCGGCCAGGCATTGCTCTTTATGGTGCCAACCCATTTTATGGAACTGACTTTGCCTCCAAAGCAGCAGGTCTTTTACCTGCGATGCGGGTTAGCACACCTGTACTTGGCACACGTAAGCTAGCTAAAGGACAAGGTATTGGCTATAGTCATACTTTTTTGGCCAAACAAGATTTACAAGTTGCTATTCTTGCCTGTGGCTATGCCGATGGCTATTCGCGCGGGCTTAGCAATAAGGGTGAAGTATGCATCGCCGGCAAGCGAGTTCACTTGGTTGGTCGAGTTTCCATGCAAATGATTGCCGCTGATATTAGCTTGCTAAATGATACTCAACCAAAAATTGCATGGTTACTTGGTGGTCCCGATAAAGAAAGCTTGTGCTGTGAAGAATTGGCGGCAACGTGGGGAACTATTACCTATGAGGTGCTTTGTATCCTAGGTAATAACGTTCGCAACTATACAAAATTTAATTAATTATAACAAGATGTTTTATAAAAAAACTTTTCTTGCAACCATGCAAAAAATATTCTATGAAGCTTTTATTAATGAGTCACAATCAACTTTAGCGAGGTAATATATGAAAGTTTTATTAATAAATGGTAGCCCACGCAAAAAAAGCTGTACTTTAACAGCTCTTAATGAAGTAGCCAAGGCTCTTGAAGCTTCTGGCATTGATAGTCATATCGTTAGCATTGGTTCTAAAACCATAAGGGGTTGCATAGCCTGTAATAAATGTATTGAAACTGGATATTGCATCTTTAAAGATGACCCTATCAATGAATGGATAGACATTATGAAAGAATGTGACGGACTAATCGTGGGATCTCCTGTATATTACGCTGCTCCAAATCCTTCGCTTTGTGCTGCTTTAGATAGAATGTTTTATTATAAGTCTGCTGATTATGCTTTTAAGCCTGGTGCTGCTGTAGTTAGTTGTAGGCGTGCCGGTTCAACAGCTGCTCTTGATTGCTTAAATAAATTTTTTACCATTGCACAAATGCCCATTGTTTCGTCACAATATTGGAACATGGTGCATGGTAATACTCCAGAAGAAGTAGCAAACGACCTTGAAGGTTTACAAACTATGCGTGTATTAGGCAGAAATATGGCTTGGCTTTTAAAATGTATTGATGTGGCAAAAAATAGCGTTCCCTTACCTGAGCAAGAAGAGCGTTTTTGGACAAATTTTGTAAGATAGCTGTATTGACTGAAAGCCTACATGCATATAGGGTCTAGCCTATGGCTTTGTCATTTTAATTGTATGACTACATGAACATCATGCAGCATATTCACATGCATCCTAATATATAACCTTATATGATGGAGAGTGATGAACCAGCAAGTACCAATTATAGAATTACGCGACCTAGTTAAATGTTTTGACGAGCACGTGGCCTTAGATGGCATTAGTTTAAGTATCCACGACGGAGAGTTTTTAACTCTGCTTGGTCCTTCTGGTTGTGGTAAGACAACTATGTTGCGTATTTTATCCGGCTTTGAAACTCCTGATAGTGGAACTGTGCATATTGCAGGTATAAATATGCATAACATTCCGCCCGAAGCAAGACAGGTAAATACTGTTTTTCAAAATTACGCCCTATTCCCACATATGAATGTCTTTGAAAATGTAGCCTTTGGCTTACGTATGCAAAATCTAAACAAAGACATTATCAAAAAGAAAGTAGACGACGTTTTACATATGGTGCACCTTGAAGGATTGAGTAAACGTAAACCATCCATGTTATCTGGAGGTCAACAACAACGTGTAGCTCTTGCCAGAGCCATTGTTAATGAACCACTGGTGTTATTGCTTGATGAACCATTTAGTGCCCTTGACTATAAACTACGCGCACAAATGCAGCGTGATATTAAGCAATTACAACGTAACCTTGGCATAACATTTATTTTTGTCACCCATGACCAAGAAGAAGCTTTTGCCATGTCTGACCGTGTAGTTGTCATGGATAATGGACATATTGCCCAAATGGGTACGCCACAAGATATTTATGAAGACCCAGCCAATATGTATGTGGCAAAATTTGTTGGTGAAATCAATATTCTACCCGGTAAAATTCTTAAAAAACAAGAAGATAACATTTACGACGTATTAGTTCATAATACCATTTTCCCCGTACCAAGTAAGCGCGAATTTAGCCATGGAGATATGATTAAAGTTTTAGTGCGCCCTGAGGATTTACGAATTTATCACGAATTTGAAGAACGCCCTCCTGGTCCTACCCTACACGCATTTATTGAAGATAGTGTTTATAAAGGGGCAACTGTTGATATTCATATTAGCCTTAAAGAAGGTGGAGCGCCCTTGGTTGGTGCAGAGTTTTTTGATGAAGATGCTATAGATATTAACTATACCACCGGTGAACCTGTTTATGTAACTTGGGTTAGCGGTTGGGAGGTTATATTGCCACATGAAGAAGACTAGCGCACTTCGTCTTATTACCATTGCAACAACAGCACTTTGGCTAAGTATTTTTGTACTTTTGCCAAATCTTGGGCTTTTAGTTATGACCGTGCTTGAACGCGGAGAAAATGACTTTGTCGTGCCCATTTTTACCTTACAAAATTATCTAAATCTCTTTGATCCTAAATACACAATTATTCTTTGGGAATCATTTTGGATTGCCGCAGCAAGTACATTTATTTGCTTGCTTATTGGCTATCCTTTTGCAGTGTGCATGGCAAAAGCCAGTGAAAGAGTAAAGCCATGGCTTATGCTTTTAATTATTATACCATTTTGGACCAATTCACTCATTAGAACCTATGCCCTTATTGCACTATTAAAAGCCAATGGCATTATAAGTTCATTGCTTATGTGGTTAGGCATAACCTCAGAACCTATATCTTTAATGTACGGCAACTTTGCAGTGTTTTCTGGCATTGTATATACATTTTTGCCATTTATGATTTTACCCCTCTATGCCAGCATTGAAAAACTAGACCCGCGTATGGGTGAAGCGGCTCGCGATCTTGGAGCTGGTTCTGTGCGTACTTTTTGGCATATTACCTTACCCTTGACGCTACCAGGTATTATTGCAGGCAGCATGCTAGTTTTTCTACCCTCCCTAGGAGCATTTTATATACCTGAAATATTAGGTGGAGCTAAGAGCTTGTTACTTGGTAACTTTATTAAAAATCAATTCTTAGTGGCGCGCGACTGGCCGCTTGGAGCTGCTGCCAGCACTTTTTTAAGTATTTTATTGATACTTATGCTTGGTATTTATCGCTTAAGCACCATGCGCCTAGCTCAAAATCAACACAATAAATATATACAGGAAGGTATGTAATGCGTAAATTAGCAAAAGCATGGCTTATTACTGTATATGCATTTTTATATCTACCCATTTTGATTGTAATAGTTTATTCTTTTAATTCTGCGCGTTATTCTACTGAATGGAAGGGCTTTACCCTTAAATGGTATGAAGTGCTTATTAATAATTCAAGTTTACTTGATGCTGCATTAAACTCGCTTAGTGTGGCAACTCTTGCCGCAACCCTTGCAACTTTTCTTGGCATCATGGCAGCCTTAGCCCTGTATCGTTATAAATTTTTTGGGCAAAAGATACTCTATGGTTCCATTTATATTTTAACGGTTTCACCAGATATTGTTATGGGTATATCCTT
>CAYJKC010000004.1:44258-51263 GCA_964370675.1 uncultured Desulfovibrionaceae bacterium
AATCTTCTTCATTGCCATAGGGCTTGAGCTTGGGTTTTCAACCCTTTTAATGGCACACACTACCCTTTGCCTACCCTTTGTGACCATAACAGTTCTGGCACGTATGGCAGAATTTGACGAAAGCTTGGTAGAGGCAGCAAGAGATCTTGGGGCTACAGAATGGCAAGCATTTTACCATGTTATTTTACCACTCATTATGCCATCAGTATTTGCCGGTTGGCTTTTAGCCTTTACCTTAGCAATGGATGATGTGCTCATTAGCTTTTTTGTAACTGGTGCAACATATGAAGTTTTACCACTAAAAATTTATTCTATGGTGCGCCTTGGCATGAAACCAGATATAAACGCTTTATCAACTGTGACCTTTGTATTCACGGTTGTGGTAGTATTTACAGCTTGGTGGTTTATTAATACATTTAAAAATACTCACTCCAACACAAAAAAACATAAAGTTTAAAATATTAACCCTTTAACCCTGGAGAAAAACATAATATGAAAAAACTCATTCTGACCCCCCTTTGCCTCGCCCTAGTGTTATGCCTAAGTAGCTTAAGTCTAGCGGCCAGTAATCAAAGCATTAATGTGTATAACTGGTCGGAATACATACCTCAAGAAGTGCTAGATAAATTTACCGCTGAAACTGGTATTAAGGTTGTGTACACCACATACGAATCCAATGAAGCCATGTATGCCAAGTTAAAACTTCTCGAAGGTAAGGGCTATGACGTCGTAGTGCCGTCTACTTATTTTGTTTCTCTCATGCATCAAAATGACTTATTGTCCATGATTGATAAGCAAAAACTACCTAATATGAAATACCTTGAGTCATTGGTCATGAACCAAGACTTTGACCCCAATAATGATTTTTCCATACCCTATATGTGGGGTGTACAAGGATTTATGGTTAACAAAAAAGCTGTAGACCCAGCAAGCATAACATCTTGGAATGACTTAATGCGCGAAGAATTTAAGGGTAAATTATTACTTTCTGATGACTTACGCGACACCTTTGGCGCAGCTCTAAAAGCCACTGGAGCAACAGTTAACTCAAAAGATGCAGCCCAAATTAAAGCCGCTTATGATTGGCTTGTAAAACTTAAACCCTCTGTGCGCATATTTGATGTAACCGCTGCAAAACAGGCTTTAATTAGTGAAGAAGTTATGGCTGGTATGATTTGGAATGGTGATGCCTTCATAGCTAAGGCTGAAAATCCAGATTTGGAATTTATTTATCCTAAAGATGGCGCCCCTCTGTGGGTGGACAGCTTTGTGATTCCAGCTCAAGCTGAGAATAAAGATGGCGCGCATGCTTTTATTAATTTCATGCTGCGCCCTGACATTGCAGCCCTATGCGTTGAAGAATTTAATTATTCCACGCCAAATACTGGAGTTAAACCATTACTTCAAAAGAAATTTAGCCAAAGTAAGCTTATTTTCCCAACAGCTGCAGACCTAAAAAATAGTGAATTTACCCAAGGCATTGGTGAAACACAAAAAATTTATGAAAAATACTGGGAAGAGTTAAAAATTGGTGGTTAAATTTAATTTAATTGTATAAAGACTTATAAAGCCCTGTATTTATAGATATAAATGCAGGGCTTAGATTGATGATAACCCCCTGTGGGGTGTTTGTGCCGCCCAAGCAAGCAAAGCTTGCTTGGCAGTAAGACACGAAAATAGACTTTTTTAAAAAAGTGTATATTATTTTTATATGAATAATGTAGGAAAATTTACAGTCAGCGCCCAAGATGGAGATGCGCGTGTTGGCAATTTAATTACTGCCCATGGTACAATAAATACGCCAATCTTTATGCCTGTGGGAACAGTGGCCTCAGTAAAAGCCATAGCTCCCGATGATCTACTAGCCCTTGATGCAGAAATTATTTTAGGTAATACCTATCATCTGTATTTGCGCCCCGGTGACGAACTTGTGGCTAGACGCGGTGGACTACACGGTTTTGCGGCGTGGGATAGACCTATTCTGACAGATAGTGGTGGTTTTCAAGTTTTTAGTTTAAGCTCGCTCCGCAAAATTTGCGAAGAAGGGGTTGAATTTCGCTCTCACCTTGATGGTTCAAAGCATTTATTTACGCCGGAAAATGTCATAAAAATTCAACGAAATCTAAACTCTGACATTATGATGGTTTTAGATGAATGCGTGCCATACGGTGCAGATTATGATTACACTGAAAAATCCCTAGCTCTAACCACACGCTGGGCAAAACGTGCTAGAGAGGCCTACCCCGCAGGACATGGACATAATCTACTTTTTGCCATAACCCAAGGTGGATTTTTTAAAGATTTGCGCACCCGCTCTGTGGAGGAACTTTGCGGGCTTGATTTTGACGGCTTTGCCATTGGCGGCTTATCTGTTGGTGAAAGCAAGACTGAAATGATGGAATTTTTATATCATACTGCACCACTTTTACCAAGCCACAAACCGCGCTACCTTATGGGTGTAGGCACTCCCCTTGATATTGTTAATGGCATTGCCGCGGGTATTGATATGTTTGATTGCGTTATGCCCACCCGTAATGCCCGCAATGGTACATTGTACACCTCGCAAGGTAAGATAAATATTAAGCGCAAAGAATTTGCTGAAGACGATACTCCCCTTGACCCAGAATGCAATTGTTATACATGCAGAACCTTTAGTAAGGCATACTTGCGTCATCTTTATGTAAGTAAGGAAATTTTATCATTTAGATTAAACTCATTACATAACTTAACATATTATTTAGATTTAGTGCGTAAAGCTCGTCTTGCCATAAACCAAGGTAGTTTTGCAGAATTCAAAAGGGATATGGAGAGCATTTATCCACAAGAGGTAGTGCATGTCTAATGGACCTACATCATTATGTATACAAGATTTAAGCAAGTTAGTGCATGACGCTGCAAGCAGCTTACCCCATAATCCCAGTGAGCAAGATTTGCAAGGTTGTGCCTTTGATGTGCGCCGTGCTCTCATTAACAAAGCTGTGCAAAATATGACACAAGAATTTGAACAAGACGATAGTAATGAGAATGCGCATGACTTTGAGCACTATGAAGATATTTTGCGAAAAACCCTAGCCCCCATGCAAGGGCCTACACTGCAACGTATTCCAAAAACATCTGCCTTTCGTAGCGCACTTTTAGCCATACTTGGTCTTTTATTTGGCTCTGCCATTGGACAAGGAATCTCAGCAGCACATGGTCTTTCATCAGGTTTAGTTGTAATCTTTGGCATCTTAGGTGTTGTAGCAATGCTTTGGCTATCCGAGCATATTTTACAAGCTGCTCAAAGTGGTACCATTACCCTACCTTTAGGAACTTATACTTATAAGCGCGCGCGTAAATTTAGTCTTATATTATGGTTTGGCGTATTGGCTCTTGCTGTTATTCGAGATTTTTTAGGAGGGCGTACAGCTCTTTTGCATATATTTGAATCACTAAATTTATTTTTAACTACAGGTAATGTCCTTGGAATTTTTACTAATATTTATGGAGTCTTAGCTTTTGCACTCGGTATTGGGTTGCTCATCAAACGCCCAATAGTTTTTGATAAAGAAGGCTTTATTAAACAATTAGAATTAGCTAGTCTTAATTGGTGGAATGGGGCAACACTATGCTCTAAGCTATTAATAGAAAATGAATTACTTAAAAATAACCCTGCCCAAAAACATTGGCAGCAAGTGGGGCGCGATGTATATTCGTTTGCGCATGAATTACCAAATGCACAAAAGCAATGGCTTACAGAACGATTGCATAAACTTGGCATAAAAACTTTAAACGAAGAACATGCTCTTACGTGGCATAAGCAAATGCTTGAGCACTATATACCCCTAGGGCATATTGATGATGGTGATGCTTGCTATGTGGATGAACCACCAATTTTAGAAGATAATATAGTAGTGCGCAAAGGCACTATGCGCAAAATTAGGTAATTTGACATTAATTATATATAGGTAAATTAAATGCGTATCACAGCAATGGATTTAGGCACAAGCAATACATGTATTGCCGTTAGTGATGCTGGAAAAGTTAGCATCATTAAACCTGAAGGCTGGCATAATGCTGCCCTTGGCGGAGCTATACCAACACTTGTGCTCTATAAAAACGGGCAAGCCTTCTTAATTGGAGCTGCGGCAGAATATGAATTTGGCGAAGCTAAGGAGCATGAGCGCAAAAGCTACAGCCTACATGGCCAATTTAAGCCAGACATTGCAGTGCATGAGGATGCAAAAAGTCATATGCTTAACTTTTTGCATTTATTGCGTTCACGACTTGACCCAGAAGGACCTATGTTTGTTGGCATTCCATCTCAAGCCGAAAATCACTATCAACAAATTTTAAGAATGTGCCTTAAAGAAACTGGCTTTGAAGAAGCTAGATTTTTGCGCGAACCTGTAGGAGCAGTTTTACACTATATTGCCAAGGGAGCATTACCTCCATCGGTTGCAGCAAGGGGTGTATTGACTGTTGATTTTGGCGGTGGCACTTGTGATCTTGCTTTTTTAAGGCGTGCTGATGTGGTGGGACGTCATGGGGATATGCTCTACGGTGGGCGTTTATTTGATGATTTATTTTATCAAACTTTGCTTGCACATAACCCTGAACTTGAGCAACGTTTAATTAATGAAAACAATGACTACTATGTCCACTGGGTAGCTTGTCGCAGGGCTAAAGAAGAATTTTCTGCAGCCATGCAAGTAGATAGAGCAAAAAGTGTCACCGTGAGAGTGCGCTGGAGTTATTTTGATGGGCACAAAGTGCAAGAAAATGCAGCATACATTGCTGACTTTACATGGGAAAAATTTTTAGAGCGGGCAGGAAGTTATAAAGCAAGTCCTGCCTTTTTAGAAACTTTAATAAAACACGGGCAAAGAACAGGTTTATCAGCTCGTGGTATTGGGCTTTTAGAAGGCAAACATGTAGATTTAATTTCATGGTTTGAAGATATTTTACTTGAAACCTTAACCATGGCCCGCCAAGAAAAAATATCCCCCCTTGCTGATGTCCCCCTAGTGCTACTTACGGGCGGAAGTAGTGCCTGGCCATTTGTTGAAGATATGGTGCGCCACACATTAGGTAGTCGCACCAAGTTACTTTTGGGTGATGAGCCTTATGCCGACATTGCCAAAGGGCTTGCTCAATATACCATGCTTGCAGAGCATCTGCGCGAAGGACGCACAGCACTACAACAAGCCTTACCAAGCTTTATGGAAGAACGTATTAGACGTAAAGCCATACACAAAACCCTAGAACAAGGGTCTGAAAGCCTATTGCTGGAACTGGGTGATTTTTTACGCCAAGTTATTCTTTTACCACAATTTAAGCATTATCGCGAGCATGGAGGCGCCGTAACAAAGCTCATGGAAGGCATTGCCTTAGCTATGCTCAAGGAAGAAAAACGCATACGCGGTCTACTTGATGATGCCATGGGGATCATGGGTCGAAAGATTGTGCAAGCTTGCCGCACCGAACTTAAAGACTGGTTTCGTGAGCATGGCATACCTATTGTACCAGAACGGCTAGAACAAACTTGGCTTGCCCTTGAAATGGATGAATTTATTACGCGCATGGCAGAAGAACTTGGTAAATCAACTCTATCCCAAGATCGCCAATCAGCAGAACTTGCCACCATGATTGCAGGACCAAGCTTGGCTGCCCTTGCTGCATCAGGTGCGCCGCTCACAGCCATGACCGTAGGCATAAGTGGGCTTATTCTTATGAAGGTTTTCAACTTAGATCGCTGGGTGGTGGAAAAGGTGCTTTATGTGCCCATACCCTCACTTTTGCGTCGCCGTTTATTTAGTGAATCACGACTTGAAAAGCTATGCGATGAGCAGGTTAAAGCCTTTGGTGAAGATTTCAAAAAGCAAATTTTAGTGCAATGGAAAAACTCAGAAGGACGCGTATTAGCAGAGGCAGCACGTGTAGCCAGTGAAGAAATAGATGCACTAGACATACTTAATATCACACCAGCTTAAATAATTATGCTAGCCTGCTACGCTAATTTATTTCACCAAATATATCTTGATGCTTTGCTAAATATTGCTTGATGCTTTGACTAAATTTAATGGCTCCTTGCTTAGATAAATGGTCTGGGTCATGAAAATCGCTAGATACATAACCATGCTCTTGAGCATAAAATGCTGAATAATAATTCGGGGTTGACAAATTAAGTTCTTGTAAAATATCTCCAAAAAACTTTTCTAAATCTTGTTTGACATAAAACTTATTATAGGACTGCCATGTGGGAGTGGTAACTAACAAAAGCTTCACACCTTT
Organism: uncultured Desulfovibrionaceae bacterium; assembly: GCA_964370675.1. Taxonomy (GTDB): domain Bacteria; phylum Desulfobacterota; class Desulfovibrionia; order Desulfovibrionales; family Desulfovibrionaceae; genus CAYJAD01. The sequence goes on from CAYJKC010000004.1 coordinate 50,532, forward strand.
TGCATCAAGTAGAGCTTTAATATTTTTTAAATCTTGCATAACTTCTTGTGTAACAGCTGGCTTAGCATGTCGCTTATAAGCTAGAGCACCAAGATGGTCAAATTGACTTATATCACCTGATGGAGCATTATAATCGCCAAATTCAGTAACTTGACTAATTGTGGAAGCTGCACACAAATCCCTTATACTTTGAGGAAGCCCCAAAGCCAAGGCTAATGAAAAATGCTGCAAAAAATTTCTGCTCCATAGTCCGTCAAAATGGACGTTGCTCGGCACAATATGCATAAAGTGCTTATAATAAAACTTTCTATAATCTTCTAATGGACCTACTCCCAATTGAATAGACATGCTAAAGGTTGACAGTGGCAATATTACCAACTTTAAGCTTTTCATTTTATTGATATATTTTTTAAGAAAGGCCTTGTCATAATTAAAACCTTGGCTCACATTACTTAAATTAAAAGCGTGCTCTGATATAGTGCTAGCTGAAATACCATATAAACCATGCGACGAGCCAAGCACTAGAACTTGAATATTTTGTACTTTATCCAAAAGGTGTTTATTTTTTACTGCATAGATATTTTCATTATTACGAATAGCATACTCAATCATAGAAATAGTTAATATTATAACCAAAATCCCTATGCCAACACCGCAATAAAACAAGGTAAATTTATTCTTAAGCATAAAACCGCACAGTTTTTAAAATTGAAAGTAAATAAATTCTGTATG
>CAYJKC010000004.1:51363-69355 GCA_964370675.1 uncultured Desulfovibrionaceae bacterium
CGTTCAAAGCTGGTACATCTAAAAATAATCCATGCAAAATTCACAAAACAAAGAGTTAATGCCCAAGCTATAAATTTTGGTATTTTAATTTTTACATATGAAGTGCATAGCCTGTGCACAATTAAAGCCATGCCATGCAAAGCCCCCCAGAGCACAAAGGTCCAAGATGCACCATGCCACAAGCCACCAAGCAAAAATGTTACAAATAAATTGCGCTGGGTCGCAAGGGTAGAACCTTTATTACCACCCAAGGGTATATAGAGATAATCACGCAGCCAACGCGAAAGCGTCATATGCCACCTTCGCCAAAAATCTTGTATATTTACAGCTTTGTATGGAGAGTTAAAGTTTTGAGGTAATTTAATGTTAAAAAATAGAGCACAGCCAAGGGCCATGTCTGTATAACCTGAAAAGTCAAAATAAAGTTGTAAACTATACGCTATTGAACCAAGCAAAGCTTCAAGAGTGCTTAGTTTTTCTGCTGTATCAAAACAATAACCCACCAAGGGCGAAAGGCTATCAGCAATAATAACTTTTTTTGCCAAACCCATGCTAAAAAGCTCTAAACCCAGAAAAAAATTATTTGCATTAAAGTTTTGCCCCACTGCAAATTGTGGCATCATTTCCTTATAATGCACAATGGGACCAGCAACTAATTGTGGGAAAAAACATACAAAACAGCAATAACTGGCAAAGCTGCTTTGTAAAGGAATATGCTTTTTTGTATAAATATCAGAAAGGTATGCGACTTGTTGAAAGGTAAAAAAACTTATGCCAATGGGTAACAAGATATTTTGCAATGGTATGGCGCTAGATAGAACATTATTAAGGCTTAAAACAATAAAATCTGTATATTTATAATAAACCAACAATCCTATATTAAAAAATAGTCCAAGCAAAAACATGCTTTTAGCATGCACTTTGGCAAAGTAAATTCTTTGTCCTACACTATAATTCACCACAATGGATGCTAAAATTATCCAAATATTTTCTGGTTTCCAATAACCATAATAAAATAATGATACAAGAAATAAAAATGGAGCGATAAATTTTTTACCGCCAAAATATAGTATTACATAATAAAAAATCACTGAAAAAGGCAAGAAAAGGAAAATAAATTCAATAGAACTAAAAACCATCATTAAACCTCAAACATAAAGCTAATTCACTTAAACCAATCTATCAATTCCAAAATACCATTCGTTTTTGGTGTATTTTTTTAATGTAAGTTTGTCAATTTGTACACCAATACCAATGCCACGCGGCACTAGAATTTTACCCTGCCTAGATACAATAGGTGGTGTAATTAAATCTTGCTCAAAATAGCGCGCTGAATCCGATAAATCGCCTGCTATGTATGCTCCTTCTAAAGCAGCTAATTGCACATGTAAGATTTTTGAAATACCACTTTCCACCATACTACCTATAAAATAAGGGATATGGTGTTTGCGACAAAAATCTATCACTTTAGTAATATAAAACAATCCCCCTAAGCGACCAATTTTTATATTTATCATTTTTAATATTTTTTGCTCAAAGGCTTTATGCATATCCTCAAGGCTTAATAAACTCTCATCATGGCAAATTTTAAATTGTAATTGCTGCATGGCATCAACGTAGGCATCAAAATCATCATTATTATAATGATGTATAGACCTTGCACCAAGATCAAAGACTTCTTCAATACAGGCTAAGTTTAAATCATTATATGCCTTTAATTCTTCCATATGTGTTTTATTAAAACTGTACGAAGCATTAGCATCAGCAAGCATTATGAGGTTTGGAAATTTTTGGCGGATTTGTTGCAATTTTTTTAGGCAACTCCAGTCAGCACTGGGAAATATTTTAAACTTAAAACGTTTGCACCCTTGCTCCACATACTTTGCAACCATATGCTCTAATTGTGCATATGGCATATCACCAAGAGCAATGCCCACATCAATTTGCGCAGATAATTTTTCCTCAAAAAGCATTTCAATTAAATTTTTGTTATGCCGCTTGGCGTATAGGTCAAGTAAAGCATTTTCAAGACCGGCTAGGGCCATGGGAGAAGATAAATCAAAAATAGCATGTACATCAAAAGGATGGTTAATTTTTTCTGCCAGTAACTCAGGAATATATTTTGTTTTTAATAAATTAAGAGCAGAGCTTAAAGTTTCATTAGTATAAAAAGGCTCCGTAAAAGCAACGACCTCTCCGTACCCAGTCAAGCCACTGTTATCTTTTACCTTAATCAAAAGAGTATCGCGCTTACTCAGTGTGGCTTTTGCAGACTTAAAGTTAAACTTTAAAGGTAGCTGTAGGTGCAAAATTTCTATCTGCTGTATATCAAAACTCATAGTAGTTAACAATTTAAAGCATTGCATTATGCTCAGTTAAAAAATTACACACAAGCTGATAAAATTTTAAGCTTTGCTCTAAATGCACATTATGTCCAGCTTGCTCAACAATTTCTACCTGTAACATTTTGGATTTGTCGCATAAATTTTTTGCTAGGCTTACATATTTTTTATCTAAAGCACCACAAATATAAAGTTTGGGAATTGATAAGTGCATAATGTCATCTTGTACACAAGGCAAATTGCCTTGCCCCAATGCGCGCAAGGTATAAGCCAAACTTTGGGGGTCATTTTGTAGCCTGCGATTTTTTATCTCTTGCTTGATTTCTGGGGTCAATTTTAACTGACTCTCAAAAATATCAAGCCTTGACCAATATTTTTCAAAATATTCAACGCTGTTTTGCTCTATTAAGCTTGCTAGTTTTTCATCCTGTTCTTTACGCTCAAACCTTTGCACTAAATTTTTAATGCCAAATGATGAACTTTCTAACATAAGCCCATGCAGCTCGTGAGCATATTTTAAAGCATAATGCATGGCAATGCGACCCCCTAGAGAGTAACCAAGCAGCATATATTGCTTATATTGGGTGTTTTTTAATTTGCTTTGCACAAGCCTATGTGTGCTTTCTGTAATACTATCAATGCTATAATGTTCTATGTGCGAAGGTTTTGGTGAATTACCATGCCCCACAAGATCAAACGCGTGTAAAGAATAATTTTTAAACTGATCATCTCTTTCAAAAAGGTTTAGTATCGTATCCCAAGTGCTTAAATTTTCAGAAAAACCATGAATACAAAAAATAGGGAAACCGCTACCTTTTGACATACAATGTAAATCTGATGTTTTAATATTATTGTCCATGCTAAAAAATTAATTTAATTGCTGGCAGAGTTGATGTAATTTTTTACTTTCTTGCATATTGATAGGAATTTCAATGATATTAATACCATTTTTTTGCAAAGAGCTTGCAAATATTGCATTAAATTCTGCATAGGTATTAACTGTATGATAATCTATATTATACAACTTCGCCACAGCAGAAAAATCTAAGTCATGTGGAGTTAAAAAAAGAAACTCAAAATTCTTAGCTTTAGATTGGGGTAAGTATTGAAAAATCCCCCCCCCATTATTATTAAATATTACAATTGTCAGGTTTATTGCATGTTTTTTGCCAACCAATAACCCTGTTAAATCATGAAAAAAAGCTAAATCTCCAGTAATAAGTACTGTAGGATTTTGATTTATAGAACTTGCTGCTATACCAAGAGCAGTTGAAATGGTTCCATCTATACCATTTACACCTCTATTACCATAAACATTAATCGATTGATTCTTAGCCTGCCAAAAACTATCCATATGTCTAATAGTCATGCTATTAGCAATAACTAACTGCAATTTAGCTTGGAGGTTATGCGCGCTGTACTTACAAGTGATGTCTTGTATTAGTTGAATAACTTTGCCTTCAAACATAATCTCTGCACTTTGTGCTTTATTTAAACACGAAAGCATTTTTTCTTGCCATGATTGCCACTTAGCAAGGTAGTGCTTAGCATTGGTAAAGTCATAATTTACTTCATTTTCCAACATATATCTTGCAAAGCTCCACGCTGAAATTTGAATTATACTTGTAGTATTTAAGGCAGGGTTGCCATATTCAACACAGTCACTAAGCTGAAAAATTTGTGCATTTTTATGATTTTTTATAAAATTAAATAGACTTTTCGAAACTGGGGCTTGCCCAAGTAATAAAATATAGTCCGCTTGCAATTCATGAGTAGCATCAGTATTTTTCAAAAAAGCATCATAGCTACTTATAATATTATCATGTGCAAAGGCTCTAAACTGTGAAAGAGGGTCAACTAAAAGTGGTGCATGAAGCATGGCAGATAAAGAAATTAAATCTTCATAATATGCGTCACTAGACTGCACAGTGTGCGGACCACAAATAATAATGCCTTTCTTCCCAAGACAATGGTTATAAAAAAAATCACAGAAGGGCTTATTTTCTACTGTTCCTTGCATGAATGTAAAGGGCGGTTTTAACCTACCCTCGCTAAAATTAAGATGTTGTAACTCTGGAACCAATGGCTCACGCAATGGTACATTAATATGCACAGCCATGCGCGGATTTGAGTGAGCATGAACAAAGGCTTTTTGCATAACCAAACGAGCATAACTTGGATTTTCAGTAGAGTTAAGCACGCTATCAATAGCAAGTTCTTCATAATATTTTACAAAATTGCCAAAGATATTGTGTTGATTGATAGTTTGAGGTGCGCCTACATTTTGTAATTCTGGCGGGCGATCTGCGGTAAGAATAATTAGTGGAATTCTTGAATGCTTTGCCTCAATAACCGCTGGCATATAGTGCCCACATGCCGAACCAGAAGTGCAAACTAAAACAGCAGCCTTATTTTTTGCCTTAGCAATGCCTAGAGCAAAAAAAGCAGCGGATCTTTCATCCACGTCCATATAAATATTAAACTTGTGCTCACAAAAAAGCATGGCCAATGGTGTGGAACGCGCACCGGGACTTAAGACAACATCCTCCACCCCAAGTTGGTATAATTCATCAACCAATTGCGCCACGTATTTATTCATTACATCCTCAAATGCAGAAGTAAAAGCTTAAAGGGCTTCAATAATTGTTTTTAGTTTAGTATCAATTTCTTCAAATTCTTCATTGCAATCTGATTGCCCTACAATACCACATCCAGCGTAAGCACTCAGAATATTATTTTTTATACTTGCTGAACGTATGCCTACAATAAAAAAACCATCGCCATTCGCATCCACAACACCTAGAGGTGCACCAAAATTATTACGGCTAAAACTTTCATATTGCATAAGAAATTCTAAAGCTTTATCTTTAGGGCTTCCACCAAGTGCTGGGGTTGGGTGCAATTCATTAACCCAACTTAATATACTTAGTTTATCATGGTGCAGATTACACTTAGCATCATTTTTTTTGCTAGTTGTTAAATCATACGCAAGATTATTGGGCTCATCACATTCATCAGCAACAACATCGGTTTTTATATGTAAAATATTTTTTAACTCCAATATATGGCTTTCGCCTATGCAAATATTTTTCCCTAATTTTTGCATACTTTGCGCAATGGCATTCATAACAATTTTATGTTCATAAGTATTTTTTACATCACATAAAAAACTTTGCCCTTGGGCAACAACATCACCCCTAGTTTTTTTTATGGTGCCTGCAAGAGCAAAGCTCCTCATTTGCTGGGCATTTTTTTCAATTAATAATTCTGGGCTAGCACCAAAAAAAATCTCACCATTTTCTTCAAAGGCAAAAACATATGAATTTATATTATACTCATATAAATTCAATATGATACTTTCAATATTAAACTTATCTTCGCATTCAAAATCAATTTTTCTAGCCACCACAATTTTTTCAAATTCTTGCTTAGCAATTTTATCTTGAATTACTGCAAATAAGCTTCTCCATGCATCATAGCTATCATCATGCCGTAATATATTATGCTTTTTTCTTTCAAACAGGCTTTGTTTTGTTTTTACAGTATTAAAGTCAACGTTATTTATGCCGCAAAAACATTCTAAGAGCGCATCAATGGAAAATAAATCTGTGCCTTCATGTTTGAAATTTTCAAAAGAGTTATGAATTATTTTATCATTTTCTATAATACAGTAATGCTCAAAAGTTCTTGCGCAATTTTTATAATCGTGTGCAAAAAATGTAAGTGGATATAAGGTATAAGGTGCATTGCAGGCATGGTTATTTTGCTTAATACCCAAGATGAATTTTTGAGTATAAGGATTGAAAACAAAAAATTTATCTTCTCCTTGATAATATTTCCAGTAGCTTAATATGAGCTCTAAAGCTCTAAGTTCTTTTTTAATTAGCATTGGCATATCTTATAGATGCTCATTTTTGAAAAAATTAATTAGTTGAGTTGCTAAGTATCTTATTATTAAGTGTTTTGTCAAGCTATACCATAAACAAACCTCCATAAACACAACTTACAAAACTGACAGACTAACAAGCCTGACAGACTAACAAGCCTGATTGTAAGTTTAATTTCAGTACATAAAGTCTATATAATAAAATTTTCTTTATACTAAGGACAAAATGTAGATTTTTAGAATGTATAATGATATTTTTTATATATTATATTTTGGCAATAAGTTATAATATATCTATAGTACATTAAATTTATATCTTATAACATGCAATACATTTTCAATGTAATTCACATATGTCTTTTATAAAGAATTTATTTTTAATTTTTTTACTGTAAAACTATATCATTTTCTTTTATTCCTCAAAAAATCACATTTTTTTCGCATAACAGCCGCTAATACAACAAGAAACCATGTGAATCCCTTCAGTATTACGCCCACGCTCTTTTTTGTCATCTTGCATGCACGACGTGAGTAAAAAGCTTGCGCTCATAAATTTTTATTTCAAAACACGTGAACAAGGAGGTCATTATGGGATTTGGAGGAGGATATGAAGCACCTAAAGCACCGGAATATGTGCCCCCACCACAAAAGGAACAAATTCAAAAACCTGTAACAGAAGCAACAACTGCCGCAAGAGATGCACAAAAAGAAAAGGCATCTAAGGCTGCCGGTATTCAAGCTAGTATTTTAACAAGTCCACTACAAAATCAACAAAGCAAATTGCAAAAAACCCTCTTAGGTCAATAAGGTAAACTTATGTCTAAGGACCAAGAACAATATCATTGGTTAAATCATCGCTTTTCGCGCTTACTTGAAGTACGCCAAAGTTATGAACCTGCATGGCGCGATCTTGCAGATCATTTTTTGCCAACGCGCTACAGAGACATTGGTAAAAACCCAGATGCATGGCGTAAAATGCCAATACTTAATGATAAATTGGTTGATTCTACTGGTATTTTAGCTATGCGCACTCTTGCATCTGGCTTGCAAGGTGGCATGACATCACCAGCAAAACCATGGTTTCAGTTAAGCCTTGCCGACCAAGAACTAGCCAAACATAAAAATGTTAAAGAATGGCTTGACCAAGTTACTAGGCAAATGCGTAAACTCTTTAATAGCTCAAACTTCTATAATGCAGTTCACACTCTTTATGGAGAACTTGGCACATTTGGCACAGGATTTATTTTAGAACTAGCTGATTTTGAGAATGGTTTTAGATTTATCCCATTTTGCGCTGGAGAGTATTGCCTTGATACCAACGATACTCAAAGAGTAGACGTGGTTTTTAGGCGTTTTCAAATGACTGCTCGTCAGTTATCCATGCGCTTTGGTATTGATAATCTACCAAGCTATGTGGGTAGGCATAAATCTAAAATGGATGATTCATACTTAGTGGTTCATGCCATATACCCTCGAAATACTAAGTTTAATGATCAAAGCGTTTCCTTACACATGCCCTTTGCTTCCGTTTATTGGCTTGAGGGTCAAAGTGGGTCTTTACATCAAGCAAGCAAGGGTATGCATATCCTCTCAGAGTCTGGATTTGCAGAGTTTCCGGGCTTTGGAGTGCGCTGGGATGTGGTTGGCAATGATGTTTATGGTCGATCTCCCGCCATGGATGTTTTGCCAGATTGTCGCATGCTACAACAGATGGGTATTACAACATTAAAAGCTATTCACAAAGCAGTAGACCCACCCACGGCTGTTTCTGCAAGTCTAAAATCTGTGGGTTTAGATTTAACTCCTGGTGGAGTTAATTATGTCGAAGTAGCTCCAGGTCAAAGCCCCCAAGCTGCAACACCAATTATGGAAATACGCCCAGAAATTCAAGCTGCACGCACAGCCATACAAGATGTGCAAAAACAAATTCAACAAGGCTTGTACAATGACCTATTTCGTCTTTTGCTTAACAATGACAAATCTAAAACCACAGCTAAAGAAGTAGCAGTTAAGGAAGAAGAAAAGCTCATTCTCATTGGACCAGTGCTTGACCGCTTGCATAATGAATTTTTTATACCCCTTATTAATCGTACTGCCAGACTCATGTGGCGCCAAGGCATGCTTGCCCCCATGCCACCTGAGCTGGCAGGACAAGATGTTAAAGTTGAATTTGTAAGCCTCTTAGCGCAAGCCCAAAAAATGGTTGCCACAAGCGCTGTTGATAAACTCATAGACTTTGTAAAGGCAGCTTCTCCCATACAAAATGACATTGCTGATGCCATTAATGTAGACAAAGCTGTGGATGAATATGCCGATTATCTTGGCGTTTCACCAAGCATATTACGCTCACAAGTGGAGCGTGAACACATGCGCCAAAACCGTAAAAAAGCACAAAGCGCTACAGAACAAGCCAAAATCAATACGGATAACCAACAACAAAGCATCAAAACCCTAGAAACCATTACTGACGTTGCAAAAACTTTAAGCACCACCGAGCTTAAAGAAAACTCCATTCTTGGAAACATGGTCAACACGAGAGTAACTTAATGGAAAATAATATTTTTAATAGCATAAGTGGCATAGCTAGCGAACATCAAGAGGCAAGACAAAGCTTTAATCGCCATATGCAAGAAGCTGTGCGTTTACTTATGCAATGCAAAGAAGGCAGAACTTTTCTGCGTTGGCTAGGGACAGGGCAATCTGCCCAAAGTATTTTGCAACTAATAATGGATTATGCGGAGGAAAAACATGTCTGAAACAACGGACACAACCATTAATGAGAACAGCATCATTGCAACACCAAGTGTTGAACCCACATCTGCACCAAATGTTGAACATGAATTAGACATACCTGAAGCAATGAATGTAAGTGATGAAGAACTCTCTCAACTGCAAACCATGGCTAAGGAACTTAAACTTGATAGTAACGGAGCAACTAAGCTTTTGGAGCTATCAAGGCACAGCCAAGCAGAACAAGTTCAAAAACATAATAAACTCATGGATGCATGGAAAAATGAAATCCTTAAAGACAAAGATATGGGCGGTGCATCATTTAATAGCACTGTGTCCTATGCCAAGGCAGGTTTAGCAAAGTTTGATCCAGAAAATCAGCTCTTTAATCTATTAGAGCAAACCGGTTATGGCAACAATCCACATGTAATACGCTTTTTAGCAGCCATTGGACGCAGCCACGCTGAAGACAAGGTTGTGCTTGGTAGCCCAAGCAAGACTGAGTCCCCACGTCATGAGCGTCTTTATGGAAAATATAACAACCTTTAATAGCGAGGAGCAGCACCTATGGCTAAAAAAACCTTAGGCCTTGTGGCCACATTGGCAGAGTTACGTGATTTTTATAAGGGAGAGTCGGCTGGATCTATCATCGAGCTTATGAATGAGACCAACGACATCTTAGATGACGTGCAATTTATGGAGTCAAACCAATCTGATGGGCATTTAACTCGCATTCGCACAGGCTTACCAGAAGTTTATTGGCGCAGGCTTTATCAAGGCATACCATACAGCAAAAGTCAGTGGACCCAAGTAAAAGAACCTTGCTCCATGATGGAAAGCCGCATGATGATTGATGAAGCAGAGTCAAAACTTTATGGTGCCAATGCCTCAAAGTTTATTGATGGTGAAAGCATTGCCTTTGCTGAGGCCATGCGCCAAAAAGCTGCTAAAACTCTTTTTTATGGCAATTCTGACGTAAACCCCGATGAATTTAAGGGTCTTGCCCTACGCTACCCTGCAAAGGATGCCCCAAATGTGATTGATGCTGGTGGCACAGGAGATGATTGTACCTCAGCTTGGATTATTTCATGGGGTGAGCGTAGTATTCACGGGATTTACCCTAAAGGCAGTAGTGGTGGTCTTGAACATAAAGACCTTGGCATACAAACAGTTGAAGACTCAGAAGGTCGCCATTATGAAGCCATTGTTAACCGCTATCAATGGAGCCTTGGTCTTGCTTTGCGCGACTGGCGTTCTTGCGTGCGCATTGCCAATATTCCCACAGCATCATTAAATAAACGCAAAGGTCAGTCTGGCTTTGTGGATTTGCAACAACTTTTTATTACAGCCAAAAACAAAATGCCGGAAGTAATGCGTCAAAAGGCTGTTTGGTATGCCAATGAAGAACTTATGGCTGCCATTGAGCTACAATCTACCGATGCTGGTAACATCCACTTAGTATATGGTGAGGCCTTTAAGTCTGACGGTATGCCTCTAATATTTGGTCGTCCGGTGCGTCAATGTGATGCCATTCTTTCTACTGAAACCAGCATCTAAGGAGGTTTAATTATGATTATTGATAGCAACTTAATTTTATTTGAAGGTGCAGTGAAAACTGGTAACGGTGATGCGGTGGCATTAAATTCTTTGCAAATTCCAGGCAAGGCTGAGCCCATTAATATCACCACCAAGTTTACCGAAAACCTTGCCGGTGCAACTTCTGTCACCCTTACCCTTGAGCAATCAGACAGTCAAGATGGAACATACAGTGCGGTTAGTGGTGCATCGTTAAGCATTGCTGCTGCTGACTTTGTTGTGGGTAAGCGCATTGGGTGGAGATTTATCCCACGCACAGTAGTTAGCCCATGGCTACGCCTAAAACTCACCGTAACTGGTACTGCCACTGCCGGCAAAATATTTTGTGCCATAAGCGGATATGATGATGAACCATATGAAGCAGGGCAATATATTAATAAGGGCATTGTTCAAGGATAATTAGTAAAGCCCAAGTCTCTGTAGCATCTTATAAGGTGCTACAGAGCAAGGAGTTATTGTATGATTTCAAAGCTTAGCATATGGAACATGGCCTTAGGCTTTATAGGCACACGTACCATTGCAGCAGAAAGTGAAAAAACCCTTGAAGCTGTGCAATGTGGGCTCTATTGGGACAGTGCCAGACGCGGTGCGCTTCGTGATTATCCTTGGAATTTTGCTCAACGTAGAATTTGGCTTGCCCAAACCACATTGCCAAATGAGTATGAGCAGCAATATGCTTATGCCTATGCTGTACCTGATGATATGTTGCTTGCTTTGCGCATTTACCCCTATGGCAAGGATTATGAAGACATAGACATGGGCCGCTTTATCATTGTTTATAATGGTGAGAGTAAACAGCCAATTCTTTTAACTAATGCAGAAAGTGCACTGCTAGCTTATACTGCTGATATTGAAGATACAAGTATTTTTGATGATCTTTTTGCATACATGCTTGCCAGAAAATTAGCTGCATTAGTAGCAGTATCCTTACTAAAAAATAATACCACTAAAGTTCAAGAGCTTGAGCAATTGTATCGTGCGACCATACCAAGTGCCGTGCAAGCAAGTGCTCGGGAAGGTCATGAACAAAAGCTTGTAGACACGTGGATATTAGCAAGGGGGAATGTATGATTTCTACTCATCTTTCCAAGGCTCTCTTTGAAGGTAATGGTATTGCAATTGCTTTTCCATTCAGCTTCAAAGTATGGAATATATCAGAGCTAATTGTAGAGGTTACAGATAAAAATGGTGCGACTACTTCTGTCACGAATTGGACAGCAGAGCTAACAAGCGGTGGTGGTACTGTTACATATTTACATAATGGTTCAGCCCTACCCATAGGCTATAAGTTAGCAATTTTGCGCAACATGCCATTTAAGCAAGAAGTAGATTTAATTTCCGGTGCTCGTTTTGATTCAGAAGTTATTGAAGTTGCATTAGATAGAGCAGCGGCAGAGCGTCAACAGCTTAAAGAACATGTAGATAGAGCTGTTACTATTGCCGCATCTCTTGCTGGTGAAAATAAGTATGAACTTTCTGAAGACATTTTTACTGCTGCCAATGTGGCTGTTGATGCAGCAGAACGAGCTGAAATTGCTGCTGATATTGCTGTAACGCGTTCTGACCAAATTCTTGAACTTGATATAGCTACCCAACTTAGCCTTGATGACAATGCTAGTGCTTCCTATGACCCAAGTACCGGCATGCTAACCCTATACGTACCTGAGGGACCACCCGGACTTACCGGACCGCAAGGACCCATAGGAGCGCAAGGTCCGCAAGGTGAGCGTGGTGAACAAGGCATACATGGTATACAGGGTGAACGTGGTGTGCCTGGTACAGCACCTACAGTTGATATTATTAGTTGTGGCGGAGCGCATCAAACGCAAATTTCCACTATTAGCAGTGGTAATGCTGCAGGAATTTAAGGGGGATATATGCCATTATTTCAAATTCAACACAGGGTAGACACAGAGGCTAATTGGGCAAATATTAACCCTACTCTATTAAAGGGTGAGATTGGTCTTGCCATTAAAAGTGATAATTCATTTGGCTTTAAATTTGGTGACGGTACACGCGCTTGGAATGACTTAGCCTATGCATCCGGTGCGCAAGGAGAAGCTGGACCTCAGGGAATAGAAGGACCACAGGGACCAGAAGGACCAGCAGGACCTCAAGGAGTTGAGGGACCACAGGGTCCCATTGGTTTAACTCCACCTATTTCAAGTGCGACTGATAGTTCATCTACAACTACTGCAGCTAGTTCATTAGCAGTGAAGACGGTTAAAGATAATATACTAAGTTTAAGTGAAGGGTTGGACATTGCACTAACCACCAAGGCGGATACGGATTTATCCAACTTGTCACCAGAAGGCGAAGCTAAACTTGGTAATTACCGCGTCATCTACGGCACTGGACAAAAAGCTGTGTATGACCCCGATAATCCACTAGCTATTGAGGATGATGCTTTGGGTACAAATGGTACGGTTGCCACCAGTGCCAGATATGTTTTAACGAATCCGTTTGGAAATAACACTCCTGTGTTAATAGTGACACAATTGTATATGCTTAATAAATGGGGAGACCCAAGTTTTGTTATGACAATTAATGTACCAAATATTTTTCCAGGTCTAGGGTCATATGGAGTAAAATGTTCATTCATACCAGAAGAAGGACTAATATTACAAACAGGACAAGGTGCAGTTGCAGCACATTATAGTTATACTGGTGGAGCTATTACAATTACCGCTCCTGTAGCGTCTGCACCTTGTCGAGTACATGTCTGGAAAGTAGGAGTTTAATATGTCAACTGTTAAAATATATGCAAAAGTGGGTGAAAGTGCTCAGCAATTCAACGGTATTAAGCCCGAGGGTTGGATTGAAATGCAAAGTGAAAGACCAGAAGGTACTTGGATTGCTCAAGCTGACGGTACTTGGGGTCAAATGAATATCCATGACCAAGCTATGCAGTTAAGTATGAGCAAGCTTGATTTTGTGGAAATTACAGAAGCTTTAACCGCTAACATGCCAAACCCTGTAACATGGGCAAGTATAAATAATTGGATGCAAAGCAATCCAGAAATACAAAAGCTGTTCATATTAGCAACCGATGTTTATCGCAATGACCCAAAGTTAGAGGAAGTTACTGCCATGTTTGGTGCTGAATTTTTACCATTTCTTGACATGATGTTTGTATACAAGGATGCCATTAAAGCTGAGATTGCACAAGCTAAAGCAGAAGGTAGAGCTATCAATTTAGATGCATATATCCCTAGCGCGTAGGTGAAAATATGCAAGTTATATCTAACAAAATATTAAAACCTAATGGCGAATATGGTCAAGATGGTTTAGTTATTCGTGGACCACAAGAGGTGCTTATCGAACACTGCCTATTCACTAACGAAGGAGCTAACCCTCTACAAGCCGATGAATTGCTAGATATTAGCGGTGGTGCAAAAGTTACCATACGCCACTGTGAATTTCGTATGAATGGGCTTGGCATACTTATTGGTAATTCTGCTGACGATGCAGATATGGAAAACAAAAAACTAGGACTTAATGTGCTTATGGAATATTGCTATTTGCATGATATGAGCCGCCGCTTTCCGCGTATTCATGGTGGCACTTTGCGTATGCATCATTGCCTCATTGAGAATTGGGGTTTACCTAACACCTTCCATGAAAAAAGCTTTGGTGTACGCGTTGGTCCAAAGGCTAAAGGTTACATTGATTGGTGTATTTTTAAGCAACCTAGCATGTGGGCATTTATGAACGCCAATCGCTTTCAAGACCCATTCGGACCGCGTTTAGGCGCGTACTCTGATGATGGGAATGGTGTTAAGGCTAGTAATTGTTACAAAAACCACTGGTGGATTAATGTGGAAAATTGCAATGGCTGGCTTGATAAACAAGTGGCATATGACCTTGAAAAAGAGATTAAAGCAAATTTGCCAAAATTTGAGGTGTAGTTATGGCTGTACCATTTGCTGGAGCTATTTTAGGTGCTATTACAAGCATTGCAGGTCCTATTTTTGACCGCTTATTTCCCGATTCAGAAGCTGCTCAAAAAGCAAAGTTTGAATTCATACAAGAAATGACTAGAAATGAAAGTGAATTTAGCCTTGCCATAGCAGGCATAATTCAAGCAGAAGCTGCAAGTAAGCATTGGCTTGCTGCCAATTGGCGCCCTATTACCATGCTTGTTTTTGTAGGTTTAATTGTGGCGCGTTGGTTTGGCTTTGCAGCTCCAAGCTTATCTGAAGCTGAATATTTAAAGCTATGGTCCATTGTAGAGCTTGGCCTTGGTGGATATGTCATAGGGCGAAGCGTAGAAAAAAGCCTACCAAACTTAGCAAATTTATTTAAAAAATAAGGACAATTATGCGTGTAGCTCTAACTAACTTTACTGGCGGAGAAATAGCACCGTCACTGGCGGCGCGCTACGATTTATCACGGTATAAAAATTCTGTGCAATGCATGGAGAATTTTTTACCCAATGTACATGGCAATGTTGAGCGTAGACCTGGCACAAAATTTGTTGCAAACCTTGGTTCAGGGGTAGAAAATGATGCTGTGCTTTTTCCATTTTCATTTTCTGTGGAGGCAGCACAAAACTTTGTTCTCATAATGTCAGAACATAAATTGCGCATTGCTCAATTTGATAATCTTATAACCGGTGTTGAAATTGCTACTCCTTATACTGCACAAGATATTCTTAATATATCCTTTGCTCAAGTGGGTGATATTGTCTATTTAGCACATAGTAACTATCCTTTACATAAAATAACACGTTCAGGGCAAGGACCAAACTACACTTGGGCAATACATGCTGTGCACCTTAACTCGTCTCTACCAGCTCCGACCATAACAAGTGTAGGATTTCATTATCTACCAGATTGGGGGCAGCCTGCCACACCACTATCACATAATATACAGTATAGAGTTGTGGCAGTTGATGCTAGCGGCAGGCAATCATTACCTTCTAACCATGGCTCTGTTTTGGGCAAACATCCATCAGATTGGGTTTTAGGTGAATATGCATATCTAGCTTGGAATCAAGTTCCTGGTGCCGTAGAGTATAATGTTTATCGCCAAGAGGCGGGGTACTATGGTTTTATTGGAGTTAGTACTACAACATCTTTTGGTGATAATAATTATGAAGCAGACATTGCTGACACTCCACAATTAGAGTGGAATCCATTTGTAGGGAATAATCATCCAGGTGTAGTAGCATTTCATCATCAACGTATGGTGCTTGCTGCCACTCGGCAAAGCCCACAAGCGTTTTATATGTCTCGGGTGGGAGATTTTGAAAATTTTCGAAAATCTGCACCATTGAAAGAAGATGATCCCGTAGAATATCACATTGCATCAGGTAATATTGATACTATTACTTGGGCTGCAAGTTTTGGTGATTTGCTAATTGGCACTAGTGGTAGTGAATATAAGGTTAGTGGTGATGGTGGTATTATTTCTAATACCAATGTGAATATTTCTGCCCAAAGTTATTGGGGAAGTTCTAATTTATTTCCAATGATTATCGGCAATTCTGTTTTACATGTGCAAAGGCATGGCTCAAGGGTGCGTGATTTGTTTTATAGCCTTGAAAAGGATGGCTATGCCGGTAATGATTTATCTATCATGGCTCCGCATCTTTTTGATGGATATAGTTTACGCCAATGGGCTTTTCAGCAAACACCTTATTCTACGGTGTGGGTTGTGCGTGATGATGGCGTCTTGCTGGCTTTAACCTATATGAAAGAACATGATATTTGGGGCTGGAGTAGGCATTATACCCAAGGCAAGGTACGTTCTTTAACCTCATTATCAGGGCATGATTCCGATGTTATATATATGGTTGTTGAACGTGAAATAAACGGACAATCAGCTTATTATCTTGAAAAGTTAACTCCGCGTTGGACTGCTGCACAAGGTATTGCAAACGCTTTTTTTGTGGATGCAGGCAGTAGCTACATTAGTGAAAATCCAACTCAAGATATAACTGGGCTTGAACATTTAGAAGGCTGCACAGTTTCTATATTAGCCGATGGTAGCCCCATTGAAAGCTTGGTAGTTAAAAATGGCAGTGTGAGCATACCCTATGCCGCAAAAGCTATACATGTGGGTATTGGTTTTAACTCTATAATATCTCCTTTACCGGTAGAAGGAGATTTGCAAACGGGCACAACACTAAACCAGCAACGCGGCTATGGCCAATGTAGCGTGCGCATGCATGATAGTGTTGGTGGTAAATATGGACCAAGCAAGGATGAGCTATATGATTTCCCCTTCCTACCTAGTGCATGGGGTGAAGCAGTAGATCCTTTTAGCGGGCATGTGGACTTTATACCCGGTGGTGGACAAGGCAGTGATACTTCACTTTACATTGTACAAGATAGAGCACTGCCCTTTACTATGTCGGCTATTGTTATCAATGTAGATATAAGTGGGTAAATTATGATTACATTTCACTCAGAAACATTAGCTAATATATTACCATGTGTAGAAAGCTTAGCCCAAGCGCATTGGCATGAAGTGGAAGAAATAATGCATGGTAAGCAAGATTATACCATTAATGAACATGCATATAAACAATTAGAAGAACTAAATATGCTACATATAAGCATTGCCAAGGATACACAAGAAAATATTGGCGGTTATATAGTATTTATAATTACTTCATCACATCATAAACCTCAAGAATTGATTGCAAGCCTTGATGCTTTTTACCTTGTGCCTGCCATGCGCAAAAGTTTCACAGCCATTGAGTTTTTGCGAAACGCAGAGAGTAGCTTAAGGGAGCGTGGAGTTCATGTAATACAATTTTCATCACCAGCATCGCGTCCTTGTGATGCATTATACAAACGACTTGGCGCAAAACACATTGAAAACATTTACCACAAGAGGTTAATATAATGGGATATTTAACAACTACCATTATTGGTACTGCAGCAGCCTTGGCAACTAGTGCCGTAGGGGTTGCTAAAAGTCTTGAGCAATCCAATAATCAAAAAGCACAGCTTGAACATGAAGCCAATTTGGCAGAATATAATGCCCAAATAACCGAAGATAAAGCCCAAATTGTCGAAGAAGAAGGCAAGCAAGCTAAGCGTGAAGCCGATGAAGCTGCCACACGCAAAAGGCAAGAAGCTGCATTAATGGTTAGTAGCCAAAGGTCAAAACAAGGGGCATCTGGTGCACAAGTGGATGTAGGCAGCAACCTTGACTTAAACCTTGATACAGTGGAAAGAGGTGAACTTGATGCGCTACAATTAGAAGAACAAGGCAAATTGCAAGGCCATAACAAACAGCTTCAAGCTTGGAATTTACGCAATCAAGGTACAATTGATCAACTTGCCGCAGATACATACAGTGATAAAGCAAAAGAATATTCGCCCATGCTTAACTCTGCACCCACACTTATTAATGAGGGCAAAAAATCTGCCAATGCATTTATAAACTTAATTTAACACCTTACCATGATCCTGCTCCCCTCTTG
>CAYJKC010000004.1:69455-73743 GCA_964370675.1 uncultured Desulfovibrionaceae bacterium
TTGCTTACAAAAAATTTCGTCTATAAAATGCCTAAGATTACCCCCTGCAAACAAAAAAGCTCTTATCCCAGCATTTTTTGCTGCTTCAACATCACTTTCTCTATCTCCAATGAGCAAAGATTTTTCTTTTATAATACAATATTTAGAAAGCAAATCATCAATCATTTTGGGCTGTGGCTTTCTGCAATAACAAGATATGGCAAACTCTTTCACTACACCTTCAGGGTGATGCGGACAAAAAGCAAACTCATCAATATGCGCGTCAATTGCTTGCAATTCACTTTGCATTTTATGGTGAAAAGCATGCATTTGTTCTTCTACATATAACCCCTTGGCAATGCCCGATTGATTTGTAACGACGAAAACATAATAACCTATATCATTAAAAAATTTAATAGTATCTTTTGCTCCCTCAATCCAAACTAAATCTTCTACCCTATGAGTATGACCTGCGTCTTTATTTAGAACCCCGTCTCTATCAAAAAAAATTGCAGGGCGACAAGAAGTTTGTTTTTTCACATTACAAGCATCTTTATCCAAAACGTCATTGGACAAGTGAAGCTTCTTACAATCACATATAAAATTTTTACTCATTACACTGAACCTGGATTTGAAAAAAGCATGCCTATGTTCGCACACTTTCTTGCTGAACAAACCATGCATAAGTTTCGCGCAAGCCTTGTTCAAAAGGAGTGCTAGGTTTCCACCCCATGCTTTGAATAAAACTTGAATCCATAAGCTTTCTGGGGGTTCCGTCGGGGCGCGAAGGATCAGTTGTAATCTTACCCTCATAACCCACAACTTTAGCAACAGCTAGGGCAAGCTCCATCATATTTAACTCATCATTGCTGCCTATATTAACATGATCTTCACCAGAATAATTATCCATAAGAAACAAAGCACCACCTACAATATCATCCACATGCACAAACTCGCGCAGTGCTGTGCCTGTTCCCCAAATGGCAACTTCTGGTAAATTGTTAAGCTTAGCTTCGTGAAAACGACGCATCATGGCTGGTAACACATGGCTATTTTCAGGGTGAAAATTATCTTCTGGTCCATATAAATTTCCTGGCATGGCAGCAATGGCATCAAAGTCATATTGCCTTCTATAAGCCTTACAAAGCATTATGCCAGCAATTTTAGCTACAGCAAAAGGCTCATTGGTTTCTTCTAACGGTCCAGTTAAAAGATATTCTTCCTTAATAGGTTGTGGACAAAGCTTGGGGTAGATGCAAGACGAACCTAAAAAAAGTAACTTCGTACAATTATTTTTATAAGCTGCATGGATGACGTTGGCTTCAATCATCATATTAAGATATATAAAATCTGCTGGATATGTAGAGTTAGCTATAATTCCACCAACCTTTGCAGCAGCTAAAATTACATAATCTGGCTTTTCCTTTTCAAAAAAATTATTGGTCATTTCTTGATTAGCTAAATCTAACTCAGCATGAGTTTTGACAATAAGGTTGGTGGCTCCCATACTTTTTAATTTACGCAAAAAAGCTGACCCAACTAAACCTCTATGTCCTGCTACAAATATTTTTTTATTTAAATCCATCTTATATTTCCTTACTTCATTTTTCGACATATTATCAATTGATACTTTGTTTTATATCTAACTAGCATAAAATTGTAAATGTTATTTCATATACCCCCAAAACACGATTCCAATTTGCCTACTTTTGCCTTTGATGTGTGAGGTCCGCTAAAAAAACTTTACCGAACCTCAAACATCGTTGCATAAATTAGTGAAATTGGAATGCCGTGACCCTAAAGCCAGGTGATTCCGATTTGTAATTTTTTGTGTGTGCAAAGCTACTTTGGTAAAGTTTTTTTCGCGTTGCAGCACCTCCGTTTCACTCTCGATTAACGTAAGGTTCGCAAGCTCACCTAACGTTAACGGCTTCGCCGCCCTTTGGGTCGGGCATACGCTCCGTCGCAGCAAATTGCTCAAAAAACCTTCCTTAAGTTGCTTTGCATACGCATAAGGAACAAAATTTTTTGGGTTAGAGTTATAAATCGGAGTCAATCACGTGACCCTAAAGCACTTAGATAAAAAAAGCCCCCAAACAGAGGGGGCTTTTACGACATAAAAATCAGACACCTAGCGGCGCAAAAAAACACGCCAAGTCTTAATTTTAAAAAATAAATTAAATCCTAAAGAGGTTGTAAAATAAATACACCCTTATCATCAACTTTATAAGTACGGTAGAATTCACCTACGCGGTCACCCTTATCATTAAAGCCAATGTCACCGGTAAGACCAGGTAGGCCTTTAATGGTTGGCAAATACATCATCATATCTTTAGAAGTCTTTTTACCAGCTTCTAACGATTTTTGAATAGCTTTAAATGCGTCACCTGCAAGTACGGCATATACAGAAATTGGCACTGTATTATATTTAGCTTTATATTCTTTTAAGAAATTTGAAGCTTCCTTGGAATCCAAGTCTTGAGGTAATGGTGGGCTTATGAAGAAGAAATCTTTAGCAGCCTTGGTACCAGCAATTTTTACTAAGTCAAGGTGGTTCGCAGCGTCGCCGCCCATAAGGGGTACGTTAAAGCCCATATCGGCTTTTTGACGAAGTAATAAACCAGCTTCTGGATAGTAACCAGTAAAGAATATAACATCAGGCTTAGCTGATCTTAATTTTGTTAAGATAGCATTGTAGTCACGCTCACCTGGGCTTAAAGCATCATAAAAAACAATTTTAGTGCCTTCTTTATCTAGGATAGCCTTGGTTTCTTCGGCAAGACCCTTAGCATAGGAGGAGTTGTCATGTAAAAGTGCTACAGCCTTATATCCACCTTTCTTAATAGCAGCTGCGGCGGAGATGCCTTGAGCATCGTCACGAGGGCAGGTGCGGAAGAAATTTTTATAACCCTTTTCAGTTAGACGCACAGATGTAGAACCAGTAGCAATTTGTACTAATTCTGCTTCGTTAAGAATATTTTGTGTAGCTTCTGTTACAGCAGAACCATAGGTTCCAATAATGGCAACTACACCAGCAGAAGCTAGTTTTTGAGCGGCAAGAGCAGCTGAGCGTGGGTCGCCAGCATCATCTTCAATAACAAGCTTAATGGTATCTCCATTAATGCCACCTTTTTTGTTTACTTCATCAACAAGCATGCTAACCACGTTTTTCATATCTTGACCTTCTGATGCCCATTTACCAGTAAGTGGACACATAAGACCAATCTTAATTTCGGCAGCCAGTGCCACAGTGCTGCAAAGCACAGACAAGGCCAAAACACCAATAAGAGCTGAAAACTTTTTCATCATTCCTCCAGAAATAATAAAATTAAATGATTTTTGAAACCAAGTCATTTAATAGCATAAAGCAGAAAAAAATAAAAGCCCAAAAGAGGCTTTAGGGCTTTAATTTTATAAAAATACGAAAAATTTAATAAAAATATTTACTAAAAGTATCTTGGTTAAAAATATCCTACCTTTTAACAGGCTTTTTCTTGGCGCGTGGTGCCGTTAAGCAACCAGCACGTGCTGCTATAAGCTCAGCAATAATTGAGATACCAATTTCGGCTGGGTGTTCTGCACCAATGGGTACACCAATGGGGCAACAAATGCACGCAAGCTCCGCTGCTGGAATACCATCTTTACGCAAAGCTGCAAAAATTTGTTCTTGTTTACGCTCATCACCATGCACACCAATATAGCGCGCAGAACTATGCACAATGTGGCGTAAAACCTCTAAATCAGTGTCAAAATTATGGGTTGCTATCACTACATAATGGCGTGCCCCAATGCTATATCTTTTTTCAAGCTCTGCATAATCGTGACAATGGATGGCTTGACGTGCTGCAGGAAAACGCTCCGGTCTTGCGTATTCTATACGCGAATCTACCACATCAATTATAAAGCCTGCATAACTACCAAGACGAGAAATTTCTTGAGCAATTTCACCAGCACCTATAAGCAGAACCACATGCTTTTCCATTTCTTGTTCTGGCAAAAATTCTCCTCCAGCTATGGCTAGTGGATCTTCATCGCCCCAGAAATGGTCATCTGCATCATTATCTGTATTATCCATGCTAAGAGGTTTTATATTTGACATGTAAATAATCCTTAATTTAAACTGACACTTACTAGAGCTAATTATGGACCTAACATTTCAGAAGGCTCTGGTATCCAATCCGGTGCAAGATTTTCAAAAGAAGTATAACGGGCTGTGTACAAAAGCTCAGCTGTGCCAACTGGTCCATTACGTTGTTTGCCTATAATAATTTCTGCTACCCCTTGGGCTGGGCGTTCATCTGGTCTTAGA
>CAYJKC010000004.1:73753-98734 GCA_964370675.1 uncultured Desulfovibrionaceae bacterium
GTATACAAACATAATAACGTCAGCATCTTGTTCAATAGCTCCTGATTCACGTAAATCTGAAAGCATGGGGCGCTTATCGCTGCGCTCCTCAACCTTACGGTTAAGCTGTGAAAGAGCAATCACAGGAATTTGCATTTCCTTAGCTAGGGCTTTTAAAGAGCGTGATATTTCAGATATTTCAAGCTCGCGCGAATCAATACGCCTACTGGTGCGCATAAGTTGCAAATAATCCACAATAACCATGCCCACGCCATGTTCAGCTTTAAGGCGGCGTGTTCTTGCTCTTAATTCCATAGTATTTAGCGCTGCTGTATCATCAATAAAAATAGGAGCTCTTGAAATAATATCACAAGTTGCATGCAACCTTGACCAGTCTTCGTCTTTCAGTAGATATGGCTTGCGTAAAAGTGATGCATCAACTTTAGCATGCACCGCAAGCATACGTTGCATCAATTGCTCCTTGGGCATTTCTAAAGAATAAACTGCCACGGGTACATTTTGCTTTATGGCAGCATTTAATGCCATGCACATAGCAAAGGCTGTTTTACCCATGGAAGGACGCCCAGCCACAATAATTAAATCAGACGGTTGTAAGCCAGCTGTCATATTATCCAAGCTAGAAAAACCCGTGGTAACACCGGTAATACTCTCTCTGCTTGCTGAAAGATTTTCTAAATTTTTAAGTACATTTTTTAATAGTTCATCGGTACCAATAAAATCCTTACCCATGGTACGCTCAGAAATGGAAAAAACGGCTTGTTCTGATTCATCTAATAAATTTGTAATATCCTTTGAACTATCATAACAATTACCAATAATACTTGAGCAAGTATCAATAAGTCCGCGTTGCAAAGATTTATCACGCACAATATTGGCATAGTGCTCGGCATTGGCTCCACTCACCACCACTTGCGATAATTCACTAAGATACACTGCTCCGCCAATTTCTTCTAAGTTTTGATGATCTTTCAAAAATTCTGCGACGGTAACAAGGTCAATGGGACGTTTTAGATGGTAGAGACTTAAAAATGCAGAAAAAAGTATTTTATGCGTGGGCATATAAAAATCATCTTCACGCAAAATATCCACAATAACATGCATGCGCTCAGGACTTAAAATTATGCCACCAAGCACAGCTTGCTCGGCTTCAACACTATGGGGGGGGACTCGTTTTAGTAGGGCATCTTGGGCACGCTCTTCTGCACTTTTGCGCGGAGCATGGGATAAATTTTGTGCATTAGCACTAAAACTACCGCCCGAAGCATGGGAGCTTTGGGCGGTAGAGGATATATTATTCGGCTGGTTGCTCGACATCTTGGGCTTCTTCCTGTGTGCTGCTTTCTTCAGCAGTTTCTTCTACAGCAGGACTAGCCACAACATCATCTTCTTCGTAGTGGCGTTCTTCACTCACAACCTTTACGAGCACATTGGCCATTACATCAGCAAAAAGGCGTACACGCACAGTGTGCTCACCAATAGAACGAATTGGAGCATCAAGCAAAATACGGCGACGGTCAATTTCTACTCCCAGTTCAGCAAAAGTATCACCTATGAGACTAGAAGTAACAGAGCCATAAAGCTTGTCATTTTCACCAACGCGCATTTTAATTATAACATCAAGAGCTTCAAGTTTAGCACAAACACTTTGGGCATCTGTGCGCAATGTATCCATCTTAGCTTCAAGCTTTTTACGTTCAAGTTCAAATACTTTTAAATTAGCAGGGCTTGCCACCATGGCCATGCCTTGAGGCAAAAGATAGTTGCGCCCATAGCCAGCCTTAACGGTTACAACATCGCCAACCTTACCTAAATTTTCTACATCAGCACGGAGAATGATTTTCATATTAGCATCCTCCCTATATCATGCTTTTTTTCTTCACGGTACTATCGTGAGTAGCTGTGTAAATAAGTAGGGCCATTTGACGAGCACGCTTAATTTCGCGAGTTAGCAAGCGCTGATGCTGCGCACAAGTGCCTGTAATACGACGCGCAATAATCTTACCACGCTCGGTAATGAAATCGCGTAAAACGTCAACACGCTTATAATTTAGTGGTAAATCTTTATCAGCACAAAAGCGACAAAACTTACGACGAGGTGCAAATTTTTTCTTAAAAGCCATTTATGCAACCTCCTCAGCCACGTTATCGGCCAATTTTACGGTAACAAATTTATAAATGCCGTCGGTAATACGAATATTACGCTCAAGCTCAGCAATAGCAGTTGGTGGAGCTAAATATTCAAGGCGAACATAATAACCACGCATGTGCTTTTGCACTGGATATGCAAGGTCACGCATACCCCAAACATCAACAGTCACTTCTTTACCGCCTTCGCGCTCTATTATGCCGCTAAGGGTTGTAACTATACCCTCACGGTTTTCAGCAGCAAGCTCTGGTGATAATAGAAGCAAGGTTTCAAATTTTCTCATTGTCTCACTCCTTGTGGACGTAATGGGCTTTTACCCAGTTGGCCCGTGCACCATGCACGAGCAAGGAACGAAGGTATATACATGCAGTACTATACACTGTCAATATTTAAATCTGAACTTGAGAATGCTTGCACAACTCATTCCGATTTGCAACTCTAACCAAAAAAATTTGGTTCCTTATGCGTATGCAAAGCAACTTGGAGAAGGTTTTTTTAAGCAATTTGCTGCGACGAAGCGTATGCGTAGGTGCTGCAACGCGAAAAAAACTTTACCAAAGTTGCTTTTTATATACAAAACATTGTAAATCGGAATCACCTGAATGCTTAGATATCAAAAGCCCCAAGGGACGCAATCCCTTGGGGCTAGATCAAACTTACCATATTCCTATAAACTGGAATATTATGACAAATACTACCTTCCTAAGTCTAATTGCATATCACTAGGTGCTTTTAAGGTTATAGAGCGTTTAATGGTACTTACACCTTGAGCTGGTACTTTCATCTTCCAAATAAATGTATTTTCCGGAGCAAGCTCAGGCTTTGGTTCATCGGCATAACTAATAGTCATGGCAGCGTCTTCCACTTGAGTTTGTGGTTCTTCTACAATCACATCCACAACATTTTTACGCTTATTTTCTATGCTATATACCCAAGACCACTGCCAAGATTGTTCTTTGGCCACAAGCCCTTGTTCAGCTGTTTTACGTGAATTTTGCTTGGTTTGCACTGTAACCAATGGATCTGCGCCAAAAAATATTTCAGCTTCTCTACCCTTGGGTGCAAAAACTCCTTCACCTGTCATAACGCCATCTAGCAAAAATGTTGCATTACCAGCAGGATAAAATTTATCATCAAGCTTTTGTTTAGCACTTAACCAAACTTTATTTTCACTAACAAAGGGTCGAGCCACGCGTATAAGTGGGGCATTCCATTTATCTAATGCTAGTTTAAGTGTGGTGTTACCCTCTGCTATTTTTGGCACATTTGGAATATTCCAATGCGCCAAGGCAGCCCCTTGATCAAAACCAGCCGCATTATCACTGGCAACACCACGGGCCATCATTAACTCTGGCGCAGCCATGCCTTTGGCATATACAATATTGGCACGAGCTTTACGAACAATCCAAGGGCTAAGGGCCAATGGTGCGCGTTCATTGCCTTGCACTGTGCTTAGCTCAAGGTCAACATCATGCCAATCAAGATCACTATTTTGGGTAATTTGCGCAAGCAGCTCTACACTAACAGTATTATCCTTTGTATTGGCATTAATAAAGTACACTGGAGCCCAAAAAGTATTATTCAAAGTATAGGCATAAGACACCAAGATTTCAGCATCAGGCGGCAAGGGTGAATTAATGCGCACCACATATTGCTGACTGCTTGGTAAACCATCAATTAACAAATCAGCCCTTTTTTTAGCTATACCAATTTGCCGCTCTGTAGAAGCTATGCGCGTGCCCACGAGAGCTAAATCTGGGCTTAGCTTTTTAGCATTTTTTTGGTTAACGTCGGCATTTTTATCCTGAAGCCCTGCAAGTAGACCTTCTTGTTGAGCATGTAGGGTCATAAGAGCTCCAGCAAGAGAGTCATGCATAGATTCATAAGTAATTCTTTGCTTTTCTAAACTACCTTGAGGTTTAAATGGCATGGCTTTTTCTGCTGTCCAGCTCAAAATTTCACCTTGGCTTTTGCCTTGCTGCATGGGCAAGGACAATTGTATGTTTTGAGCATCTTTAGGAAATGGTATAACCAAAACTTTTTGACCTTCTGCGGCTATAACCTTAGCTAAGCATTGCGCATAAACATGGGCATTTTGTTGATTGATAACAACTTTATATGGCATTGCCGGAATGCCACTGGCTGTGTCATTGGCACTTCGAATTAAAGAACTTTTTGCACTTTGTGCCGCCATAGATAAAGTGGCAGAAGTGGTAAAAGAAATAAAACAAACCAAGAATAAATATACTATTTTACGCATTAAACTATCCTCACTCCGCCCATCCAGTGAGCTACCACACGTCCTTGCATGGTTTGCCCTAAGAATGGAGTATTTGAACTTTTAGAATAAAGGTTTTCAGGGTTAACTACCCATTGTACCTTGGGGTCAAATAAAAAGAAATCTGCCACATCACCGGGGGCAAAGGCATTGCACGGCAAATCAAAAATTTCTGCAGGTTTTGTCGCCCAAAGACGTTGTAAATCTGCTAAGCTTAAAATGTTTTCTTGCACCAATTTAAAACTTAAAACCAATGCAAGGTCAAGCCCAGTTAAGCCATTGGGAGCTTCATCAAGGGGGCAATCCTTTTCATGCACAGCATGAGGAGCATGATCTGTAACTAAAATATCAATGGTTCCATCCTGTACAGCTTTACGCAAAGCCTCTCTATCTTCTGGGGTGCGTAAAGGTGGGTTAACCTTGGCATTGGCTCCATAGCCAATGAGGGCTGTATCATCTAATAATAAATAATGTGGGCAGGTTTCAGCCGTAACTTTTACGCCTCGCGCCTTACCCCAAGCAATTAAATCTACAGCTTTTTTGCAAGAAACATGCGCTATGTGCACAGGCAAATTAAGATATTCTGCAAGCAAAATATCACGCGCCACTTGCATGGCTTCACCTACATCTGCTTGGCCTTTCACTCCCAGCTTTCCACTGGTAACACCCTCATTCATATGAGTATTTTTAGCAAGGGATGCATCTTCACAATGGTCAATTACAATCATGCCAAGATCTGAAGCATATTCCATCACACGGCGCATAAGTTCAGTACTTTCCATAGAATGCCCATCATTAGAAATAGCCTTGCATCCGGCTTCTTTTAGTTCTGCAAGAGGTGCCATTTCCTTACCCAAAAGTCCTACGGTAGCAGCTCCCACAGGGTATGCATGTGGTCCATGCGGAAATGATTTTTTTGCAGCTTCATATATAAATGATGTAACAGTTGCATTGTCATTAACAGGCTTGGTATTTGCCATACACATAACAGCACCAAAACCACCATGCGCTGCAGCCTTAAGACCAGAAGCCACATCTTCTTTATATTCATAACCAGGCTCACGCAAGTGCACATGAGCATCAATGAAGCTTGGAAACAAAATTAAGCCTGTAGCATCAAAAACTTCTGCCTCAGTTGGTATGGGTTTTATTGCTGGCATCATGGTCACAATGCGCCCATCTTGCACATGAACATTGACTTCTGTGCCAAGATAGCTTGCATTTTTAATACATAGAATGGACATTATAATTCCTTATGATTTTTACTATTAATATTATTTGCGATGTGCCAAAAGATATAATACAGCCATGCGCGTAGCAACACCTGCTGCCACTTGGTCAAGCACAAGGCTATTAGGAGCATCAGCCACCATAGCCGATATTTCTAAACCACGATTCATAGGACCAGGATGTAATATTTTGGCATGAGGCTTTGCTTTTTGTAAATGTTCAGGGCATAAGCAAAAACGCCGTGCATATTCAGCCAGTGATGGTAATAGACCTGCCTGCTGGCGCTCCAGTTGTAAACGCAAGCACATGACAGCATCTACATCTTCAGTAGCTTTATTTAAGTCATTGTAAACTTCTACAGGCCAACTCTCTATCCCCATTGGCAACAAAGTTCTTGGGGCACAAATGCGAACCTTAACCCCTAACATGGTCAAGAGCTCTATATTGGAACGCGCCACGCGGCTATGTGCTATATCACCAAGAATTAACAAAGTTTTTTGCTCAAAATCATTATTCCATACTTGGCGTAAGGAAAAACAATCCAAAAGAGCCTGCGTTGGGTGGGCATGCCAGCCATCTCCGCCATTTACAATACTACAAGATAGTCGCTCCGCTAAATATTGAGCAGCACCACTACTAGAATGACGAATTACAATAATATCTGGGCTCATAGCTTCAAGGGTCAAACTGGTATCCTTTAAGCTTTCACCCTTAGTTATACTTGATCCAGTCTTTCCGAGGCTAAAAGTATCTGCAGAAAGCCTCTTGCCTGCCATATCAAAAGATGTTTTAGTGCGCGTGCTATCTTCTGAGAAAAAAAGAATAACACTTTGCCCTTTAAGAATAGGAACTTTTTTTATGGGGCGTTGATTGATTTCTTGAAAACTACTAGCTAAATCCAATATATGCCGTACATCTTCTACAGAAAGTTGGCTTATATCCAATAAATCTTTATGGCTCCAACTGTAATCTTTATGTTCCATAACATGCCTTTTTGGTCGAAAAAAAACCCCATAAATGGGGATATAAATTTATAAAAAATAACAACTCTTTACAGAAACTATGTGGGGTATAATCATTTGCATAATCGCATCCTTAAAAAAACTCATGCAAAAAGCACTATACCTTGCTGAGGCAAAGGTGTAAAGAAAAAGAAGAGCAAAGAAAAATAGCCTTGCTTAGCTGGAGGAGCAATATAAAGTATGTTGATTTCATTGATAATTTTTTTATGCTGTGGTGCTGTTGCTGGTGTTTTTGCTGGTCTTTTAGGCGTTGGTGGTGGCATAATTATTGTGCCTATTTTATCAGTAGTTTTTGCTTGGATAGATATTGCACCTAATTATATCCACCATTTAAGTCTAGGAACATCGCTTGCAACCATTATGATAACATCAATTTCTAGTGCGCGGGCGCACAATACACGTGGCGCTGTGCGCTGGGACATTGTTAAATCCATAACTCCCGGCATATTACTAGGCACATTTGTAGGAGGATTAGTTGCAGCAGATATTCCAGATGCAGTTCTAAAAGCTGTATTTGTGTGCTTTATATATATTATTGCCCTTGATATGCTTATTGGCAAAAAACCAAGTGGCCAGCGCAGCTTGCCTGGTCGAGTAGGCATTAGCATTGTGGGTGGCATTATTGGTTTAGTTTCAAGTTTTGTTGGCATTGGAGGCGGCACCATGTCTGTGCCATTCATGTCATTTTGCAGTGTACCTATGCACACCGCAGTAGGCACATCCTCCGCCATTGGATTTCCTATTGCTGTTGCTGGAACCCTTGGCTACATTGTTGGAGGGCTAGGTGAAGCAAATCTGCCAAGCTTTACCTTTGGTTTTGTACATGTATTAGCTTTTTTGGGTATTGCAACCGCAAGCTTTTTTACTGCACCCATAGGGGCTAAACTTGCGCATAAATTACCTGTGCAAACATTAAAAAAGATTTTTGCTATATTCTTACTCATCATAGCCACAAGAATGCTTTGGGGAATTCTTTAAGACTAACAACAAACCCAACTCAAATCTTACTACATTGATAGGTATATTGAAATATGGTTTTAAAAAGCACCTATAATCCTAAACTTGCTGAATCTATTTGGTGGAACTTATTACTTCTTACTGCTGGTTCTTTGCTATTTTCTATCTCCATACAAGCCATAGCCGTGCCACAAGGTTTTTTATCTGGTGGCATTATGGGCATATCCATGCTTGCATGGTATAATACCAATTTACTTTCTGTGCCCATATGGTACTTTGGTCTCTGTATTCCCATTGCAATTTTTGGCTGGTTTTTTGTGGGAAGAATATTCTTGCTCTACTCTCTCTATGCCATTGCTTGTACGACTATTTTTGGAGAATTAATTGACTTTGTAATTCCAGTTAATAATGAATTATATGCAGCAATCTTGGCTGGTATCATCAATGGTGCTGGCGGAGGCATGATGTTGCGCACCCTTGGCAGTGCCGGGGGTACAGATATTATTGCTGTTGCCATACGTGAACGATGGAATGTTGCAGTTGGGAAAACAAGCTTTATCATAAATGCTGGAATTTTTGTTCTTGGTGCATTTACAGTAAAACTTGATACCATAATTGTTTCAACAATAATGGTATTTATTTCAGCCAATACTTTAGAATATGTCTTGCGTCTTTTTAACCAACGTAAAATGGTAATGATTATTTCTGATCATGCTGAAATTGTGTGCGAAGCCATTGTACTGGCACATCAATTTGGGGCTACATTAATTCGCGGCAAGGGCGGATATTCAGGAAGTGATCGCGATATTATTCTTACTGTAACCAACAATATGGCTCTTAAGCAGTTAGAAAATTTAGTGTTTAATATTGATGCTCACGCAATATTTATTGTAGAAAACACTTTTTATGTATCTGGTGGGCAATTTTCAAGAAAAATTTATAAGTAAAATTTTGAATTATTAACCAAATTAAAAGGGAAATTAGATGTCATTTCAAAGCTA
The DNA here is from genome assembly GCA_964370675.1 of uncultured Desulfovibrionaceae bacterium. Lineage (GTDB taxonomy): Bacteria > Desulfobacterota > Desulfovibrionia > Desulfovibrionales > Desulfovibrionaceae > CAYJAD01. Next base: position 82,388 of record CAYJKC010000004.1, read on the forward strand.
CAATACTCGCCAATGCCAAACCAGTATACCCTGCCCTAGCTGCACAGGAAAACTTTTAGCAGTCAAAGCCTGACGCGCTATTATAATGCGTTGCGTGCAATGCTCTCAAGAATTTCCATTAAAAGATTTTGTGCAACATATGGATGAAAAACTAGAGTCTTTTTTAGAAGCAAGCTTTTGTGATAGAATTTAACCCTTGCATTAAGTAATACTTAATAACTAATATTTCAATACATTACACACATTTGAATATAGCATATTTTAAAGTCTTTTTTCTTGGCAAAACCTAAAAAAACATTTATAATTTAACCAAGGGATTTTCTTTTAAGCTATTTAAAAACATATTTTTCTTTTACTAAGATTAACCACATACACCAAGAGAGTATTTGTGAAAAAGTCATTTTTTACTTCCTTTCAATTTAAGGTCACCATGACCTTACTGATACTCATTAACATTCCCTTCATACTAATAGCTATCTTAGGCTTAGATCTGGTAGAAGATGCCCTTACTCACGAAAAAGAAAATAAACTCCTAACTATTACTCGCGTACTTGATTCATTTTTGGGCCCTGGTGGCTTTGACGAAATTCTAGTTAAAAAAAATGCCACCGACTTAAGCCCCCATGAAAAAGTCATGGAATTAAACAAATACTTACGCGACATTACAGATAAAGTTGTTCAATCATCAGATGGACTTGGAGCTGGATACTACTCCAAAGATTTAGATGCCATTATCACCTACGGTCCATCCTCCACCTATGATTATACCGTTGGACTGCCCATACAAGCAGAACACCCAGGTCGCGAGGTGATGGAAAGTAATGATCCAACCATAGCAAGGGGAACCATGGTGCGCGGCAATATTTTAAATGCCATGATACCAATTATTCGCGATGACAGGGTCATTGGTTATATTTGGGCCAATGAGCTAGAGGCAGATGTTTCTGCACAACTAGCAACATTTATACGAGATGCTGAATATATTTTATTTGCTAGCTTTGTTATTACAGCCTTTATACTTGTTTTAATTTCAAGGCGCACAGTTAGTAATTTTGATTGTATAATTACTGGGGTACAAAATATTCAAAACGATTTATCGCATCGTATTGCACCACTTAAAGGTGATTTTGGAGATGTAGTAACAAGCATTAATGAAATGGCACAAAATGTCAGTAATGCAACCCAAGAAACTAAGCGTGCTGTTGACGTTTTACAAGGCGTTATGAATAATATGGAAGCAGCTATTATTGTTTGTGACCCTAACACTCAACGTATTGTATATGCCAATCCTTATGTATTAAAACTGTGGAATATTGAAACTATCGGAGATGAACCGTGTTATACTACTCTTTACGGACGCAATAAAGCCTGTAAAGATTGTCCACAAATGGAATTTTTTAAAGACGATTTACCAAACTATGAGCTATCCTACCGTGAAAAATACGACTCCAAACTCAAGCGTGATTTCATCGTTGCCGATAGACTTATATCTTGGCACGATGGTCGCACTGTTCATTTGCGTGTAGCAACAGATATAACAGACCGCAAAGCACTCATAGCAGCAGAAACAATCAATAAAGCCCAGCGCGACTTCCTTGCACGCATGAGTCACGAAATACGCACCCCCATGAATGGTGTACTTGGCATGACTCGCCTAGCTATTATGGAAAATCCTTCTCCCTCTCAGCTTGAATATTTAAATAAAATTCAATCTTCAGCATCATTACTGCTAGGAATAATTAACGATATTCTTGATTTTTCTCGTATTGAGGCTGGAGCTATGACCATTGAACACAAGCCGTTCCAATTACATGAAGTAGTGCATAAGGTTCACGAGCTCGTTATCCCCAAGGCCACAGAAGCCAATAGCAAAGTGTTGTTACGCATAGATAGTTCTGTGCCAAAAACTGTCATGGGCGATAGTTTACGCATGTCACAGGTATTATTAAATTTACTTGGTAATGCTACAAAATTTACCTTAAATGGCACCATAGACCTTGTTATGCATGCGACAACCTTGAGCAATGACAATATACGCTTACATTGTGATGTCATTGATAGCGGCATCGGCATGACCAAACAACAGCAAGAAGAATTATTTAAACCATTTTCTCAGGCAGATACTTCCACATCACGCAAATTTGGTGGCACAGGTCTTGGTTTATCCATTTGTAAAGCTTTAGTAGAGCTTATGGGAGGTCAAATCAGCGTGAGTAGTGAAGAAGGTAAGGGAAGCACTTTCTCTTTCTTTGTAGAACTTGAAACATATAACAACATTTTGCACGATGCTAACGAAGAAGAAAAGCCTTGGGATAATGTGCGCTACGATGATTTGCAATTCCTCTTAGTTGAAGACAATCTTGTAAACCAAGAAATTGCTTTAGCTGTGCTTGGTGAATTTGGCATTAAGGCTGACATAGCTAACAATGGGCGAGAAGGTGTGGAAGCGTTCATGAATAAGGATTATGCACTTATTCTTATGGACATGCGCATGCCGGTTTTAGACGGAACTCAAGCCACCTTACAAATTCGCAATAGCGACAAACACGACGCCAAAAGCGTACCGATAGTAGCCATGACCGCAAATGCCATGGCTGAAGATAGAGAAGAAAGCCTTGCTATAGGTATGAATGGACACATAGCAAAACCCATTGATATGGATGAGCTTAAACGGGTTTTTTATGAGTGCTTGAAAAAAGATAAAGAAGCCTAGTCGTTGACTACGCTCTGATATATAAAAATAGCCCTGCGCAAATCATTGTGCAGGGCTATTTTGCTAATTCCAAATGTGAATTTGCAGGGTCAGACCGATAACAAACTCCTTGATAGCGTTTGTGCCACCAGACAAATCAAATAGTACTTAAAAAGTATCTATATATTAAGGTCACAAAAAGTAAGAGCAAAGCCCCAAAAAGGCAATACCGCACAATACTTACCCCAACCTTAATGGCTAAACGTGCGCCCAATTGATTGCCCACAATACTACCAATGGCACAAGGTATAGCCAAGGCATACAAAACCACCCCGCCAGACGCAAAAGCCACCAAAGCGCCCACATTAGATGCAAGATTGAAAACCTTTGTAGTTCCAGAGGCATGTACAAGCCCAAGCCCAAGAAACATATGCAAGGCTAGGATAAAAAAGCTACCAGTGCCTGGTCCAAAAAATCCATCATAAACACCAATTATAATACCAATAATAGTGACAATTATCTTTTGATTTTTTAACGAAATGTCTACCTTTTCACGCATGGTACGCCCAGAAAGCAAAGAAAATACTAAACCAATGGGCAATAAAAAAGCCATCACCTTACCAAGCACACTACTCTCTACTTGCAAAGCAAGCCAAGAGCCTAAAATACCACCACCAAACGAAGCTATAAAACCATAGGGGACAAGATGTAATACAATAAGTTTATTACGTAAAAATGGCCATACGGCTGTTAACGAGCCCAAGGAACTTGCAAATTTATTGGTACCTAAAGCAAAGTGTGGGGGGATATTCACTAGCATGAGCGAGGGTATAGTAATAAGCCCACCGCCGCCCGCAATGGAATCTACAATGCCTGCAACCAGATATATGATCGCACATAAAATAATGGTAGATAGTTCTAATTCCATGTTGTTTTAAGACCAAGCGTTAAAAATTAATTGTGCAAAAAATTTCGCCAAAAAAACATTCTCTCATACGAACAGGGAAACATATCCACATCACACTAATAAGACAAGCTAATTTTCAACGTGTAATTGTTGTGTTTTCATTATTTTTCCATGCATCTACATATTTAAGATTATTTTTTGTCAACACAATTAAATTAATGAATGTTTTTTAGACTTAGTTGTAAAAACTATCATAAAATTATTACATTACTAAAGTAAAACTTAACTGTAGTACATAAAATTTAAAGCATGATAGGTGATTATTTTACATAAAATAATATTAAATTTAATTTACTACAATTTAATAAGTAACAAAAATTATTTAATACATTATACATTACTTTTTGGAGTATAATTTTCCTCTATTTTTGATCTAAAGCTCAAAAATATAATCTGAATTCATGTGAAACTCTTCAGTATTACGCATGCAAGCAAAAAAGGCATGATGCACCCAGATTAAGGCATAAATCATTTTTAGCCAATAAGTGAGGTGTATATGACTAAATATTTTGAAAAAGCACATGAATTTACAGCACTATGGGAAGGTGGTCTTGTTGATCATAAAAACGATCCTGGTGGAATTACTAACCATGGTATCTCTTTACGTTTTTTACAAGAATTAGCAACAAAGACCAAGGATCAATGTTTAAAACAAGCTGCCACTTGTGACGGTAGCAACACATGGGATACCCCATATGACTTTAATGCAGACCATATAATTGATGCTAACGACATAAGAGCATGCACCAAGGAACAAGCCGAAAAACTTATGTTTCAAAACTTTTGGGAACCATTAAATTGCCAACATCTTCCTCTGCCCCTAGGAGTTGTTTTATATGATAGTGCCGTAAATATGGGTCCTGCTAGGGCTACACGCATTGTACAAGAGGTATTAAATGTGGTGGGTGAAGCACATTTAGACGATTTTACATCTATTAAGGTGGATGGTGCGTGTGGTCCTAAAACTATTACTTTAAGTGCATCATTAAGAGAATTTGGGCTAGATTTCTATGCTGCACGTATGGCTGTGCGTAATCGAATAAGTTTTTATAACAGCCTTTGTCGCAAAAATGAAAAACTCACTGTTTTTTTACAAGGCTGGAAAAATCGCTGTCAGGCATTACTAGAGCATTTATCCTTGATAGAAAGGGGCTTATAATCATTTTAGCCATAAGCAGGTACATTATGACCATAGAAAATTTTTCTCTCACACCAATTATTGTTTTGATAATTCAAGTTCTTTTAGCATGGGCACTTTGGAGTATTCGACGTGCTTTTGTACGCGAAGAAACCTATGAAGAAGATATAGAATGCATCAATCGCACTCAACAAACTTATAATACAAAAATAAGTTACATTGAAGGACAGATACATAATTTAGAAGATCGCATTACACGCATGCCTGACGCTAAGGTTATTACTCAATTAGCTGGCACTGTAGAAAGCTTACGTGGAGATCTCAAAGCTTTAGACATGCGTATAACTGGGCTTGATAGATTAATTCAAAGAATTGAGCATGCCCTTGATCGGCAAAACCTCATCCTGCACAGCAATCAAGCATCAAATTAGTAGGTGTGTAATGATCCCAAAAAAAGGCGAAAACTATACTAAATCCACCTTAGAAAAGGCCCTTAAATCTCGACTTGCTGCTTTAACCCATGGCCTAGCTGAAGCAGAAGTGGGAGGAAAAGGCATTGATTTGGTTAAAGAAATTAAAGAACTACACTCTATGATTGCAGCCTTAAAGCCTGAAAGTAAAACAAAAAAAGAAGATACTAAACTTGTAGTTGTATGGGGTCCACCTCCAGACGATACCAAGCCTAGCCTCAAGCAAGAACAAGACAACTCGGACTAATAATTGTGAAAACTAATTGTACAATACCATATAGCCCGCGACCTTTGCAGCTGGATTTTCATAACCAACGCACTCGTTTTTGTGTGCTCTTATGTCATAGACGTTTTGGTAAAACTGTAGCTGCTATTAATGATTTAATACGTGAGGCTGTACGCTCAGAGTGCCATGACTGGCGCGCTGCATATATGGCCCCTTATTTAGGTCAAGCTAAAAGTGTAGCTTGGGATTATTTAAAGCATTTTGCAGGCACTATTCCTGGCACGCGTTTTTTAGAGTCTGAGCTAAAATGTATTTTGCCAACAGGTGCTAATATTAGACTTTTTGGAACAGATAATGCGGATGCTTTGCGTGGTTTATATCTTGATGATGTGGTATTAGACGAACCAGCAGATATGCCAAGGCATGTATGGACACGTATTTTGCGTCCCATGCTTGCAGATAGGAAAGGGCGTGCCCTCTTTTGTGGAACACCCAATGGGGTTGATAACCTACTGCATGATGTATGGGAGGAGGCTGGCAAGGATGCATTGTCCACACAAGCACTAGAAAATAATTCACTCCATAATGAACATAACTTAAAACCAAAGCTCTGGTCACGTTTTTGCTTTCCTGCTTCAAAAACCAACTATATTGATCCAAATGAGCTTTTGGCAGCCCAAAAATCCATGTGTAAAGAAGATTATTTGCAAGAATTTGAATGTTCTTTTGCAGCAGCTGTGCGTGGAGCATATTATGCCAACTGCATTGAAGATCTCGAACAAAATGGACACATAACCCATGTTCCATATGCACCTGAATTGCCAGTACATACGGCTTGGGATTTAGGCATGGATGATGCCACTGGCATATGGTTTTTTCAAGTACAAAGCGGAGGTCAATGGCGCATTGTGGAATATTTAGAAGATAGTGGGCAAGGTCTTGCGCATTATGCAAAAATTTTACAATCAAAATCCTATGTTTATGGTATGCACATTGCCCCACATGACATAAGAGTTCGAGAACTTGGCACCGGGCTAAGCCGCCTTGAAATGGCTAAACAATTGGGCATACAATTTAATGTGGCTTCGCAACTAAGCCTTGCCGATGGTATTAATGCTCTACGTGCAGCACTTCCACGCATGTGGTTTGATGCCACAAACTGTGCTCATGGTTTGCGCGCTTTGCGCCAATATCGTAGGCAATGGAGACCTCGACAAGAAGTTTATTCCTCAGCCCCCTTACATGATTGGACAAGTCATGCAGCCGATGCCTTGCGCTATGCTGTACTTGGTTTCAAACCTTATTCAGCAGCAACAGAAACCAGAGCAAAAACCAATTATAATATTTGGAGCCATCCATGAGTTACAGTTTTTTTGTATTGCCAAACAAACATGAATTATCACGTCATAAAATTTTTATGCGCATACAAGAGGAAAAGCTTACAACATTTTGCATGCATAGTGAAAAAAATCCTACACTAGAGCGTTGGCTAGAAATAACTGATCCGAGTAAGGGCTGGCTTTTATGCTGTGTGCCTAAAAATATGGAGCTGCATACAGTGGACACGCTTTGCGCCATTGCATGGATTACCCCTTGGCGCGGGCGCATATGGACTTTTGATTTTACAGTTTTTCGACCATATTTTAGTAAAGCTCCCCATATGAGCAAGGCAGCCTTGGCTTGGATCTTTACGCATGCCCCATGTGATAACCTCATGGGAATATGCCCCATAAGTAATGCTCATGCTTGGCGCATTGCAACACAATCTGGATTTGAAATTTTAGGCAAGCTACACAATGCGTGCTTTCATACTAAACGAAGTACATATGAAGACGGTGTTTTAGTTATAGCTAGTAAGAAAAACTTTGAAAAAATTAAACGACTCAAGACAAGCTTCGACTAACTCGCCGACGCTGAAAAAACATAATAATCATTTGAAATAAATTATTTTTACAACTCAAGCAAACTAATAAAATTGCCAGAAATAAGCGTATGAAATACAATTTTATGGTGCAACAAATAAGTTTTTTAAGTGTCAATTAACTAAGTCATGCTTTATACATGACTAGATTAAAAAACGAGTCTGATGAAGCAGGTTGACCATTTTCAACGAACTGCCCTTTTTCTACAGCCTATCAACTTAAGTCACGACCAAGCCACAAAACACGGCCAAGAATGCACACAGTATTTTGATTTTTTATATCAAGCTCAATGGTATCGTAATTAGGATTTACACTGGAGAAAAGTAATTTACCGGGAACTACGTCCACACGTTTTATATAAACCATATGCTCAACACCAATAGCATACATTTGTCCTGGCATTAACTTGGTTTGAGCTTGGTCAATAAGCACCATATCATTATTCACGATATGCGGTAACATGCTATCACCCATGATCCGCAAAAGCACCATCGTTAGAGGATTACCCTTAGCATGCAAAAAATCGCCATAAAAAGCAAAATAACCTTCTACTTTATTAGACAAGCGCAAGCCATTATCATTTGGGTCAACACTTGCTTCCACTATAGGAACTTGCACCAAGGATTGCTCTGTGCTTTTAAGATTACGTTGTTCATGGTTGCGCCCAGCTAGCAACCAGTCAAGAGAACAATTAAGTTCTTTGGCAAGCCGCACCGCAAATTCACCACGTGGCATTTGCCCGCTCTCATATTGTTGGATGGTAGTAAGACTAACCCCAATACTTGCTGCCAGTTCGTGCTTACGAATACCAAGCTTTTCACGTTGTTTACGCAAGCGGTCACTAAAATTATCCATTTCGCTATGTACCATGATGTGTCCTTTGATGGTCATTTATCTAACGCAAGATCATCGCTATACGCAAATTAAACGAAAAGCTTTCAAAAAAAATACAAAAAATAAGAATACTTTGCAAGCAGGATTATTTGTACAATTTATTTTATAAATTACAAGAATTTAACACACAATCAAATGTTTTACTCAAAAAAAATACAAGTTTTCAATCCGTGAATACAAGAAAAGTACATTATTATACAAAAAAACTTGCAAATATATTTTTATTAGTATACCTATATAGAAACAACTGTACAAAGAAAAGAAAAGTTGCAGGAGGCAGCATGTTTTCCTTAACACTCAAAAACTTTAAAATTAGATTATCCAGTGCTAAAATGTCAATTTTGTTTCATAATTCTAAAAACATATGCATAACAACTTATCTTATAAAATTCATTTCATATGTCTTAAAAGATAGTAATTTAAAACATAGTTTGGCTACAATACCCTATGGAACAAACAATACCAAGCTACATGTCAGAATGCATTTTAACTTCATTTTTCAGGTAAAAAATTTGGAGGTGCTTTATGCATAGTTCTAGTAATTCTCGACCAAGGATAATGAGCTTACAAGAGCGCCTTAATTCATCAAAAGTAGAAAAAATCTATCACCGCCTACCTGATTCAGCTCGAACAATCCTAGACATTATGCAGAACAAGGATGTACTTTTACGCATGGTGGGCCGATTTGGTGGATGCACTTTAAAAATACCTGCTAGATGGCCTCCGGTTGGCAGATGTTCAAGCCATAAAGGTCACCCCTTACGACGTGTTTTAACCCCAAACCAAATGGATGCCATGGTAAAGCATTATGGTGGAACTTCTGTTTACATACCTCACTGCACCAGATTAATGCAAGAATTACGCAATGAGGTAATAATTAAATCGTTTATTAAAGAAAGTAGAAAGGGCAAAAGCAGTGGAAAAATTGTGCAAAAACTTGCTAGGCGTTACAGGCTATCTGACAGAAGAATTTGGGAAATTTTGAAAATTACACCCGAAAATTTAGAATCAACCAATTGATGTTAGATTTTAATATTGACTTTCATTATCAACAATTATATACTTTTCTTACAAAACGAATAAGTAAAGGATTAACCATGAGTGAAGTTTTAGTTTTTGCAATAATTGCCGGTGCGGTATGTTATATTATTTATAAACTCAAAAATAGTGCTAAAACAGGTAAATGTTCTGGTGGGTGCGGTTGCGGAAAAACAAAACAAGCTGATTCCAATTGCAAGGATTAGTAGAACGTTGAGCCTTACGGGAATCGCACGCAAAGCAATTCTGGTCTATTTTACGCCGTGAACGGTTGGATTTTGATAGTTTATGGCGACAAAAACTACTTATAGATGGTAGCTTTTGTCGCCAAATAATTTTTTTCTAACCAGCGTGAATGCCTTCCACCGGTTCAGTCAATAAAAAATCGCCCTTTTCAATCCATTCTTTTAATATATTAGCAATTTCTAAAGAGATAGAGTAACTTGTCATAGGTACAGTTTTAATATTTTGCCCTAATAAATTTACTTCTCCACTCATTAAGTCTTCAAAATGAGCATGAGCTAATATTTTTTGCACTCCATTGGGATAATCATGCCCATAGTCTTTAATGGGCATAAGAATTTCATCATTGTCTACACCTGTAAACCATGCAATTTCTTCATTTAATATAGGGATTGGAATGCCTACTCCCACAGAAAGTGTGCAACCATAACCATGCATAGATAGACCACGCAAATACCTAGCCTGCATCTGTTTCAAATTGCCCTTTAGCATAATAGTGCCTGATGCAGTAAGAGGTATACCGCGCTCAGTGCGTTTTGGCTCTGCCACATGTTGCGTGCCTGAGCCAATAACATAACCTATACCACCACCAAGGAAAACGCGTGTTCCAAAACCGATGGTTCGAAAATATGGATCATTAAATAAAGGTGATAAATGCCCAGCAGTAGCATAGTTCAAATTTGCCATTTTTGGGCGCAATGGTCCCATATATGTATATATAATACGATTGGTCTGGTTAACAGCAGCATTGTAATTTTGATAGCAATTTCTAGGGTTTAATAGCTCCGCAAAGGGTAAGTCAGCAAGAGTCACTTTTCGCGATAGGGTTCTGCGAGGATAGCAATCAGTACCATAAGACTCAGCCTTAAGCTCCACAGTTTTGCCAGCCACAAGGTCCTCTATAACATGCGCACCACCATAGGCAAAAGTGCCAGGATAGGGATCATTTAAGGGATCATCTTCCTTCATTTCCGTAGCCCCAATATAGCCATCAGCCGCAGCGACACCACCATAACAAGGAACATCGTTAAGCCATAGCTTTGTAGCACGAATAAGTGGTGGTTCTGGTTGCCCAATATTAAAAAGCACTCCAGATGAACACATGGGGGAAAATGTGCCAGTAGTTACAACGTCTACTTCCTTAGCTGCTTTTTCCTTGCCCATTTTGCGCACAGCTTCACACATGTCGGCCGCATTTAATACAACTGCCTTACCAGCCTTAATCTTAGCATTAATTTCTGCAATGGTTTTTTGAACCTTATATGACACAGCATTCTCCTTCTAATATGCGTAAATAACAAATATGCCAAACTTTGTAAAACACGCTCAACTAAATATCAATTTATGCTAAAAATTACTTTGACTCTATAGCTTTATTTTGTTGAGTCATATGGTAAACTCTTGGCAACATATACATAAGCCCCACTTGATTTGACTCGGGCACATATTGTGTTGCCACAATCACTGGTCCCAGGTTCCAAAGCGCGCCATTTTCATTTTCACCAGCAGAAGGTGGTCCAAAACGCTTTTCTACCATGCTTTGAATGGCATCAGCTTGTTTCTTATCTTTAACAACATAATCAATTTTTAAAAATCCCAAGGGTTGCTCCGCTGGTGTGGCTGCAATAGTTCCGTAGCATGCTGCCATTTGATTTGCCCCAGGCACAGTATTTTTTAAATCATAAACATCGCATATATATGACAAGTCTTCACGAATGGCTTTGGCGCCTGATACAGCTAAAGCAGACCGCATTTGCGCACGACCCACTCCAGATGGAGAACTTAATTGTGCTCCAAAAAGAGTAATTTGCGGTAAAGATTTATCTTTATATTGTTCCTCAGCCATGCCCAAGAGTTCTTCCATGGCCTTGGCATGCCCAGCCATACTTGCTCCATAAAGCAATAAAGTTGCCCGTTCAAGATTGCGTTCAACTCCTGTACCTGTGCGATATAAGTGACCTAAACGAGCTTGGGCATCCACTTGGTGATTGGCAGCTGCGAGGCTGTACCATGCTGCAGCATGTTTAGTATTTTTTATAACCCCTTCTCCACGCTCATACAACACTCCTAAATTGTACTGAGCATCAGCTTGACCAAGGTCCGCAGCCTTTCTAAACCAAGCTGCCGCAGTATCTACATGCCTTGCAGTACCACGCCCTTGCTCCAGCATGCGCCCTAAATTACTCATACCACCTGCAAATCCTGCCTCAGCGGATTTACGAAACCAAGTTAAGGCTTCCTTGCTATCTTGTGGAACACCCATGCCACCATCATACAACATCCCAAGATTATTCATGGCTTCACCATCACCAGCCTTGGCAAGGTCAAGCCAAAGTTCATGGGCTTTAGCATATTTACCTTGACCATAAGCTTGCAAAGCTTGCTGTTTGAGCTCTTGCGGCGTAGGTGTTGCAGGCACAGCAGGTTGTGTAGCTTGTGAAGTAACATTTGGGGTAGGGGCTTTATTTGCACCAGTTGGAGTAACAGGGGCTACAGCTTTTGGTGTAATCCCTTGGCTAGGACTGGCTTCATTTGCCACCGCACCTTGAGCCATTGAAAAATTTACCAGAACCATGCAAATAGAAAGTAAGAAATAAATACGCATAATTACCTCAGTGCAAACCATAGACGAAAATACATACATTAGAAATAATGCCAATATAGCATTATGCAAATGTCTGTAACTATAATTATACTTGTGGCAGTAAAAAGTACATTTAGTCAAGTAAGTAAAACGCCAAAGTTTTCATAAAAATCACTTTTAGCACTCTTTGTTGACATTTTATATAATAAAGGTGTAAAATGTAAACATATATGAAAAGAATAAAAATATATACCATAAGCCTTGGTTGCCCCAAAAATCGCGTTGATACTGAGCACACTCTAGGTTCGTTGGGACTAGATATAAACATTGTTACCCACCTTGGGCATTCGCATATGGTTTTTATAAATACCTGCGGCTTTATTGGTCCAGCAGTAAAAGAATCTGTGCATACTATTTTAGAATGTATTATACATATTAAACAATTAAAACGTAAGCCTTTATTGGTTGTGGCAGGCTGTTTGGTAGGTCGCTACGGAGCTTTAGAACTTAAAAAAGAATTACCAGAAGTAGATTTATGGCTACCCAACTCCAACCTACCACAATGGTCTGCATTAATTGCAAACGCCCTCAACTTAAAGAATTATACGCCGTGCAGAGGTCGTTTTATCCAAGGCAACACCGCCTCAGCTTGGCTTAAAATTAGTGATGGCTGTAGACATAATTGTTCATTTTGCACTATTCCAAGCATACGCGGCAAGCATCGAAGTAGTTCTGCGGTTGAATTAGTTACAGAAGCTGAAAATTTATTAGCAAATGGAGTCAAAGAACTGGTGCTGGTAGCGCAAGATGTTAGCGCATGGGGAGAAGATTTAGGATTAAAACATGGATTAATTAGCCTACTTGAGAAGCTCTTACCCTTAAAGAACCTTGAGTGGCTTAGACTTATGTATCTATACCCTGCTGGGATAACCGAGCAATTACTCAAATTTATGCAAGATGCTCCAGCAAATTTATTACCATATTTTGACATACCTTTGCAGCATGCTCATAGTCAAATTTTAAAACGCATGGGTCGCCCATTTGCCAATGACCCGCGACATGTAGTTGATTTAGTTCGTAAACATGTACCAAAAGCAGTTTTAAGAACTTCTTTTATCGTAGGTTTTCCTGGTGAAACAACAGAACATTTTAATGCTTTACGTGATTTTATTATAGAAACACGCTTTCAGCATCTGGGAGTTTTTGCATATTCACCGGAAGAAGGCAGCAAAGCAGCTATAATGCCAGACCAAGTAGATGAACAAATAAAAATCGCGCGAAAACAAGAGCTTATGCAAATACAATCTGAAATAAGTTCAGAACTACTTGAACAATATGTTGGCAAAAACTTACCAATCTTAGTAGATAGCGTCCATGAAGAATGGCCTGGATTGCATCGCGGGCGAGCTTGGTTTCAAGCACCTGAAGTTGATGGCATAACTTATATTAGCGGACCTGGGGTGAGTCCTGCTCGTATGATTCATGCTGATATTGTGGAAAGCGCAGAGTACGATTTAACAGCACTAGCCTAAAATTTTTTTTTGTGGAATAATACCTAAAAAAACATGAGAATTAAGGACTATCATGACAAACCCCACTGATACCAACAAAACACCTTGGTGGCGCCATTTTGAAGGCAAGCAAGAGCCAAAAATTATCTTTGATGAAAAATCATTACAAAGTTATTTGGACGAAGCAGCAAACAAATACCCAAGCCAAAAAGCTATCATCTTTCAAAATTACTCTATTACTTATACTGAACTTAAAGAACAAGCAGAGGCTTTTGCTGCTTCTTTGCGTCTTCGTGGGGTGCAAGATGGTGATCGCATCGCCATAATGCTACCAAATATACCCCAAACCATCATAACAATTTGGGGTGTTCTCAAAGCTGGTGCTGTGGCAGTTATGACTAACCCTTTGTATATGGAAAAAGAATTAACCCACCATTTTCACGATTCACAAGCAAAAATCTTAATAACTCTTGATTTACTATGGCCTAAAATTGAAAACCTTTATGACAAGCTTAATCTTCGCCTTAGCATTGTTACGCGTGTGGCAGACGGCCTTGCATTTCCATTAAACATATTGCAGCCTTGGAAAGCTAAGCGCGAAGGAAATTTAGCTCAAGTAGCTTTTGACGGAGTTAACATAGTTAAATGGTTAGATTTTTTAAAAACTAAAGAGCGTTACAACGCAAAGATTACAGACCCCAAAACGTGCTTGGCCTTTCTACAATATACTGGTGGGACCACTGGAGTATCTAAGGCAGCTATGCTTTCACACCAAAATATTGCTTCACAATTGCAAATCATTAGATATATAGTAGATGCGCCGGCAGATAAAAAATTTACCTTTTTATCTATTCTACCATTTTTTCATATCTTTGGGCTTGCAGGTAATGTTATACTACCAGTAATTTATGGAGCTGCGTCCATACCTGTGCCACGCTATACCCCAAGAGATCTTTTGCAAACCATTGATAAATACCGCCCCAATTTCTTTATAGGAGTACCATCAGTCTATATTTCTTTAATCCAGCAAAAAGATTTGCCAAAATACGACTTAAGTTGCATAGAATTATGTATTTCGGGTTCAGCACCATTTCCTAAAGAAGCTATGGACCGTTTCCAAAAACTCACCAAAGCCAATATTACAGAAGGGCTTGGCTTAACAGAATCATCACCTTGCATTACAGCTAACCCGCTATATGGACTACAAAAAGAAGGTTCTGTGGGTGTTCCCCTGCCCGGCACTGAAATACGCATTGTAGATATGGAAACCGGACAAAGGGATATGCCAGATAATGAACTTGGTGAGCTTATTGTGCGTGGTCCGCAAGTTATGCTTGGTTATTGGAATAATGAAGCAGAAACTACTCAAAGCATGCGTGATGGTTGGTTTTATACCGGTGATATATGTTATCGAGATTCTGATGGCTATCATTTTGTGGTGGACCGCAAAAAAGACATGGTCATAGTTGGCGGTTATAATGTTTATCCGCGTGAAGTAGACGAAGTGCTTTATGAGCACCCTAGCGTGGCAGAAGCAGTAGTTGTGGGCATACCTCATCGTTCACGTGGTGAAGTGCTAAAAGCGTTTATTGTTCCACGAGATGACCATGAGGTTACGGCTGCAGAATTAACCAACCATTGCCGCACCAAGTTAGCTAACTATAAAGTACCTAAATTTTTTGAATTTTGTGACGCTTTACCCAAGACTTTAGTGGGCAAAATTTTGCGACGCACATTGCGCGATGAAGAAATTAAAAAATTAAAAGAATCTGGAGAGTTTGATAATCAGCCCCTCACTGAAGACTTTGTAGATGAAGCCATTGAAGCACAAAAAACTAAGGAAAAAGCCCTACGTGCTCAAGCTGAGGTAATGTTGCTAGAAGCCAAGGAAAAAGGCGAAAAAATGATGGCTGAAGCTAGAAAAAAAGCTGAAGAAATGCTTGCAGAAGCAAAAGATAAAGCTGAAAAAATGTTAGGTGAAGCTAAGGGTGCAGCCGGAAAGAAAATGCATGAAGCAAAAAACATGGCTAAGGAAAAGGCCGAAGAAGTATCACGCACATTTTCAGATAATGTTGATAAAGCCATAAAAAATGTACGAAAAAACAATGACGAACCTTCCACTAAGCAAGAAGACTCAAAAAAATAACAATTAAATTTTAAAAAATAAAAAAACACAGTATTTTTGGCAAAAAAATGCTGTGTTTTTTGCTTGTCTTTTAACAGATGTTCTGATAATAACCACAGACCCCATTAGGGAAATTATTGTGTGGAGGCTATGTAAATATGGCAAACCAAGAAACCGGACATGAAGCAGATGTAAGTTTTGAAAGTGCTCTTGAAAACTATCTTAGCACTGACTTTGGCGATTTGGAGGAAGGCTCCATTGTAAAAGGTGAGATTGTACGCATTGGCGAAGATCATGTGTTAGTAGATGTGAACTTCAAATCTGAAGGACAAATCCCAACACTTGAATTCCGTGATGCAGCGGGCAATCTTGTGGTTGCAGTGGGCGATAAAGTTGATGTTTTTGTGGTGCGTAAAAACGAGAATGAAGGCACCATCAGTCTTTCCTTTGAGAAAGCCAAAAGAATGCAAGTTTTTGATCAACTTGAAGATGTGCAAGATAAAAGTAGCGTCATCAAGGGGCATATTATGCGCCGCA
>CAYJKC010000005.1:0-11643 GCA_964370675.1 uncultured Desulfovibrionaceae bacterium
AACATGTTTCATGGATTGGCAAAGACATGGACGCCAATACCAATAAGTCAAAAGAATTGGTGCGCATGGCGGTTGAAAAATTACGCCGCAATACTCCACTCACAGCACAATCTTTTGCAGTTAACAAAAAAGTATTGGTCATTGGTGGCGGTGTGGCAGGCATTCAAGCAGCCTTAGACTGTGCTGATGGTGGTATTCCTGTAGTTATGGTAGAAAGGGAACCAACCATTGGTGGAAAAATGGCTAAGCTTGATAAAACCTTCCCTACGGTTGATTGCTCTGCCTGTATTCTTGGACCAAAGATGGTAGACATAGCCCAACATCCTAATATTACACTGTATGCCTATTCTGAAATTCAAGAAATATTTGGCTACGTGGGTAACTTCATGGTGCGCATTCGCAAAAAAGTTGCCTATGTTGATTGGGATAAGTGCACAGGATGTGGAGAATGTGTTGAAAAATGTCCGGTTAAAGCCCCTGATGTTTTTAATGAAAAAGTGTCAACATCTGGTGCTATTACCATTGCGTTTCCTCAAGCCATACCCAAAAAAGCTGTAATTAATAATGCTCATTGTTTGAAGTTAAATAAGGGCAAGTGTGGGCTTTGTGCTAAAAAGTGCCCCACCAATGCCATTAACTTTATCCAAGAAGAAGAAATAATTACCGAAGAAGTTGGCAGTATTATAGCTGCCACCGGTTATGAACTCATGGACTGGACCATATATGAAGAATATGGTGCAGGACGTTACCCTGATGTCATAACATCCATGCAATATGAGCGTTTAATGAATGCATCTGGTCCTACTCATGGGCATATTATTCGCCCCTCTGATGGCAAGGAACCAAAAAATGTTGTTTTTATTCAATGCGTTGGCTCACGCGATCCATCCATAGGTCGCCCCTACTGTTCAGGCTTTTGCTGTATGTATACGGCAAAGCAAGCAATTCTCACCAAGGACCACATACCAGATTCACAATCTCATATCTTCTATATGGATATACGCGCACCAGGAAAAATGTATGATGAGTTTACCCGTCGTGCCGCTGTTGAATACGGTGCAAATTATATCCGCGGGCGTGTTTCATCCATTTATCCTGATGGTAAGGGACAATATGTGGTTAGTGGTGTTGATACATTACTTGGAGAAAAAACAGAAATCCTTGCAGATTTAGTAGTACTTGCAGTAGGTATTGATGCTTCAAGTGGTGCATCAAGTCTTGCAGAAATGATGCGTGTAACCTATGATGCGCACGGCTTTTTCATGGAAGGTCACCCCAAGTTAAAACCAGTTGAAACTAATACTGCAGGGGTGTTTCTTGCTGGCGCATGCCAAGGGCCAAAGGATATACCATCCTCTGTAGCTCAAGGTTCTGCCGCTGCTGCTAAAGTATTATCATTATTCTCTAAAGACACCTTAGAAAATAACCCTCAAATCGCCACCATTAATATGAGTCGTTGTGTTAGTTGTGGTAAATGCGTACGCGTTTGCCCATTTGGGGCCATACGTGAACTTATTGTACGCGGAGAGTTAAAATACCAAGTGTTACCAACTGTGTGTCAAGGTTGTGGATTATGTACAGCTACTTGTCCACAAGGAGCTGTGCAATTAGCTCACTTTACCGACGATCAAATTCTTGCGGAGGTTAATGCCCTATGCCGCAGCTAGAAAATAAAGAACTAAGAATTGTTGGCTTTTTATGTAACTGGTGCTCCTATGGTGGAGCTGATACCGCAGGTGTTGCAAGAGCCACCCAACCAACGGACTTACGTATTATTCGCGTACCTTGCTCCGGCAGAGTTGATCCATTATTTGCCATGCGCGCCCTTTTAGACGGTGCAGACGGAGTATTAGTATCTGGTTGCCACCCACGCGATTGCCACTATACTTCTGGCAATTACTATGCGCGTCGTCGCTTAGAAATACTTAAACACTTCTTGCCAGTGCTTGGAATTGATGCAAGGCGTTTTGAATATACTTGGGTTTCTGCCTCAGAAGGTCAGAAATGGCAAAAAGTTGTCACGATGTTTACTGAGCAAATTCACGAGCTTGGTCCAGCACCACGCATAGAAGATAGTGAACCTCTCTACACCTTGGCAGAACATGTGCTAACTTCACTGCGCCCCTTGGGTACAGGTGTTGCTGGCAATGGCGCACTTAATGAATTAAAAGAAGCCATTAAGCAAAAATTGCCCGAGCTTGAATGTGTCATTGGTTGGAAACAAGGTTATGATGCTGCCCATGCCATGCCACACTTTATGTATGAAGATTGCGATGTAGATGCCTTGCAGTGGGGACCATTTAACGTGCACAACTTAGCCACCTATCTTTCCTCTTGGCGAGGGAAAAAAATTGGCATAGTAGTTAAAGGGTGCGATTCGCGCTCCGTAGTAGAACTTATTCAGGAAAAAATTGTCGAGCGCGATGATGTGTTTATATTTAGCCTACCTTGTGAAGGAACATTAAATATGTCTAGGGTAGATGAAACCCTTGGACGTTATAATAAAATTGATGCAGTCAGTACCACTGATACTAGCGTAAGCATAGTGGCTGATGGCATTGAGCATTCTTTTAGCATGCAAGACTTTGCTCAAGACAAATGCCATAATTGCACAAATCCAGCGGCGGTAGAGGCAGATATGCGCCTTGGTGGTCCGCCAGCGCCCATTGGGCAAGGTCAAGCTATGCCACCAGAACTGGCTCTTTTAGATAGCATGAGCTTAGAAGAGCGACGTAGTTTTTGGCGTGGGCATATGGAGCGTTGCATACGCTGTTATGCCTGCCGCAATGCCTGCCCCATGTGCGTTTGTCGTGATTATTGTATTGCCGAAACACGCACTCCACATTGGCTCACCCAAGATGATAGTGTTAAAGAAAAGCTTTATTTTCAAACCATTCATGCTTTGCACTTGGCTGGACGTTGCACTGGATGTGGTGAATGCCAAAGGGCATGCCCCATTAATATACCCATATTAGCTTTACGCCAACAATTAGAGCGTGCCGTTGGGCAAATCTTTGAGGGTTACAAACCAGGCATGAACAAAGATGCCATCCCGCCTCTTTTAGGCTATGCATTAGAGGAAAAGAATATAACTGAGAGGGAATGGAAATGAGCAGTCTGCACATCTTAAATAAAGACTCACTAAACGAGTTTTTAACCTGGCTTAACACATATAATAAGCAGGATTATCGTGTACTTGTTCCCACAAGGCGGGGTAAGGCTGTCATTTTTGCTCCCTTTGACCCCCAAAATGAAATATGTTTTGACAAAGCTGCTACCTCGCCAAAGGCAGTGGCATTGCCTGCGTGTGAAACCTTAATTCATTATAAACAAACTAAAAACCCAGATAATTTAGAGCAAGCGACTCTTACTTTAGAGCATAACCCCAAGGCAACACCTACAATTATTTTTGCATGTCGCCCTTGTGATGCTAGGGGCTTTAGTGTGCTAGATAGACCATATACTCAAGGTCCATACCAAGATCCATACTATATGGCAAAACGTGCTCAAATGTTAGTTATTACACGTGCATGCACTGAAACATGCTCTACTTGTTTTTGCCATTGGGTTGGATCTGGTCCTTTAGATAAAACCGGCTCTGACATACTTTTAACCGAACTTGAAACAAGTTATGTTTTACAAGGTGTTAGTGAACAAGGCATAGCTCTTTTAGAGGCTTCATCCTTGTCTAAGGCAGATAATTTGCTAGATGATGTCAAAAAAGCCCATGCTGCTGCCGGAGCAAGCCTTGATAAGCGACCAGACCTTAAAAATATTGCTCAAAGCTTAGCTGAGCGCTTTACTGATGAAGATTTTTGGGCAAAACAAACTGCTCACTGTTTATCTTGCGGAGCATGTACTTATATTTGCCCCACTTGCTATTGCTTCAATATTACAGATGAAGGTGATAGTTTTACTCCAGAAGGTGGAAAGCGCATGCGCACTTGGGATACATGCATGGCTTCTCACTTTACCCGTGAGGCCAGCGGACATAATCCGCGCACAGCCAAGGCCTTACGTATGCGTAATCGCATTACTCATAAATTTAGCTATTATCCACAAGTATGGGAAAATCAATATTCCTGCAATGGATGTGGGCGTTGCATCAGTCAATGTCCAGTACATCTTGATATTCGTTCCATTGTATTGGCGGCCCTTGAACCAAAGACTGCACCTACAAACGCAACACCTGAAGCCCCCACTGCCGCTAAGGATTAGTAAGGAGAAAGCATGAGCGCAAAAAAAACATCTACTAAGAAGAATACTGCCAAGTCTGCAGCCTCCAAAGCTACAAAAAAAACTAAGCCGGTAGTGGTCAAAGCTACAGCTACGGAGCAAGCTAAGCAACCTAAAGAGACTAAGGCACCTGTAGAACAAAGCGTTGTTAGTAAGAATAATCAAAGCGTTGAAAATAAAGATATTGCTCCACCAAAAAAAACGGTACAGCAAGAAAAGCAAGCTTTAGAAAGTAAGCCAGTGGATCCACCAGCTAAGGCTACAAGCATTAGCCCTGCGGTGAAGGAATCGAAAACGCCTGCGCTTAAAAAATCTCAGACCCCAGCCATTAAAAACTCTAAAGTGCCTGCGGTGAAAGAATCTAAAGCTCCGGCTATTAAAGAAGCCAAGCTTCCTGTGGTACAAGAAGTAAGCAAAATGGCTTGTGCTATACCAAATACACGCACAGCCTTAGGGCCAAACCCTTACTTGCCATACATTGCAACCATTATGGAAGTGATTGAAGAAACAAGTAATATCAAAACCTTTCGTGTTGTGCTAGATGATGCTGCTGCCATGCAAGCCTTAACCTTTGGGGCAGGTCAAGTGGGGCAATTATCGGTTTTTGGAGTTGGCGAAGCTACTTTTGTTATTAGTAGCCCCCCATCGCAAAAAGAGTTTTTGCAATTTTCTGTCATGCGTGTGGGTGAAGTTACAAGGGCATTGCACAAGCTTGCCGCCGGTGATAAAATTGGCGTGCGCGCTCCCCTTGGTAATGCCTTCCCCTGTGCTTCTTGGCATGGCAAGGATTTATTCTTTATTGGTGGCGGCATTGGCATGGCGCCCATACGCTCCATCATGCTACATACCTTAGAAAATAAAGCCGACTATGGCAAAATATCCTTGCTTTATGGAGCACGTACACCCAATGATATGGCTTTTAGCTATGAACTTGAAGGCTGGCTTAAGGACCCCAATTTAGACTGTACCCTAACAATTGATATTCCATTTGGTGGTTGGGACCATAAAGTAGGCCTTATTCCAGATGTACTCACAGATCTAAACCCTGACCCTGCAAAAACCGTTGCTATCATATGTGGTCCGCCCATTATGATTACCTTTACAGTTCAAGCCCTTATGAAGATGAATTTCACCCCAGAAAATATTATTACCACACTTGAAAAACGTATGAAGTGCGGCATCGGCATTTGTGGACGTTGTAATCTAGGTAATAAATACGTCTGTGTTGACGGGCCAGTATTTTCATGGGCAGAACTTAATCACCTGCCACCGGAATTATAAATTATAAAAGTAAAGGGGAGAGTTAAAACTCTCCTCTCAGACTGATGACAAACCCCGTTACGGGCGTTTGTGCCACCTAAGCAAGCACAGCTTGCTTGGTAGTAAGGCACGAAAATCAGTCATTTAACGGGCAAGCAAAGCTCGCCCTATTCCTAATTTATCGATCGTGCTGACTTTGTCAGCACTCTGAGGGGAGAGTTAAAACTCTCCTCTCAGACTGATGACAAACCCCGTTACGGGCGTTTGTGCCACCTAAGCAAGCACAGCTTGCTTGGTAGTAAGGCACGAAAATCAGTCATTTAACGGGCAAGCAAAGCTCGCCCTATTCCTAATTTATCGATCGTGCTGACTTTGTCAGCACTCTGAGGGGAGAGCTAAAACTCTCCCCTCATTGATAACAAACCCCCTTAATGGTGTTTGTGTCATTAATTCTTATTCATCTTCATCATCATTATGTTCAAAAATATCTGCACCATAACGGCTATTACTCACAATACCTGCAAAATAATTAAGCCCTGCTAAAAAAGTCATATTATTTTTCGCTCTTGCTACAAGAAGCACATGGTCAAAATCACGTATAATAAACATACCACCACTTTGTTCTCTATAAACAGCACACCAAATCTTATTATCATCACCAAGGCAAGAATGTATTGGGCCAGCGGGTTTGAGGTCGTCATTCAGGTTAAAACTGGTAGCATCAGCAACTTTAGTGTGTAAACGTGTGCCACACCATTCTAAATCATAATATTCACAACTCATACTATATCCTTTTTTTAAGAGCATCTTCCACGGCTTGAATGCAATGCTCAATGACGATTTGGGGGTTATTGTTGGCATCAATAATATTTATACGTTTGGGTTCTAACTGTGCGCGAACATGATAATTTTTTCGTACCTGCTCATGAAAACTAACACTTTCTAAGTCAAAACGTTTTTCATTTTCACCTTGAACCTTGGCATCATTTCGCATAGTTGCCCGTTTAAGTCCAATCTCAATGGGCACATCAAGCAATAAGGTTAACTCTGGCCAAAGATTGCCAGTACACATTTTATGTAAATGCAATAAAGACTCTATATCAAGCCCACGCCCTGCACCTTGATAAGCTATGGTAGAGTCCACATAGCGATCACAAAGCACAAATTGCCCTTGCTTAAGAGCAGGCTTGATAACTTCTTGCACGTGCTGTGCCCTATCGGCTAAAAATAAAAAAAGCTCTGCCTCAGGGCATATGCTGCTTTGCTCATTAAGCAAAGTTTTTCGCAAACTTTGCCCAAGGGCACTGCCCCCTGGCTCACGAGTGCAAATAACTTTGTGCCCTTGCTTAATTAAATATTCATAAAGTCCTTTTATGGCAGTGCTTTTACCAGATCCCTCTATACCTTCAAAAGAGACAAACATTGCTCTTCCCCTTTATTTTTTGTAGGTGCAAGCTTAGCTTTTGCTTCCGGAGTGCGCTTAGGTTTATACATGTATCGTTCAAGGGTTGGCTGGTAGCTTGACCAAGTGTCACACTCTGCACCTTCAAAAATATGTCTGCACTGAGCCATCTTGGCATCAATATTATCAGCAAAGTGTAAAAGCATGGCCTCGGCAGTTTGGGGCAAGCGCGATGCACCAAAGGTGTAACTACCATGATGACTTAGGATAAGATGCTTAAAGTGCTCAATTAATTCTTGCTCTAAGCCAGAATTGTCCAAGTATTTTTGCAAATGCTCAAGCCCTAAGTCCACATGTCCAATTAAACGACCTGTAGTGGTATAATCATTAACCAAGCCGCCTGAAAGCTCCCATATTTTACCAAAATCATGAAATATGGCACCGGCTAAAAGTGTTTGTTTATCAAGTTCAACATAGTGACTTGCAATATCACGCACAAGTTTTACCACACCTAAGGTGTGTTCAAGCAAACCACCAGTATAAGCGTGGTGCACACCCTTAGCGGCTGGAGCTTTTAAAAAGTTTTTATGGATCTCATCATCATTTAACACTGAAAAAACAAATTTATGCCATGCTCCATGACTAAACTCTTGCTTGCATAATTGGCACAGTTCTTCCCACATTTCCTTAGGATCACGAGGGCTTGATGGCAAAAAATCTGTCATATCAAGTTTTGCGCATTGTTCTTCATCTAAAATAGTCATTTGGTCTATGACAATTTGAACTTGATCACGGTATAATGAACTTCTACCCACCACCTCTACAAACATGCCAGGACTTAGATTAGTAAATTCCTGACTAAGTGGGCTCCAAATTTTACCATCCAAACTACGCGTGGCAGTTGTTAATGCCAACTTCCAATAAGGGCCGTTGCGGGCTTGTTGTATTGATGCAGCCGATAATAAAAATATATCACGAATTTCCGTATCAGCAGTAATATCGTTTGAATTTTGCATATGATACCTTGGTTGAAAGTTAAAAATTAGTAAAACACAAAAAAACTTGTACTCTTTTTAGCACTGTGTAAAATGTACCCGCAAGATAGTTTTTGGGGGTCACTATTGTAGTTGAAGAAAAAGTCATTTTCTAAAAACGAGCACCTCTTACATTTCCTTTTTTTTGGAGCTCTTGTCAAATGAACATTTTACTTACCAATGATGATGGCATTTACGCCGTTGGTTTAAGGGCCATATATACAGCCCTTTGTGAGCTTGGACATAATGTCTATGTTGTTGCTCCCATGACTGAACAATCAGCCGTTGGACATGCTCTTACTGTTTTTCAACCCTTAAGAATTAAAGAAGTTAGTGAAGTTGGCTTTAATGGTCTTGGTGTTTATGGAACCCCCAGTGACTGTGTAAAACTTGCCCTATCTTCATTACTACCCAAAAGACCAGATATAGTAATTTCCGGCATAAATTCAGGAGCTAATGTTGGTCCAGATATTTTATATTCCGGCACAGTGGCCGCTGCCACTGAAGGAGCACATAGCGGTCTTTACTCTGTGGCTCTATCCTATGATAATTTGCACCCCACTGTACTTTTAGACCAAGCAAGACATGCAGCAAAACTTATTCAAGATTTTGATTGGCAAAGCATGCCTGCGCGCTGCGTGCTTAATATAAATTACCCACATATTGATTTTAGTCAAAACAAAGGTGTATGTGTTTGCCCACAAACTACCGCTCTTTGGAAGGACACATATGAAGAATGCTTCAATCCTCGTGGTGACCGTTATTGGTGGATTAAGGGCGAAATTCGCAAAGAGGACGTAGAAGATGGAACTGATAAAGATATGCTTTCCAAAGGCTATATTACTTTGACACCTTTACATTTTGACTTTACACATAAACAATATTTGCAAAGCTTAAAAGATATATTAAAATAACATTTGAGGAGTTTGAAATGACTGAAACATTACAAGTTGGTGATACAAAAGTAGAGCTGCCTATAGTGCCACTGCCAAATACAAATATTAGCATCTTATTATTTGATAGCCTTGGTAAAACAAAGCTTATTCAAGACCTAGCAGGCGAAGGCATAAAGAATTTCACTAAGCCAGATGTTATTGTTTGTCCTGAAGCTAAGGCCATTCCGCTAACTCAAGAAATGGCAAGACTTTGGAATATCGACTATTTTGTGCTTAGAAAGGCAAAAAAACTTTATATGAAGGAAGCCAAAAGCGTTGATGTGCGCTCCATTACCACAGGAGGGGTTCAACATTTATGGTATGATGCAGATATTTTACACATGGTTAAAAATAAAAAAGTTATGCTCTTTGATGATGTAATTTCAACCGGTGGTACTCTTAAAGGCATGCTTGATTTTGCAGAAGATAATAATTTAAATATTTCTAGCATTAGCACTATTTTTCTTGAAGGTGAAAGCCCTCTTATAGATGAAATTCGTGCAAAATACGCAAACTTTGAATTTTTATGTCCATTGCATATTATTGAGAATTAAAATTCAGATGTGATTTCAAATTAATTTAAAACACTACTTTAAAAAGTAGCCCTCATTACAAATTTAATGAGGGCTACTTTTTTTAATTTAAAACTATTTTTTAAGAAAATAGTATAAGAGCTAAAAATTCTAAATTTTCTTTACCTGTATTTTCAAGTCCGTGGGTTTCACCATCAGCACAATAAGTTACATCACCAGCCGAAACAGGCACTAAAGTACCATTATCATTATATGTGCCTTCGCCTTTAAGAATATAATAAACTTCAATATCACCACTATGCTTATGCACACCCACAGAAGAACCTGGCTCTAAAACACTATGATTAAACATACGACCCTTGCCGCAAAATTCATCATCTTTAATTAAAGCCTTGGTTAACATGAAACCTACACCACCACGAGCTTTTTCCATGCGCTCATCAGCTATGTCTTGTGCTCTACGAATCATTATTTCCTCCTAATCATTTGATAGCTTAGTCTAGCATAATTATTTAATAGACGAAAGGGCAAATCTTTAATGCCTAAAAGGCCAATGGTAACACTTCGTCAATATGGCTAACTGCATGGACATGAATACGATTGAGTAAATTTTTAGGAATTTCCTCAAGGTCCTTCACGTTTTGCTTTGGTATAATAACATGTTCCATATTTCTAGCCACTGCCGCAAGCACCTTTTCCTTAATACCACCCACAGGCAATACGCGCCCTTGCAGCGTTATTTCACCAGTCATGCAAAGTGCTGCACTAGTACTTTTTTTGGTTAAAGCAGAAACCAATGCCGTACACAGTGTAATACCAGCTGATGGTCCGTCTTTTGGAGTTGCTCCTGCTGGAACGTGAATATGAATATCTAATTTGCGTGCAAAGTCTTGATCCACTTCAAGTTCTTTGGCACGGGTACGAATATATGACAAAGCAGCTTGAGCACTTTCTTTCATGACATCGCCCAATTGCCCCGTCATTAAAAGAGATCCCTTACCCTTCATAAGGGTAACTTCCACATGCAGTACCTCACCACCAAAGGCTGTCCAGGCAAGCCCAAGAGCAGAACCTGGCTTGAGCTGCTTTTCTTTATCATCTTCAATAAAGCGTGGTACGCCAAGTAATTTATGAACCTGAGCTGCTGTGACCTTAAATGGACCCTTTTTACCTTCAGCTTTTTTTCGGGCAAGTTTTCGACATATACTACCCAGCTCACGCTCAAGATTACGCAAACCTGCCTCACGAGTATATTGTTTTATAATACGATCAATGGCTCCATCCGCAACACTTATATCCTTAGGTTTTAGACCATTATCTTCTATCGCCTTAGGCAAAAGATGTTTGCGAGCAATGGCACGTTTTTCTTCTAAAATATAACCTGGTAAGGTGATAATCTCCATTCTATCGCGCAAAGCAGCAGGTATAGTATCAAGCACATTGGCAGTGCACAAAAACATAACCTTAGAAAGATCAAAAGGCACATTGAGGTAATGATCGCTAAAACTGTTATTTTGTTCAGGGTCAAGCACCTCTAGCAAGGCAGATGACGGATCACCCCTAAAATCTGCGCCAAGCTTATCAAGCTCATCCAACACAATAACCGGATTTTTAGTGCCACTTTGCTTTAAAGCTTGAATAATACGCCCAGGCATAGCCCCAATATAGGTACGACGATGCCCGCGAATTTCAGCTTCATCGCGCATACCACCAAGAGAAAAACGCTGGAACTTTCGTCCCATAGCTCTTGCAATGGAGCGACCAAGTGAGGTTTTACCTGTGCCTGGAGGACCTACAAAGCAAAGAATAGGTCCCTTAGAATTGGGGTTAAGCTTACGCACACTAAGATACTCTAAAATGCGATCTTTGATTTTATGAAGACCATGGTGATCTTCATCTAAAATATTTGCCGCATTCTTAATATCCAAATTATCACGGCTAATTTTTTTCCATGGCACTTCCACTAACCAATCTAAATATGTGCGCACCACGTTGGCCTCAGAGGAATCAGAATGCATAGAAGCTAAACGACGAAACTGCTTATCAGCCTCTTTGCGTACATCCTTGGGCATGCCAGCTTTGGCGATGGCTTTAGTTAAAGATTCTAACTCATCATCGTCATTATCACCACTTATATCACCAAGCTCATTGCGTATGGCTTTAAGCTGCTCACGAAGAAAATAATCTTTTTGCGCTTTGTCCATACCTTCTCTGGCAGAAGATTGAATACGCGCTTGCATGGT
>CAYJKC010000005.1:11653-89799 GCA_964370675.1 uncultured Desulfovibrionaceae bacterium
TCCACTTCTTTATTAAGCTGGTCACTTACAAGTGTTAAACGTTGTAATGGGTCTAAAGTTTCTAATATACTTTGAGCATCTTCAATTTTAATGCGTAAATTGGCAGCAATAAGATCAGCAAGGCGACCTGGCTCATCAACACTTTGCAATACTCCCATAATATCTGTATTGGAAATACCACGTAGCTCCAAAATCTTCCCACTTTGTTCACGCACTGAGCGCAACAGTGCTTCAGTTTCAGGTGTTGCACTAAATAACTCTTCTTCATGTATGGAGATTTCTGCCTCCATATATGGTTCGGTTTGGATAAATTGCTTAATACTTGCACGACTAACACCTTGCACTAAAACCTTAATGCGCCCATCTGGCATTTTAAGCATGCGCATTACATTAACTACAGAACCAAAAGAATAGAGGTCATCTGGGCTTGGATCTTCGTTTTCTTCATCTTTTTGAGTGCATATGAAAAGATGTTTATCCCTATCAAGGGCTGCTTCTACAGCTTGAATAGATTTATCTCTACCAATAAACAGAGGTAAAATCATGTAGTTAAAAACAACAACATCACGCACAGCAAGCACAGGTAAAACTGTTGGCAGTTTTGCCTCTTCCACTATGGGTGGTACGTCAGCATCTTCATCTTGACTAGCTAACGTCTCTACATTATCTACAATTTTTTCTATTTCTGTGCTTGGAGCAGCTTGATTTTCAGTTTCAAGCTTTGTGCTTTTTTGTTCGTGATCGGACATATCAAATCTCCTCTCTCAGTAATTTGCCAAAGTGAAAAATAGTTACAATATTAAAAATATTGATTTAATAAAATACTACGACATTCCTTGGCAGTTATAATAATATGTTCAACAAAACGTATATTCATACGTGGTGCTAGTTTACGCAGTTCTTCAGTAATAATCATATCAGCTCGCGATGGATTAGTATTTCCACCTGGGTGATTATGCACCAATATAAAACCATGGGCTTTGCGTTCAAAAGCCTTTGCTATAACATCACGGGGAGTTATGGCAATATTATCTAATTTGCCTTCACCTAAACACTCCCAGCCCACACAGCGATTGCCTGCATCAAGTAAAGCCATCCAGCATTCTTCATGGCTACGCCCAGCAAGGCGCTTTTGTGCGGCTTTGGCCACATGTTGCGGTGTAGCTAAAACTTCTTTCTCAAGCAATGGGGCAATGGCATGCCTTGCCATACATTCGCGAATCACCTGCCATAAAGTCCAAAGCCCCGGACCAAAACCTGCAACATCTTCTAGCTCTTCACGGCGGGCATCAAGCACATTGCGCAATGTTCCAAAGCGTAGTAATAATTGCTTTGCAAGCGGTTTTGTATCCTTGCGTGTTAAAGCATAACCTAATAATATTTCAAGAACTTCATAATCCTCTGCATGCTGTGGCTCACGTAAAAACCGCTTTTTTAAACGTTGCCTGTGACCAGTATGCAGGCTAATATTTTCTTTGCTCGATGACATATGTAAGCAGTCCTACAAGTTGTGCAAGGGGTAACAAAAAATATTTTACGATTTCATACTACCAATTAAAATAAAAAATGTCCAATAACTAGGAAAAAAATGTCAAAAGATACATTTTGTCACCATGAAAAAATGAAACAAGAAAACTATGAGGTTTGATTGTTAATAAAAATGGCAGGTTATTAAAGTCTTGTCTTTATATTAAGCAAAAACTTTTACTAAGTCCACTACCATAAGCTCTAAAGCTTGCTCTGCATCACAAGCACCACTCTTAACTTGCTGTTCTGCCTGAACAATTAATGAAAAAATTTTTGCAATTCCTGCAAAACCTAATTTTCTAGCACAACGTTCTTTTTGTTGTACCACAGAGTAATGAATATGCACTGGTTCCTTAGATAAAATTTGCCATAAAATACGCGCTTCACGCGCAAGCAAGGCTAAAAATGGGAATAATAAAGCAGCAACATCTTTCTGCCCGCGATAAATTTCACGCCAAGCAGCAGTAATATTACCAGCTTGTATACAAGATATGAAGTTAAATATGTTCGATTCTGGCACGTAGGAAGCAGTATTAATCATATCAACACCAACTTTCCCATCAGAAGCTAAAAGCACAAGTTTTTGTATTTCACCCTCAATAGCTACAGCATCTGGCAAGGTCGAGCTACAAAAAGCCTCAAAGGCAGCAGGTTCAAATTGTAGACCGCAAGCCTTGGTCCTTGTTTGAACAAAGCGCTTAACACCTTGGGCATCAAGCCCAGCACTTTGCCATATAAAACCATACTTTTTTGCCATGTCAAAGCAAGAAAGCTTGGTAATATGCGCAGGAATTTTAGCTTGCTTTTTTTCAAAAGGTACTTCAAGGCAAAGTATTGGCCATGTATCATCACTAAGATGTGTTAGAGCCTCAGATAAGTTTTTCCAAGTGGCAGCTGGTAGATTTTGAGCATTACGCACCATAAGTAATACTGGTGTACTAAAAAGACCCTGCAGGGTGAGATGCTGCCAAAAACTTTGAGGCAGGTCATCATCACCCCAGTATATATGCTGTTGCCAAGCCGTACCATTTTGCGCAAGAGGATATTTTTGCACTAACTCATCAATATGAGCCTTTATCAGACCAGCATCAGGACAGGCACAAAAATAAAATCCCGGTCTTGGCATATACTTCCTTGCTATCCTGCCACAATATTAACAAGTTTATTGGGCACAACTATAATTTTACGCACACTTTTACCTGCTAAATGTTTTTGCACACTAGCATCGGCAAGCGCCTGTTTTTCCATTTCTTCCTTGGGGCTATCTACAGCTATATCAATTTTACCGCGCAATTTACCATTAATTTGCACAACCACTGTCACCACATCTTTAGCCATGGCTTCTTCTTGCCACTTGGGCCATGCAGTGTTGATAATTTGCTCTTCATGCCCTAAATCTTGCCATATTTCTTCGCAAACATGCGGAGTAAAAGGTGAAAGCAATGTTAAGACTGTACCCATGGCTGAAGAAAATACCTTGTGCCCCACATTATCTTTATGTAAATGTTCACGCGCAATATACATGGTATTTACAAGTTCCATAATGGCAGCAATAGCAGTATTTAATTGATATTTAGCAATATCATCATGTACTTTCTTTACTGTTAAATGTTCTTTTCGTCTAAGCTCAGCTGCTACTTCATTGCTAACATCAGCAGCAGTGGAAGAACATGCAGACATGGGCATTAAATAGGCACGTTCTTCATAAAAAAGTCTCCACACACGATTAAGAAAACGTGATGCACCTTCAATACCTGACTCTGACCAGTCAAAATCACGTTCAGGTGGCGCTGCAAAAAGGCAAAATAGACGCACTGTGTCTGCACCATATTTTTCAATCATAATACTTGGATCTACAACATTACCCTTAGATTTTGACATTTTAGCACCGTCTTTTAAAACCATGCCTTGAGTTAGCAAGTTTGCAAATGGTTCGTCTAAATCATCTGGATAATAGCCCAAATCGCGCAAAGCCTTTGTGAAGAAGCGTGAATATAATAAATGCAAAATAGCATGCTCTACGCCACCAATATATTGATCCACTGGCATCCAATATTTAATTATATCTTTATCAAAAGGAGCATTTTCATTGCGGGCATCAGCATAACGCGCGAAATACCACGATGACTCCACAAAGGTGTCCATAGTGTCGGTTTCACGTCTTGCTGGTCCATTACATTTGGGGCAAGTGCACTCATAAAATGATGCGGTATCTGGTAATGGTGAACGTCCATCGGCTTGAGTTTTTACATCAAGGGGTAAAATTATTGGTAAATTTTCTTCGAGTTCTGGCACAACATTACATTTTTCACAATAAACAACAGGAATGGGCGAACCCCAATAACGCTGGCGCGAAATATTCCAATCACGCAAACGATATTGCACTGTAAATGTTCCAAGTCCTTTAGCTTCAAGTGCCTTAGCAACAGCAATCTTGCCTTCTTCATGAGGTAGATTATCAAACTCACCAGAGTTAAACATGGTTCCAGCGCCAGTCCAAGCTTCTTGCATATTTTGAGGTTCAAGAGTTTTGCAATCGGCTGGTTGAATAACTGCTTCTATAGGTAGATTATATTTTCTGGCAAATTCAAAATCGCGCTGATCGTGCGCTGGAACACCCATAACTGCCCCAGTACCATAGTCAGCTAAAACAAAGTTACCAAGCCAAATAGGAATTTTTTTGCCACTAAATGGATGTATGCAGTAAGAACCAGTGGCTATGCCTTCTTTTTCTAAATTATCTGATTGGCGGTCAATACGATCCATATTGCGGATACGCTCAATAAATGCTCGAACATCTGCTTCTTTAGCACTACCTGCAATTAAGTGCTCTACCAAGGGATGTTCTGGTGCAATGGTCATAAAGGTTGCCCCAAACACTGTATCAGGTCTAGTGGTAAAAACATGTATCTTGTCAGTATCTTCTGTTGGATTTTCTAACACAAAGGCAATGTCTGCACCATTAGATTTACCAATCCAATTATGCTGCATAGCAATAACACGCTCTGGCCAACCTTTTTGTAGAGTCTCAAGATCTTTTAGCAATTCTTCTGCATAAGCAGTAATGCGCACAAACCATTGGGTTAAATCTTTTTGCTCCACCACACTGTCACAACGCCAGCAAATGCCATCAATAACTTGCTCATTGGCAAGCACAGTATTACAAGATGGACACCAGTTTTGGGGGGCTTTTTTGCGATAAATCAAATCTTTTTCAAGCATTTTTAAGAAGAAAAGCTGCTCCCAACGATAATATTCTGGAACACAGGTAGCAATTTCCCTATTCCAATCATAAGAATAACCAAGACGCTTTAACTGGGTGCGCATATTATCAATGTTAGCAAATGTCCATGCGGCAGGATGTGTATTATTTTTAATGGCAGCATTTTCTGCAGGTAGACCCAAGGCGTCCCAACCCATAGGATGTAAAACATTAAAACCATGCATGCGTTTAAAACGTGCAACCACATCACCAATGGAATAATTGCGCACATGCCCCATGTGAATATTTCCAGAAGGATAGGGTAACATTTCAAGCACGTAATATTTGGGCTTATCGCTGTGATGATCACATGCAAAACTTTGATTTTTATTCCAAATATCTTGCCATTTTACTTCAATATTGCCTGGGGTGTATTTTTCTTGCGCCATGAACTTATCCTTAATGCATTGATTATATTTTTATGCTTTTACTTCTAATTGACCGTTTTCAAATGCTTTTGCCGCAGCATCTAATATACCATTAATAAAGGAGAGTGCATTTTGCTCTCCAAATTGACGAGCAAGTTCCAATGCCTCGTTAATGGCAACCTTGGTTGGAATATCGCTTCTATAAAGCATTTCAAAAATGCCCATGCGTAGTACGGTACGCTCAATACGTCCCATGCGATCTACGCGCCAATTATGCGAAAATTTTGCTAAAACTTCATCAATTTCTTGACTATTACTCCAAACCCCTTTCACCAAAGCCCATGCAAAACTTGGATTAGTTTCCATATCCAAATCTTGATTATGCAGGTCAGGGGACTGACAAAATGCCCTTTGCACATCATCAAGACTTTTCACATCTGCAAAGGATATAGCATAAAGAACTTGAAAGGCTTGGCTACGCTCATGGCGTCTTGTATTTTTTTTTGACATAATATACTCAAAATTGTCTGTATTAAAATAAGCCGCAAAAAAACCTAATAACGGCAATATTAACTTTATCTGTCAACACTAACCGTCATTAGATTTAGTTTAAATTTCTTATACTTGGCATGCTTATCAAAAGTCCATGCAAACAAATTATAATTGCTCAAGCACCCTAACTGTTTCAAGCACAGCAGAAGCAGCTTCAACACCTTTATTGCCAGCTTTTGAACCGGCACGCTCTATGGCTTGTTCTAAATTATCTGTGGTTAAAAGACCAAAGCCAATGGGTACGCCATAATCTAGGGAAACATGAGCAAGACCCTTGGTAGCTTCAGCAGCCACAAAGTCAAAGTGTGGAGTAGCACCACGAATAACTGCTCCTAAAGCTATAATGCCATCACTTTCTTTTTTAGCTGCAATTTTTTTGCAAACTACAGGCATTTCAAAAGCCCCAGGAATACGCACAACAGTAATATCCTGCTCAGCACAGCCATGACGAACAAGATAATCCACCGCTCCCCCCACTAAGCGATCTACAATAAAATCATTAAAACGTGTGGCAATAATTGTAAATTTTAAACCGTCGGCTTTTAATTGCCCTTCAATGGTTCGTAACTTTGTCATGTATACTCCCTTTTATCTATTGCAATTTTTTGTAAACAAATGACCCATTTTATCTTTTTTGGTATTTAGGTATGCTGCATTGTCTGGGCAAGCATCCATTTCAATGGAAACACGTTCAACAATTTCAATGCCATAACCTTCAATACCCACAATTTTTTTAGGATTATTGGTTAGCATGCGCATTTTGCGAATGCCTAAATCCACAAGAATTTGCGCCCCTGTGCCATAGTCGCGTAAATCTGGTGCAAAGCCCAATTTTTCATTGGCCTCCACCGTGTCATAACCTTCATCTTGCAAGGCATAAGCTTTGATTTTATTAGCAAGACCAATGCCACGCCCTTCTTGACGCATATAGAGCAAAACGCCGCAACCTTCTTTAGCAATTTGGCGCAATGCTGCTGAAAGCTGCCCACGACAATCACAACGTAAAGAACCAAGCGCATCACCGGTTAAGCATTCACTATGCACTC
This sequence comes from uncultured Desulfovibrionaceae bacterium, assembly GCA_964370675.1. Taxonomy (GTDB): domain Bacteria; phylum Desulfobacterota; class Desulfovibrionia; order Desulfovibrionales; family Desulfovibrionaceae; genus CAYJAD01. The sequence goes on from CAYJKC010000005.1 coordinate 18,409, forward strand.
GCACTAACACGTTTTGCTGGTCAGTAAATTCACCCTTCACTAAGGCAAGGTGCGTACCATTTTCCATAGCATTTTCATAAGCAAAGACTTGAAAATCTCCAAACATAGTAGGTAAATGTGCCTCAGCTACTCTTTGTACAGAAACTTGTCCACGCTGCATGCGATAGCGTATAAGATCTTTTACAGCAGCAATCTTTAAGTTATGCTCGGCTGCAAAAACCTCTAATTCGGGCAAGCGTGCCATTTCACCATCATCATTCATAATTTCACAAATAACTGCCGCATCCTTGCATCCAGCAAGGCGCGCTAAGTCAACACTGCCCTCAGTTTGCCCAGCACGAACCAATACCCCACCAGGGCGCGCACGCAAGGGGAAAATATGCCCCGGAGTCACTATATCTTCTTGGCGTACATCATCAGCAACAGCGGTTAAAATAGTGGTTGCTCTATCTTTAGCAGAAATACCGGTGGTAACACCGTGGCGAGCTTCAATAGATATGGTAAAATTTGTGCCAAATTTTGAGCCATTGCGTTGAGTCATAAGGTCAAGCCCAAGAGCATCGCAACGCTCAGCACTAAGCGGTAAGCAAATGAGACCGCGCCCATATTTTGCCATAAAATTAATTATTTCTGGTGTAACATGCTCAGCGGCAATGGTTAAATCGCCTTCATTTTCACGGTCTTCATCATCCACAAGGATAATCATTTTGCCTTGGCGTATCTCTTCTAAGGCTTCTTCTATGGTACAAAGTGGCATATTTTTTCCTTTAATATATTATATTTATATAAATCCATTTTCGGCTAGTAATTGTAAACTAACCTTACTTTGAGTGCGCTCTGCTTGCCAGGGCAAAAGTAGATGCCGAACATATTTTCCTATAATATCTGTTTCCAAATTTACAAGGCTCCCCACTTGCCATTGTTTAACAGTGGTGCTCTCCCATGTTTCTGGTATAATATTAACTTCAAGAAAGTTTTGTTCGCAATTATTAATAGTCAAACTAATGCCATCAAGAGTAACAGAACCCTTTTTAATGACTTCAGGAGCAAAGCTTTGCTCAAAGTTTAAGCGTATACAACGTGACTCACCCACATTAGTAATACTGACTACTTTAGCTAGCGCATCTACATGACCACTAACAATATGTCCACCCAAACGCTGCCCAAGGGCTAAAGCTCGCTCTAAGTTGACAATACTTCCCTGACTTAAGCTACCAAGATTAGTATGTGCTATAGTTTCTGCAGAGGCATAAGCAAAAAAAGTATTATTTTTACCACTCTCCACCGTCAAACAAACACCATTCACAGCAATAGATTCACCAATTTCTATATTATTTAAAGCAAAGAGAGCTTGAATGGACAAACGTGTTTCTTGACCACTTTTATGCACTGAGCAAACTTGACCTTGCCCATTAATAATCCCTGTGAACATTATTTAGGTCTCAATGTAATGTGCATATCTTGGTCGCACAAATTATAACTGGTAATGCGTAGTCTAAGGGCTTCATCCATATTTAAGGGGCTTCGTCCATCAAAAATTGGCGCAGCTTCATTATCACCAAGCACACTGGGATTTAAATGCAAGTGAAATTCATCAATGAGTCCTTGCTCTAAAAAACTAAGCGCAAGCTTGCCCCCACCTTCACACAAAGCATAGTTGCAATCTAACTCCGAACGCAAACGTGCAAGCAAAGATTTAAGTGATGGCAAAGGTTTTGTTGGTGAGCTAGAATTTTCAGACCACACCCGAACCCCCATTTGTTCAAGTGCCTTAGCCCTTGGCGATGCGGCACCAGCAGGAGAAGTAAAGAAAATTGTTTGTGTTGGACGATTTTTAAGCAAATAATTATCCAAATTAGCTTCAGGCAAACGTGAGGTAACAACACAAGCCAAGGGTTGTGGAGTATCTTCTGGGGCCTCACGTACAGTAAGACGTGGGTTATCGCTTCGAAAAGTTCCACCACCAACAATAATTACACCACCACAACGGGCAATATTAGCGCGTAATTGTTGCAACCGTTGACGTGACTGCTCGCAACTTATCCACTGTGAATGTCCACTACGCGTAGCAATGCGCCCATCAATGGTGCTTGCCATTTTAAGCATTACATAGGGGCGGATACCTTCTCTATGCACTATAAAATCTGCCACAAGGTCACGACAAAGCTCTTCTTCAACACCAAGGGTTACTTCAATGCCTTTACTCTGTAGAAATTCTATGCCACCTGAAGCTATGGGGTTAGGGTCGCGAGTACCAATAGCCACACGCTTAATACCTGCTTGTACAATGGCTTCTGTGCAAGGAGGAGTTTTGCCATGATGATGGCATGGCTCAAGCGTTACCACCAAGGTGCAATCACTTATATCTACATTATTTTCTTTAGCATTTTGCAAACATTCAATTTCTGCATGCGCACCACCATATTGCTTGTGCCACCCTTCAGCTACTATACATGTATCCTTAACTAAAACCGCTCCTACCATGGGATTAGGAAAGACAGCATATCTGGATTTTTGCGCTAAATATATGGCTCGGCGCATATGTGAAGAAAATAATTCTATACTCATGCTATTTGTCCTCCATGAGGATGCGGCACTTGATGCAAACTAACACCTGCTTCTGCCAGCAATTCCAGTGCTAATTCGTCAGGATAATGCTCCACATAAAAAATTTGGCGCACACCACAATTGATTAGCATCTTGCTACATTGCACACAAGGAAGGGTTGTACAATAAATCTCAGAACCTCCAAGATTAGAACCATGCACCGCAGCTTGAATAATAACATTTTGTTCTGCATGAAGACCACGGCATATTTCGTGGCGCTGACCAGAAGGTATACCCAATTTCTGGCGTAAACAACCAACATCAAGACAGTGCGCAACGCCTGCAGGAACCCCATTATAACCTGTGGCTAAAATATGCTTATCCTTAACGGCAATAGCGCCCACTTTACGCCTACTACAAGTGCTACGCTCTGCCACCATATAGGTAATGCGCATAAAATATTCAGGCCATGGCAATCTGTCCATAAGCATACCCCTCCATGTTCAATACAACATAATACATGCTAAATGTTTTTTTGCCAAGGGCAGGAAGGGGGTGTTTTTTTGTTAGATTCAAGACTTATTAAAAAATTTATTAAAAAATAGATAATTTGGTTTACTTATTGCGCACTTTTAAGTAGGCAAAAAAGAGGAGAATTTATGAGCCAAAAATGTGACCCCCTAGCTAATTTAAGGCAAAGAAGCCAATTAGAACGACTTTGTGATTTTATAAATGAAGTAGGAATGCTAAGACATACCCCAAGAACTGGGTATCAATTTCTTGGCACCGGCTCTGAAAATGTAGCTGAACACTCTCATCGTGTAGCCGTCATAGGCTTTGCCCTTGCAAAATTAGCAGGGGCTGACATTGCACGCACAGTTTTTTTATGTCTTTTCCATGACCTTGCTGAAGCACGCACTGGAGATTTTAACTATATCAATAGAATATACAACACTGCCAATGCGCGCCTTGCCTTAAGTCATGCCACCGAGGGAACCGGTTTACAAGATGATATTCTTGAATTTTGGGACGATTTAGAAGGCTATGCCAGCAAAGAATCTTTAATTGCCCATGATGCAGACCAATTAGACCTTATTTTTAACCTTAGACGTGAAAGTGAAAATGGTAATAAATTTGCCGATAAATGGCTAAAAAATGCCTTAGAGCGTGTGCGAACACCAGAAGCTAAAGAATTAGCTCAAATTGCTGCCACAACGCCCACATCTTACTGGTGGTATAATGGTCCGGATAATGGTTGGTGGGAGCGCAAACCTTAATTTTTTTTTGCATAAACCGATTAGTTTTTTCGTTCTATTTATTATTTTTTTGTGAGGTCTTTTATGAATATTCGCGGCAAAATTTTATATGCTATGATAGGGGCTGTGGCTTTATCTATTATGGGAATACTTGCCATAGCATGGTATGAAATGAATGTGGTTTTTGTGGATAACTATAAAAGCAATAGCAAGGCTCAACTTGAACGCATGGATGGTTTTGCACAAAATTTCTTTTCTTCAGCCCGCTCCATGGTAGAGCTCTTAGCCTCTTCTGATGTAATTAAAAATAATACTGACAGTATCTCAATCTACCTAGACGCAACAGAAGCTATTACACCCAAGGGAGATAGCTTTTATGGAGCTGAGCGCGAAATTTTTGATACACTTTTACAAGTAAATACATCCTTTCCAGATTACTTATTAGTCTATGTAAGCAATAATGCTGGCGGCATTACTCAAGCTCCGGATAGCACCTTAAGCGTTGGATATAACCCAAGTAAGCGCCCTTGGTACTTAGATACAGTTAAGGCTAACAAAACTATTTTAACCGAAGCCTATATCTCTGATACAGGTGAAGCCGTTTTTACCGTGGCTACACCTATAAAAGATGATTCTCGACAAACACGTGGTGTTGCTGCCATTGATATTTCACTTACTACCCTAACAGAAGAAACTGGCTCGGTTCAAGTTGGCTCCACAGGCTATGTATTTCTTGTGGATAGCCTTAATCAAGTAGTTAGTGACCCCAAAAATTCTGGTAGTAATATACCAGAAAATGAACGCTGGCTTGGTAAGCCTATTAAGGATTTACCAGCAAGCGCATCTACTGCTTTGCAACAATTACGCGACCTAAAAAATGGCTATAAAGAAGTAAATATTAATGACACCACATGGCTTGCATACATCATAACAACCCCAAGTAATTGGAGTATTATTATGTTGCAAGAACGTGACGAAGTTTTTGCCGGTGCCATGAGTGTGACAATAACTATTGCACTTGTAGGCGTTGTCATTGGTATTATTATGTTAATAGTGGCTTGGGCCGTTGCAAACTCCATTGCTACACCCATTGTAAGACTTGCCAATGCATCGCATGCTGTTGCAGAAGGTGATTTAAATGCCATACCCCAAGATGGAAAAGCCTTCACAGGTGAAATTGGCTTATTACATCAAAGTTTAGTAAGTATGGTCAGCAAATTGGTGGACCTTATTGAAACTGCCAATAGTAAGATAAAAGAAGCCGAAAGTTCGCTTCAAGAAGCTCAAAAAGCCAGTGTGGTAGCTGAAACTGCAAAAAAAGAAGCAGAAATTGCCCGCAGTGAGGGAGCGCAATCCATTGCAAATCAAATCAGTGTTATTATTGAAGACTTAACGAGCTCTGTAAGATTACTTGCCACTGCAACAGCTGAGGCTGGTAACCAAACCAAGGAACAACAAGATCGTGTGGGAGATACAGCTAAGGCCATTTATCAAATGGGCGAGACTGTAGCCGACGTTACAAGCAGTACCTCGCGCACAGCAAGCATTGCTGAAGATTCGCGCCAGGAAGTTCAAAATGGTAAAGTACTAGTTATTGATTTAGTTAATAGTATGCATGAAGTTGAAAATAAGGCGCAAGGCATGCAGCAAAGCTTATCCACCTTAAAATCACAAGCCGTTGATATCGGTCAAATAATGAATATTATTAGTGATATAGCAGACCAAACCAACTTGCTTGCGCTAAATGCTGCCATAGAAGCTGCACGTGCTGGAGAAGCTGGACGCGGCTTTGCTGTAGTTGCCGACGAAGTTCGTAAATTGGCAGAAAAAACAATGGAAGCCACCAAGCAGGTAGAAACAACCGTTTCTACCATTCAACGCGGTGTTGACGAAAATATGGAGAACATCGAACAAACTGTTCATTATATTGGTGAGTCCACAGCTGCTGCCAAAAATGCTCAAACTTCACTTACCCAAATTGAAAGCATGGTAGAAAATACTGCCAATGAAACAAGATCAATTGCATCTGCTTGCGAAGATCAGTCAGAATTTATTGAAAAAATCAATAATCAAACCGAAGAGTTACGCACCCTTACCACAAATGTTGCTGAAAGTGCCAATGCATCATATAGTGCAGTGCAGGGGCTTGAACAATTAGCAAGTGACCTAAGTGCAGTAATGGATAATTTGCAAACTGATAAATAGAGATAAATTAAGTATTGCACTTAATACAATACTTAAAGGCAAAAAATGGTAGACTTACAAATTATACCAGTTAGAGGCAAGGCGCATATGGATATGTTTATGGCCTTGCCTCATGCAATTTATGCTCAAACACCACTTTGGGTTCCACCCATAGCTAAAGATGAGCAAGCCCTCTTAACGCAAGATATGCACCCATACTGGGAACAAGCCACAGGACAGCTATTTTTAGCCTTGCGTGCTGGTCGAGCTGTGGGGCGAATTGCTGCAATAATAGATCATAATTATAATAATTTTGCTCATGAACGCTGTGGAGCATGGGGATTTTTTGAATGCCATGATGATATGGAGGCTGCACACGCTCTTTTTGAAGTAGTGGCTAAATGGCATAAAGAGCATGGCATGGACTTTATGCGTGGGCCTCTAAACCCTTCAACCAACTATACTTGCGGCATGTTGGTGCATGGTTTTGAGCTAGCTCCAAGCATTATGATGCCTTGGAATTTTGCCTATTATCCAAAATTTGCTGAGCAATGGTACATGCGTAAAGAGCAAGACCTCTTTGCCTATACTTTTGAAAGTAACAAAGTAAACATACCTTCTTGGCTATATGAACAGGTAGAAGCCACCAAGCAGCGCAATGAATTTACACAGCGCATCTCAAGCAAGGCTACACTAGCTGAAGATATACACACCATGCTGGAAATTTATCAAGAAAGCTGGTCAGATAACTGGGCATTTACACCCATGCCCATAGCTGAAGCAAAGCAACATGTGCATACCCTCAAAAGTGTTCTTGACCCAAATTTTTTTGTATTATTTTATCATCAAGGTGTTCCAGCTGGGGGCATGTTAGCTTTACCCGATATGAACCCACTACTAAAACGCTTAAATGGCAAAATTGGACTTAGTGCTCCGTGGCATTTATGGAAGTCTCAAAAGGATTTACGCGCGCACTATCGCTTATTATTATTTGGCATAAAAAAAGAATACCGCCTCATGGGTTTACCCCTTTTAGTGCTTGATTTTATGCTAAACAAGCTTAAAACTAATCCAGAGATACAAAGTGTTGAAGGATCTTGGTCTTTAGAAGAAAATGTGGCAATTAATGATTTAATTGAAGACTTTGGCGGAATTTTAACCAAGAGATATCGCATTTACAGGCAAGAGCTTGATAGCATATGACACACACTAAAAAAATTCTTATTACAGGTGCCACTGGCTTTGTGGGTCAGCATTTACTTCGCAACATCAATCAAGATCAATTTACAATTTCTTGTCTGGTGCGTAAAAGCTCTAATACAGCAAAATTGCCAAAGCAGGTGCAAATTTTTGAAGCAGACTTACACAGCGGTGAAGGACTTGACCAAGCCCTAGCCGAACAAGACATAATTATACATTTAGCATCATTACTTTTTGGACTTGGCTGGCAAGACTATCTACAAGCTAATATTTGTGCCTCTGAAGTTTTTGGCACAGCCATTGCTCGCCACAAAAATATTCAGCGCGTAGTTTTTGTATCTTCCCTAGCTGCCAGCGGTCCTTGCGCTAAATCTCCTGGTGTAAGCGATACAAATTTAGCAAAGCCAGTTTCTGCCTATGGTTGGTCCAAATATATGTCCGAACAAGTGCTGTTTAAGCATTGCGGACAAAAGCTAGTGGTACTTCGCCCCCCCATCATTTATGGTTCTGGTGATCAAGGTTTATTGTCCTATTTTAAAGCTGCCCAAAAAGGTCTTATTGTTACGCCTGGTTTTAGGCGTACATTCCCCATTTCCATTATTCATGCCAAAGATATGGCAGCCGTGATTGAATGTGCATTACATCCTGCAGCTCATGGTATCTATCACTGTAATGATGGTGCTGAGCACAGCATGCAAAGCCTTGGGCTTGGCATAGCCAAGGCTCTTGGGCGCAATGCCAAGTGCATTGGTTTGCCACTACCCATAATGGGGCTTAGCGCAAGTATTATGAGCATTGGCGCAAAACTATTAAAGCCTTTTAATGTGCGCCCCCCTTCTTGGAATAGAGATAAATTTCGCGAAGCTCGTACTGAAGGATGGCTTTGCCAAGGCACACGCATAGCCGAACTAGGCTTTAAGCCTAGTATGAACCTTGAGCAAGGTTTATACGAAGCCATAACAGGGTATAAAGAACAAGGTTGGTTATAAAAGGATTTTCTATGTCTATCGCTTCATGTTTTAAAGCATATGATGTACGCGGTACATATCCCGAGCAGTTAAATCCCATTCTTACATTTGCCATAGGTCAAGCATTGGTAAATATTTTTAAGCCTAAAAGTGTTGTTATTGGTAGAGATTGTCGCTTATCAGGACCAGATTTATGTGCGGGGCTAGTGCGTGGGCTACGCTCAAAAGGGGTGCATGTTACCGACATAGGGCTTTGTGGCACAGAAGAAATTTATTATGCTACCTTTGCACATGGATTTGATGCTGGCATAATGGTAACAGGAAGCCACAATCCAAGTAACGATAATGGATTGAAGTTTGTACGCCAAGGGGCTATCCCCATTAGTGGAGATACAGGTCTATTTGAAATACGAGACCAAGCTCTTAATCTTTATGAACAAGCAAAAATTAAGATGCAAGAAGGACCCACTGACTTAACAGGTTCATATGAGCAAAAATCTTTTCGTAAAGACTATGTTCAATTTCTTTTAGATTATGTAAAAGTTGACACTCAAAGCAAACTTAAAATTCATGCCGATGCCGGCAATGGTTGTGCCGGTTTGGTGTTGCAAGAGCTTATGCCGCATTTACCTTTTGAATTTACTTGCGCACACATGCAACCAGATGGCAATTTTCCAACCGGAATACCAAACCCCCTATTGCCAGAAAGGCGTGAAGCCACATCAAAGGCAGTAAAAAAACATGGTGCAGATATGGGCATTGCTTGGGACGGCGATTTTGACCGTTGTTTTTTTTATGATGCTCATGGAAATTTTATTGAAGGATATTACCTAGTAGGACTTTTAGCCACAAGCATATTGGCAGATTTTCCTAGGTCAAAAATCATCCACGATGTACGTTTAGTCTGGAACACTCAAGATATGGTTGAAAAAGCTCACGGTATTAGTATCAACTGCAAAGCAGGTCATGCTTTTATTAAAGAAAAAATGCGTGCAGAAGATGCGGTTTATGGTGGAGAAATGAGTGCGCATCACTATTTTAGAGACTTTGCTTATTGTGATTCAGGCATGTTACCTTGGCTTTTAGTGGCTAAACTTATTATAAAAAGTGGTAAAAGCTTAGCCGAGCTAGTTAATGATTGCATGCTACAATATCCTTGTAGCGGAGAAATAAATCGCAAAGTAAAAGATCCACATGCCATTATTGCTAACATAAAAGAGCTTTATGCCAAGCATGCCCTTAAACAAGATGAGCTTGATGGCATTTGTATGGAATTTGAAGATTGGCGTTTTAACCTACGCGCTTCCAACACTGAACCACTTTTGCGCCTCAATGTAGAGTCCAAAGGTCAAGCACAGCTGATGCAAGAAAAAACCCAAGAGCTTTTAGAGCTTATTGATAAACACTAATAAAAGGAGAATATGATGAAAGAAGTTATTTCCACTACCAATGCTCCAGGTGCCATTGGACCTTACAGCCAAGCCATACGCAAAGGCAATATGCTTTTTGCATCTGGACAAATTCCACTTGATGCCAGCAGTGGCAAAGTAGTTGAAGGCGATGCTGCAGCTCAAGCAACTCAGTGTTGCAAAAATGTGGTAGGCATTTTAGAAGCAGCAGGTCTAAGCACTGAAAATGTTGTAAAAACCACTGTATTTTTAACTGATATGGCTAATTTTCCTTTAGTCAATGAAGTGTATAAACAGTATTTTAATGAACCATATCCAGCGCGTTCTTGTGTTGCAGTTAAGCAATTACCCTTAGACGTGCTTGTGGAAGTTGAAGTGATAGCTATGTTTGATTAATGAAAAAAATCTTTTGTAGTGATGAGATTTTAATTTATTTTAGTTCTTATTATTTTCTTTTCACTATAAGTCATTTGAAAATAAAAAACCTCCAAATCGGAGGTTTTTTATTTTCAAAATTTACTTTCTAGGCTTAGTTTTCTTATTACAGTCACTACAAATGCCATAAAGACAAAGTACGTGATATGTAGGAGTAAAGCCATGCTTATCTGCTATGCTTTCTTGAAGTTTTTCAATTTTTTTATTTACAATTTCTACAGTTTTACCACATCGTTCACAAATTAAATGATCATGATGCTCTTTATTTTGTGGCTCATAGCGGCTGATACCATCCCCAAATTGAACTTCATTTGCAAGACCTGCCTCACAAAGTAATTTCATAGAGCGATATACAGTAGCTTGCCCCACAGAAGGATCTATTGATCGCACAGCATCATAAACTTGCTCTACGGAAAGATGACCTTTGGATGTCATGAAAACCTCAACAATTAAAGTACGTTGAGCAGTATTCTTTAACCCATTTTGCCCCATATACTCTTGAAATGTCTGTAGATATTCTTTCATGACCAAACCATAGCATGTATAAGCATTCTGGTCAACTAACAAACCAAACTTTAGTTCTGACAAATTTCACAAAAAACTGTGCTACGCCCTGCCACACGGCTAGAAATTAATTGTTGACCACAACATTTGCATGCCTCTCCACCACGCCCATAAACGGCGAAAGTATTTTGAAACGATCCAGCATCACCATGAGCTGTGCGATAATCACGGATAGATGAACCACATTGCTCAATAGACAGTAGTAATATTTTTTGAATGGCACTACAAAGTTCCACCAGCTTAGAGTGTGAAATAGTATTGGCTTTTCTTGTAGGTAAAATTTTTGCGGCAAACAAAGCTTCATCAGCATATATATTGCCAATGCCCACAATGTATTCTTGATTTAATAACAAACCTTTAATGCCAGCTTTTTTTCCTGTAAGACGTGTGGCTAATTCGCTTGGACTATACATCAATGGTTCAAGACCAAGTTTTTTCCAAAATGGCCAATGCTCTAAACTGCTTTTAGACACAAGGCGCACATAACCAAAGGTGCGGCTATCATCAAAAAACAACTGCTTTTGTTCACCATTATGTTCTAAATCAAGACTAAATCGTGTGTGTTTTGTGATAGGGATATTTTTTTCATACACAAAAAGTCGTCCGGTCATTTTTAAATGCACAGCCAACATATGAGCTTGCTCATCCTTATTTTCATCAGATTCAAGCATTATAAGAGCAAGTTTTGCACGTCTACTTACGCCAGTTATGCGCCTATTATGCAATAGCTCTAGGTCCAAACTGCCTGCATCCATGGTGCGTGGTAAAAATAAATTACTTTTTGTGATTTTTGCCCCTTGAATAAGTGGCTCTAAGGTACGGGCTATGGTTTCAACTTCTGGCAATTCTGGCATTTTTCATCACTTTTGTTCGTCTAAGTATAACTCAATAAGCCCTTCTGGAGGGCTTACATAAATTTTACGATCATCTTGGTCAAAGGATATAATAAATTCCTCTACAGCAGGTAAAAGAATTTCTTGCCCACCAATAGCACGAATAATCCATAACATTTGCGATTTTGGAAACTCCACCGCTTCCAACACACCTATAGCGTTATTGGTGTCAAAATCTATAATATCCATGCCAATAATGTCATGCAAATATGCTTCATGTTCTGGCAAATTAGGTAAGGACTCTCGGTCCACATAGATACGCACACCTCGAAGGCTTTCTGCCATAGTGCGATCGTGAATATGTGGCAATGTTAATAGAGGTCGCCCTTTATGCATGCGCACCTTAGCATTGCTCACACATTGCATTGGTTCATCAACTATTTGCAAATAAAATGTTTTTTGCAAAAGCTTAGGGGAGTCTGCATACCAATCTACGCAGAGCTCCCCTTTAATACCGTGAGGACGCGTTATGGTCCCCATATGAATATGTTTTACTGTAGCCATAACCGCCTAGGCTTTTCAGTGCAAAGCCCTGGGGCTTTTATTCCAAAATCTCTAACACAGTACGCTTTTTGGCTTTTGTTGCCGCAGCGCCCAAAATGGTACGCATGGCTCGCGCAGTGCGTCCTTGTTTACCAATTACCTTCCCAATATCTTCCTTAGCAACCTTCAGCTCTAATACCGACGTTTGCTCACCTTCCACTTCTCGCACACTCACACTATCTGGATTGTCAACTAGCGACTTCGCGATGTATTCAATCAACTCTTTCATAGCGTCTCCTTAAAGCGGGTATAAGGAACTCACAAATTAATTCATGTGCTTCTTAATTAACGAACGTACAGTATCAGTGGGTTCAGCACCAAGTTCCAGCCACTTTTTCACTTTATCTGCATCAAGTTTCACTTCAGCAGGGTTAGTCATGGGGTTATAGTACCCAAGATATTCTAAAGCACGTCCATCACGACGAGTCTCGTCATTGGCGGCAACGACGCGGTAAAAAGGTTTCTTCTTGCTACCCATGCGGGTCAGTCTGATTTTCACAGCCATTTCAACTCTCCCATTGTATTTTATTATATTATAACTACCCAAAGCCAAAAGAGCAAGGGCTTTATGCCTAAAAACACACATTTATGTGTTAGATTATTATATAAGGATATTTCTTTATCCTAACACATTGATTATATAGCAATTAATTCTTGAGCATGTATTACTTTTTCTTCTTTCGCTTATTTTTAGTATCGCGCTTTTTTCTTTTCTTGGTAGCACTACTTTTACTAGCACGCGGCATACTCGGCATACCCGGCATACCGCCTAAGCCCTCAAGCCCAGGCATGCCGCCAATTCCACCAAGACCACCCATGCCGCCTAAGCCTCCCATATTCCCAAGCCCCTTGGGCATGCGTGGCATTTTGCCACCTCCGCCCATCATGCCTTTCATCATCTGGCGCATTTGCTCAAATTGGCGCACCAATTGATTAACTTGTTGGACACTAACACCAGCACCCTTGGCAATACGAGCACGTCGACTACCATTTAATATATCAGGGTTGCGGCGCTCAGCCATGGTCATGGAATTAATAATAGCCTCGGTGCGTGCCATTTCTTTTTCTGGCATAGCTCCGCTGGCTTGGCTTATCTTTTCGCGTATACCAGAAAGACCTGGTATAAGCTTTAATATACTATCAAGCGAACCCATCTGCTTAATTTTGCGCATTTGGGAGCGAAAATCTTCTAAATCAAACTTAGCTTTTTGCATTTTAAGAGCCATGGCTTCTGCTTCTGCTTCATCCATGGTATCTTGCGCTTTTTCAACTAGGGTAAGCACATCACCCATGCCAAGTATGCGCCCTGCTACACGGTCAGGATAAAAAACCTCCATTTCAGATAGTTTTTCACCAAGACCCACAAATTTTACGGCAGCTCCGGTAACAGACTTAATAGAAAGAGCAGCACCACCGCGGGCATCACCATCCATCTTAGTCAGCACAACCCCAGTTATACCAAGTTTTTCATTAAAAACTTCGGCTACAGTAACTGCATCTTGCCCCGTCATGGCATCAGCCACAAAAAGTATTTCTTGTGGATTTATGGCTTCTTTAATGGCTACTAGCTCTTGCATAAGATTTTCATCCACATGCAAACGCCCTGCGGTATCCAAAAGTAAGACAGTGGCTTGAGCTTCTTTAGCAGCTACAAGTGCATCCTTTGCAATATCAACGGGGTTTATATCTACGCTTGAAGCATAACAAGGTACATCAAGCTGTTTAGCCAAAGTAGTTAACTGATCAATAGCTGCGGGGCGATATACGTCTGCCGGAACAAGATAAGGGCGCATTTTTTGCTTACGCAAAGCATTAGCAATTTTACCACATGAAGTTGTCTTACCAGAGCCTTGCAAACCAACCAGCATAACTACAGCAGGTTGTGCTCCTCTAAGGTCAAGACCAGTATTTTCACCACCTAAGAGATTAACAAGTTCATCATGTACTATCTTTACTACTTGTTGCGCAGGACTAACTCCCTTAACAACTTCTTGCCCAAGGCATTTTTCACGTACAGTATCTACAAAAGTTTTAACAACCTTAAAGTTAACATCAGCCTCAAGCAAGGCTAAGCGCACCTCACGAAGACCATCTTGAATATTGTCTTCTGTAAGCTGCCCACGCCCACTAAAACTGCGAAATACAGTTGAAAGTCTATCTGAAAGGCTCTCAAACATGCTAACCTCAAGTCATTAAATTATTATGCAAAGGTGCATCATTAGAGGACTTTTAAGCATTTGTCAAGGCAGAACCATAAAACAAAAAATGACTAAGACTTGACAAATTGCTTTATAAATAGCAAGCTTAATTAATCACGAGAGAATAAATATATATATTTAATGCAATAAAAACTATGACCGAGGTATGATTATGCCCCCAACGTGGGATCAAATTTGGCAAGAACGCCGCGAAATGCCACCCGACCGCTTAAACGATGTGCGCTCCCCTTGGGAGCGTGATTATGCACGTATTATCCACTCCGCAGCTTTTAGACGTTTGCAGTCTAAAACCCAAGTTCTTGATCTTGGGCAAAGTGATTTTTATCGCACAAGGCTTACCCATTCCATGGAAGTGGCGCAAGTAAGCAATGGTCTACTTAAATTTCTCGCAGGTAAATATGCAAAAAGCCCCATAGCGCATGCTCTACCTGATGCGCACCTCTTGGTTGCAATTTGCCTTGCACATGACCTAGGTCACCCACCTTTTGGACATGGAGGTGAAGTAGCGCTTAACCTCTGTATGCGCGAATATGGCGGATTTGAAGGCAATGGACAGACAGTTCGTATTTTGTCATTGCTTGAGCAATATACAGCCAAGCATGGTTTAAATCCCACTCGTAGGCTTTTATTGGGTGTGCTTAAATATCCTGCAGCATATAGTGAACTTGTCAATGAAAAAGCCTATGTGCAAAATACTGCACCCCAACGCTGGTTATTTCAAACCAGTGGTCAAAAGCCGCCCAAATGCTACCATGACACAGAAAAAGAAGTTATTGACTGGGTCTTAGAACCCATTGGGGATGATCGCAAAATGTTTTGCAGTACGGTGGATTTATCAAGTAATGGCAAAGAACAGCATAAAAAAACAAAATATATGTCGCTTGATGCATCCATTATGAATATTGCCGATGATATTTCATATGCTCTGCATGACCTAGAAGATGCCACCTCCATAGGCATGCTTACACGTGATATGTGGCATGAATTTATTGAAGGTAAAGAAGAAATTTTTGAGCATTGCAACCTCACATCAAATGAAGTTGCTGAAGATCTTTTTGGCACAGAAAGCTATAAACGCAAAAGGCGTATTGGTGCACTCGTGCATTATTTAATTACCCATAGTTTGATTGAAAAAAATAATATAAATAGCTCTTGCCCGCTTGTATCATATAGCGCAAAACTTGAACCTAGTGCAGAAAAGTTGCAAAAACTCATGGGTGATTTAGTATTAAAACACGTTATCTGGTCACCTAATGTGCAATTGCAAGAATTTAGAGGCAGAAAGATGGTGGTGGAGCTCTTTGACGTTTTTACTACTGATCCCCAAAAACTATTACCCCTTGAGGTACAAAAAGTTTTTAATAATCAAGATTGCCAAACTACACGCATGCGCGTTGTGTGTGATTACATTGCCTGTATGACTGATGCCCACGCTGCAAGATTACATGACAAACTATTTTCAGCTGGAAAAGGCTCTGTTTTTGACAAGCTTTAGCAATATAACTCTTAATGATTAAACCAGATAATACCACATACTGCTAGCTTCAAGTAAATGTTGTAAAAAAAGCCGCTATACGCGGCTTTTAATAACTAACATAAAAGTCAACAATCACATATTTTTACTATATATCTAATGAATTACATTTCAAATCCAAATTCAACCACACATTGACCTTCAGGTAACTGGAATGGAATTACAACAATAGCAGACTTAGTATCATGTACTACAACATGCCCTACACCTTGAAGCATCTTAGGTGTTGAACCATCAAAGATTACTCCCTCTACAGCCATACGGCGTCTGGCATCACCAGACACAATATTGACAATTTCGCCAACCACTTCATTTAAGCTTTGTGCATCTTCTATATCTTCACCAAGCATATTTTTTGCAATACATTTAGCCCCTAAATCATTAAAACTCATAGCAATACTACCCTTATTGCTTGTTTTTGTACAATTGGCACAGATATATGCAGTATATTCACCAAGTGCTATAGTATCTTTTTTAATAAAAGGTTTGCCTGCTACGGCCTCACATTGAGCCATAACATTAAGCACATGCGCCGTAGATTGAACAAATATTGTCTTTAAAGTTTTTATGTCCATAAAGGCCTCTTAATAGGGGTTAAGCAACAATAATAATAAAAAAATCCATCACTGTATAAATTTTATAATTCATACACTACTAATATATAAGCCTATTAGGCTAAAAAACACAATAAGATGCGCACGTTTTTCACATTTTCATAGTTTATAGCAAATAACATTTATATATCTATGGTTTTCGTGTTTGCATACTTATTCACTAACTCAAATACCAAAGCATTGCCACAAAAATTTCCTTTAAAAATATTTTCCTTAAAAACCGGTATTTTTTTCTCAAAATCATGCAATAATGCAGGAAAAAGATTTAGCATTGAAGCTTGCATGCCATAGCATAATTGCTCAATATAATGTGCATTTAATCTCTGTTCTACCATGGCCATAATAGGCAAACTTAAAATTGGCTTACCAAAATATAATGCCTCTGTCATAAGTGTATGTCCACCGCCCAAGACAACATAAGCACAGCTGGCAAGTAAATCTAAAAAAACTTGCTCAGATTTTTGCATAAAAACTACATTGCCTTCACTTCCTTCTGTGCGATTATAGCCAAAAACATAACATGTACGCTTAGTGGAAGTTTGCAAAAATTCAATTAAACCACGATGAGTAGAATTACTTTGATAAACCAACACGTGGTCTTTATCGCTGGCAGTGCGATCAAGAACAATATCACGCAAAATGGGAGGCACAATGCGCGCATTATACCGCGGTTTTACTGGTGGCGCATAAAAAGATACAATAAGATTTTGTTCAGTGGGTCTAAAAAGATAACGGGGGGTTAAACCCTGTAAAAAATAATCAACCCACATATTGCTTGGCAATTGATGTTCACAACAAGTTAAAACGTGTTGATGATCTAGAGTTAAGCAAGGCAAACCCACCCGTTTAGCAGCGCGAGGAACAAAGTATTCTAAGTCCGTCATGCATACATCTGGTTTAAAATCTTCTATAATTTTTATTACTTCTTGAGTTATTTTTTCTCTTTCCCATAAAATAGGTATGGCCTTTGCAACAGTTGCAGTTAGATCAACTTTATAATTTTGAAAAACTGTTCCTAAATTAGGTACACGCCGTACAGCAAATTCATTATCAAAAACACGCAATGCATCATCATTTGCTACAAAAAGAAATTCATGCTCTTTAAGTTTACGCGCAATGGTGAGCCCACGCATAGCATGACCATGCCCTGTACCGTGAATACCATATAAAATACGAGCCATATATATCCTCTAAACGTATTGTTCCATGCAAAAAAATCTTTTTCATGAGGAGTATAGATTGTAACAAAGGCTAGTTTTAAGGTCAATGTCAAGACACATAGCAATACATGCGGCAAACATGATTGCAATTTGCATTTTTTTGCATATGCAGAGCAATTATAAAAAATTTTACCCAACCTTGCGCATTAACATATAAATCTGTGTAATTAAATTGTTGTGTGCAAGGATGATTACTAGCCATACCAAGTGTTGCCTTTTTTTTACTTAAAGCATAAACTAACAAAAGTTATACAACTTAATTATCTTAAAAATTGGACTATATTATGGATATAAAAGAAGTACGCACTCACCTTGGTCGTGTAAAAACATATTATTTACGCAATGAAACAGAGCGCGCCGTTGCTGCCATTGTCATGGGCATTAAGGGCATGGGCAACAAGCCATTTCCTTCAGATTTACGCTCAATGGTGCGTGAGGCTGTACAAATGCTTGGTAAGGATGAATCTGTTGTTAAAATTTTAGGCAAAACTGTTATATATCAACCCGGTAAAGAGCAAGATATTTTAGCTGCTTTTGCAAAAGTTTATAAAATTTTAAAAGGTGAGGCTGAAACGGAAAACCATGATACAGCCCTTAACAGAAAGCTTAACATTGATCGCACCCTTAACCAAGGAATGAAGCTACTTGAACAAAATAAAGTTTCAGAAGCTGATGAATGCTTTAATAAAGCCATTGGATTTTATAAAGACGAACATTTTCTCTTTGCCATTATCGGCAAAGCTTTGCTAGAAGCAAATCAAGTGCGACGCGCCCTACCTTATCTTAAACGCGCAGCCAAAGTAAACCCCAAAAATGACGAAGTTCAAGCCATGCTAGTTAAATGCTCTGAACTTCGCGAAAGCATGCAAAAATAATCTACAAACACAAACAAATACAATATATTAAGTGCATAAAAGCTGGAAGGGTTTTATGCACTTATTTTTTATATCTAACCATAAAATATATAAAAGTTTATTTTTCTCTTGTAAAATACTTGCTTTTTTCTGGAAAACTTCTAGACTATCAAAAACACTTATTTTTCTAGGGGAAGCAATATATGTTTTCTGTAAAATATATCCATGCAGCAGATTTGCATCTTGATGCATCCTTTCGTGGTCTTGAGCGTTCAAGCCAAACTAAGTTTTTGGCAGATGAACTTCGTGCGGCAACCTTCACCGCATTAGACCGCCTTGTGGCATTATGTGAAAAAGAAAGACCAGATTTTCTTGTCTTAGCAGGTGATATTTATAATGAAGAAGATCAAAGCTTAAAAGCTCAACTTCATGTACGCGATGCTTGCAAACGTTTAAATAGTCTTGGAATAAAAGTCTTTATTGCCCACGGTAATCATGACCCTCTATCTTCACGCTTGCAAATGTTAAATTGGCCAGAAGACACTATTATTTTTGATGATTCTATACAAAGCCATATCATCAAGCCTGAGGATAAAAATATAGCCGTCGTGCATGGCATAAGTCATGCCAGCGCTCGTGAGTCCCGTAATTTAGCGAAATCATTCGTGCGTCTTAATGCCCAAGATTGTAATCACGTTTTTCAATTGGGTGTTTTACATTGTACCCTAGAAAATGTGGCTAAGTCCGACCGCTATGCTCCTTGCTCTTTAGAGGATTTAAAAAATGCCAAGCTTGATGCTTGGGCACTTGGACATGTGCATGAGGGCAAAACAATTTGCCAAAACCCATTTGTGGCTTACCCCGGCAACACCCAAGGGTTGCATATTAATGAAACAGGAAGCAAAGGTTGCTTGGTGATAACAGTAAAACCCAGTAATGCTGGTAATAAGTTTGAAATAGAAAGTAAATTTTGCGCACTATCACCAGTCATTTGGCATAGTGTTGAAGTTGCCATTGATGATGTAGAAAGCATTGATGAGGTAGAACAACGCATCATCTTTAGCCTTGAGCAAGCCACATCCAATGCCGACCCAAGTTGCAGCACATTAATTATGCGCGTGCGCCTTACTGGACGACTAATACTTGATAGCGCACTACGTAAGCAAGATTTGTTAGCAGACTTGATAGAACGTATTCGTGCACAATTGCCCACAAAACCATTAGTTTGGTTAAAAGATATAATACTAGCAACCACTGGCTTAGTTTCCATGGAAGTGCTTAGTAAGCGTGATGATTTACTTGGAGAAACATTACGCCTAGCTCAAGATATTAATAACAATGATGAAGCCCAAGAAAATTTTATGCAAACTAGTTTAGCTCCACTTTTTGCTCATCATAAGGCTAAGCATATCTTGCAAATTCCAACCCAAGCAGATGCCAATGAGCTTATGAAAGAAGCACAGCGCCTTTGTGTAGATATGATGGAGGGTCGCTAATGTATATTTCATCATTTCATATAGATGGTTTTGGCATGCTTTCACAAGTAGGCATTGAAAAGCTGCCCCAAGGATTATCAGTATTTCTAGGAAAAAACGAAGCCGGAAAATCCACTTGCTTAGATTTCTTTCGCACCATGCTCACAGGCTATCCTGCCGCACGTAGCAAAAAACAGCATGAACGAAATTATTTGCCATTAAATTCTACCGGACCCGCTGGTGGTTTTTTGTGCCTTGAAACTACACAGCACGGTCTGGTGCGCCTTACACGTAAGCCACCAAAAAGCAAAGATGAAATCATTTTAACCGATGCCCAAGGGCAAATACTCGACTTAGCCCTATTAGATAGCATTTTATCTGGTATTACTCGCGATGTATATCGCAATGTTTTTGGATTTAGCCTCAATGAATTACAAGTTTTTGATTCGCTTGATTCAGAAGGCGTGCGCCACGCTCTTTATGGTGCAAGCTTTGGTATGGGGCTTCGCCCGCCAAGTAAAGTGCTTGAAGAATTAGAAAATTATATGGACAAGCAGTTTAAAAATAGAGGTAATAATCCCACTTTAAATGTCGCTTTTCGTAATCTTCAACAAATTCAAACCCAAATTGATGAAGCCCAGAGCCTTTGTGCGCGCTTTGATACTCTTACCCTTGAAAAAGAAAAACTAGAATCAATCATACAAGATATTCGCACTCAAAAATCAAATTTGGAGAGCTTGCGCCATACTGCAGAAAAACAACTTGGCGTATGGAGACAATGGGATGAATGGAGATCTATTGAAGGACGTTTGGCGCGTTTAGAAACAGTGCCAGAAACCTTCCCCGAAGATGGTCCTGCCCGTTTAAAACGCGCTCAAGAGTTAGCACAAGAAGCCACAAGGCGCGTTAATACTCAACAAGACCGTTGTAATAAGCTAGAACAATCCATGGCAGCATTAGAAATAAATTCTGTAGCCTTAGAACAATTGACATTACTGCAAGGTCTCAGTGAGCGCAAAACCTCTTTCCGCCAAGCTCAAAGTAATTTAGCCCCACAAAGTGCCGCCTTAAAACGTAGTGAAGCCGCACTAGAGCAATATTTAGCTGACCTTGGTCCAGATTGGGATTGTGAACGTATTCGCAAGACAGATCGTTCTTTATTTGCCCGTGGAGAAATGGAACAACAAGCTACAGATTTGCAATCTGCAGAGCAAACCCACTTAGCTGCCATGCATGCTCTTGAAAAAGCAAATTCTGCCGTAGAGCATGCAAATTATGAACATACCTTGGCCAAAAATAATTTAGAAAGTTTACCTTATCCAGCATCAAGCCTTAATGACACAGAAAGAGAGCAAGTGCGTCGCAGTATATCCCACATAGAAAGCGCACAAAACACCCTAAAAGAAAAACAAGCCGCCCTACAATCGGCTGAGCAGTCTTTCCAGCGTAATCTAAGCCCACTACATATTCGCTTAACCGATGAAGAAAGTCAGCGCAAAACTATGCAAAGGCTTACTACATTGCTAGAGCAACAAGACAAAGCCCTAAGCCTAGCCGAAGCGTCTGAAAAAGCACACAAACTCACCCGTGAAGCCGAACAAAGCGTTGAGCAAGCAAGCGAAGCCGAAGAAATGGCAAGAGCTCGCCTTGAGCGTGCGCGTACCCAAAGCCGTGAGAACTCAACCAATTCTAAAACTGACCTTGATGCTCGGGCTAAGGCTGTGCGAGCTTTACGCACCATGTATAATAATTTTTGTGCTGAAAAAGAACGCTTAGCCGAATTAACTGAACGTATTAATACTAGTATTGCACCAGCTCCAGTTAAAAGTTTAGCCCTTATGCTTATGGGTTTTATTATTTTAGGTCTTGGACTTGCAGGCATTTTGATCCCCATGTACTGGGATATAACAGAAATTCAGCTAACACCACGGCTTATTATTCCACTAAGCCAGTGGTCATCGTATCTCGTAGTGCTAACAGGTGCGGCATTTTTAGCTGGCGGTTTGCCAAGGTCTGGTCCTGAAACAAAACGTTTTGAATTAGAGCAAAAAGAGCTTGAAGCCCGCGCCAACTCCATGCGCTTACGCCTCATAGATATGGAAGGCAACATTCAAGAGCAATGCGTGGTAGCACAAGTGCAAGCCGCAGATAATATAACTCTTGATGCAGTGGAGCTTTTGCTTGAGCGCGAAAGAGAACAATATGCCGCCAATGAACGTCTAAGTGTCGAAATTAGTGGGCTTGATGTCGAATTTAACACCATGCATGAAAAATTAAAACAAAAGCGTGAAGCCCTAAACACAGTGCAAAGCGAAGAACAGCAAGCTAGACATCGCTGGCATGATCATCTACGCACACATCACGTGGAAACTATACCGGCGCCAGAGGCAGCCACAACCTTTTTTGCCAGAGTAGAAGCTGCTATTTTAGCCCATTCCAGTTTGCATAATTTACGCGAAGAAATTAACCAACTTGAACAGCAGATAAATGAATTTAGCCTATTCTTAACTAAAGTTTCACCCATTGCCAATATATTAGAAAAACAAGTTCAGCCCATTACAATGGAAGAAAATCAAGACAAAAATTCAGAAACAGAGCAAACTGCAGAAGAAATAAAACTTGAACCAATTCCACCTAGTATACATGATATATTGCAAGCTAGTGTGCGCGTGCTTGAAACTTGTCGTGAGGCCGATGAAATGCAATCTGAACGACTTAAAGCTGAATCATTAGTTCATAATGCTGTTTACAATCGCGATCAGTCTACCAAAAATCAAGCTGATGCCATAGCAGCTTTTTCTGCCAGTGAGCAAAATTTAGAGAGTATGCGCACAGCTTGGGTGGAGCGATTGCAAGAGTTAAGCATGGATACGCAAGTTTCGCCTGCTATGCTACGCACAGCTTTAGATAGTATGGAGCGTTGCTTAGCTGTAGAGCTAGAAATAACAGGTGTAAAAGAAGAAATTCAACGGCTTGAAAACGAATGTGTAGCCTTGGTCAATCCCCTTAAAAACATTCTAAAATCTCTAAACATGCCTTTACCAAGTGTAGCTAATGCAGACATTCCATACCAAGAAGATTGGCTAAACACCCTTGATACCCTGCTCTCACTTGCCCAAAGCGCGTATGAAAATACTAAACTACAAAAACAATATAAAGAGCAATTAAATTCACAAGAAGAAGAATTACACGAAGCTAGAACTGCCCTTAGCGATGCCAAAGCCACAGAAGATAGCTTATTACACCTTGCAAAGACAAAAAATATTGATGAATTTTTACGCCTTGCCAGTGTGCGCGCTGAGCGTCATGACTTATGGCAGCGCAAAGCAGATTTAGAAGAAGCTCTACGCTTTGCCGCAGGTGAAAATAATTTTGATGATTTTATGCAGTCATTTATTTCCACTGACCAGCATGAACGCGAAGTATTTATAAGCTCCACTCAAAGCAATATTGATAAGCTTAACCAAGAAGATCAAGAGCAATCCACTACTCTTGCAAGTGTCAGTGCACAACTTAACACCTTAACAACTACTGAAGAGTTAGCACAATTGCGCCAGCAGGAATCAGACTTACAAGAAAATATTACCCAAACTGCCAATAAATGGGCAAGTTATGCTCTTGCACGGCAATTACTTTTGCAGGCAAAGCAACGCTTTGAGAGTGAGCGCCAACCGCAAGTTATTCGTATGGCATCAGAAATATTTGCACATATTACTGGCGGTCGCTGGCAAGGCATTACAGCCAAGCTTGATGAAAACTCATTACAAGTTTTTCCTCCCCATGGAGCACCAGCATCACCACTAAATCTTAGCCGTGGCACACAAGAACAACTCTATCTCTCGCTACGCTTAGCCTACATCAGAAATCATGCAGAACATGCCACCGCATTGCCAGTGATTATGGATGATATCTTGGTGAACTTTGACCCTGAAAGAGCTCAGCAAACAGCCAAATCTTTGCTAAGTCTTACAAAAGGACCAAGAGCACATCAAGTGTTATTCTTTACTTGTCATCCGCATATTGCTGATATGCTACAAACTATTAATCCTGATAGTGAGCGTTTCTTAGTGGAGGGTGGCAACATTCATCAAGCATCACTATAGTAATCACAATTGAAATTACTATATTTACTGAAAAGGCTGGCAAACCATACCTCAAACACCACAACAGTTAAAACTTAAATACAAAAAAACCCCGCAAAAGCGGGGTTTTTACATCTGACATCAAGTTATAAAACTTAGGGGTGACACTTTGACTTAGCGCAACCAGTAAGTTCTTTCTTCTTGGCTGCATCAGCGCCAGCTGCTTTAACGTGACAGCTTACGCAAGTATCAAACTTGGTGCCTTTCTTGGCATGCATGACATAATAAAGACTCTTAACGCCTTTCTTTGCTTTAAAGTCATCATGACAACCAGCGGTGCTACATTTACGGAAGTCTTCCTTGCCATCCACAGGATGGTGACAGCTAGCACAAGTAATTTCTTTGTGAGTGCTGTGATTAAAAATAACGGCTTTTTTACCGTTTTTCATTTCAATACCATCCGCAGGAACTTCGGGTTGTGCTGCTAGTGCAGGAGCTGCAACAGCCAACACAAATAGAGCAACAATACTCCATACCATTTTCTTCATAACGCGCCTCCTCAAACGAATTGTGATAGATGCTTTTTAAATAACTTGGAAAAAATTTCTTGTCAATAATCTTCACAGCATATGATTTATTCACATGTATTCCAAATCAATCTCAACTATAAAAACACCTGAAATTATACAATATATTATTTTAAAATTTTCTTACAATTTATCCTTTACCCATTTAATTTCCCACTACTTGACCAGATGCTTTTAGCTACAAATGCAGCCGCGCCAAAGCCATTATCAATATTACAAACAGCAATTCCTGGCGCACAAGTGCACAACATAGTTGATAATGCCGCAAGACCACCTTGACCCACGCCATAGCCTACTGAGGTAGGTACTGCAACTATAGGACAGCGCACAAGACCTGCTAAAACGCTTGGTAGCGCACCTTCCATACCTGCAACCGCAATAATGGCGCGAGCTTCATGCATGGCGGGTACATGTGCTTTTAACCTATGAAGACCAGCAACTCCCACATCGGCTATGAAACCAGTTTTGATACCCCAAAAGTGCAAAGAACCAAAAGCCTCTAAAGCTACAGGTCTATCAGCAGCACCGGCGGAAATTACCAAAACATCACCATTACTTGCCCATGGTGGATTTTTTGGAAGCTCTTGCCCAAGGCTAAAAAGACCACCATCCACAAGCGCATGCCCTTGAGGGAAATTTTTTAGCAAAAGCTCCATTTGTTGTGCATTTACTCGTGTAGCAAGCACAGCAGCCTTACTTGCTAAGTTTTGCATGGCGCTAAGCAACTGCAAATCATTTTTGTTTTGAGCAAATACAACCTCACCAAGACCAGTGCGCAAACTACGTTCCATATCAAGAGTCAAACCCTGCAAGGTGTCTTCAATAGGTGCAAGCTGCATTTTTGTTAAAGCTTCATCAATGCCTAACTTTCCTGCTACCACCTGTGCAAGTATTATACGCAATTCATCTTTATGCATAGTTTTCCTTTATAAACACAACGTTAAAAACAATAAAATTTTTATTCTTCATCAATAAATGAAAAGTTTGTCATACAAAACTGCTTTAATAAATAAAATATAGCCCATTTACTTTATAAAGAAAAGTGTCACTTGCTATTTTGCCCTTACTAGGTTAAATAGTTACAAGTATGTCTACACGTCGTATACTTTTCCTTGCTCCGGCTCATGCTGTCACGCGTGTCTTTCCACAGTTGCGCGATGCCGGATATGAACTTGGCATAGCCGAAAACCTCCAAGGTGCATCTGCATTTGTGCGTAAATCAGGTCCTGGAGTTATTTTTACTCGCCCATGGTTGCCTGGATATAAAGCTGAAGACCTACTTAGCGTAGGACAAGACGATCCTGAATTTCCACCTATTATTATTGTGACAGATAAAGGTAATGCCGAAGAAGCCCAACGCTTTATGGAGCTTGGCGCTACAGACTATTGGCTTGAACCGCTTGACTTTGAAAAAATTACTACCGTAGCACGCGCTCCACAACAAGCAACTCAAGCCCCACCTTCATCTACTCTAGGAGGTAAGGCTGCAAGCTTTGCCAGTGGACCGCGCATTGTTGGTAACCACCAAGCAGTACAAAAGGTAATGGCCCTTGCACGACAAGTAGCCCCTTCTAAAGCAACGGTACTAATTAATGGTGAATCTGGCACAGGTAAAGAACTCTTTGCTCGCGCTTTACATATGTGGAGTGACCGTAACAAGGGTCCCTTTGTTGCAGTAAACTGCGCAGCTTTACCAGAGCACCTATTAGAAAGTGAATTGTTTGGTCATGAAAAAGGTGCATTTACCGGAGCTATAGCGCGTAAACTAGGTAAGTTTGAACTTGCAAACGGTGGCACCATACTACTTGATGAAATATCTGAAATGGATTTGGCATTACAAGCCAAATTATTGCGTGTTTTACAAGAAGGTGAGGTTGATCGTGTTGGTGGCACAGATACAGTGCGTGTTGACGTGCGAATTCTTGCCACTACCAATAGAGATTTAGAAGATTGGGTTAAAGAAGGTAAGTTTCGCCAAGATTTATTTTTCCGCTTAAATGTTATACCTTTACGCTTACCATCGCTACGCGAAAGAGGCGACGATGCCCTTACCCTCGCGAAATTTTTTATTGATTCCTACAGCAAGGATTATGCCCTTAGTAAAGCCTCTTTATCGCCCCAAGCGGTGGACTGGCTCTTAAACTACGAATTTCCAGGCAATGTGCGAGAATTACAAAATCTTATGGAGCGCGCAGTATTATTAGCTAATGGTCGCCCCATTGAACCAGGGCACTTCTTACTTGATCCTGATGCATGGCCCATATTTGGCGATGATATAACAAATAATGATGGCGAAATATATGCTGAGAATTTGTCAAATGCCTCACCCAATGCTGTAGATGAAAATGGTCCAATAGATACTGCTAATCAAGCATTGTTTGGCGACGCAGTCATTCCTTTGCATGAAATGGAGCGTATAATGATTTTAAAGGGTCTTGAAATAACTTCTGGCAACAGAACGCAAGCCGCAGATTTACTTGGTATATCTGTGCGTACTCTTAGAAATAAACTTAATGAGTATAGAGCTATGGGTATTGATGTGGAGTAAGATTTTTCTTGCCATTAACTCCTTCCTTATATATCCCTCTTTTTGAGTATACTAATTTTTGAGCAATAATTTAATTACAAATCATATTTGGAGTCAACATGCTGGAATATATCCGTTCAAATTCCCAGTCCATTGGGGTTAAGTTAGCTTTTGGGTTAATTATCTTAGTTTTTGTATTTTGGGGTGTGGGCAGTATGCAAAACTCCAATCCAACAACCATTGTTGCATCAGTTAATGACGAACCTATTACTGTGGTCGCTTTTGAGCAAGCTTACATGCAAGCAAGAGAAAATGTACGTCGCAACAATCCTGCTATTACACCTGAGCAAATGCAACAATTACAAGTACCTCAACAAGTATTACAACAACTTATCCTCACATCACTTATACAACAAGAAGCTAAGCGCTTAAACATTATAATATCTCCTGCACAGTTACGCAGTGCTATTGAGCAAATCCCCAATTTTCATAATGATAAGGGTGTATTTGACCCAGAATTATATAAACGTATCATCACCTCACAACAGCAAAGATTAAGTGACTTTGAAAGTCTCATTAAAGACCAATTATTAGAAGGCAAATTACGCCAAGATATGACCATTACAGGTGAAGCTTTTGCAGATGAGGTCTCTGCATTTTTCCAATTTACCTATGAACAACGTGATGTGGAGTATTTATTCATCCCCATGGAAGATTCAATTAGCGAAGTTCAAGCTCCGGCAGAAGATAGCATTAAAGCCTATTATGAGAGCAATAAACCAGCATTTAGTATTCCAGCTACAGCAAGTATTGACTATGTGATTGTTAGCCCAACTGCTATTGTGAGACCTGACAGCATTGGTGCTGAGGAAGTATCAAAATACTATAATGAAAATAAAGACTCATTTGCCACTGAAGCCAGAGCCAATGTAAGGCATATCTTACTAACACTAGCTCAAGATGCCAGTGCAGAAGAAGTCAAAAAAGCTACTGATGAAATTAATAATATAGAGAATGAACTTAAAAGCGGTGCAGATTTTGCTGAACTAGCTAAAAAATATTCCCAAGATTCCACCACAGCAGAAAATGGCGGCAGCCTAGATTGGATTAAACCCAATGACACAGTAAAGCCATTTAATGATGCAGTTTTTAGCATGAAAAATGGTGAAACATCTGCACCCATTCGTACTGAATATGGTCTGCACCTAATTAAAGTAGAAGAAATTGAACAGGCTAGAACTATGGAGCTAGCGGAAGTTGAGGCTGATATTCGTACAGAACTTGCGCAAGTAAATGGTATGGGCAAATTGCGTGAAGTTCTTGATAGCCTTATTGAAGCCAACATCCTTGGGCATGACCTTAGTGCAGCTGCCAAAAAGCATAATTTGGAGCTCAAAAACTCTGGTTTACTTCCAGCTTTTGAACTGGAAAAGCTATTAAATATCAAGCCTGAAAACTCAGCACAAATTTTTGCAACAGCAGCAGGTGTTCCTCTTGATGCAGCCATTAATGCTGAAAATAACAGCTATATTGTTGTGAGAGTTAAAGAAAAAACCGATACATCTACTCGTCCTTTTGCTGAAGTTAAGGAAGAAATATCTAAAATTTTATTGCAAAATGCTGCCATGGAAAAAGCCATGAGCAAAGCTACAGATCTTCGTAAAAGCCTTGAGACAGAAACTCCAGCCTCAGTTGCAGAACAAATTAAACTTATTGCCGATGTACAACGTGATGGAGAGCTTGGTCCTCTAGGTCCACAAGCAGACTTAAATGCGGCCCTTTTTGAGGCAGAAGAAAATAAATGGCTTCCCGTAGTATATAGAGCAAGCATTGATGGAAAAACAGGGGCAATACTAGCACGTGTAGCGCAAATAAAAGAATCTCAAGATGCCCAATTAAATGCCATGGAACAAATTATTGGCAACGTACTTGGCATGCAACGTAAGGAAAAAATGTTTCAGCTTTTTGTAGCAACACTTTATGAAAAAGCTCAAATCAAAATATTAAATGAAGCATATTTAAATATGGTTGCTGCTCCACAATAAATATGCACGGTATTTTGGAGTTTTAAATGTGTGGTATTATAGGTTATACAGGACATCGACCTGCAGTACCTCTTGTAGTAGAAGGATTGCAACGCCTTGAGTATCGAGGTTATGATTCAGCTGGTCTAGCTTATGTTCAAGGCGGTAAAATTTCTACTATTAAAGCTGAAGGTAAGATTGCAGCCTTAGAAAACCTATTGGCAACTAAACCTCCAAGCACCAGTACCGCAGGTATGGGTCATACACGCTGGGCTACACATGGCGTTCCTGCCAAACGTAATGCTCACCCTCATAGTGCTAATAGCAAACGGATTTCCATTGTACACAATGGTATTATTGAAAATTTTCAAGAACTGAAAGAAGACTTAACAAAAAAAGGTTATATATTTCATTCTGAAACAGACACAGAAGTTCTAGCCAATCTCATTGACGAAGGCTTAAAAGTTCATGATAATTTACTTGATGCCTTTGCCTTTGCTCTTCGTAAAGCTCATGGGGCTTATGCAGTGTGCCTTATTACCCAAGATGATCCAAATACCCTTTACGCAGCAAGACTTGCCGCACCATTGATACTTGGTATTGGGACAGGAGAGCATTTTATAGCTTCTGACATTCCTGCCTTTTTGCCCTATACACGCGATGTTGTTTTTTTAGAAGATGGTGAAATCGTCACCATTACTGCTAAAAAATGGCAAGTTTTGGACCTCGAAAACTTACAGCCTATCAACAAAAAAGTTGAACATATTAAATGGGATATGCAAGGTGCTCAAAAAGATGGCTATAAGCATTTTATGCTAAAAGAGATTTTTGAGCAGCCACGCGTACTTCAAGATGGCATGGTAGGACGTTTTCAAAATGACATTATTAACCTACCTGAGCTTAAAAATATTCCTATTCCCAAACGTTTGCATATAGTAGCTTGTGGCACATCTTATCACTCTGGTTTGTGGTCAAGACATGTTGTTGAATCATTAGCAAAAATTCCTGTCAACGTCGAAATTGCTTCAGAATTTCGCTATAAAGACATACTCTTAAACCCAGACGATTTAGTGCTTGTCATAAGCCAAAGTGGTGAAACTGCCGATACTTTAGCAGCTTTGCGCATAGCAAAAGAGCATGGTGCGCATGTACTTGGGCTTTGTAATGTTGTTGGTTCAAGCATAGCTAGAGAAGCCTCAGCTGTTATTTACACCCAAGCTGGACCAGAAATAAGTGTTGCTTCTACTAAAGCCATGTGTAGTCAAATGCTTTCCCTAAGCCTTATGG
The DNA here is from genome assembly GCA_964370675.1 of uncultured Desulfovibrionaceae bacterium. Lineage (GTDB taxonomy): Bacteria > Desulfobacterota > Desulfovibrionia > Desulfovibrionales > Desulfovibrionaceae > CAYJAD01. The sequence continues at coordinate 48,831 of CAYJKC010000005.1, forward strand.
CTTTGTATTGGGCCAAAAGCAAGAAAAGCATAGAAAGTGACACCTGCAAAAATTACATTAAAATTTTGCAAACCTTGCCAAATATTTTAAAAGACAGCCTGCAAGATATGCGAAGCACAGCCAAGAATCTTGCTACTCGCTATGCTAAAAATAGTAGTTTTTTCTATCTTGGGCGTGGACATTGCTTTGCCCTTGCCCTTGAAGGGGCGCTTAAGCTTAAAGAATTATCCTACATACATGCAGAAGGTTATGCTGCTGGCGAAATGAAACATGGTCCCATAGCCCTAATTGATGAAGAATTTCCAACTTTTGCCTTAGCCCTAGATGATAGTATTTTTGCAAAGGTTAAGTCTAACATTGCAGAGGTTCAAGCAAGACGTGGCAAAGTTATTGCCTTAATTAATAACGAACGGCATATGGCAGAACTTAATGTAGACGACCATTGGCTCATACCACATGCTCTTGAAAAAGGTCCTTTTTGTGCCTTTTTAGCCTTACCAGCTTTACAACTTTTTAGCTATGAGATGGCTGAATATCTTGGCACAGACGTTGATCAACCCCGTAATCTAGCTAAAAGCGTTACCGTGGAATAATTTAAAGGATAAATATGATAGCCATAGTGGACTATGAAGCTGGAAATCAAACCAGTGTACAACGTGCCCTTAAGTATTTAAAAATTGAAAGTATTATTACTTCAGATGCAGACCAACTAAGACAAGCCCAAGGCATTATATTTCCTGGTGTTGGTGCTGCAGGTCAGGCCATGCAGCATTTACAAAATACCGGAATGGATAAATTACTTGCTGAACTGGTAGCTCAAAAAAAACCCTTACTTGGTATCTGCCTAGGGTGCCAAATTTTATTAGACAAAAGTGCTGAAAATAATACTAAAACCCTAGGTATCATGTCCGGTTTATGCGAACAGTTTTCAAATAATCTTTGCGAAGAAGATAATACCCCCATTCGAATTCCACACATGGGATGGAATAGTTTAATTTATAAGCAAGATTGTTTGCTTTTTAAAGATGTTCCTAAAAACGCTGAATTTTATTTTGTACATAGTTACTACGTGCAACCACAAGAGCAATATATTATTGCAAACACTCTCTATGGTTTAGAATTTTGTAGCGTATATGGTCAAGATGGTCTTTGGGCTATTCAATTTCACCTTGAAAAAAGCGGTGCACCAGGCTTGAAAATTTTGCAAAACTTCACCAACTATTGCATTACACAAGGAGCAAACCATGCTTAGTAAACGCATTATACCTTGCCTTGATGTACGCAATGGTCAACTTACTAAGGGTGTACGCTTTCAGGGTAATGTTGATATAGGAGACCCCGTTGAAACTGCACGAAAATACTATGAGCAAGGTGCTGATGAAATAGTTTTTTATGATATTACTGCTTCTCACGAAAATAGGGGTATTTTTCTTGATGTGGTAAGAAATGTGGCAGCACAAATTTTTATTCCTTTTAGTGTAGGTGGTGGTATCTCTACTGTTGAGGATATGCGCGCGGTGCTTTTAGCCGGTGCTGAGAAAATTTCTATTAATTCTGCAGCTGTTACTAATCCAACGCTCATTAGTGCAGGAGCCTCAGCCTTTGGTTCACAAGCCATAGTGGTGGGAATGGACGTAAAACAAGTTGATAAAACATCCGAAATTCCTTCTGGTTATGAAATTGTAATACATGGTGGTCGAAAGCATATGGGCATTGATGCCATAGCTTGGGCTATAAAATGTGCAGAACTTGGAGCTGGAGAATTATGTGTTAATTCCATTGACGCCGATGGAACGCGCGACGGTTATGAGTTAAATCTTACACGCTGCATTTGTGAAGCGGTTCAAATTCCTGTCATTGCATCAGGTGGTGCAGGAAGCCCGGATCATATGTATGACGCTGTTAGTACAGGCAAAGCCTCAGCAGCTCTTATTGCTTCTATTGTTCATTATGGACAATACACTATTAAAGAGTGCAAGGAACATATGGCAAAACTTGGAGCAAAAGTTCGTCTAACTTGGTAATATCCTAAGTATCACTCAAAACTGCAAAGCTATGGTGCAACATTTGGCTCTAAACTATGCACTGGCATACATTACAATCTTTTTTAAAAAATTATCCTAAACTGGCTATAGCTTTTTCTGGCGGTTTAGATAGCAGATTTTTAGCTTATGCAGCAAAGCAGTCATGCTGTGATGTAACACTACTTCATGCCTACGGTGCACACACCCCTACTCAAGAAACAGACTTTGCTAAAGCATGGGCTAAGCAACATAAACTTAAAATTCAATGTTATGAAATTGATGTTTTAAGCCTTGATGCTGTGCGTCACAACAGTAAATCGCGTTGTTATTATTGCAAAAAATATTTATTTGAAATTTTTAAGAATGCAGCTGCATCAAAAAAGCTTAAACTTTGTGACGGCACCAATGCCGATGATTTAAAAGAATATAGACCAGGGTTAAAAGCCTTAAAAGAACATAACATTAGCTCTCCCTTGGCAAGCTGTAATTTCAATAAAGCAAGCATACGCCAAGAGGGTAAAAAATTTGGACTTGACTTCATTGAGCAACAAGCCCGCCCTTGTTTGCTCACCCGCCTAAACTATGATTTAGAAATTACACCACAATTACTCAAACAAATTTCTTCTGCCGAGCTTGCCTTAGAACAAATTGGTTTACAAGATTTTCGTTTACGCCTATGCCCTGAACCTATCTTGCAATGTAAAAATCTGAATGTAAGTGAAGATGACGTTAAGTCTGTATTAAAAAAACATGGTTTTATGGAAGTACAGATTATAATATCTCAAAATGTAAGTGGTTTCTTTGATCAACCACACACAATTTGAGATTTATTTTTAGTTCAAATATTTTTTTAACTTAACTGATTTAAACCAAAAAAAGGCGCCTTATATAGACGCCTTTTTTATTTATTTTGATTAAGACTTAGAAGCTGTAGTTGAAGAAGATACCAGCTTTGTAGCCATCACGTTTATCGTGATCACCATCATACTTATCCCATGTCTCACCGTCTACACCGTTTATGATATAGCCAAGTTGAACAATAGCATCTAAGTTTTCATAGATTTCATAGGTTGTATCAAGGTTGAATTCAAGCATATAGTCATTGGTAGTAAGGTAGATAGTACCGTTGCCGCCAACGTTAGAGAATGCATTACCAACATATTTAGCCATGTCTGGATCGTTAGTACCGCGCCAGTAAGCTACACGGAAGGTGTGAGATAGGTCTTCAATAAAGGACATATCTTTAATGTGTAGACCAACACCCCAAGTACCACTGTAGCTTAACATTTGGTCATAACCATTGTTATCGCCACCGGTCCAATAGGAGTAACCTAGCTCGTTACCGTCACCCATGAAGGATGTGAAGTTACCTACGGCGCTGAAGTATGGCATCATTTCAGAACCATTGTCGATATCGCCGTCATCACCACTACCGTACCAACCAAATAGACCAGGAGTACCCCAATCCATCTTATATTCAACTAAAGCTTTTGCTAACCAACCACGACGGTCAAGAGAAATATCTGTTGTATGGAGATGACCACCATTAGCAAAAGTTACGTCTTTAGCATCACCTAAACCGGTGATAGAACCGTAGTTAAGGTCAAGCTCAATGTTCCAGCCACCGCCGAAAGTAAAGCCCATAGGTAGACCGAAGAAAAGAGCAGTAGCATAACCGGAATCTTCAACAGCATCATATACTGCATCACCTAGACCAACACCATTAGCAAAAGTAGCACCCTTACCTACGAAGGAAGGAACGATACCAGCTGTAGCATAGCCTGCAGAAGCACCACCAACAGATAGGGGAACATTTCTACCAATCATGCCACCAAGAGCCCAAGGAGTAATCTTCCAGCCATCACCCTTTAGAGGTACAAAAACTGTGAAAAGGTCAAGATTGTCAAGGTAGTTAGATGGGTTATCATCATCTTCACTTACCCAGTTATCGTTGTATGGACGAGCCCAAGCAAAACCAATGCTAGCCATGTCATTAATTCTGTAAGAAGCAACAACGCCTGCTACCATATCATCTAATATAGCTGAACCACCAGCTACGTTTGGCATGGTAAGAGGTTGGATACCCATGCGGATGCTAAGTTCGGTATTAGGCACATACCAATCAATATATGCATTGCGAAGCTCAACAATTCTACCGTCAGCACCAAGAGCACCACCGCTACCAACGTTACCCCAAGTGGTATCACCCATTTCAAAGCTTACAGTACCTGACAAGGTTTCAGAAGCAACGGCATCTATTTGCAAACGAATACGCTGCATAGCGGCAAAGGTATCACTACCGTTATGACCTTGATAATAGGTATCAAGCATACCAAAACCCATAACCCACTGGCCTTTAGCCTTAAAATCGATGGCTGATGCACCAGTAGCTACGCCAAGCAACATACCTGCTGTTAGACACAACGTAACAATCTTTTTCATAATGTTTTCCTTCCTTTAGTTATATACTGCTTGCACAGTTATTCCAGTAGCTTGAGTTAAACACACCTAAAAGCTTACCGCGAATGAGCTAAAATTGCATAATTATCAGCAAATAGCAAGACATTTGGTAAAAAAATTTTAACCTTTTTACAGTGTTTTTTGCACAAGACCAAGTTTTTTCGCAATAACACATTAAAAATACGCAACTTATAAGTCTAGATTTTTTTGCTACAATGTAAAAATTTTTTTCAAAACTTTATTCATAAGGATTAACTACCAAAACCTTTTTACCCTAACTCTAAGACATTGAACACATTACTTACAAATACAAAAAATTAGAATTGAGATCAGATAGCGTTGCATTATTTTTCTTTTGCTATTTAACTTAAAACAATAAACTAGATCATATAACACACAGCTTTTCTCTAAATGCTAGTTTGAGAAAAGTAGCATTTTCCTGCATAACTTCCTTAGAAACAATAATTTTTTGTTACCAGCTCTAAACTATCTATTGATATTTTACTTGTTATAGTGTATAGTTAAATTTGAATGGAAATTTTTGTACGAAAAATTTTATGTAGTTTGATAACTTTTATGGGGTAGAAAATTTTTCGTGTAATAACTTTCTTTGATAGCTTGACTATCCATTAAAACTGTTTTTTGGGTGAAAATGTGCGCGACATACATAAAGAAAAAAGCTCCTCTCGAATAATTATTAGTGCATTTGTGTGTATCACTGTTGTACTAGTCATTATGGTTGTTATTTTAATTCGAGAGCTTGAAGAAACACATGAAACTTACACCACATCCCTACTAGAAGGAGTAACCACGAACTTTGCCCACATGAGCCGCTTGTATATGGCTTCTGTGCGTGAAGAAGTGCAGCTTACCGCTGCGGCAATTGAGTTAAAAAATGATTTTAATGCCAAAGAAGCTCTTAGAGAAATCGCCCAGATATTGACCAAAGACTATCTATATTTTGGCATAGTTACAAAGAATAACAACCTGACTATGATCAACGTATATGGCGATGAAATTATACTTAATCCAGACGTTGCAAAAGATATAATACAAAAACAAGAAATGTTAAGTTGTAGTATAGACACCTTTGAAAATTATGGGCATGTTCACATGATTAGTGCTCCAGTGCTAAGACATAAAGAGCAATTGGGGTCCATTTTTATTATCAGGGGTCACACATTATTATTTAATATGCTAAATAATATAAAATTTCGTAATGATATTGAGTTTTTTATTTTTGACGAAAATGGCAATGTCATAAATTCCACCGCAGAAACTATATATAACAATCCGCAAAACATAGATTTATTACAACAATTTTACCTAAATAATAAACTTAACAAAAAAAATGAAAAGCAAAAACTACTTAATGAAATAACAAAAATTACTGAACTAACACTTAGCCATGAGAAATTTTTTGCAAGCTTTGTTCCTATAGTTGGAGTGGATTGGGCAGTGGGGGCCCTCGTACCGACAAAAGAAGTGCAATCCCGCGTAAAGTCTACGATTTATATAATTGTAGCCACTCTCGGCGTTTGGTTTGTGTCATTTATTGCATTAACAGGTTATTTACTACACATTCAAAACAGATCACATGCTGCCATACGCAATAAAGCAACACAATTGCAAGACACTATTAATATAATTCCTTGCGCCATAGTACGCTGTTTAAATGACGAAAAATGGACTATTATTGACTACTCAGATAGCCTCAATGCATTGCTTGGCACAGAGGCAAGTGACATACAAAAAATATATAATAATAGTTGGTATGACTTAATCCACCCTGATGACAGAAACAATGTTCGTGAAGTTATGAATCAAGACAACTTAGAAATCAGGACAGCAGAATATAGATTATTACAAAAAGATAAAGACCCCATATATGTTATAGATCGCGCTCGTTTTATAGCTGATGTTAATGGGGGGTATTTGTGGTGTGTTATCTTTGATGTTGATGATTTAAAAAAATCTCAAGTTCAAGAAAAAAGCATGGTGGAGCGCTACAAATATCTCTTAGAAATGTCAGACAACATTTTGTATGAGTATGACTTAAATAATCATCAACTCAGTGTATCAGTACAGTTTTTCCAAAAGTTTAACTACCCAATACCCCATGACCTAAGCTTGGAACACTATCACATAGACAGAGATATTGTGCACCCTGATGACATGGATCTATTTATGTCCATGCATATGCGCATTAAAGTAGGTGGAAAAATTGCTACAGCCTTACTACGCATCAAAACCTACCAAGGTCAATGGCTATGGTGCCAACTTAGACAAACGGCTTGGGTAAATGAAAAAGGAATACTTAAAGCTATTGGCAAAATTGAAAATGTAGATAAAGAAACTCGTATGTTGCATAAGTTGCGTGATGATGTAAAACGTGATTCCTTCACATCTTTATACAATAAAACTGCCACAGCTGACCTTGTGCAGCGTGAACTTGACATTGAGAATAACACCCGCGGTGCTTTTTGTATTATTGATATTGATAATTTTAGACAAGTTAATAGCACCTTTGGGCACGCTATGGGTGATATGGCTATAAAAAATCTTGCTGATGGGCTCTCGCAAATTTTTAGAAGTGATGATATTGTTGGACGTGTAGGTGGTGATGAATTTATTGTCTACATAAAGGACATTCCAAACTTGCGTCCTCTGCTATTAAAAATTGATCAAATTCAAGATTTTTTCCGCCAAACGTTTGAAGATAATGGGGTAAGCGTTTCTATTTCTTGTAGCATTGGTATAGCAATTTTCCCGCAAGATGGCACAAGTTATGAAGAGTTATATCGTAATGCAGACAAAGCATTATATCGCTCTAAAATGAAAAAAAATATCTACAGTTTTTTTGATCATAACCTTGATAACTAATTTTATTAATCATGGTCTGTAATTATTATCAATTGCTTTGTACTACTATCTTCTAATGGGCAGAGAGTTTTTAATTGTCTCATTTTTATGGAGTTTACATGCTTGACTATAAAACATTAAATAAAATACCCCCCCTACATTGTGACATTATAAATGATGTAACACTCTTGCCCATGGCAGGAGATATTACTGGTCAAATTAGTGTATATGCTCAAGGTGCATTTGCAAACAAACAACCACTTTATCAAGTGCGGCGCATGATTGATAAAGACACACAATATTATCAATTACCCTATGTGAAAGCTTGGCATACTTCTCAACAAGAAGTGATTTATGGCGGAATTTTCTTCATGCACTGGGGGCATTTTCTTTTAGAAAACTTGCAAAGACTCTGGTATGCAAAAAATTGTAAACTACCCATTGTTTGGACTGGAGTTAATGGTTTCTCACATACCAAAGCTCAATTTCCAACTTGGCAAAGTGACATATTTAATGCTCTTGGTATTGAAAATGAACATATTTTCCTTACCGAACCTACCAAATTTGCAAAAGTGCACTTTCCTGAGCCTGGCTCTGGTATTAATACACACATTCACCCACAATTCGCTGATTTTTTAGGATATTATGAGGCAACACCTATCAAGGGAAAGTATGTTTATTTTTCTCGTGCAAAAATTAGAAGTTGTGCCAATGAAGAACAAGTTGAAAATTTATTGAAAAAACGAGGCTGGAGCATTATATATCCGGAAGAACTTTCAGTATCACAGCAACTTAAAGCGTTGAGCACTGCCGAAGTATGTTTTATGATAGGTGGTTCTGCTCAACACAGCTTGTTATTTACAAAAAACTTAAAAACTCGGTTTATTATTATACCACGAGAGCATACTGCAACATTTAATATTATAGCTAATTTAAAGTCAGATAATTATTTTTTATTTAACTTAGAAAAAGAGGTACTTTATTCTGATAACCTAGATGAAGCCAATGACTTTTTCACCCTAGATATAGCTACATTAGAAAACATACTTGAAAAAAGCTGTGACTTTACTAATAATATTGAAGACTTTTCTAATATTTTAGTGAAACCCACAAAACTTATAAAAAAGCATATTACTGTGCCCCATTTTTATTATAAGCCACCTGCACCCTTGAGCAAAGCAAGAAAACTTTTTTATATTGCATACTTTTTGTACCAACAAAAAAAATATACCGAAGCTTATAAAATTTTTGCATATTTACGCAAAAAACATCTTTTAGACAACACTATGCATATTGATTTTTTCAATGCTATGCAGCGCTACCAAATAGAAAGTGGTAAAAGCATAACCTTACCCCTTGAAGCTTATCGCTACCATGTGGAGAGATTGCAAGATGATATTAAAAAAAATCCTCAAAACTTAAGGAACTATAAAAAACTAAATGAGCATTTTTTGAAGGCTGGTGATTTTGAGAAGGCTTTGCAGTTACAAGAAAATCTTATACAGCGTAACCCTAAATGGAGTAAGCCTTTAGCAAAAATTGCTTTGATTTATTACTTGCAACATAGACTTGATAAAGCCATTGAATACGCACAAAAAGCAATGGACATTGAGCCTCACAAATTAAAGCGTGCCCTTCAACTTGGAAAATATTTATTTGAGAATAAAAATTATAACGCTTGTAAAACTCTTATGTCCAAAATATTAAAGGATAATCCAACTTGTCACGATGCTTATGCCAAACTTGCCAATGTGCATGAAGCGCAAGGAGCACTAGAAAAGGCCATTGCTTGTATTAAAAAAGCTGCAGACTTAGCGCCAAACAATATGGCTGTACAAGAACAACTTGCAAACTATATGCATCAAAAGGGTGAACATAACCTTGCCATAAACATTAGAGCAAAGACTATGCAACAAAATCCGCGCCTTGCGGAACGCTTTGCCCAAAATGCTCGTATTTATGCAATTAAAGGAGAGTTGGATAAAGCAGTAGAATATGCTCGCAAAGCTGTAGAAATGGAGCCGCGCAATTTTGTTTGTAAAGAGCACCTTGCAAGCTATTTAATTGCAAATAAAAACTATACAGAAGCTATGGAACTTATGACTGGCGCTATGCATAAAAATCCATTTTGGAGTGAACCACATGTGCAATTTGCAAGCATGCATTTCGCCAAGGGAGAAATTGATAAAGCCATTGATTGTGCGCGCAAAGCTTCTGCCGTAGAACCCTTTAATAATGCTCTAAAAATAGCACTTAATAATTATAGACAAAAAAAACTTAACGCACAGCTTAATGAAGAAGATATGGTGCAAGTGCTTTTTGCTAAGAATTTACCTACCTGTAAACGTATTCAATCATATATTGATATGTTCTATGCTAAGACTTATCTTGAAATTGGCGTTTTCCATGGGCGCACATTTTTAAACTTAGACGTTCCCTTCAAGATTGGTGTTGACCCAGAGTTTCAATTTAATGTTGCCGACTTTGCAAATGAAGACACCGTTTTTTATAGTGAAACTTCTGACATCTTTTTTGATCATTTTGCAAAGCGTGCCCAAAAATTACAACATAAATATCATAACAGCCCTTTCAAATTTGACATAATTTTTATTGATGGTTTGCACACATTTGAGCAAACTTTGCAAGATTTTGAAAATACTTTGCCCTATAGCCATGAAAAGACCATCTGGATTTTTGATGATACTGTACCAAGCAGTCATTTTTCTGCCTTAAATTGCCAACACAAACAAACTGAGTGGAAAACCTGTGCAGGACTTTCTAGGGATCCTTCATGGCATGGTGATGTTTTTAAAGCTATTTTTGCAATTCATGATAAATATCCAGAATTTTCTTCTTGCACTCAAACAGATAATGATAACCCCCAAACCATTTTATGGCGCACCGAAAAACCAACTAAACGTAAAAAAGTATTTAATAAAAAATCATTATCCCACATGCGCTATGAAGATTTTGTAGAGCATGCTTGGGTTATGCACCCAGTGAATGATGCAGAAGTATTTAGAAAAATATATTTAAACATTGATCCATTTGACTATAAAACTGGTGATGAATATAAAAAAGTCATTAAGCCTATTATTACAGATAAAGAAAAAGACTATGCTGTAAAAAACCACGTATTACAAAAAAACGTGCAAGAACTTGAAGCAAATTTAACTGCATTTAAAAAAGAAATTGCTGAGCTAAAAAATACGCTTTTAGTGTTGTCAAAATTAAATAATATAAAATAGCACTCTTTAGTGTTCCGACTAACTAGATAAGTGTTATATTATTGAAGTTTTGCACGGAATTTATAGTTTGCTATATTAAGCACTATATAAAAAGTATTTTTTCAGCATAACTTAGCTAAAATAGCATGAGGATAGCGCAAGTTCATCGGCAAACTATCATATTCTTAGCTTTACAACTGTGCCATTATAGCAATATAATAAAAAAGACTACTAACCATCATAAGGGGGCATATATGGACGGATTTGTTTCACTCAACACTTATTCCAAGACAACATTGCCTGGGCGCATGGATTTTGTTCAGGCCATCACTGGAGCATTACTTGCCGTATTTACCTTAGTACACTTACTTTTTGTAAGTACAGTACTAATTACTCCTGGTCTTATGGATAGCCTTGGCTGGCTTTTAGAAGAATTATACCTTGCTCAAATAGGTGGACCATTGATTTTATTAATTATGGTCATTCACTTCATCATTGCTGCTAGAAAAATGCCCTTCCACGTAGGATCTCTACCAACTTATTTCAAACATGCCAAAAGTATGCGTCATTGTGACACTTGGCTTTGGTTAGTACAAGTAATAACAGCCATCATGCTTTTAGTTATGGTTACAAGCCATATAATTGTTGTGATGTATTCCCTACCCATTACGGCAGAAAGCTCTGCCATGCGCGAGCAAGGTGGATGGACCCCATTTTATATTGTTTTATTAATTTGTGTAGGTTTGCACCTTGGTATTGGATTATTTCGTATTGGGGTTAAGTATGGATATATTACCGATAGCACCAGAGCACTTTGGACCAAACGTACTTGGTATCTTATCCTTGCCTATGTGGGGCTTGGGCTTTTGACCATGATTCGTTTTCATTTTATTAATGTAAGTTAAGCCAACTAGAAGGAGAGCGCATGCGAATTTTTCAAACCGACCTTTTGTGCATGGGAGCTGGCCTTGCTGGTGAACGTGTGGCAGTAGAAGCCGCACAAGCAGGCTTTGACGTTATATGTCTTTCTGTTGTTCCACCCAAACGTTCACACTCATCCGCTGCCATGGGTGGCATGCAAGCAGCTCTTGGTAATTCTGCCATGAGTCAAGGTGATTGCCCCGACGTACACTTTACTGACACAGTCAAAGGTTCTGACTGGGGATGCGACCAAGAAGTGGCGCGTATTTTTGCTAATTCTGCCCCCATTGCCATGCGCGAAATGGCTTGGATGGGTGTGCCTTGGAGTCGGGTTGAGCCGGGTAAGCACACTTATTATAAAGGTGGAAAACCCTTTGAAGCTGAAGAGCTTGAAGAAAAACGCGGACTTATTCACTCACGCGCCTTTGGTGGTACTGCTAAATGGCGCACTTGTTATACCTCTGACGGAACAGGACACTCAGTTCTTTTTACCTTAGATAATAGGTTATTGCAGCTTGGCGTAGCTGTGCATGATCGCATGCAGGCTGAAGCCCTCATCCATGATGGAGAAACCTGCACCGGCTGTATTTGTCGCTGCTTACGCACTGGTGAGCTGGTGGTATATCGTGCTAAGGTTACGCTTATTGCCACCGGTGGTTATGGGCGTATTTATCCTGCCACCACCAATGCCGTCATATGCGATGGTGGCGGACAAATTACTGCTCTTGATACGGGTTGCGTTGCTCTTGGCAATATGGAGGCTGTGCAATTTCACCCTACAGGCACAGTACCTACAGATATCTTGGTTACTGAAGGTTGCCGCGGAGATGGCGGTACATTGCTTGATGTTAATGAATACCGCTTTATGCCTGACTATGAACCAGAAAAAGCTGAGCTTGCTTCGCGCGATGTTGTTTCAAGGCATATGCTAACCCACATTAAAAAAGGTCTTGGGGTCAAAAGCCCCTATGGCGAACATTTATGGCTTGATATTCGCCACCTTGGTGAAAAGCACATCACAACTAACCTACGTGAAGTGTATGATATTTCAACAAAGTTCCTTGGTGTTAACCCCATTAATCAGCTCATACCAGTACGCCCCACTCATCACTATAGCATGGGCGGTGTGCGTACCAATAAAGATGGTGCAGCATATGGTCTTAAAGGCTTATTTTCTGCTGGTGAGGCCGCTTGTTGGGATATGCATGGTTTTAATCGCCTTGGCGGAAACTCCCTTGCAGAAACTGTTGTGGCAGGACGTGTGGTTGGCAAAAAAATTGTTGAATATTTACAAGGATATGAAACATCATTTAGCACTTTGGCTGCAAATCAAGCCCACACTCAAGTGGCTGAACGCATTAATAACATGGTTAATGGGCGTAATGGCAGAGAAAATTGTTATGAACTACGTTCACTTATGTTTAAAACCATGATGGATAATGTGGGTATTTTCCGCAATGGCAAAGACTTACAAAAAGCTGTTGATGAATTGCAAGAGCTTTTAGAGCGTTCAAAAAATATTGCCTTAAGCGGTCATAATCAAGGTTTTAATCCTGAGCTTTCCATGGCTTTGCGCATTAGCGGCATGATTAAACTTGGAATTTGCACAGCATATGGTGCACTTATGCGAACTGAAAGCCGTGGTGCTCATGCTAGAGAAGACTACCCTGACCGTGATGATACCAAGTGGCTTAATCGCACACTGGCAGTTTGGAAAGAAGGCGATAGCCTACCTACATTAAGCTATGAAGATGCCACCCCTTGGTATGAAATTCCTCCGGGAGAGCGTGGCTATGGTGGTGGAAGCATTATTGAAGCCCCAATACCTCAAGATAAAATACGCCCCTTTGGCGGCGCATAAAGCACGGAGATAAATTTTATGGGACGCACTCTACATATTGAAATCATGCGCTATAATCCTTTGGATCCACAAAGTATACCGCATATGCAATCCTTCTACTTAGAAGAACACCCTAGTATGACTCTCTTTGTGGCTCTTATGCAATTGCGCGAAACAAAAGACCCTACTTTACAATTTGACTTTTGTTGCCGCGCAGGCATTTGTGGCTCATGCGGCATGGTTATTAATGGACGACCTGGTCTTGCTTGCTCTACTCAAACCAAAAACCTGCCAGACCATTTTACCTTACATCCTTTACCAATATTTAAACTTATTGGAGACTTATCCGTTGATACAGGCACATGGTTTCGCAATGTAGGCACAAAACTTGAAACGTGGATTCACAATCAAAAACCCTTTGATGAAAATGCCATTGAAGAACCCATGACTAACAGTTTAGCTACAGAAATTTTTGAGCTTGATCGTTGTATTGAATGTGGCTGCTGTATAGCCGCTTGTGGTACGGCACGCATGCGCGAAGATTTCCTAGGCGCAACTAGCATTAATCGCATGGCACGATTTTATATTGACCCACGCGATGAGCGTGATAAAAAAGATTTTTACGAACTTATTGGTAATGATCAAGGTGTCTTTGGCTGTATGGGCTTATTGGCTTGCCAAGATGTATGCCCAAAACAACTGCCCTTGCAAGATCAATTGGGCATTATGCGCCGCATGTTAACTCTTGAATCTGTGAAAGGCATTGTGCCTGAAAAACTACGTAATCTTATGGCAAACCCCTGTTCATGCCATAAGAAGTAGCTATTTAAAAATTTTATTAATTTGTTGAGGTAAACCCATGACTCTGTACACCAAGGAAGAAGCATTAGCATATCACGAATTACCCCGTCGCGGCAAAGTAGAGGTGCTACCCACTAAACCTTGCTCCACTCAAAAAGATCTTTCCATGGCATATTCACCTGGTGTTGCCGAGGCTTGCCTTGCTATTCATGCCGATGAAAGCATGGTTGATGTTTACACAGGTCGAGCTAATTTAGTAGCCGTTGTGTCTAATGGTACAGCTGTGTTAGGTCTTGGTAACATTGGTCCCAAAGCAGGTAAACCTGTTATGGAGGGCAAGGGCGTACTTTTTAAGATGTTTGCTGATGTTGACGTATATGACATCAACCTTGCCGAAAATGACCCTAGCAAGTTATGCGAAATTATTAAGGCTATGGAGCCAACCTTTGGTGGCATTAACCTTGAAGACATTAAAGCACCGGAATGCTTCTATATTGAGGAAAGATTACGCCAAGAAATGAATATTCCGGTATTTCACGACGACCAACACGGTACAGCAGTTATTTCTGCAGCTGGGCTTATTAATGCTTGTGAAATTACTAAACGCCAAATTGCTGATTGCAAAGTGGTTATTTCAGGAGCAGGAGCAGCAGCCATTGCTTGTGCTAACCTTTATATGACTATGGGTGTTAAACGTGAAAATATATTTATGTTTGATTCTCGTGGTTTAATTCATGCTAAGCGCAATGACCTCAATAAATACAAAGAACAATATGCCCAAGCTGACGATTGCTCTTTAACAGATGCCCTTAAAGGTGCAGATGTTTTTCTTGGTCTTTCTGTTAAAGGGTTATTAAGTAAAGAAATGGTAAAAAGCATGGCCCCGCAACCCATACTCTTTGCTTGCGCTAACCCTGACCCAGAAATTAGTTATGCTGATGCAAAAGAAGCCGTGCCTGATTGCATTATGGCAACCGGTCGTTCTGACTATCCTAATCAAATTAACAATGTATCTGGCTTTCCATTTCTCTTTCGTGGAGCATTAGATGTTGGAGCATCGCAAATTAATGAGGAAATGAAAATAGCTGCTGCCAAAGCCTTGGCAGAGCTTGCCAAAGAACCTGTGCCACAATCTGTTATTGATGCCTATGGTGGCACAAGCTTTACCTATGGTATTGATTACGTTATCCCAAAACCCCTAGATCCACGCATTATTGAATGGGAAACTCCAGCTGTAGCCCAAGCTGCCATGGATTCTGGCATAGCAAGCCGCCCCATTAAAGATATGCAAGCTTATCGTAAAAGCCTTGTGGAACGTGTTAATGCCTGCAGTAAGCGCGCTGAAGCTTTGTATAAAAGTTATTTATAATTGTTTTAAGGGGTGAGCTAAGCTTACCCCTTGCTCTCCCTAATTCCATTAGGCATGCATTTAAAAATTATTTATTACAAAGTGACTTAAAAATGACTTTGTGGTTTTTATTGAGTTTCTTTGAAAGTTAATATTTTTTTGCCGCAGGGTATTTTTTAATATGTTACTATACTTTAATATCAATCAATTGATATTCAAGTAACTTAAGGAAAAGAGTAATGATTTCTAAAAAAATTATTTTAGCAGGTCATGCTATAGCTAAAACAGACAAAATTACCCTAGCTCATGACATGCTTGCTGAATTTTTGAAATTAAATACAGCAGAAGTCGGGTGTGAACTATGCACTTTGCATATAAATACAAAAAACAATAATCACTTTATGGTCTATGAAATATGGAAAGACAAAGAAGCTTGGCTTAAACATAGGAACTTAAACCATGTTGAAGATTTCCTTGCTAGTTATCAAAATCTTTTTGAAGAAATGTATTTTACAACCTATCATAATGTCCATGATGATGGTGTCTACAAATATGGAAGCTTAACTTCTTTTTCAAAAAAAATTGCTGTTTTAGCATATGCTACAGCTCATGCTGGAAAAATAGACGCAGCAAAGAAGAGTTTAGCATTATTTCTGCAAAAGAATAGGCAAGAGCCAGGTTGCATGTATAGTTCTTTACAAATAGAGCATGATAATCCAAACCAGTTCATGGTCTATGAAGTATGGGAAAATCAAGAAGCATTTTTTAAGCATTTATCACAAGAACACTGTTCAGAAATGTCTGTTATACATAAAGAGTTCATGGACAATGTAAAACTAGACACTTTTTCTTGTCACCATATAGAATTACATGGACTAATGGCTTAAATTAGTGATTTTTACACTTCTCCATATGGTCAATCTTTAGAAAAAACAGAACTCTGTAAAACATAGCTTAATCCGCAAGCCTATAGCCGCGCGGTGTCACCATGTATTTCTCTCCCAAAAACTTAGTATGCGAATTACCTATAATTAGAATTGAAAGCATATCTGCAGTTTCAGGATCAAAATCTTCTAAACTATGCAAAGCCACACTTTGATCAGAGCGATAAGCATTGCGTACTATCCCAAGAGGAGTATTAGGGCTTCGGTATTGCTTTGCTATTTCTAGTGCATCATATAAATGCTGCTTTCTGCCACGCGAGCGTGGATTATAAATTACCAATACAAAATCACCAGAAAGGGCAGCATGCAACCTTTTAACGATGACTTCCCAAGGGGTTAATAAATCGCTTAGGCTAATGCAGGCAAAGTCATGCATTAAAGGTGCACCAAGTAATGATGCAGCACCACAAAGAGCTGGAATACCGGGAATAATATCAATTTGCATATCTTGCAAAATACCTTGCTTTTGGGCAAGCTCAAGCACCAGACCAGACATCCCATAAATACCTGCATCTCCAGAACATACAATAGATGTTTGTAAACCTGATTTTGCTTTATCAATGGCTGCAAGACAACGCTCTTGCTCCTTACGCATGCCGGTGCTGATAATTTCTTTATCTTGTCGCAAAATCAAAGGAACCATATTCACGTAGAGATCGTAGCCAACAATAACCTTGCTATCTGAAAGAGCATCAAATGCTACTGGTGGCAAAAGAGAAGCATCTCCGGGACCAAGACCAACAACATGTAAAGGGGCAAATTTCATTATACCTCCCATCCTTTAGTAGTAATATTCAGCACAGCAATGGCTATGGTAATTTTTTCAAAATATTTAATTTTTGATACAACTAGCTTTGCATTATCACCAGCGCCTAATAAGGCAGCGCCCTCACTTACACTAATACTTTCCACCTTAAAAAGCTTTGCTGCAGTTTTAGATGGATTAAGACAGCGTACATTTGATAAATCGTACTCATCAAATAGGCGTAATGGCAAATCAAGTTCTTTAGCAGCATCAATTAATCCTTGTTCATCTTGCTTTATTTTAGCGCTGGCAAGACATGCAAGGGCACGTGGTTCAAATTTTTCTTTTGCCAAAGTTTGAGCAAGGGCATTTAATATTTCTTCCTTGCTTGTCCCTCGTTTGCAACCAACACCCACGCAAAGACTGGGCAGAGTTAAGCGTAAAAAATTTTCATTTTCTGGCAAAATTTTAATGTGCACACCAACACTTGGCAAGTTTAAACTCATGGTATCAAAGGACTTATGCATACTAATTCCAGCCCCTACCATTATGTGTGTATAAGCATCAAAAATATTTAAAGGGTCATAGAGTTGCACAGCTTGCCTATGCAATAAAGCGGAATTTACATATTTTATTTTATCCCAATCAAGCACTATACAGCCAGTTTCTTTTGCAAGCATATCTATGGCTAAAGTGTTATGCAAGTCACTGGCTGTGGTAATAATGGCAGTGGTGTTATGACTTTTGGCAAGCTTTGTGGCAAGCTCATTAGCAAGCTCATTGCCGCCACCCCAATGACCAGAAAGCAAACTTATGGCAAATTTTCCAAGTTCATCACAAACCACCACTGCTGGGTCTTGCCCTTTATGTACAAGATGCGGCGCTATAGAACGAACAGCTATTCCTGTAGCTGTAATGAAAATATGCCCCTTATATTTATTAAATGTGTGTGCTAATAGTTGAGGCAAGCTTGAAAATGAATGCGTGCCCTCAGCACGCATTTTTTCTGGCACATAGATATGCATCTCAAAATGAGTTGCAATGTTTTTAGCAAGGCTAAGGCCTTGTGACGTTAGGGCATAGCAGGCAATAGTTTGCATAGTCTAAACCAAAGGCTAAGAGTGTTTTTAAGTTTTCTTACTATGAGCTTCCAAAAAATTAAATAGCGGCAATGGCTTATTTTGAAGTAGCTATTGCCGCTATGAGTACTTTGTTTTTAACCGTTATTTTATATTTTTATACCATCAAAATATTCATTCAAAATAGAGCAAGAATGCTTAAATTTGGCAACTTCTTCAGATGTTAAATCAAGATCAATAATGCGCTCCACACCATTGCCATTGATAACGCATGGCATACCCGCAAATACACCAGTCTCACCATATTGATTATCCATGCGTGAACTAACAGTAAGTATGCTATTTTCATTATTGAGAATGGCTTTAACAATTCTGATAATAGCCATGCCAATGCCATAATATGTGGCTTTTTTAGCTTCAATAATTTTTGCAGCTGAATGTAGTACATCATCAGCAATGCGCTCAAGTTCTTTAAAGCAAGCTTCTCCACCAGATTGCTCACAAATACTTAGCACTGATTTGGTGGCTATCATAGTTTGGCTCCAAGGAACAAATTCACTGTCACCATGTTCACCAATGACGTATCCATGTACATTTCTTGGATCTACTGAAAAATAGTCACCCACAATATACTTAAGTCGGGCAGTGTCTAAGGTTGTTCCTGTACCTAAAACATGTCTTGCATCAAAGCCTGATAGCTCATAACAAACCCTTGTCATAATATCCACAGGGTTTGTGGCAATAATGAAAATACCCTTAAAACCAGATTTTACTATGGGTTCTACAATAGATCTAAACACATCCACATTGCGATTAAGCAAAGCAAGCCTTGTTTCGCCCACTTGCTGATTAACTCCTGCACAAAGCACACAAATATCTGCATCATTGCAATCAGCATATTCGCCTTGATATATCTTCATATTAGAACCGGCAAATGCTAGACCATGGTTTAAATCCATAGCTTCGCCCATGGCTCTTTTTTTATCTATATCAATTAAAACCAATTCATTGCATAAGCTTTCATTAAGGGCTGCATAGGCAAAGCTCATGCCCACCATGCCTGTTCCCACAAGTACAATTTTCTTTTTATCAATAATCATAAGACTCCACTAATAATATACAGTAATTATAATTCAATTTTGCGCACAGCTTCAAGGGTGCGCTCTAAATGAGCATCACTGTGCACAAAGCTCATCATAGCAGCCTCAAAGGAAGCTGGAGCAATATAAACACCTTCATTGCGTAGGGCTTTATAAAATTTTGTAAACATAGCTGTATCAGTAGCTTTAACATCGTCAAAATTGTTCACAGCACTAGCACTAAAGAAGGGGCAAAACATGGGACCAAGTGCTACCACATGCGCATTTAAACCCTTTTCTTTTAATATGGTTTCCATACTCTTAGCAAATGTCTTTGTGCGTGCTTCAAGCTTTGCATAATCACTATTTTTAAGCACACGCAAAGTGGCAAGACCAGCTGCCATAGCTAAGGGATTGCCAGATAAAGTTCCCGCTTGATAAACATCACCACTAGGGGCCACACGTTGCATATATTGACGCTTGCCGCCGTATGCCCCAACAGGTAAACCACCACCAATAATCTTACCTAGAGTAGTTAAATCTGGGTCAATGCCAAAATAACTTTGCGCCCCACCATAGGCTAGGCGAAATCCTGTAATAACTTCGTCAAAAATCAACAGTGCCCCATGAGCAGTGCATAATTCGCGCAATGTTTCAAGAAAGTTTGCACATGGTGGAATTAAGCCCATGTTGGCAGCCGCTGGCTCTACAATAACAGCAGCAAGATTGCTACCTTCTTTAGCAAATATATTTTTGACAGCTTCTATATCATTATAGGCAGCAAGCACAGTATCTGCCACAACAGAACTTGGTACACCTGGAGTACCTGGGATGGACAATGTAGCCATACCAGAACCTGCCGCGGCTAAAAATGAATCAGCATGACCATGATAACAGCCAATAAATTTTAGAACTTTATCTCTTGACGTGATCGCACGAGCAAGACGCAGAGCACTCATGGTGGCTTCTGTACCGGAGTTAACCATGCGCACCATATCTACTGAAGGTAGAGCGTCTATAACTTCTCTAGCTAAAAGAACTTCATCTTCACACGGTGCACCATAACTTGTGCCGCGTGCTGCAGCAGCTTGTACAGCCGCTGTAACTTCTGGGTGAGCATGACCTAAAATCATGGGCCCCCAAGAAAGCACATAGTCTATATATTTATTATCATCAGCGTCAATTAACTCACAGCCATTGGCAGATTTGATAAACAGTGGAATGCTATCCACATTTTTGCAAGCACGCACGGGACTATTCACCCCGCCCGGAATAAGTTCTTGTGCCTTAGTAAACAAATCTTGAGATTTTAATTCTTGCATAATATTTCCTTATAATTGCGCTATTAAAAATATTTCATGGAGGTTTTTTTAAGCTCTTTTATACTATCTAAAACTGCAAAATCTTTAAGCCCTGTTAACTGTTGTACTTCTAGTATAACTTGTTCACATTCTTCAGCACTGCGTCCATGAATCATGGTATATAGAGTATAGGGCCAATCATTAGCAGATGACGGGCGAAAATAGCAATGTGAAATATTACTATGCTTTGCTGCCTTATTACCACATTCTTCCACCTCATCTTCTGTGGCAATCCAAGCAACCATAGCATTGTTATTCCAACCGGTTTTTTGGTGCTTAATGCTTGCGCCAAAACGACGTATGGCTCCATCATCAACTAACTTACTTAGCAATTCAATAACTTCTTCTTCAGTACATCCAACTTGAGTTGCAATGTCAGCATAGGGGGTGGCAGAATCTGGCAAATTATCTTGAACAATACATAAAATTGCCTTTTCCTGTTCTGTAAAATTATAAGCCATTATGAAATTTCCTTAGATTTTTTAAAGGGCAAAGCCCGCCATTGTCTAATAATGCACCATGAATAAATACCAAGACCAAGCCAAACAAAGATAAGTGTCACCCTTGAACTCTCACTCATTATTTCGCCAAATACCAAAACTCCAGCCAGCAATTTAATGGTAGGAGCAATATATTGCAATAAACCAAGACTAGCTAAAGATATATTATGACTAGAAAAGGCAAAGAGCAAAAGCGGGGTTGTGGTAATAATACCTGTACCCATTAGCAAGAGCTGGGTCTTTAACTCATAAGCAAAAAAAGAATTAGATGAATTAAATTCTTGCCAAATAATCCAGCCAAGTGCCACGGGTGCAAGCCAAAGTGTTTCTAAAAAAAGACCAGTAACTCCGCTCACAGAAACAGTTTTACAACAATAACCATAAATTGCAAAACTAAGCGCAAGGCAAAGACCCACTAAAGGAATTTGACCATAGGTCCAAACCCCATAGCTTACGCCAAAGCAAGCCACAGCAATGGCAAACATTTGCAACCTTGTCATTTGCTCCCCAAGTAGTAACCTTGCAATTACGACACTTACCAAGGGGTTCATAAAGTAACCAAGGCTTGCTTCAACCACGCGTTCATTAGCAACGGCCCAGATATATAATAACCAATTACCAGAAAGAACCATAGCAGCAATAAGTATGCGTAGCATGGTTTTTTTGTTGGTCATAGCCTTACGAATTTCTGACCATGAGTGCATGAAAAATGTTATGGGTAAAAGGGTCACCAAGGACCAAAAAATACGGTGAGCTACGGTATCAAGGGGAGGAACGTGGTCAAGAAATTTCCAATAAAAAACCAATGCCCCCCAAACGAAGTAAGCTAAAATGGCTGACCAAAAGCCCAACACAGGTTGCTTTGCTTCTTTAAGGGGATTTGACATAAAATTAACGTTGCGAGAAGGCACGATGCCTTCTCGCTAAATCTTATATTTTACTTCTTAAAAGAACGTGCAAAAAGTTCACGTATGGCATCGCGACCAGAATCTTCTAAAAAGCGTGTGCCTGTAGCTGTAAAGTTGGGGCGTAAAATACATGGGTCATGAGCAACATGCCATGCATCCTTTTCCCAAGCAAACCATGTTAGTTTAGATTGGTCATAAACTAATAGTGGTTTATTACAAATCTTGGCAAATTCAGCACCCCAACCAGTTCCACCTTTTACGGTATTATCTGATTGGATAGCACCCACAACAATAATTTCACCACCACTGCTTACTTGCCAGCAGATAGATTGCAAAACTTTGCGAAAAAGAGGAGCGCGGGTATATTCGCGACTCATAAGTTTTGAAACATAGGTCAAACTTACATCTTTAAGTGCCAACTCATCATTGGTCAAAATACGAATGCCGCGGCTGCGTTGTGATTGATGACCTTCAAAGCTATAGTTAACTTCTTCAATGCCCCATTCTTCTGCAAGAGAGCCAAAAAAAGTTTCTGTGCCAGATGCACCACCGCTGTACAAAACGCATTGTTTTGGATCAAGCATTACTAAAACTCCTTAAACGCTAGGGTTTTTATATTAATTTTCAGACCATGCACAAAGCAGCGTTATTTGTTAGCTATATAAGTCATAACACCATTGCACAAGACCCTTATTGCACAGTTATAAAAAACCTACAACAAAGAAAAAAAGCCCTGGTTTCCCAGGGCATTAAATGCGCTTTTAACCTGATTAATAACGAGATGGGCGTGGGGCGCGTGGTTTGGCCTCATTGACACGCAAGGTCCGACCACCAAAGGAAGCATTATCAAGAGCTTCAACGGCGGCTCCTGCATCAGCATCTTCCATTTCTACAAAGCCAAAGCCACGGGCTCGACCTGTATCACGATCACTGATAAGTTTCACAGAAAGCACAGTACCGTACTCAGCAAATAAATCCTGAACCTGCTCCTCGTTTGCGGACCAAGGAAGGTTACCAACATAAATGGACTTGGACATGAAATAAACCTCTCAAAAATTAACTATTATCCCGCGACAAATTTTAGGCAAAACTTTTTACCATAACGCGGCCCTACACAAATAGAAAACATTCTTTGCAACTGATGTCAATAACAAATTGAAAAAAAGTGTATTCTTTCACAATTAAAAACCATATTATTGAATAAAATCAACATTTTCAAAAATATAATTTTTTTAATATTTTACCAATTTAGCGTTGCTTTAAAGGCACTTGCTAGGCCTTCTACGCTCTCATCACATATAACACCAGAGGCATTTTTAATGTAAAGTTTATTATTATCAGCAACTTGACCTATGCAAGCATAGATAGTTCCACGCATATAAGCATTAAAGGTATCAACTTTTTCTGGCGCAACACTAACTAATAATCGGCTAGAACTCTCACTAAACAGCAATTCTGTAAGGCTAAGCTCACCTACTGTGGGTACTGCATCAAGGTTAACTTCTGCACCCAAACGACCGCCTATGCACATTTCTGCTAAAGCTACACCCAAACCTCCATCTGATAAATCATGACAAGCAGAAACCACTCGCTCATATATGGCGCGGTGCAATCTTTCGTATCTCGCTTTTGCTGTAAGCACATCTACCGTTGGCACAGTATTACAATTAGCTTTTAGCTCCAGTGCCACTTCAGAGCCTGCCATATCACGACCCGTAGGTCCAAGTATGAATATATGATGTCCAGCTTTCTTAAAGTCAGAAGTTTGGGTTCGAGTTACATTTTCAATAACTCCAAGCACAGAAAATAACACTGTTGGTGGAATAGATATTTTTTCTCCACCACCGGTATAATCGTTTTTCATGGAGTCTTTACCAGATACACAAGGCACACCATAAGCCAGTGAAAAATGGGATAAAGCTTTACAAGCTCTAACCAATTGCGCCAGTTTATAATGACCATCGGGAGTTTTTTCTGATTGCACAGGGTCACACCAGCAAAAATTATCCACCCCAGCTAAATAGTGCGGGTTAGCGCCAACGGCAACGGCATTACGTATAGCTTCATCCATAGCATTAGCCATCATCCAATAGGTATCATAGTCACTAAATTTAGGGCAAATACCATGGGCAATAACCAAGCCTGCATCAGATTCAAGTACTGGACGAATAACTCCAGCATCGGAAGGTCCATCACGCATAACCCCCACCAAGGGTTTTATGGCACTGCCGCCGCGTACTTCATGGTCATATTGGCGAATAATATATTCTTTAGAACAAATATTTAATCGTCCAAGCAAGGTTTTAAGCAAAGCACCTGTTTGTGCTGTATCAACATCTATGCGTGAATCTGAATGCTGCGGAGCTTGCCAATGCGCACTAAGTTGCATTTGTGGTACACCTTCGTGCATGAAATCCATATGCAAGTAAGCAACTAATTTTTCACCATAGTTAATATGAAAATATCCAGAGTCAGTATATTTACCAAGTGCCGTTGCTTCCACATCCATGGTTTTGGCAAGGTTTAAAAACTCATCTAAATGTTTGGGCGGCACTGATAAAGTCATACGTTCTTGAGCTTCAGAAATAAGAATTTCCCAAGGCTTTAGCCCATCATACTTTAACGGAGCTTTGGCTAAATCAAGCTCACAACCTCCTGTATCTTCTGCCATTTCGCCCACCGAAGAAGATAAGCCCCCTGCTCCATTGTCAGTTATGGCATTATAAAGCCCAAGGTCGCGAGCGCGCATAATAAAATCATACATCTTACGCTGTGTGATGGGGTCACCAATTTGCACCGCCGTGGCAGGAGATCCTTCGTGCAATTCTTCTGATGAAAATGTTGCACCGTGAATGCCATCCTTACCAATACGTCCCCCGGCCATGACTATATAGTCGCCCACTTGAGCTTTTTTCTCATAACCAGGTTTTCCGGCAACTTCTGTAGGAATAATGCCAACAGTTCCGCAATAAACCAATGGTTTACCTAAAAAGCGTTCATCAAAAACCAATGAACCATTAACTGTTGGAACACCAGATTTATTGCCACCATGCTCAACACCTTCACGCACGCCTTCTAATACGCGGCGTGGGTGTAAAAGACGAGGCGGTAATTCTTCATCATGGAATGGCGAAGCAAAGCAAAATACATCAGTATTACACACAAGCTCTGCCCCCATGCCTGTGCCCATAGGGTCACGATTAACACCAACAATGCCAGTAAGCGCACCGCCATAAGGGTCAAGGGCAGATGGGCTATTGTGAGTTTCTACTTTAATACAAGCATCATACGCACCAATAAAAGAAATTACTCCGGCATTATCTTTAAAAACGGACCTACAAAAATCGCGTTCTCCAAGGCGTTTACGAATCATTGCCGTAGCATCACGAATGCAACTTTTATAAAGATTATCAACTTGTTCTCTACTGCCAGTTTCGGCATTAATGTAGTCAATATTTGAAGCAAAAATCTTATGCTTACAATGCTCAGACCAAGTTTGGGCAAGCACTTCCAATTCTGCATCGGTAGGATCTGACGGCAAGCCAAGCTCTGCACGGTTAGCTTTAACAGATGGTTCTTGAAAATAGTCACGTATGCATTGCATTTCTTCAAGACTCAAAGCCAAAGTATTATCTCGGCTTACCTTCATCATGGCGGCATCATCCATGCTTGATAAAGCTACAATATTAACATCATCACTGGCAGTACCACTAACTTGGGCAGCTTGAGCTTCAAATCCTGCACTTTCTTGCCACTCAGCTTGGCTTTTTATGCGATAACGCTCAATAAGCTCGTTACACAGCAAGTTACAAGCAATATGCTCAACCATAGGTAAATCAAGCTTAGTATCAGCATGGCTAAGAAGACGATACTGTGTAGAAGTATACACACTAATATCATCTCTATTTTTACGTAAAACCATGGCTGCAGTATCGCGTGCAGTGCGGGCTTCATTGTCGGTAACACCGGGACGAAAGCCCACTTCTAAAATAAAATCTTCTGAACTATCAGCATGTAATGGCAAAGGCTCAAGACTAGCTTTTTGCATGACAGGATCATGCCAAATAGCCTCACTTACAAGCCTGTTTACTTCATCAAGACTTAAACCATCTACGGTAAATACTTTAACTTGATGTACTGCACCTAATGCAATATTTAAGGCCTTAGCTATATGTGCAGCGGTCTTTTTACCTACAGTATCTTCAATGTGTGCATGTAAACCCACTTCAATACGATATAACATTGCTTACCTCATGTACTACAATTTATTTTTCACGCGTTATTACATAGTCAGTCATTTCTTTCAAAACTTCCCACTCTGGACCACGCGGCAAGGCATTAAGAGCTTGCAAGGCCTTTGCAACAGCATTTTCAGCCAAGACCCTAGTTTTTTTATCAAAACCAAGAGAACATATTTTTTCACCTATGTGCTCAGCATCCTTAGCTGTAAAACTACCAGAGATAAAGGCTTTATCAAATTCAAGCCTTTCTGTTTGGCTTAAACTCTCCCTATAAAACCTCACCGGTGGAGTCAATTTTCCTTCTCGCAAATCACCACCTGTGGGCTTTCCGGTAATTGCTTCTGGAGCAAAGTCTAAAGCATCGTCTACCATTTGAAAAGCCATGCCAAGCTCCTGTCCGTATATGCCCACTTGCTCGACGGTATCTTCAGAAGCATTAGCGCGTAAAGCTCCTAGTACACAAGTCGCGCGCAAAAGCCAAGCAGTCTTGCCAAGAATTATTTCATTATATATATTAGCATCTTGGTTAACAGTGCGTAAATGTTCAATTTCTAAAATTTCACCAGCTGCGGTGCGCATGGTAGCGTTTGAAAAACAATGACAAAGGCGTATATCACCAAAACTGGCTACTAGCATATTAGCAGCGGCAAGCATGGCATCACCTGCAAGTATGGTACTTTGCACGTTAAAAATATGATGTGCAGCACTTTGCCCACGTCTGGTATTGGCATCGTCTAAAACATCATCATGTAATAAAGTTGCAGCATGTAACATTTCCATACTAATGGCCAAATCGTAAATATCTTGGTCCTTATAGCCAAGCAAGCGAGCCATAAGTACCGTTAAAAATGGGCGCAAACGCTTGCCACCAGCGGAAAAAATATGTGCGGCAATGGGCTGTACCGAAGTTGGCAAACCTTGCAAAGCTTTATTTAACGCTTGTTCTATAAGAGGCAATTCTGATTGCAGGCTTTGTTTGATAATGTACATTTTTTTGCTCACAAATAAATATTAAATCTTTACAAAAAATATAATCTAATTCACCATGTAGTATGAACTTTGATTTGGAACTATTTTTAGCAGCTCTTGGGCTTGCCTTCATTTTTGAAAGCCTACCTTGGACTCTCTTTCCAGAAGCTATGCGCAAGGCTATGCTTCATATGACCATAACCCCCTCAAGCCAGCTTAGACGTATGGGACTTTTTGGCATCGGGCTTGGATTACTCATTATCTGGCTAGTACGCGGGTAAACTTTTAGCCACGTGCTTTTTCAGCAATATGTAAACAAACAATACCAAAGCTTAGTGGTATATGCCAAGCTGCATTAAATCCTGCTGCACGTAGTTCTTCTTCAAGAGCTATGGCTGTAGGAAATTCATGTATGGTTTTGGCAAGATAAGTATAAGCATTGTCATCTCCAGAAACTAAGTTACCAATACGTGGCAAAATATACTTTAAATAAAAATTATATAACCCACCCATAATTTTATTTTTTCCAGAACCAAATTCTAAGATGCAAACACGCCCACCAGGAACTAATACGCGAAGCATTTCTGCAAAAGCCTTATGACGCGGATTAACATTACGTATACCAAAAGCCATGGTAATGGCGTCAACACTAGCATCTTTTAGTGGTAAGCACCTAGCATCTGCCCCCGCTGGCAAAATAGATTTTGCTTGTTTGGGGCTAAGTTTTTGCTTGCCTTGCAAAAGCATGGGGGGACAAAAATCCATAGCTGGGATATCAAGAGAGGGATATTTGCGCCATAGAGCTTTTGATACTTTAAGTGTGCCAGCTGCAAGATCTAACACTCGCCCAGTGCAAAAAGGTCTTACTTCTTTAACAAGCCTTTTACGCCACAGGCTATCAATACCAAGGCTTAACGCTGTATTTAGCACGTCATACCAAGGGGCAATGCGCTCAAACATGGCAGAAATTGTATGGGCAGAAGACTTCTTAGGCAGGGTCATATAATTCCATTAATATAATAAGTAAAACTCAAAATTTAAAAATTATCAATTAGCATTTTTTTCTTCTGGCTGTTTCTTGGCATGCGATTCGATGGTACTTAAGACCACTTCATAAACCGCAGGAAATGTTTCAGCAAAATTTGTGGGGGAAATGGTGCGTGTTTCAATAAATTTAGCCACCAACTCCTTTGCTACTTGCAAGGCTTCTTTATGCAACCTATCCACCTCTACCTCCATAACAAGCTGAAAAACAAATTAATTTATTAAAATATATAAATCCAAGCTCAAAATATCCAAAAAAAGCTAAACTTGTGGGCGCAATTTTAATTACTTTCTACAAACCAGCATGCGCAAAAAAACATAAAAATCCCCGCCCATTGGGGAATGGCTTTGGCCCCCTATGGGCTTTTGCCGGGCGGGTCAAGAAACGAAAACACCTGGTCCCCGCCCCTTTTTATAAAAATAAAATCTATCCGTCGGCAAGTAGCGCCGCAATTTCTTCACGTATAATTTTTGCCGCAGCCTTGGCAGCCATACTCTCAAGATCTTTAACAAATTGATTTTCTAAGCCTACAATACGTTCTTCTAATTGCGCAACTTTATCTTCAAGGTAGGCCACTTGCTTAACTAAATCTTCTTGGTCTGTTCGAACTTTGTGTAGGCTTTCTAAAGCCTCTACACGAGAACCACCAGTGTGAACTGCAGCTAAACCAAGACCTGCTTGCGCTGTATCTTGCATGGCTGATTCTAAGTCATTGGCATCATCCAATGTGGGCTCAGGAATTGCCTCTGGCTCTGGTTCTATCTCTATTGCCGACTCTGGCTCTGGTTCTATCTCTATCTCTGGCTCTGCTTCTGGTGAAGATTCTAGCTCTAATCCAATATCTAGTAAGGCATCAACCTCTGACTTTAGCTGTAAATCAAAATCATCGTCACTAACTTCGTCATCATCTTCGTCATCATTAAAAGCTACTTCATCTGGGGTATCACCTGCAACCTCTGCAATAAAGTCCGCATGGTTAGACATTGTATTGACAGCATCCATAATGGAGTCTGTAAGAGACTCAGGTTGCCTCTCATTAGCACCATCAAGTAATCTTTCTGCAATATCACCAACTTGAACTGCACCATCATCAATACCAACCTCATCTAAAATGCTATCCACTTCAGCAGTATCTACTTGTTTTGGCGCATCAGCAGTAGCCACTTGAACTGCATCTTCATCATCAACAGAACGCAATAATTCATCTAAATCATTAAGAATTTCTTCAGTATCTTCTGGTGCAGCAGTTTTTGGTGTTGGTGCAACTTGTTTAGAAGGTTCTGGTGAGGCTGTTTCTGCATCATCAAGCATAGCGTCAAGGTCTGCTAGATCATCATCTACAGAATTTTGAACGTCAGCTGCAGCAGGCTTGCCAGTGCCCACCACTTCATCAAGCATGGCATCAAGGTCAGCTAAGTCATCATCTGCATCCTCAACCATATCAGTCGCTGGCTTTACCTCTCCAACAACTTCATCAAGCATGGCATCAAGGTCAGCTAAGTCATCATCAGGCGAACTAGAAGTACTTGCCTCTGGAACTTTAGTAGCATCCACTTTATGAGCAACATCTTCCTTAGCACTTACATCCTTGGCGGAAGGACCATCTAAAATACTTTCAAGCAAAGCATCCATGTCTGCGGCACTATCTTGTGAGTTTGGGTCATTAGCAGGAGCAGATGTTGGGCTTGGTTGCGGAGGCATATCCATACTTTCTAGCAAGGCATCTACATCACTGGTGTCTGGTAAGTCATCACCAATGGGGTCGCTACTTGCATCTGAGCTAAAATCTGGGTCGGCTTCGGGATCCTTGGTAGGGGCAGGAGGTGGAGCTGCGGTAATATCAACCCCCGCATCCATTTGCGCAAGTAAAGCATCAATATCTGCCTCTGCGTCACTTGGTATATCAGGGCTTGCTGCACCAGCATTACCAAGGTCACTAACAAGATCATCAATACTATCATCAAGAGCATTAGGACCTGCACTAGCTTGTGCACCCTTTTCAATAATATCAGTTAGTTCTATAATATCTTCATCATCTTTTGCAGGATCTTTTAAATCTAAGTCCATATGGGCCTCGGAAAATTATTTATTTTTTTATTAACAACAAACTTGTTGGTTGCCATAATTCCACCCCAAAAGAAAACTAGTATTACCCATTGAATTAGTACACAATTTTCAACAAACAACTTAGTACGAGCCTAAGTATTCTTCAATCATATCAAATATTATTTATTTTGGCAAATATACATATACCCATATTAAGTGTTCACCCTAGGTGATTCCGATTTGGCTACTTTTGCCTTTGATGTGTGAGTTTCGGTCGAAAGTACCTAAGTGTTAACCTACAGCCAATTATTAACCCTTAAAAGATGCACAATGGCTTTGGCACATTCATCAGGCTCTAACGTCTCCACATCAATACTACAATGCGAGTGTTTTTTATAAAGTTCCGCTCTTTCAACAAAAAGGTCTTCAATGCTTTGACCAGGAGCAATGGCAATACCTCGGTCAGGATTTCTAGCAATGCGCTCTAATATCAAAGGAAGCCCAGTTTCAAGGTGTACTATTGGACCTAAGCTTTGCAAATGCTGCATGGCCTTATCCCTATAAACAACACTTCCACCTGTGGCAATAATTGTCCTATAAAGACGTAATGACGCAACAACCGTCATTTCTAAATCTAAAAATGCTTCCTTACTCATGGCATCAGTCACACTTTGCAAAGGCACGCCATAAAGCGACTCAATAACATAATCAGAATCCACAAAGGACCACTGTAAATACTTTGCTAAAGCCAAGCCCACAGTAGACTTGCCAACTCCGGGCATACCGACTAAGGTGATGCAAGGAGTTTTATGACTCTTGGGCGGCGCTGGTTCAAAATGCTCTGGCATAATATTCCCTCATTTATTTATGTAGAGTGCATGAAAAAAAAGATAAAATCAAGATTATACTGAAAATTATATCTAGCAATATTACATTATTTACCGTTTTTAAAACTAAAATACTCTAAAGAAAATCAAAATTTTTCCGATAAATTCATGTAACAAGCTTTTTCTTGTATATTGATTAAGGAGCCTTTATGCCAAAATATCCAAAAATTATGTTTATAGCATTTGCACTTTATATGCTTTTATGTATCCCAGCATTGGCGGCACAAACTGTTGGGGGCTATGTTTCTAACACCCCAATGGCTGCAGGGCGTGATGCCAGCATCGGCGAGGTTTGGATGCGTCATGGTGGTGCGCGCTTGCAATATGATGCCCTCATGGGTTCGGTGCAAACCAATACCAATGGTAGAATACGCCGCGACCCGGCCTCTATAACGTCATTACCCCCACTTAAGCCTCAAAAGCGTGCTGTACGCAAAGTAAACAAAGCACCCAAGGCTGTTTCTAAAAAAGCACCCACACCAATGCCAGGCAAGGTAAATCCTTCACCTAAACCTAAACTTAACAAAAAAAGCATCAGCGGTGCAAGTGGCGCACCCTATACTGGCCAAGCGCCCATAGCTCCATCTGCAAAAGAAAACGATGCAAGTAACACTAATAAAACTGATATTACTCCAAACCCAAGCATAGCTACTCCAGCAAACCTTACTCCGGCAACCTCTGCCGCAACACCACCAACTATAAACCCTGTCCCTAACACTGGCGCAACAAGTAGCGTAACTGGTAACGTTACTGGCAACACCAGCACTTCAACCACACAACAATAAGAGTTATCAAAAGTTACCAAATGTCACACCTCAATTGAAAAATGCCTAAATTACAACAGGGTAAATATAGCAAAATATTTTAAAATATGCACAATGTTCTTGCTTGACTGGATAAAAAAATCGGTGTAGACATCTCTGTTCTTATTATTTGAAGGAGAATTTTATTATGAAAAGAACATATCAACCAAGTAAGATCAGAAGAGCACGTCGTCATGGTTTTCGTGCACGCATGGCTACTGTAGGTGGCAGAGCAGTTATTCGCCGCCGTCGTGCTAAAGGACGTAAACGTCTAAGCGCATAATCACTTTATTTCAATATATTATTGAAATTTGAGTAGAGATGAGGGATAAGGCCCATAGGGATAATGACACACGCATGGCCTCGCGCACGGCGCATATGTCGGCGATCTGACTTTTTATTATGTTATGATACAAATTGCCGATATTTTTCACAGTATTTTGTACTATTTGTGCGTAAGCATCAAAATCACGGATGGCGTGTTGGTTTAACCGTAAGCAAAAAAATGGGCAATGCAGTACGCCGCAATAATATTAAGCGGCTCTTGCGCGAGTTTTTCAGATTGCATGGGAATATATTACCACAAGGCATTGATATAGTAGTCGTTCCTAAAAGGAATCTAGTGCACAAGCCTTTAAATTTTAACCTAGTGCAGTCAGAATTAGAACCCCTTGTGCGCAAAATTGCACACAAGCTTAGAGGGGAGCATTTGGTGTGAAAAAAATAATCCGGCATATTTTTCTTTTGCCTGTGTTTATTTATAAATACGCCATTTCACCCCTACTGCCCAATGCTTGCCGTTATTATCCTAGCTGTTCAACATATGCCGTTGAGGCTGTGTTGTTACATGGTATTTTGCGTGGTTCATGGTTAACCATTTGCCGTCTTGCGCGATGCCACCCTTGGGCTAAGGGTGGTGTTGATCCTGTACCTCCCACCTCGTCTACACAATCATAAAAGCATCTTCTAACTATGAGGCTGTAATGGAAAATAAAAATTTAATTGTTGCCATAGTGCTTTCACTTGTAGTGATGGTTGGCTGGACTTTTTTTGCTCAGCATTTTGGTTTAATCCCTGATCCACAACAAATGGCTGAACAGCAAGCGATAGAACAAAAAGCCGCTGAACAAGAACAACAAACCAGTCAAGAAGCCATAAAGCTTGCTACAGAACCACCTGCAACACCAGCCGAGGGGCGTGATGTTGTAGTTGAAACACCACTATATAAAGCAGTAATTTTTTCCGGTGGGGCAACCTTACGCTCATTTGAGCTAAAAAATTATCCTTCAGAAAAGCAAACCGAGCCTTGGCTTACCATTTTTGGTTTTCCTTTTGGTGAGGTTATTCCTAAGGGTGGACTTAAGAAAGTTGCACCCATCAATCTTGTACAGCAAAACACAGCCACTCATGGTCCTTTAGGACTACTGATTAACGGTCAAGCCTCATGGAGCACCGGCACTTGGACCTTTAACGGTCAAGATGTAAAGCTTGATAGTGGTAGCACCACTCTAGAATTTATCGGTGAAGTGGATGGTTTAAAAATTGTTCGCAAGTTAACATTTTTTGCCGACACCTATCAAATTGATGAAACTGTTCATGTAGCAAATCCCAATGAACAAGCTCGTACAGCGCGCATTGCCTACACTGTGGCTGAAAACACACAGAATGCTAGTGGTGGTTACTATGATACCATGCGTGTTGGCTGGGATATGAGTGGCGATTATAATGAAGAAACAGACATTGAAACTCTAACTACCGTGGGTGCACACGCTCAAGGCAATATTTTATGGGGTGCAGCCATGAGTGCATATTTCATGTCTGCCATAGCTCCAACCAATACAACCGATGTAATTCTTGCAGCTCAATTTCAAAATGATGTTTACAGAGTAATTCTTGGTCAAGGCGATGTAGTTGTTCAACCAAATGCCGAAGCCAGTCAAAGTGTAACTTATTGGTTTGGTCCAAAACTGCGTAATTTACTTGAAAAAGCACCCAACAACCTAGTGAGCAGCATTGACCTTGGCATGTTTGGTCTTATTGGTGGCGCTCTTTTATGGTGCTTAGAATTATTTTATACTTATGTGCATAACTGGGGTATAGCCATTGTTCTACTAACCATTGCTATCAAAGCTGTTTTTTGGCCACTTACTGCCAAGACATACAAGTCTATGGCAAAAATGCGCAAGCTTCAGCCCATGATGACTGCTATTCGTGAAAAATATCCTGATGATGCTACAGCCAGAAATCAAGAAATGATGAACCTTTACAAGACTTATAAAGTCAATCCAGCTGGTGGTTGCGTGCCCATGCTCATACAATTACCGGTGCTATTTGGTCTTTTACAGGCTTTACCATCTTCTGTAGAATTACGCGGAGCATCTTTTATAACTTATTTCCCCGGTACTGATATTATTTGGCTGGCTGACCTTTCAGCACCAGACCCATTGTATATCACGCCCATTTTGACTGGTCTTACCATGTTTTTAATGCAAAAACTAAGTCCACCTATGGGTGATCCTATACAGCAAAAGATAATGCTCTATATGCCTTTAATTTTTATGGTTCTTTTCTTTAATTTCCCATCAGGGCTGACACTTTATTGGACCATAAGCAATGTACTTTCCATAGCCCAACAGTGGCATTTGTTACGCAGTAACAATAAGGCATAACCACGCTACAACGACCATAACTTATTTAGGAAATACCCATGGAAAACTTCAAAGAATTTACTGGAAAAGATCTTGACGATGCCATTGCCGAAGCATGTGCATATTTTGATACACAACGTGAACAATTAGAAGTTGAGATAATTCAAGATGCCAAGTCTGGTATTTTTGGCCTAGTGGGAGCACGCAAAGCCATGATTAAAGCTAAACGGGCAAAAATACATATGCCTCTTGGCAGTGTTGCTCCAAAACCAGAAATAGAAAAGAAAAAAGAAAAAGCGCAAAAGGCTACCAAGCCACCTAAACAAGAAAAAAATTCTGAAATTATTGCAGAAAAATCTTTAGAAGAAAAACAAGAAAAAGCTTTGCAAGAAAAACCTAAACAGGAAAAAATAGCTCCTGCAAACGCACCACAAGAAGATATCTCTACAAAACAAGCTTGTAATGATGAAGTATGTAGTGATGATGATGGTGACACTCAGCGCGTGCCATTTGAGCAACTTGATCAAGTAAAGCTTAAAGAAGTTAGTTATGACGTTATTAGCAAGTTAATCTTACCTATTGTGGGTATGGCTCCTATTGAAATATCATTTCAAGATGCAAGAGTTTGCATAAGCCTTGATTGTGGTGAAGATTCCGGTCTACTTATTGGGCGCGAAGGTCAAACCCTTGCTTCCTTACAATATATTGCTTCACGCATTATTTCTCGTGAAATGCAAGCTTCTGTTAGGGTGCAGTTAGATACTGGGGATTACCGTACTCGCCAAGATGAAAAATTGCGCGAATTAGTATTATATTTGGCTGAGCGTGTGCGCACTGTTGGTCGCTCTCATTCTACTCGTCCTCTGTCTTCATATCATAGGCGTATAGTGCATTTAGTTTTACAAGATTGTCCCGATCTTATAACCCGAAGCTCTGGAGATGGACCTCTTAAACGCGTAATTATACAGCGTAAACGCGGTCAACAATAAGCTTTAGTA
The DNA here is from genome assembly GCA_964370675.1 of uncultured Desulfovibrionaceae bacterium. Lineage (GTDB taxonomy): Bacteria > Desulfobacterota > Desulfovibrionia > Desulfovibrionales > Desulfovibrionaceae > CAYJAD01. The sequence continues at coordinate 84,567 of CAYJKC010000005.1, forward strand.
TTGTACGTTTAGCCACAGGCAAAGTACTATGCATAATTCTGACACCATAGCTGCCATTGCCACTGCACAAGGCGCAGGTGGCATTGGTATTGTGCGCATCTCAGGCAAAAATTCTAAGCAAATCTTAGCTCGTGTATTTTTGCCAGCTTCACCCAACTTTACAAATTTTCGCCCTTGGACCTTGCATAGGGGCAGATTTATTGATGAGCAAGGGCAAGTAATAGATGATGTATTGGCTGTTTATATGCCCGGTCCCAAAACATTTACTGGTGAGCATGTAGTAGAAATTCATTGTCATGGCGGTCAAGCTATCTTGCAGTTGGTTTTACAAACCTTAACTACGCATGGTGCACGCTTAGCTGAGCGAGGAGAGTTTTCGCGCCGAGCTCTTTTGAATGGACGAGTTGACCTTACACAGGCTGAAGCCATAGCAGAAATGATTGCAGCCAAAAATCCTGCAGCATTGCGTCTTGGATCTAACAAGTTAGATGGTTTACTTGGTAAGTATGTATCTACTTTACGTGAAAACCTTGAACACCTTAGGCGTTCATTAAGTGTAGCCATTGATTTTCCTGAAGAAGAAGTAGAATGCCTAAGCCCTACAGAATTTGTCCAAATTATTAGTGATGTACGCAATGCTTTAGAAAAACTTTTGCAAGCACATGAGCGCTATAGGCATTGGCAAGAAGGAGCTACTGTTGCTTTAGCTGGTCCTGTTAACGCAGGTAAATCATCCTTACTTAATGCTTTACTTGGGTATAATCGTGCTTTAGTTACTGATATACCCGGTACAACACGCGATTTTTTAGAAGAATACATAAACATTGAAAATCTTAGTGTAAAACTTGTTGATACTGCCGGATTGCGACAGGCAAGTGACCACATAGAGCGTATGGGTATTGAACGTGGGCGCGCTCGTATAGAAGATGCAGATGCAATTATCTTGGTTCTTGATGGATCAATAGGCCCTAAAACCATAGATGCACTACTTGAAGAAGACAAAAGGCTTGCAACCCTTGAGCATACCATTATAGCTTGGAACAAGTCTGACCTTGCTCCAGAAATCAATTTACCTGCTAAGTGGGAAAAGCTTGCTTCCAAATGTTTATTAGTATCTGCTAAGGAAGGGCAAGGGCTTGATGAACTTTGCACACATATTAAGAGTATAATTTTAAAAGAACATAATACAGAACCTAAAGCAGCTGAAATAGTACCTAATATGCGTCAAGCAAACTTACTCAAAGATGCTGCAGCAGAACTAGGTATCTTAGCTACTGACATTGGTAATGCTTTGCCGTATGATGTGTGCTCAGTTCGCCTTGACAGTGCTCTAAGCTTGCTTGGGCAAATAACTGGTCTTGATAGTAGTGATGAAATGCTTGATAAGATTTTTTCTACTTTTTGCATTGGAAAATAGTAATATATAACCATTATTTATATGACAAACCAAGATTATACTCGTAAACTTTCTAAAGATGATATAAACGCCCTACCTATAGTGCGCTATGAGGGTGAGGTATGTTTAGTTCGTGATGAAGAAAGCTTGCAAAGCGCTCTTGATATCTTAAAACAAGAGCGTGTTCTTGGGTTTGATACAGAAACAAAACCCTCTTTTCGAAAAGGAAAGCTAAATCCACCAGCCCTTATTCAGCTGGCCGCAAAAGACGTTGTCTACCTTATTCAGCTCAATTGGCTTCCCCTCAATGCTGAACTAGCAAATATTTTAAGCGATTCTCAAATTCTAAAAGTCGGAGTTAGCATTCATGACGATATGCGTGAATTGCAAAAAGTTTTTCCATTTGAACCAGCCGGCATAGTTGACCTTGGGCTTATTGCTGCAGCTAATAAGCTAGAAACCAAAGGTTTACGTAATCTTGCTGCAAACTTTTTTGACTATCGCATTACTAAGGGACCGCAATGCTCTAATTGGAGCGCACATGAACTCTCTCATAGGCAAATATCTTATGCTGCCACCGATGCTTGGATAGGTCGCAAAGTATTTTTGCGTATGGAAGAGCTAGGTATGGTAAATGCTTGAGCAAAAAATTAGTATTCCTGTTCTAAATCAAAGCCCCGAGCTTGGTCCAAGCATTGTTTTTTTTACTGGTGGTACTGCCTTAAAATCCCTTAGCCAAGCCCTGTGTCGTTATTCCCATAATACAGTACATCTTGTAACTCCATTTGACTCAGGTGGTTCTTCTGCCACATTACGTACAGCCTTTGGTATACCTGCCATAGGTGATGTCCGCAATAGGATCCTAGCCTTAGCCAACCCCAAGTTTGTACCAAGAGCTGTTATCAAACTATGCGAAAGTAGGCTTGAACAAAGTGGTACACGTGAAGATCTTTTGGCAAGGCTTTACTCTCTTGCTTCAGAAAAACATGCAGCTTGGAAGCACATACCACGCCTTTTTGCTGAACCACTACGTCTTAATTTACGTTATTTTTTAGAAAAAATGCCCCCACATTTTGACCCTAAACTTGCAAGTATTGGTAATTTAATCTTGGCAGGTGGCTATTTACATAACAAAAGACAATGGACCCCCACATTGACTCAAATCTCGCGTTTATTGCATGTGCGTGGTGTGGTCATACCCATTACTACTAAGAGCTTACATTTAGGTGCACAGCTTTGTGATAATTCACAAATTATCGGGCAACATCGTATCACAGGTTATGGGCAGCCTGGACCGTTGGTAGCCATAAAAAGGCTATTTTTATTACCTCATGATAAAACAACACGCGCTCCTGCTTCGGTAGAAATTGTACCTAAGATACACCTTGCAGCAGAAAGTTATATTCGTAGTGCTGATGCCATTTGCTACCCTATGGGATCATTTTACACCAGTGTTCTTGCAAATCTTCTACCCCAAGGTGTTGGCAAAGCTATTAGCAAGGCTAAATGCCCCAAGTTTTATATTCCCAATGTGGGTCAAGATACAGAACAACGCACCCTATCCGTAGCTGATGCAGTGGCTAAATTATTAAAAACTCTACGTGCCGATGCAGGTGATGTGCCTACACATAAACTTTTGCAACACATTCTTGTTGATACCAAGCGCGGTCTTTATGATGGCGGTATAAATAAAGAAGGAGTTGAGTCACAAGGAGTTAAAGTCTATGACCTACCTCTGTTAGCAAAAGCCCATATTCATGATGGTAGACTCACAGCAAAAGCTATTATGCAGCAGATTGCTTTGGCATAGCCCATAAATGTCAAAATCAATCACGTGATACAAGTCTTATAACCGCTTACTAAAAATTTGCCTTTATAAAGCATATAGTTTATGCTAGTTAGCTCTTATGTAATTGAATTATGTTTTACAATATAGCAATGATTAAAGGATTTTATATGGATAAACAACTTTTAGAAATATTAGCCTGCCCGCGTTGCCATGGTGATTTAATTCTTAAACAAGAAAATAATCAAGATACCGGTCTTATATGCAATGCTTGCGCACTTTTATACCCCATTGAAGATGAAATACCCATTATGCTAATAGAAAAAGCCAAGCCCTTAGAAAAGGATGATAAAACGTGCGCATCCTCATAGCTTCTGATATTCATGGTGCGCCAGATAGTGCGCTTTTTTTGCAAAAAAAAGTAAAAAGCCTACAACCTGACTTATGTGTGTTATTAGGTGATTTTTTATATCATGGACCAAGAAACCCACTACCTCAAGGCTATTCCACTAAGGATGTAGCGGATATGCTTGGCAATTTAGGGGTAAAAATTCTTGCTCTTAAGGGTAATTGCGATGCAGAAGTAGACCAAAGCATATTAGCATTTCCGCTAGTAGAGCAAAGCTGGATATATGCAGACAATTTAAGCATACTTGCCTCCCATGGGCATAGATATGACTTCACTGAGCCAGACTTTGCAACACTACCCAAGGGCAGTGTAGTTCTTACAGGGCATACCCATGTACCCCGAGGTGAAGCCTATAAACACATCTATTGGTGGAATCCGGGTAGTCTTTCCCTGCCCAAGCAAGGGTATCCTCGTTCATACGGCTTTTATGCCCAAGGTGAATTTAGTGTTTTTGATATGCAAGACAAACTCTTTTTAAGCCACAAAGTTAATGGAATTCATTAATCATTAAAGCTTTATATCATGGATATAGTTAACAGTCCTCCCTTTAATGTAGCCTTAAACACTTGCCAAAGCTACGAAGAAAAATCTTTAAAGCAATCCGTATCAGAAAGCCTTGCGTCTTGCCATTTGCTGGGAGAAAATGCACTACTCACACGCGGAAGCACCATTTTAGTAAAGCCCAACCTACTACGCCAGCATAAACTCACCTGCACCAGCCCAGAAGTGGTCAAAGCCCTATGTATTAACTTACAAGAGCATGGTCTAAAGGTACATGTTGCTGACTCTCCAGGCTTTGGCTCTGCCACCGCTGTAGCTCAAAGTATTGGACTTACTGAGGCACTTAAGCCGCTAGGATTAAAAATTCAAAATTTTAAAGGTTCAAAACCCATACCCATAGGGCATGGTAAAACTTGGCGCATAGCAAGCCTTGCCCTTGAAAGTGACTATATCATATCTGTGCCACGCTTAAAGTCACATTGCCAAATGGGTTTGAGTTTGAGTATTAAAAATCTTTTTGGCTGCATATATGGTTTACACAAAGCCATGGCCCATGCCGTGCAAGGGCGCGATGTACAAGTTTTTTGCCAAAGCATACTAGAACTTTTTACCAATCTGCCTCCTACAGTTGCACTCATAGACGGCATAACAGCCATGCATATAACTGGACCTTCTGGCGGCAAGCCCTTTCAGCTAAATTTAATCGGCGCAAGCCCCTCACCCATGGCCCTAGATACTGCCATATATCATATGTTAGGCGCACAAGAACACTTGACCCCCCTAAATCAAGCCGCTAAACTCACACCCTTTGCAGCGGCTTTTCCAGAAAATATAAACTATACGGCACAACACCCATCAGAATTTAACACAAGTGACTTCATTTTGCCGCATAAACTAGATGATCCTTGCTTCTTGCCTCATCGCTTAATAACAAGCCTATGCAAACGTATTATTAGTAGTTTTTAAATAAGGAAAATATATGCCCTGCATCCTACCCCATGAAACTGATATTTATGCCCTAACTGACTCTAACTTAAGTCTTGGGCGTCCTGCTGTACAAGTAGTTCAAGAACTACTTAAAGCTGGTGTAAAAATTATTCAATATCGTGAAAAAAAACTAAAAGCTGGTGAAATGCTTAAG
>CAYJKC010000005.1:89809-96397 GCA_964370675.1 uncultured Desulfovibrionaceae bacterium
ATGCATGCAAATCCGCGCTCTCACCAAGCAAGCCCATGCCTGCTTTATTGTAAATGACCATATTGATATTGCCATGCTAGTTGATGCCGATGGTGTGCACGTTGGGCAAGAAGATTTACCTGTGCCAGAAGTACGCAAGCTCATGGGACCTGATAAAATTATTGGTCTATCAACCCATAACCCAGACCAAGCCCGCCAAGCCATAAAGCTTGGAGCAGATTATATTGGCGTTGGACCTATCTTTGCCACCCAAACAAAGGAAGATGTCTGCGCACCCGTAGGCTATGAATACCTAGACTTTGTAGCAGAAAATATTAACCTACCCTTTGTGGCCATTGGTGGTATTAAACAGCATAATATTAACGAAGTTGTTAGGCATGGCGCAAAATGCTGCGCCCTTGTTTCAGAACTAGTTGGAGCAGAAGATATTGTTAAGCGCGTAGCAGAAGTGCGAGCTGCCATGAAATAATATTTTTTGGGGGTTTTTAGCTTTTTTTGGGGGAACTTTTGTGAACAAAAGTTCCCCCAACCCCCCTCAAAAAACTTTAACGAAGAACTTTATCTGAATAATTTACTGTATTTGTTGATAAACTTGCATTATTAATACATTGTAAAACAGTTTAACGAGAAGCATATGAATAATGAATTAAACCTAGATGATTTTAAGCCAGATTTTACCAAGGCTCAAGGGCTTGTGGCAGCTATTGCTCAAGACCATATTAGCAATGAAGTGTTAATGCTTGCTTGGATGAACCAAGAAGCATGGGAAAAAACCCTTAGCACTGGTGAAGTACACTATTACAGCCGAAGCCGCCAAAGCTTGTGGCATAAAGGTGCTACATCTGGTCATGTGCAAATTGTACATAGTATTCGACTTGACTGTGACAGCGATGCTGTTATCTTGCTGGTGGAACAAAAGGGCGGTGCCGCTTGTCACAAGGGTTATCGTTCTTGCTTTTATCGTGAATTAAAACAAGGTGTACTCAAACAATGTGCACCATTAGTGTTTGATCCTAAGGAGATATATAAATGAGTGCGGAAGTTTTAAAGCTTGGTGTGCCAAAAGGCTCATTGGAAGATGCTACTATCAACCTTTTTGAACGAGCAGGCTGGCGCATACGCAAGCATCATCGTAATTATTTTCCAGATATTAATGACCCAGAAATTACCGCTTCCCTATGTCGCACCCAAGAAATTGGACGCTATGTTATGGACGGAGTTTTAGATGTGGGTCTTGCCGGTCTTGATTGGTTAGTAGAAACCAACACCATGGACCATATAGTTAAGATTTCAGACCTTGTTTATTCCAAATCATCCAACCGCCCAGCCCGCTGGGTATTAGCTGTGGCTGGCGATTCGCCATATTATAAAGCAGAAGACCTTGCCGGCAAACGCATTGCAACAGAGCTTGAAGGCATCACAAAACAATATTTTGTGGAGCGCGGCATTGATGTTAATGTGTTTTACTCTTGGGGTGCTACTGAAGCAAAGGTAGTTGAAGGTCTAGCCGATGGTATAGTAGAAGTTACAGAAACCGGCACCACCATCCGCGCTCATGGCCTACGCATTATTGATGAAGTAATGTGCAGCAACACAGTACTAGTTGCCAATAAGCAGGCTTGGGCAAATCCTTTTAAGCGCGCTAAAATTGAACAAATAGACTTACTTTTGCGTGGTTCATTACGTGCAGAAGCCTTAGTTTGCTTAAAATTAAACGCTCCTGCTGATAATTTAGACGCCATACTTGACCTTTTGCCAGCTTTAAATTCACCCACTGTGTCTCCACTGCGTGACACAAAATGGCTTTCTGTTGAAACAGTTGTGGGCACAGATATTGTTCGTGATTTAATTCCTAAATTGCGCGCTGCCGGTGCTGAAGGCATTATTGAATATGCTTTAAATAAAGTAATTTAAGGACTTATCATGGATAAACCAGATTCATCCCAAGCTTTTTTAGACTCATTACCAGAGCTATTACCAGATGAGCGTTTTACCTTTGCATGCAATGAAACTGTGCCTTGTTTTAATCGCTGTTGTGCTGAGCTAACTCTCCCCCTAACACCCTATGATGTTTTGAGAGTTTGCCAAAATACAGGTTTAAAAAGTGATGAATTCTTAAAAACCTATACCCAAATGCGTAGTTTTCCAGACACAGGATTTCCTTTGCCACTACTGCGCATGCAGGACAGACCAGATGAACCTTGCCATTTTGTAACGCCAGCTGGTTGCTCCATTTATGAAGACAGACCTGGAGCTTGTCGCACCTATCCCTTAGGGCGTGGCACAAAGGTTGACAAAAATGGTGCAGTAATTGAGCGATTTTTTATTGTGCAAGAAGAGCATTGCCGCGGCTTTGACACTGGTTCATCATGGACTGCTAAAGAATGGTTACAAGACCAAGGTCTTGAACCATACAATAAATTTAATGATAGCTATATGCGCATTATGGCAAAGGTTAAAGATACCGGAGAGCCAGTTTCACCCAAAATGGCAACCATGATAATTTTATGCCTATATCAATTGGAAAGATTTAAAGACTTCTTGGCTGAAATGAAAATTTTTTCCAAACTTGAAATTGATACGGCTCGCTGTGAAGCTATTATCTCTGATGATGAACAATGCCTAACCTTTGCTATGGAATGGCTAGAATTAGTAATTTTTGGAACATGTGCCACACTAAAACGCAAGGGCTAAGCCTTTCTCATGCACACATTTTAGAAGCAGATGCTCTTTGCATTGAGCTAACACTCTTACGCGCAAAAAATGAGCAGATTAAAATTGTTTTCACCAATGGTTGCTATGACATCTTGCACCCAGGGCATGTAGATTTATTAGCAAGAGCTAAAAAATACGGCGATATTTTAATTCTTGCACTAAATACAGACTTCTCCGTTAAAAGCTTAAACAAAGGTATCAATCGCCCTGTTAACACACTAGCCATCCGCTCCTTTATGGCAGCACATCTTGAAAGTGTTGATTATGTAACTAGCTTTGATGAATCAACACCCTATAATATAATAGAAAAAATTAGACCAGATGTACTTATTAAAGGTGGAGATTGGCCGGTTCAAAGCATTGTTGGTAATGACATTGTGCAAAGCTATGGTGGCAAAACTTTAAGCCTACCCTTACTAGAGGGATTTTCCACCACCAGTATGATAAAACACATTCAAAAAATATAATCACAGTATAATATGCAACGCTTAAAATTAAATATCTCCTATGTAGGAACACAATATTGCGGCTGGCAAATTCAGGAAAATGGTCCTACCATTCAGGCAGAATTAGAAAAAGTTTTGGAGTTAATCACAGGTTCATTAGTGCGCGTGCACGGAGCTGGGCGCACTGATAGCGGTGTTCATGCAGAAGGTCAAATAGCTCATGCCGATGTTCCTGCCGACAAGGCAGACCTAGATTGGCAAAGAATTTTTAATACCAATCTACCATCAGATATAAACGTACATAGCGTAGAATTAGTAGATTCAGAATTTCATAGCCGCTTTGATGCCAAAAGCAAAACATATAGTTATACTTTTTGGACTAATAGATCATATATGCCACCACGTTTAAGACCTTTTGCTTGGGATTGTGGTCCTCTTAACATAAAACTTATGCAAGTAGCATTGGGACATTTAAGAGGTAGACATGATTTTGCATGTTTTCAAAATGCTGGTACCGACATAGAAGATACCACACGCTTTATATACGGTGCAAGTTTAGAAAAATCTTGCCCCTGGATTCCAAGTAATTATCATGAACATGTCCTTACCTTAACCATTAACGCTAATGGTTTTTTAAAACAAATGGTTAGAAACATCGCTGGTTTGCTTGTTGCCGTAGGTAGAAATAGCTTTGAACTTGACCATGTTCCTTCATTACTTGCAAGTGGCGTACGTAAAGATGCACCGCCCACCGCTCCTGCCTGTGGCTTAACCTTATTAAAAGTGGTTTACCCTAAAAAATAACTTTTATCACCAGCACAAATTTTTAAAGTCATAAATCACCATATCATACAATAAAAAGAGTCATTTTTTTAAAAAATAGATTGTGCGCTCAAACAGTTTGTGATATGGGTAAGAACATTAAACATGACAATTAGATTGTTTTATGTTATGTGGCGTAAATGTTAGCCCATTATAGGGCAACAACAAATTGATTATATATTTTATAAATATATGAATAATATATGTGCCGTGCTGGCGCGAAGGAGAATATTATGGCAAAAATGAAAACTATGGATGGCAATACCGCCACAACACACATTGCCTACGCCCTGTCTGACGCGGCGGCAATTTTCCCCATTACCCCATCATCTGTTATGGGAGAACTTGCGGATGATTGGGCCGCTGCTGGACGCAAAAACCTAATGGGTCAAAAGGTTGTAGTTCGTGAAATGCAATCAGAAGCAGGTGCCGCTGGTGCTGTGCATGGTTCACTAGCTGCTGGTGCTCTAACATCTACCTTTACTGCTTCTCAAGGTCTTTTGCTCATGGTTCCAAACATGTACAAAATTTCTGGTGAGCTTTTGCCGGGTGTTTTCCACGTTTCAGCACGCGCTCTTGCAGCTCATGCACTATCAATTTTTGGTGATCATCAAGACGTTATGGCATGTCGTCAAACTGGTTTTGCCATGCTTGCCTCTGCTTCTGTTCAAGAATCAATGGACTTAGCCTTAGTTTCACATTTATCAGCCATTGAATCTTCCATTCCGTTTGTGCATTTCTTTGATGGTTTCCGTACCTCTCACGAAGTACAAAAGATTGAAGTCATTGATTATGAAGATATTTATCCATTAGTAAACTGGGATAAGGTTCAAGAGTTTCGCAACAATTCTATGAACCCAGAACATCCTCATATTAGAGGTACAGCTCAAAATCCTGATATTTACTTCCAAAACCGTGAAGCTGCAAACCTTTATTATGACGCAGTACCTGGTGTAGTGCTTGAGAGCATGAAAAAAGTGGCTGCTATCACAGGTCGTCCATACAAGCTATTTGACTACGTAGGTCATCCTGAGGCTGATCGCATTATCATTTCCATGGGCTCTTCATGTGAAGTTATTGAAGAAACCATTGATTATTTAAATAATACCCTTGGTCAACGTGTGGGCTTGGTAAAAGTTCGCTTATTCCGCCCATTCTCAACCGAGCATCTTCTACGTGCTATACCTGCCACAGCAAGCACCATTACTGTGCTTGACCGCACTAAAGAGCCTGGTGCTTTGGGTGAGCCTTTATACCAAGATGTATGCACTGCATATCTTGAGCGCGGCGAAATACCAACCATTGTTGGTGGTCGCTATGGTCTTGGCTCTAAAGACTTTACTCCAGCCATGGCTAAAGCTGTTTTTGATAACATGCTTTCTGCCGGACCTAAAAATCACTTTACTGTAGGTATTGTGGATGATGTTTCCTTTACATCCCTTGATGTTGAAGAAGAAATATCTACTGTTCCTACTGGCACAGTGCAATGTAAATTCTTTGGTCTTGGTGCTGATGGAACAGTAGGCGCAAACAAGCAAGCAATTAAAATTATTGGTGATAACACTGATATGTATGCTCAAGCTTATTTTGCCTACGACTCCAAAAAATCTGGCGGATTTACTGTATCACATTTGCGTTTTGGTAAGGAGCAAATTAAATCATCCTACCTTGTAACCCAAGCCGATTATATTGCTTGCCATAAGGCAGCTTATGTAAATCAGTATGATATTTTAGAAGGCATCAAAGACGGTGCAACATTTGTACTTAATTCCAATTGGACCCTTAAAGATATGGAAGCCAACCTTCCAGCTCACATGAAGCGCACCATTGCAAACAAAAAATTGAAATTCTACAATGTTGATGCTGTAAAGGTTGCCACAGAAGTTGGTCTTGGTGGGCGCATCAATATGATTATGCAAACTGCATTCTTCAAGCTTGCCAATGTGCTTGACTTCAAAAAGGCCGTTGAGTTGTTAAAGGTTTCTATTAAGGATACCTACGGTTCTAAGGGTGATAAAATTGTTAACATGAATATTGCCGCCGTAGATAAAGCCTTAGATAGCCTTGAAGCTGTTAAATACCCAGCCTCTTGGGCTAAAGCTACAGACGCAGTGCAAGATAATAGCCATGAACCAGAATATATCACCGAAGTTGTAAAACCAATCTTAGCCCAGCAAGGTGATAAACTACCTGTATCTGCCATGGATCCAGCAGGTCTTATGCCTCTTGGCACTGCCGCTTTTGAAAAGCGCGCTGTGGCCATTGCTGTGCCCGAGTGGCAAGTAGAAAATTGCATTCAGTGCTATCAATGTTCATTTGTCTGCCCTCATGCAACCATACGTCCTATCCTTGCCAGTGATGAAGAGCTACAAGGTGCTCCAAAGTCCTTTGCTACTAAGGATGCCACAGGCAAAGAATTAAAAGGCTTACAATTCCGCATGCAAGTTTATGCTGAAGATTGCCTTGGTTGTGGTTCTTGTGCTGATATTTGCCCAGCTAAAGAAAAAGCTCTTGTTATGAAGCCATTAGAATCGCAACTAAATGATCAAGTGGCGAACCTTGATTTTGCTGATGAAAATATTAGCTTAAAAGATGACCTTATGCC
>CAYJKC010000006.1:0-30156 GCA_964370675.1 uncultured Desulfovibrionaceae bacterium
ATTCATTTGCGCCGTTAAACGAATGATTTTCGTGCCTTACTGCCAAGGCAGCTTGGCTGCCTTAGGCGGCACAAACACCCGAATGGGGATTTGCCATTAATTTGAAAGGCTGTAAAGCCCCTTTTTTATGCCATGAATAAAGAATTTTCTAATAATCCCTTTGCTAAGCTTCAAGAAAATGTGCAAGTAAAGCCTAAGACTAAATCGTCTAAGCCAGAGCCAAAACCAAAGCAAAATATTGAAGCTGACACAGATTTAGATGATACTAGTCTTTTTCTTAATGCCATGCGCACTACCAAGCAAAGTTCTCAAAAAAAATCAAAACATGTGCCTTTGGCAGAGCACAAAGACTTTGCTAAACTTAAAAAAAACTCCAAAGAAGCTCTTAAGTCTAAACATGCCCTACAACATACAAGCCAAGTTCAAGAAGTCATGGGAGATGAAGTTATAGGCAATTCCACAAACTATACATCAGACCATAATACAGATCATATGGCAGAAGATGCAAAAGACTTTATGAAGGCTATGCAAGAAGTTGCCCCCCTTTCTGGTAAGGGGCGTGACATAGCACCAGAGGTTAAGTTATCACCTCCTATGGCTAAAACACAAGATTATCAACATCTACTCGAAAGTAATGTAGAGTTTGCCATGGCTTTGAAGGGAGAATACTTGGAAGGTCATGTGGTGGGTCTTGATGAAAACATTATGAATGCTTTGCGTGCTGGTCAATATAGTCCTGAAGCAAGTATAGATTTGCATGGCCTTAATTCCATGCAAGCATATAGTAATTTAATAGCTTTTTTTCGTGGCGCTTGGTATAAGGGCTTTCGTAATGTACTAGTTGTTCCAGGGCGCGGTAAAAATTCATTAAATGGAGTTGGTATTTTGCGCGATAAATTGCAAACTTGGCTAACTCAAGAACCTTTTAAACGTGTAGTTTTGGCTTTTTGTACTGCTAGACCAGTGGATGGTGGACCTGGAAGTGTGTATGTACTTTTACGCAAATATAAGAAGAAGGGCAAAATTCATTGGGAAAGGCTTCCTTCCGATCCTGATCTTTTTTAGTTAATTTTTTATACTCATATTTCATTTCCACTTCAGTTTACAACATATTGATCTAACTTCAAACTTATTCACAAATAATTACTTCAGCAGTGTCAGTGTGCGAGGTTGGGGAAGGTTTTTTAAGCAATTTGCTGCGACGAAGCGAAGCGTAGGTGCTGCAACGCGAAAAAAACTTTACTGAACGTCGCACACTGATGAATAAATTTACAAAATTAGATTGAATCTACAAAATTTTTTGCCAAAAAATTAATGAGTGCTTTTCTTCATGTCCATGAGGCATGGTAGGCCAGCTAATGGTCATATTCACATTAGGAATTTGCGCGTAGTTAAAATGGTGCATGTAATTTTCAAATGGTATATAATTCAAAGGCTTCATAGGGTGGTTTGGCTTTCTTATAACAGTCATAGCCGTAATATACTTTGCGGAAATATTTTTAGCATATTGCTCAATGTGGGCATTGATAAATTTACTTAACCCCATGCCACGGTAGTCTTGGTGAATTATACTCTCAGCAAAATAATGATAATGTTTAAGGTTTAAATGCGCATTATGAAATGCTCTATGTAAGCCATCCCAAGCATGCATAAATGGAATGTGTGTGGCAATGCCTATGGCTTTTGTATCATCATATAATACTATAATTCGTGCTCCTTGAGAACCTGCAAAATCATTACAATTTTGCATCTCTTGGTGGGAATCAGCTTTATAAAGGTATGGGAATTTGCTAAAGTATGAACTTCTAAACTCAGCAAGAATATGTGCATTTTCCATTGCATCATTGGCAGAATATTCTATAAATTTTATTGTACCTTGCTCATAAATTATTTCATGTGTCATGTTAGTCTCATTGTCTATACGTCTAAAAAATACTACTATTATCGCATAATTTATATGCATAATTTATTGATGCTATAAAGCTAAATGCAATTTACTGAGTATCATTGTTTAATAAAATTTTGTAAATTTAGCTGTCGAGTTAGTCATTTTATATACCTTGTAATACACTAGCAATCTTTAAATTTGCTATTTCTTATTGCCATAAAACGACTTTTTTGTTAAATTAAAAAGGTTGTTTTTGTATTTAAAAGGAGTTTATAATGAAAAAATGTGTTTTTTATCTTGCTGCATTACTTTGTGTTTTTAGCATGGCAACTACTACAGTACAAGCTGCTGAAGTGGTGCTTTATTCATCTAACCAGCCAGACTTGTTAGACTACATTGCTCAAGACTTCAAAAAGAAGACTGGCATTAATGTATCTGTAGTGCGTATGGGTACCGGTGAAGCCATGAAGCGCATTGAAGCAGAAAAAGCTAACCCTTTAGGTGATGTTTTTTGGAGTGGTGATGTAGCTGTTTTAGATAATGCTAAGGCTAACTTCATGCCTTATGAATCTCCTGAGGCTAAAACCCTACCTGCTGGATATAAAGAAAAAGATAATAAATGGACAGCAGCTAATACGCATTTAATGATCATTATGGCGAATACTTCACTTGTTCCTGAAGCAGAGTTGCCAAAATCTTGGGCTGATTTATTAGATCCTAAATGGAAGGACAAAATAGTTATGGCAAATCCACAAAAATCTGGTTCAGCCTATGCCCAATTGTATGGTTTTGAAAAAATTCTTGGTTGGGATGGTGTAAAAAAGCTTGTGGATAATGTTAAGGTTTTAGATAGTTCAAGCTTAATTTATAAGGGCACTGCTGCTGGTGAATTTCCTTTAGGCATAACTATGGAGTATGCAGCTCAACGCTATATTGCCGGCGGTGAAAAAAATGTGAAAATCATTTATCCTTCTGATGGTGTTATATCTGCACCAGAAGGCGCTGCTATTATAGCTAATTCTAAAAATCCGGCTGAAGCTAAAAAACTTGTAGACTATTTACTTTCTCAAGAAGTTGTAAATAAGATTTTTACTGAATATTATCGCCGTCCTGCACGACCTGATGCAACACAAGTAACTGGTATGCCTGATGTTGCATCCATTAAAATTATGGAAGGTTTTGACCCAGCAGAAGCTAATGCTATGCAAAAAGAGTTACTTGGCAAATGGAAAAAATTAATTCTTGCTAAGTAACTAATAATTAAATGAAAGCACCAATGTTGTATATAGATAGTTTTTTTAAGTTACAATATTGGTGCTTAATTTTTTAAATTATATCTAAAAATTTATGCTAATGGCATAATTTATAATACTGCCAAATAAGGATAGTGACGTGCGTATAGAGTTGCAAAATATTGTTAAAGCATATGGAAATACCACTGTTGTTAAGCATGTGCATTTGACCATAGAAGATGGTGAGTTTTTTACATTACTTGGACCATCAGGATGTGGAAAAACAACGCTTTTACGCATGATTGCCGGTTTTCATGACCCTGATAGTGGCGATATACTTTTTAATTCAAACTCTATTCTTTCCATACCAGCACATAAACGTAATACTGGTATGGTTTTTCAAAACTATGCACTTTTTCCGCATTTAACTATTTTTGAAAATGTAGCATATGGTTTAAGAGCTCGTAATATAAATCAAACTGAAATTGATCAAAGAGTTAAAACAGTGCTTAATGCGGTGCAGCTTTATGACTTAGCAAAGCGGTTCCCGCGTCAACTTTCTGGGGGGCAGCAGCAGCGTGTGGCATTGGCAAGGGCATTGGTTATTCGCCCTCATGTTTTATTAATGGATGAACCTCTTTCGAATTTAGATGCAAAATTGCGTGTTTCCATGCGTGAGGAGATACGACGCATACAAAAAGAACTTGGTATAACTACTGTTTATGTAACTCATGACCAAGAAGAAGCCATGGCAGTTTCTGACCGCATTGCTATTTTACATGATGGTTTTTTGCAACAAGTGGCAAACCCAAGGCAAATTTATTTTAATCCGCAAAATCGCTTTGTAGCACAATTTATGGGCGTGTGTAACTTTTTTGAAGGCACTTGTAAATCTTATGATGCCTCAAGTAAATTGTGCACTGTGCAATGTGCAGATAAAACTTTTTATCTAAACATGGATGAAAAACCAAGTGATGACATTCTTTTTATGCTTAGACCTGATTGGTTAAACATAAGTAAGGCGTGCGAAAATGAAAATAACTTTCAAGGTGTTATAAAAGAAATTTCTTTCCTTGGGACTTTAACTGTTTATTATGTAGAGGCTATGGGACAAACACTACGCATTGACGTAGCAGCGCACAATAGCAATTTATTAGCAGAAATTGGTGAAAGTGTTACCATATGTTTTACACCCAAGGCTCCAGTGGTGGTACAACCATGAGCATAGTTACTTCGTTTTTTTCAAGGCGCGCTTGGTCAGTTTGGAATTTAATTTTTCTTTTTGCATTGGTGGTGCTTTTTTTTCTTATTGTTTACCCCATGTATGGTATATTTCAAGCAAGCTTTATTGATGCCGAAAGTGGTGTTTTTACTTGGGATAACTATAAACTTGCTTTTACAGCTCCTTTTTATTTGCGTTGCCTTGGTAACAGCCTTTTTGTAAGTGGTTTAGCCACAATTTTTAGTATTTTAATTGGGGTTCCATTTGCCTTTTTTACTACGCGCTATCTTTTACCCCATGCAGCTACTTTGCGCACCTTAGCAACACTGCCTTTAATTTTACCAACCTTTATTGGGGCTGAGGCCTGGCTGTTATTGCTTGGACGAAGCGGTGTTGTAACTCTTGCATTTAAATCTATAGGCATTGAGTTGCCTTCTATCTATGGTTGGCATGGCGTGGTTTTGGTTTTTACATTGCAGTTTTTTCCTTTTGTTTCATTGATGGTTGCAGCTGCCATTAATTCAGTAGACCGTTCATTGGAAGAATCTGCGCGTAACCTTGGTGCTACTTCTTGGCGAGTTTTTCGCACCGTAACTCTACCTGTAGTTACTCCTGCCATAGCTGCTGGAGGCTTAATAGTTTTTTGTATGTCCATTGAAAATTTTGGTGTTCCAACTATTATTGGAAATGATACAAAGGTTTTAGCTGAGCAAGCCTATAGTGAGTTTATTAGCGAAATGGGTTCTAATCCTTCTATGGCTGGCACATTAAGTATGATTCTTATTTTAGTTACCTTGGTTTTAACCATATTACAAAAGGTGTGGGTTGAGCGAAAAAATTATGCCATGTCGTCTCTGCGCCCACCGGAAGTTTTGCGCTTAAGCCCTTGGAAGGAGCGTTTTGCTTGGCTTTATTGTGCTTTTATTGTGTTTATTTCACTGGCACCTTTTGCCATTATTCTTGTGGCAGCCGTTACTAAAACCGATGGTCCTGTAATGTATTATGGGCAATTTAGTCTGGATAATTTGGCTATTGCCTTACAAGTTGCGCCAAGACCAATTATTAACTCATTTTTTCTCTCTACTACTGCCACTATTATTGGTATGGTATTTGGTTTAGCAGTTAGCTATTTAGTAGTGCGAAAGGGCGGATATAGCGGCTTTGTGCTTGATCTTGCCATGATGTTACCTTTAATAATTGCTGGATCTGTACTTGGTATTGGTCTTGCGGCAACATATAATACAGGACCAGTGGTCTTAACCGGCACTTGGATGATTTTAGTTTTGGCGTATTTTATTCGTAAAACTCCATTTTCTGTAAAAACCACATCATCTCTCTTGCATCAAATTGATGCCTCAGTGGAGGAAGCATCAATTAACTTAGGTGTGCCACCATTGTTATCCTTTATCAAGGTGGTTGTTCCTGTGATGTTGCCAGGTGTTATTGCCGGTGCTATCATTATGTGGGTCACAACCTTGGCAGAATTGAGTTCAACCATTGTGCTTTATTATGGACCGTGGGCAACGATGACAGTGCAAGTATTTCAATATATTGGCAGTGGTGATTTCGGTCCTGCTTCTGCATATGGTGCTATACTAATTATATCTGTTATTATACCACTATTTTTGCTTAATAAATTATTAGGTCGCGACTTAACAACAGCTTTATAAAAGTAGCATGCCTTTACTTATATTGTATAATAACATTTTATAAAAAATATTGTGATAGCTGTGTGCAACAGGCATAGGGTTGGGGGATATCCAAAACATTTTTAAGACAAAGCCCTAAATATTTTGCAATGATAACCCTGTTTACTCCGGCATGAGCTACTAATATGAGGTTTTTACCTTCATATTGTTTAATATAATATGCTAAGGCTTGTTGAACTCGTTTTGCTACATCATTAAAATTTTCACCTTGTTCTGGGCGAAATGTATCTAAATTTTGCCCTCTTAAGGCATAGTCTTTAGCATTGTTTTCTTTGATGCTGGCAATGCTTTGTCCTTCCCATGTTCCAAGATTGATTTCACGAAAAGCTTTATCATATACTATAGGAATATGCTTAAGGCATAGCAATTGAGCGCTTTGTTTACAGCGTGTTAGGTCTGAGCTAAGTATAGCAGCAATGGATTTTGTTGCAAAAAAACTGCTCCAACTTTGTATTTGGGCTTGCCCCTTAAGGCTTAAAGGTAAATCCCATTGCCCAATAAAGCTCTTTACTGAAGGTAATTCTATGCTCCCATGGCGTAATAACCAAATATTGCCCATGGTTGTCATTTGTTTTCTCTTAGGCATTGCTTTGCTAGATTAAAGGGGCTTAGATTAAGCTCATAAGCTACGCGTTGCTCCATCGCTTGGGCGCGCCCAAGCCTTGCTTTAATAGCACAAACAGCTTCTGGAATATGAGCATATAGTTTTAATTTTTGTTCAAATCGCTCGTTTATACTTATAACATCACTACCAAAAACATATTTATCTGCCAAATATATTAATTCTTTTTCACTAACGGGTAGGTTTGCATCAAGCTTACAATCATTATGCTGTCGTACCAAGGGAGCAAGAGCTGCTAAGCCCATTTGACTTAGTGCCTTGGCTGCTGCTTGTTCGTGATTTGGTTCAAATTTACACATATCATGTAAAATAGCTCCAACCTTGGTAAGCGCAATATTTATATTGTAATTGCGGTATGTTTTAACATATTGTTTTGCAAATGTGCTTGCTATCCTTGCTACACTTTGAGCATGGGCAATGCCTTTTGCTGGTATATTACGGCAGTGTAATAGCTCTAAAGCCTCTCTTGGTTGCAATATATGTTGTACTGTGGCTTTTTTTTGCATGACTTTATAATCATTAACTGTGTCCATATCCAGTAAAATATTATTGTCTGGTGCTGCTACTTCTAGCTTAGCAAGATTTTTTAAAACTCCGTATAAGCCTTGTACTCCATTGTGAGTTAGAATTTGCTCTATAAATAAAGTAGGAATAAGCGGAGGATGTCCATTTTTGCCTTGATAGCTTGGAATAAGGGTAACATTTTTATTGCTATAACTAGCATTAATAAGTATTTGCAGGGTGCAATAACGCACCAGTGCAATATCTACAGGGTGCATGAAAAAATGTGTAAACTTTTTTTTATGTTCTTTTAAAGCATGCAAACCCTTGCATACAGATGAAAACATACCAAGCTCAGCTGTTGGATTTTGCACCAAATGTATTTTGTTCTTATAGCGTGAACTGGTTTGTAAATTTTTTATATAATTTGTTATATTTTCACTTTGATGAGTACCAATCACTATAAAAATATTTTTAACACCACAAGATATATGTAATTCAATTAAGTTTTCTAAAAGTGTAACTTGCCTTGGAGATGGCCAAGCAATGGGCAAGGGTAGCAGTGGCTTAAAAAGCCCTTGCATACGCGAAGAAAAGCCAGCCGCAAGAATTATGCTTGCAATATTTCCCAAGCTTCTCTCCTATGGGCTATGCATTGTGCTACAATACATATGGCAATTTCTTCTGGGGTTTCTGCATTGATTTTTAGACCAATGGGGCAATGTACTTTTTGTAATTGGTTTTGGCTAAAACCATCATTTAATAATGCATCATAAACTTGTGTGCGTTTGCGCTTGCTGCCAATCATACCAATATAGCCAGCCTTAGTATTAAGACTTTGGGCTAAGACTGTTTTATCATGCATATGCCCGCGAGTTACTATAACTATGCAGGTATATTTTGTTGGTGGGCAAACTGCAAAACAATGTTTAAAGTCCGGTACCACGTGAGTTGCTTTTGCATGGGGAAAGCGCGTAGGTTTAGCAAATTCCTCTCTATCATCTAGCACGGTTACGCTAAAACCTGCCATGCTTGCAGCTTGAGCTGTAAATAATGATATATGTCCACCTCCGGCAATAATCATTTGCCAAACTGGTGGATATTTTTCAATGATATAATTTTGTTCGACTTTGATAAATTCACTATTTTTATTATACTTGATATGAGCTAAAATTGAGTCTTTCATTGGTGTAGTGATGGTTGAGGCATTGGTAGGGCAAGAGTCTTCATGCCACTGACCATCAATACATAGATGGCGTTCTATGGTTTTATTATCATTTAAGACTGTTAAAACATATGCTTCATGATTGTTAAGGTGAGCTAGTAAGCTTTGAAAAAAATTAATATTATGCGGTAGGGGCAGAACTGGCTCAATTAAAATATTTAAAAGTCCACCACAAATCATTTCACTTTTGGCAGCCATTTCTCCAGTAAGGTTAAAATGCATTATATGCGATTGATGGTTTTGTAAAGCTTTCATGCATTCTTGTATAGCTTTAGCTTCTGCAAGTCCTCCACCAATGGTTCCATAAAGTAGACCTTTTTCATCTACAATCATTTTTGATCCAGCACCTCGTGGGGTGGACCCTTCTTGATGAATGACTGTGGCAAGTGCTACTGTCTTTTTCTTATTTAAGCAATCACAAAGTAAGCTTAGTAGATCTTTCATAAAATATTCCTTTAACACAATGCTCAATGGAATAATGTTGAGCAGAGCTATTATATATCAGTCGTCCTTTAATTTTACTAAGGCGGCGCAAAGGACTACCGCATGTGCATGGTCCTTGTAGGATGCTAGCCACATCACCGGTCCTATAACGAATGAGGGGCATGGCTTTGCGATTTAGAGTGGTTATGACAATTTCACCCTCTTGTCTATATTCCATTGGCTGTAATGTCTTAGGGTGAATAATTTCAACAAAGATATCTAATTCGCGCAAATGATAACCATTTTTTGCCAAACACTGCACGCCACCACCATAACCTGCTTCGGTAATGCCGTAATGGTCTAATACCAAAAGGCCGTGCTGCTGTAAATGATGTTCTAAGCTTGGGTCTAAATGCTCGGCACTGGCAAGTATAGATTGCAAAGCTAGATTTGCCAAATTTTGTTGCTGCAAAATATTTGCTAAAATAGATAATTGTTTAGGTGATGCCACAATAGTGTGTGGATTATATTTAATTATTTCTTCGCTTAAGCTCTGTTTTGTGGTGCATGCTTCGCCAGCAAAAACTTCTATATTCTGTTTGGCAAGGGCTTGTTTTAAAAGCGCACTTACCCCATTGGGGCGCATAGCTCCTGGCCATAATACTAAGAGGCGCTGCCTTGGTTTTATAAGTTGTGACATACCGGTAGCAAAAAAATCCATGGTGGATTCAAGGTCTTCATGGCTAAAGGCTAAGCGTTTGGGTAGGGCAGTTGTTCCAGATGTTTGTAATGTAACCATTCGTACAACTTCACTTTGCGATACGCAAAGTAATTGCTCGGGTTTTTGTAGGTGCATTGCTGTTGTGAAGGGAAGTTTATAAAAATCATTCTTGGTAAATTCTTCTAAGTTAAATGACTGCAATGCTTTAGCATAAAATGAACTATGCCTTTTAGCATGCTTAAGGCTTGAGAGTATGCGTTGCCATTGTTCCTTTTCAAGGGTTTCAAGAAAATTTGCCTTGGTCTTTAATTTTGCCATGAGCCATTGGTCTAAAATACATCTTTGCATAGTCATTTTTGTGTTTAGCTAATATTATGCTTTGCGATATAATGCAAAGTTTGTTTCAGAAGTGAGATTATAAGCACAAAAAGGTATAAGGTGATCGTCTTCGCTAATTATATGTATGTGGCATTGGCGTAAACGCTCCAAATCAATATTATAAACATCTTGAAACGCCATGCCTGAAATGGTGAAGCGATGCTGTAATTCATTTATTGCTGTATTAAAATCATTTTCTGGTGAGTGCTTGCTAGGTAATGCTCCCCAATGCTTTGCCACAAATTCTTGTGCCTTTTTAGCAGGTATGGCATTAGTGCAGCAATTAGTATTGATATTGGTTGGCACAAGATTTTCCTGCTTGCGTGTATAAACGGCATTAAATGAGCATAACGCATGTTCTGACTTTGGCGCAGTGAAATGCTTTGCTTTAAGCATACCATGGGTTTGCACTTCAAGCTCATATAAAATCTCAGGAATAGTCATGCGTGGAGCATGATCACCCAGCCAAGGATAACGCCCAAAGGAGCTAACAGGTTGAATATGCACACCGCGCACTAATGGTCCATCTTTTAGAGCTTGTGTTATGATATTACCAAGTGATTTATGATTAATACCTTTAATAATAGTACAAACCAATACTACAGGTAATTGCGCAGCTAAGCAATTTGCTAAGGCTTTTTCTTTAATGTCAGCGCAAGCTTTGCCGCGAATTTTTATATAGCTTTCATCACACACATCATCCCATTGTAAATATACCAAGTTTAAGCCAGCATTTTTAAGTTTTTGTGCATAGTTATATTCTGTACTGAGGCGTATGCCATTAGTATTAAGCTGCACAAATGAAAATCCTGTATTATTAACAAGTTGAATAATATCTTCTAAATCATCTCGAATAGTTGGTTCTCCACCAGAAATTTGCACATTAACATTACCTGCATGTTGTAATAGTTGTTGTAAACTCGTGCTAATTTTTGCTAAATCACAATCTTTTGCATTATCATCATGTGTATTGTGTGATGTGGCATAGCATATAGGGCATTGCAAATTACAACGCTTGGTCACCTCTAAAAGTGCACAACAAGTGTGTGAAGTATGTTTAGGGCAAAGTCCGCAATCATAGGGGCAACCTTTATCTTGAGCGGTATGAGGAAGGTTAACATAATGCGGTATGGACTTAGAATACCATTCATTAAAGTGAGGAACATTTAATAAATTAACCCAGATGGGGGTAGAAAAAGAACCATGTTCAGAACAAACTTTTTTCAAATATACCCATTCTTGCTCAGCAATGATTTCTTGAACATAATGCGCGTCGATAACCTTTAGGCATTGAGGGCAAAGGCTTTGCGTTTTACGCAAAAAACTCATGCTTTAAGCTCCATATCAACATTATAGTTCTCTAGTAATTCGAGAATTTTTTCCCAACAAATACCTAATAAATGACCGCAACGTATATGTTCATGCTCATTATTATTTACGCTGTCTTGTAGGATGTGGTTTAGATTTTCCACAACTTGATGACAAAGACCATTGCTTTGTGAATATTCAATAAACCATTGGTGATATTCATGAACCATAGGTAATAGCCCTTGATGAGCTTGTTCGTCAGGGCTACCCTTGCCGGCAAAACATGCAAGCACGCAAGCTCCTCCTGTGAGCAAACCACAAGGACCCTCTGTGCCGCCAAGACCAAAACAAAGACCTTGCATGGAGCGTATGAGTTGGGCATTTTCATGTCCTGCACCTTGTAAAACAAGTTGCATAAGTAGTTGACTACAACAATAGCCTTCTTTAATAAGTGGTAATAGTTCTAATAAAATTGGGTTCATACATTCTCCTTGGTGGCTATCCATAAACCATAACCATAAGCTTGCAGGTTGATGGAGCAAGGCTTTAAATTATGCCATAATAATTGTGCTGCAAAGTCTCTTAGGCTTTCTGAATGGTCTTCAAAGCATTCTAAATTCCACCCTGTATTTTGCAAGAGATTTTGCATTTCATCAAGGCTTAGAGCATCGTTTGCATGACCATTCTTATTATACATATCATTAATTATTAAATAAGACTTTTGGGTTTTGCCATAGCAAATGCGCCAAAACTCTTGTAATACCATTTGTTTTTGCTGCATAAGTGAAAACACACATTCACAAATAATAGCTCCAAAGCATTGATTTTGAAAAGGTAAATTTTCTGCTGTGGCAATAAGGTTTGGTAAAAATAAAGAGTCAGCATACATAGTATTAGGTTTTTGCATATCGAGAGCGTATGATTCAAAGCCAAGCTCTTGCAAGAGCTTAGTGCTATGTCCTGCTCCTGAGCCTACATCTAAAACTCTTGAGCCAGTAGGTATGGCGCACAGTGAAAGAGCATGGTTTGTGAGTTTTAGGCCACCAGGATGCCAACAAAAGTTATTACTCTGTGGTGGCGTATGCAGAGGCATAATAAATTATTTATCCTCTAGCATGCGCTCTACCTCGAGCATTTTGCCTTCAGCCAAGCTTTTGGGTACTAAGGTTAGAGAACACTTAGGACATACTGGCAGTGAGGCAGCAAAGGCACTACCAAGGTAAAAGGCTTGAATATTTTGCTGCTCTAAAGGGCATTGGCATTTATGGCAAAACCATTGCCCTTGATCTGGATTATAGGTTGGTACACTATTCATAAAGATTCCTTTAATTATGCCTTAACTGCATTAGGGTCAGTATTTGCAACATACATGCGATGGGACCACGCATCATGCAAAACATATTTATTATCTTTGTCTTTAGCATAACGTACCCAAAAAGTTACCGCACCAGCACTCCATGCCCCCACATAATGCCCGCTTTCTTTTTCAACAAACATGTGACCATGCTTTTCTATGCCAAGCACAGCTGCAGCCACATCTTGATGTAGAATGTGTTTTTGTTCAAGTTCTGATAACAATTGAGAATCAATGTGCAAAAAACTATGACCATGCACAATATCCATGCTATTTAGGGGGAATATGGAAGGAGTATTATTTTCGCTAATGTTTGGTAGGATTGTTGCCGTAGCATATTTTTCAGTAATACTATTTACTAAATTGACTCTATTAACTCGCTTAGCTGATAAGCTTGGTGCTTTTGCATGAGTAGTATGTGCAAGCCCTGCTTCTTCAATAAAGGGTAAAATATCGAGCATGTGTAAACAGTCTTTATCGCTGCTTATTAAACGATCACGACACATTATGCATGATGCAAGGGCGGTATGTTCCCCTAAATTTTGTGCAAGTTTTTGAGTTGCTTGTGCTGCAAGTTCTGGTTGTGCACACCAAACCAAACCACCGTAACCACAGCAATGAGTTGTTTCCTTGGCATTATTTGCTTCAGTACATTGCACTCCACAATGAGCAGCCAAAAGTCTTGTGTTATCTTGCCATTTTTGATCATGCCTTGCTGCACAGGGGTCATGTATAGTGCAGGTTAAGTTTGTAATCTTTGATTTGATATGTTGACGTAATTCATAAAGTACTTCCCAAAGTGATACACATTTAATATCTGTAAGCATGCTATTAAAAAAACTTTGGCAAGAGGCACATGCTAAAATTAATGTTGGTTTGCCTAATGTTTTCCATTGTTTATATAATAAATCAGCTTTATTTTTAGCTAAATCTTTATGCCCTGCCCAAGTGGCAGGTGTGCCACAACAAGAAAGCATTAAACCTACACCTTGCTCCATATTTTTACATAAAAAATTATAAATAACAGATATTTGCTTTCCGCGCGATGCTGTAAGCTGGCAACCTGGAAAAAAAGCAAATTTTGTATCTTTATTTTGTGCTGCACCCATAAATAAAGTGGCTGATGAACTTGTGGCAGCTTCTAAATCGTTTAAGGCAAAGGCATGCGCAGAAGCAGGCATATATTTGCGTGTGACCATATCTTCTCTTGCTTGTAAGCAAACCTCAGCCATAGAAAAACGCTCGGGGCATATTTCTGTACATTGCCCACAAAGCATACAGCCATTTACTAAGGAGTTGGCCCTACGCTCACCTTGCACAATGGCGGCATTATTGTAAATTTGTCTTGTATATGAGCGAGGAAAGCTACCATATTTTTGTAAATATACGCATTCTTTAACACATTGCATGCATTGGCATTGTATGCAGCGAGCAGCTTCGGCTTGGGCTTCATCCATTGAATAAGTGGAGGACGTAGGAATAATGGTTTCCACAATGCCCACACCTTTTAGTGATGTATGTAGGGAGTCTTTCGTATTTTGACTTTCACGCCCCGCATCAACATTAATGCCTCCAAGAATGCGTTCAATACTAAGGGCTGCGCAACGACCTTGACCAGCTTGGGTAGATGTTGATGCATAAAAACTACCTGTAGGGCTTTGTTGTAGCATGCCTCCGGCGCAGATATTGTCTTGCAAATGTCCTGTGTCAAGTGTAGGCATTTGATTAAAGCTTGCAAAAAGGTCTGGTGCAGCATGGGCATCTATATAAAATGCATCATACTGATCATATAGGCTTGCAAAAAATTCTACGTCAAGTTTTGCTGCAATAAATTTTACATGCTGTTTTTCAAGGTTGGCACATTCTTCTTGTATGTTTTTTAATGTAATATTTGGAAATTGCTTAATAATAAAAGAATAAACTTCTTTATTATCAACATTATCAGCATAATAAATAGTTACCGGCCAACTTTTTTTAGCTAGTTCAAACGCCACTACAAGCCCTGATAGACCATTACCAAGTACTGCGGTTTTTTTATGTTTTGGAGGGCGTAAAAATCCCTTGCCTGCCTTTTGTGTATTATTTATGCATAAGCTTTCTAGGCTCTGTATGGCAAGGGAGCCTCCTAGGTCGCGCCTTAAACAATGACTTTCGCAAGGATGATCACAAATTTCTGCAAGTATGGAGGGTAGTGGCATATGCCGCTCCATAATTTTTCTAGCTTCATTTATGGAACCATCACTCATGCATGCCATAAAAGCGCGCACATCCATATGTAGTGGACAATGGCTTTGGCACTTTGGCATATGTTCTTGAGTGCAACGAGCTTCGGTGGCGTATAAACTTGCTTGATCCATGAAGAACTCCCATAGCCTACAAAATGGTTTTTGAAAGCTTGAACCTTGGGTTGCAAATTTGATTTTAAGTAGACAATTTATAAAAGAGGTGTAAGACATAATCCTACACCTCTCAGATTAACGATAAATTCCCTTTCGGGAGTTTGTGCCCCTAAATAACTATATTATTTAGGCATGGCTGCCAAAACTTTTTCGGGGTAGGCTGGTAAATCTCTTACTCTAGCTCCACAAGCATTGGCTATGGCGTTAATAATAGCAGGGTGAGGTCCACAAAGTGGAATTTCACCCACTCCGGAAGCACCAAATGGACCACCAGGACGCGGAGTTTCCACATAGATAATTTCCATATTATCAGGAGCATCCTTAATATATGGTACACCTGCACCAGCCATGGTGCTATGCTTTTTGAAGTCTTCATAATCTTCACTTAAAGCAAGACCAACACCTTGGATAAGACCACCATACATTTGACCATCAGTCACAGCACGGTTATTTACACTACCAATATCTGCGGCAATGGTTAGTTTTTCAACAGTGGTTTTACCTGTGGCAATTTCCACCGCAACTTCTGCAAGGAATAGCCCATACATATAGAATTGGAAAGGTGCACCCTTACCGGTTTTGGGGTCACAATGTTCAGCTTGGGCAGTAAATGTTCCTTTGTATAATGTTTCTAAACCTGCGGCTTTTAAGCCTGCATGGTCATGGAATCCGCCATCAGGTTTACGCATGGCGTCTACCAAGGCTTCACCAGCAAGCTTTAGGGCGTTACCAACCATAACTTGCGAGCGTGATCCACCGGCAGGGCCGGAATTTGGAGCTTTGTCTGTATCATTTAGTACAAGGCGAATTTTTTCCATGGGCATATTAAGAGGGCGTAAAGCTTCATGTACTGTACCAAGAGTACCGGCGTCAGCTCCTTGCCCATGGTCTTGCCAGCAAGCATAAGCTGTAACACCACCATCTTCATTGAGCTCAACCCAAGCTTCTGATGTATCTGGTCCATCAAGACCTGCACCATAAGAACCAAGGGCAACGCCAACTCCTCGTTTAACTTCTGCTGTGGAGTTTGCTTTTGCATTGGCTTTTGCTTCTTCATACTTTGGACGTAAAGCATCAAACATTTCACCAAATGATAGCACCTCAGGCTTTTGCTGAGAGGGGTTAGTATCACCTTCTCTATAGTGGTTAATGGCGCGCAATTCAAAAGGATCCATGTCAAGCTTAAGAGCTAGTTCATCTACTAATGATTCTGATGGGAATTCAATTTCAGGTCCACCATATCCGCGGAAGGCAGAACCCCAAGCATGGTTAGTACATACTGTACGACCAAGACCACGCATGTTTGGTATACCATATCCACCACCGCAAAATTGTGCTCCGCGTAGAGTTAACAGGTCACCAAACTCGGAGTAAGGACCATGGTCCACAATCCAGTCAACTTCTAGTGCCATGATTTTCTTGGTGCTTTTATCTGCAGCCATGCGCACTGTTGTCCAGAAAGGTGAACGCTTGCCGGTATAATTTTGTTGCTGCTCATAGTTATAGCGTAAATGACAAGGGCGACCTGTAGCTAAAACTGCAACACCCACAAGAGCTTCAAGGGTGGGGCTAAATTTATATCCAAAAGTTCCGCCAGCAGTATTTTGTACTAAGGCTAAATCTTTTGGAAATTCAATACCAAGTCCGGGGGCAATCATAAGCCCGTGTAAATGCAAACCAATGGATTTAGAATGAATAATAAGTTTGCCTTCATCATTCATATAGCCATAACCTACGTCTGGCTCAATGGGTAAATGTGGCTGACGCTGGGTATAATAAGATCCTTCTGCTACTACCATATTGGGATCATTAAAATATTTGGAAGTATCTTCACCTTTTTCAAGACCTTGCTCAAAATAGGTATTGGGTGTTCCGGGGTGAATTTCCATGGCACTGGGGTCCATGGCATCGTGCACGTTAAGGTATTCAGGTAAGAGTTCAAGGTCAATTTTAACCTTTTCAGCCGCAGCTCTGGCATTGCATTCGCTATCTGCACAAACAATGGCAAAAGCATCACCATATTGGAAAATTTTGCTATCATTAAGTATGGGGCGATCCCATCCATCACCCTTATTAGTGGGGAAGGTAATAAGACCTGTTATACGATTTTTACCCTTAACATCTTTGTGAGTTAGGACTTTATAAACACCAGGCATTTTTTCGGCTTCAGAAGTATCAATGCTCTTAATATTAGCATGAGATACCTTGGCTTGAGCAATGGCTAGATGCAAAGTGTCTTTAGGCATGCGCAACGCTGCATCAGCACCATATTCTGCAATACCAGTAACCTTAGCAAGAGCGCTTGGGCGGGTGAAGTTTGTGCCCCAAATACGACCATCGGCTGGAACTTTATAAGTAACATCTTCAACAGTTTTTTCACCGCGCATAAGAGCTGCTGCATCCATTACAGCATCAACAAGTGGTTTATAGCCTGTGCAGCGACAAACATTTTTATGGCTTTGGAACCAGTCGCGCACTTCATCGCGGCTAGGCTTGGGCTTAGCATCAAGGAGAGCTTTTGCAGAAATAATAAAACCAGGAGTACAAAAACCACATTGAGCACCACCATGATAAATCCAAGCATGCTGTAGAGGATGCAAGTTATCAGGTGTACCAACACCCTCTAAGGTTGTAATGGCAGCATTTTCTGGAACGCGACTCATCTTAATAATACAAGAGCGCACAACCTTACCATCTAAGATAATTGAGCATGCGCCACATTGACCCTTACCACAACCAACCTTAACACTGGTTAAACGAAGTTGATCGCGTAGCACATCGGAAAGTATGCCATCTTGCATAGCAAAAATTTTACGAGGCATCCCATTAACCACAAGAGTTTTTGTTAACATTTTTTTCTCCTTTATAATGCAATCAAATTAATGAACAATTATAAACAAAGTTAAATATATTAAAATTAATTTAATTTTACATATATTAATTTGATTATTATGCTAAGTGAGAGTGGATTTTGTCAACATAAAAAAATTGAATTTCTGATGTAGGGTTAGAACTGGGGCATGTGATTCTGATTAGTAATATGGTCAAGAAAATTACAAATCTGAATCACCTGAGAAACAGGGGAGGGGAAGTGTGTCATTGAATTTTTAATGCTTACAGAGACTACTCTAATCATGGTGATTGAGAAGGCTAAGTAAAACAATGGGTTTTAAAATGCGCAAGCTTAGTTACTTAAGAGCTAATTTTTATCAAATTCCATCGGTTTCTATTTTCTGCTCTACAATTTCATAAATAATAGCATCTGGCTTTATTCTTTCTACAAGCTCTTTTAATTTTGGTAAATCCACCTGATCCCAATGAAGACGAGTAACTTTATCAAAACCTAGTGTATATAGTGGCATTATCGTATAAGAAAAAGAATCGTCGATAGTTAAAAGATGTTTTTTTCTTTGAATATTTTCTTTGTCATTGCTGTCAATCCTATAGGCATATGATACAGGGTCGCTAAAAGTGCTTGGTAATTTGCTAATGTTTAATAAATCACCTTTATTTTTATTTTTAATTTCTTTTAATGAAATTAAGTCTGGTAAATTTGGGAAATCTCCTTGCGTCATCAATACTGCCCAAAGCTCCCTAAAAGCAATTAAAGCGCCATAGTTATTCCAATGTGTATCATCCTTCCAATAAAGCCTTCTACCTGCCTTGGTAGCATTTTGCTTTTCTTGCAAAATAGAGTATTTCGGAAATACTATATTAATATTATGTTCTTTCGCCTTATCATAAATTATATCTCCAAAGCGATAATCTGATTTATACCTTAACCAGCGAGGGAAATATTCAAAATAAATACTTTGCTTATTGGGCGCAATCATAATGACATAGGGTATATTATACTCCTCGGCAATATTTTTAACTGCTTTTAGTCTGTCTAAAGATTTATTAATAGCTAGTTCTGTAGGGGGTACTGCATTTATGGTGTAATCAACAGCATTAGCATGAGAGTTGCCTATAAAAATCCAATCATCTTTGCCAAGAAAAAAAGAACTGTTACTTTTAAAAGATGCTGTTAACCAATTGAAACCCATTATATTATATAAAGAAATGTATGCACCGCGCAAAAAAATTCTATCATCAAAATATCTTTCTGTATTAAACAAAAAATCTTTGCTATCTTTATATTCATCAAAATCTTTAAGTTGAACAGGCTCGCGTAATTCTCTTTTGGCAAAATCTTTTTCATTAAAGCCTACAATTACGCCCACAAGCCCAGATAACAACCAGAGGGAAAAAATGAAGATTATAGTTTTTTGAAAGCGTATCATATTAGAACCTAAAATAAATAAATGGGTTGTAGCTACCATTTAACATGAACATGGCGCATAGTATGCATAAAATAAAACCATAGCCTACAATTGCTGCTTCTACTTTAAGCTGTGTTGCTTCCGAAGCGCATTGTACCTTTTTGTAATAATCTCTAAATAAACGGTAGGGTTTACCAAAACTTATGACAGTGGCCATTACTATAAGTACAGAATAATAAGTATTTTCTGCAACAAAGCTGAACACAGAACCAAGACCGGCAGGTGTTATGCCAAATAGTGTTTTGAAATAATCAAATATTTTAGACATATCTTCACTGTGTGAAAACACACAGCCAAAGAGATAAATAATCCAGACATATATATGTTGTAATACTCTTGGAATATACTGTAATGCCTTACCAAGGAAAGCGCGCTCAAGTGCTATGAATATGCCATACCATAATCCCCATAGGGCAAATGATAGTGATGCTCCATGCCATAAACCGCAGAGGAAAAAGACTGTAAGTATGTTAAAATAAGTGCGAAAAACACCCTTGTGGCTACCACCCAGTGGGAAATATAAATAATCCCTAAGCCAAGATGTAAGCGAAATATGCCAACGACTCCAAAATTCAGTCATGCTTCTAGCACCATAAGGATGCCTAAAGTTTTCCATATAACGAAAGCCAAACATTAAACCAATACCAATGGCCATGTCAGAATAAGCTGAAAAATCAAAATAAACTTGCAAAGCAAAAGCTATAATCCCAATCCAGGCATAATCTGTACTTAGGCTAGAACTTGGTAAAGCAAACACCCAGTCAGCCACAGAAGCTAATTGGTTAGCAACTAATATTTTTTTGGCAAAACCTACTACAAAGCGTTTAACACCTTTATAAAACAAGCTAACGTTATCTGCTCTTTTGGTAATTTCATCAGCAATATCTGCATAGCGCACAATGGGACCGGCAACTAGCTGTGAGAACATGGTTAAATAACAAGAAAAATCAATATAACGCTTGGCGGCTGCAATGTCTCCCCGATAAATATCAATTAAATAACTAGCAGCTTGGAAGGTAAAGAAGCTTACTCCAAGTGGCAGGGGAAAGCCGTCTAAAACAATGGGGTCTGGAGTAAAACCAATACTTGGATATATGGAAATTTTTAGAAAGGAGTTTAATACCCAAATGCCATATTTTACAACAAAAAGTAAACCAAGGTTACATAGTAACCCAAAAAAAAGTAATTGTTTAGGACTAGTTAAGAAGTTTTGATATAGAGATACTGAATGTAGAGATTCATGGTTATTAGCTTTAGCTGCTTCAATTTTCTTACCTAAAACATAATTTACCCAAGCTAAAAAGAATAGGGGAAGGACCCAAAGAGGCTCTCCCCAAGCGTAAAAAATAAAGCTACCTATGGATAAAAATGTATTACGCCATGCCACACCTTTATCGCCATGTTTAGGTCCTATGAACACTAAAAAGAGAATGAGTGGAAGAAAGGCAAAAACAAAAATTGAGGAACTAAATACCATAAATATTACTGCTTTACAAAATTTATTATGATTTTTTTATTGTTATAAAAATAAAGCGCAAGCGCAATTCATCTGTTTAGTTAAGTGATGTATTTTTGTGCCTTTTGTCCTGCAAAAGTAAATTTTAAAAAACGATAATTTTTTCTAAAAGCACAAAAAATAACATTAAAAAATGATTGTGCAGGTCCTTAATATATGGATAAATGCCTATTTAATGGCAATCGCGCCTTATAATACATTGCAAAAAATATTGCAAGAATTAAAAAAGGTGAAACTTTATGGTATTTCTTAAAAAGAAAGGTAAGTTATGATCTAGAGCAGTAATAAAAATCTTGATTTTTATTAAAACGTTTCTTGCATTATTTTTAGTAACATATTAATGATTTAATTCGAAAAATATTATAAATTGTTATATATAGGTAGTGTAATTTATGCAAAATACAGCTTTATTAATTTTTTCTGGAGGGCAAGATTCAGGTACTTGCCTTGCTTGGGCTCTTGAACATTTTAGCAAGGTTTACACCTTGGGCTTTGACTATGGTCAAAGGCATAGTGTTGAAATGCAATGCAGGCAAAGTGTACGCGAAAAAGTGGCAGCTTTAAATCCTCAATGGCAAAAACGCTTGGGAGCTGATTATATATTAAAAACTGATTTTTTTCAAAATATTGAAGTAAATGCACTTACGTCAGATATACCAATTGTTGATGTAGATGATAATGCCTTACCTAATACCTTTGTGCCAGGGCGTAATCTTATTTTTTTGAATATGACTGCGGCTTTTGCTTATGATAAAAATATACGCCACATAATTATGGGGGTTTGTGAAACTGATTCTTCAGGTTATCCCGATTGTAGAGATGATAGTATTAAAGCCATGCAAGTGGCGTTGAACCTTGGCATGGATAAAAACTATATTGTGCATACTCCGCTTATGTGGATAAATAAAGCAGATACATGGCATCTTGCGCATAGCTTAGGCGGCAAAGACTTAGTGGATGTTTTACTAGAATATAGCCACACTTGTTATACTGGTGAGCGCGAGCATAGGCATGATTGGGGCTATGGTTGTGCCACTTGCCCTGCTTGTGTGTTACGGGCTAAGGGCTTTGCTGCTTACAAGCAAGCATTATAAGTTAGTTAGCCACACTTGCATAAGATATTAATATGTGTTGTGTTGATTATCTTTTTTTAACATATTTTTATTCCAAATTATCGTCTAAATTTCCAGAAAGAACTTTGCGTATACCACGAATTGCCTGCTTAGTGCGTAGCTCATTTTCTATTAAGGCAAAGCGAACATAATCATCACCATATGACCCAAAGCCTAATCCAGGTGAAACTGCAACTTGACCTTGGTTTAAAAGTAATTTTGAAAACTCTACTGACCCCATGGCGCGAAATTCTTCAGGTATTTTTGCCCAAACAAACATGGTTGCTTTGGGTGCTGGTACATGCCATCCAATACGATTAAGCCCATCAATTAGTACATCTCGGCGGGTGCGATAAATATCGCAAATTTCTTTAACATAATGATCTGGACCATTTAATGCGACGGTAGAAGCAATTTGAATGGGTTGAAAAATGCCATAATCTAAATAGCTTTTTATGCGACTTAATGCATCTATGAGCGTAGGGTTACCAACACAAAAGCCCATACGCCACCCCGGCATAGAATAACTTTTGGACAGGGTGTAAAATTCAACTCCTATGTCTTTTGCACCTTTGGCTTGCAAAAAGCTTGGTGCTTTATAACCATCAAAAACTAAGTCTGCATATGCTAAATCATGTATAACCCATATTTTATGCTCTTTTGCAAAATCTACAACTTTTTGGAAAAATTCTAAGTTTGTAACCTCAGTTGTGGGATTATGCGGATAACATAAGAATAATAACTTGGGCTTAGGCCAAGCTTGGCGCACTGCAGTGGTCAAATCATCAAAAAAATCTCGTTCGGGACCAATGGGTATGGAGCGTACATCTGCTCCGGCAATTATAGGAGCATAGGTATGAATGGGGTAGGTTGGATCTGGTGCAAGAACCACATCTCCAGGTGAAAGCATGGCTAAAGCAAGATGCGCCAAGCCTTCCTTAGAACCCATGGTAACCACTGCTTCAGAATCAGGATCAAGGTTAACGTCAAAGCTACGTGCATACCAGTCACATATGGCTCTACGTAAATTAGGTATACCCTTTGATACAGAATAGCGATGATTAATAGGTTTTTGTGCTGCTTCTGCAAGCTTATCTACTATATGTTGAGGGGTGGGAATATCTGGATTGCCCATACTCATATCTACAATATCAATGTTTTGACGACGAAGTTGCATTTTTAAATTCCCCACCACTGAAAAAACATATGGTGGAAGGCGATGCATACGAGGAAATTGGGTATTCATAAAAAGTCCTTTGAAAATTATGATAAAAAAATTTTACGCTTTTTCACGTGCAAGTTCACTTTAAAATAATAACACATTTTTAAAAACTGTTATTATATAAGTAAATAATAAAGCTTGTTAGATAGTTAATAAAATTTTATATCTTAATCTTGAAAATACTATACGCAAAATAATATATAAAATTAAAAATACAAAGACATATCCCACACCTTTTTCAATGAAGGGGACTGTATGTACAATAATACCTTCAAAGCGCAAAGAAAGCCAATTTAAGGCAAATGGCACTGGCAATAATATGGCCATGCTTACTGATGCTCTTGCAAAAAAACCTTTGCCAAAATTATCATGCGCAAGTTTATTAGCGGCAAGATAGGATTCTTTATCTCCACAGTGCAGGGCTTTCATGCTTAACTCGTGATAATGCTTTGCTTTATCGCTAAAACCACTATAATATTTTTTGTGCATTCGCATAAATAAATAGCGTATTCCTTCACCAATTATTGTGCAATAAAGAGCAAGAAAAGCGCACCCAATCCAAAGACCAAGGGTAGCAGAACTTGGCAAGCGAAAGGGGAACATGAGGAAATGATCTATTAAAATTAAAATGTTATTCATTGTATTATTATGTTACACAGATATGGAAATTTAGTGTTTTATTTTTAAAATAATTATGGTGAGGCTTTATTAAAAACCTCACCATAATGTTTTTCTATCTATATCTTACCAAAGTCTCATACCAAAGAAACCACGTAATACGTAGTTGATACCTACTAAGAAGGCTAGCACAATAAATATGCGCTTTAGCCATACGTCAGAAAGATATTTGGCAGTCATAGGACCTACCCAAGATCCAACAACAATACCACAAAGCTCAACACCAATAAGTGTCCAGTACACAGGTGTACCGCCAAACATAAAGGTGGTGATAGATGTAACCATACCAATAAGCACAGCAAAAGCTGATGTGCCTGCGGCAAGGTACATGGGTAGTTGTGAAATACTTGTTAAGAATGGTACAAGTAAGAACCCACCGCCAACACCTAGGAATGATGCTACAGATGCAATCAAAAATCCACCAAATACTGGGAGTAGAGTTGCAAATGAAAATTCAACACCACAGAAGGTGAAAACAACCTTTGCAGGTGTAATACTTACAATCTGTACGCGGGTTTGAACACCACTTTCAGAGTGCCCCTTTGATGCTTCTTCAAAAGCCTTTGCAGCAGCGGCAGCTAGTTTTTTCTTAGCTTTAGCAGCTGGAGTTGTTTCGTAGAAAAGATAACAACCAAGACCAAGAACAAATAGACCAAAGTAACCAATATAGTCACTAAAGTCGATTTTGCCTTGAGTTAAAACTGGTATCAAAATAGAACCAGCCAGTGAGCCCACACCAAGAGCAATACCTAGAGGTAAAACTAGGCGACCAAGGCTATATTGTTTGAATGATGAAATAAGGGCGGAACAACCTACAAGCCATTGGTTAGACACACGAATTGAGTCAGTAATACTCTTGTTTAATGGAGTACCCTTGCCAAATGAGGCAGCGTAGTCACCAAGTCCAAACACACTAACGTGACCAACTGAAGCCATAATACCACCAAAAGCACCTACTGTTGAGAAAATCCAACCAACCCAAATGGCCCATAAAAAGCCCATAACAGGAGAGATTTGAGGTGCACCAGGTATGCCTAAAAAGCCTTTTTCTGCAGTGGAATCAATTTTCTTTTCTTCAATGGCCATGTTGATGGCTTCATCTAAAGTTAGTTTTGCTCCTGCGGCAGGTTTTGCTGCTTGTTCTGCTTTAGGTGCAGCTGTTTCAGCTGCTATACTGCTATCTGCTACCAAGATATTGGCAGAGAACAAGCTCAAGCACACAAATAAAATTAAAAAAGTTTTTTTCATTTTAATACCTTCCTCTTAATTAACCTTGAGTACAGCTTGCGCAAACATCGCTGCTGCCTTTCTTAAAGATAATAAGAGGACAGTTTTTACAAATATCTGAGCCTGGGAAGCCTTCGCCTGGACGAGTAATAGCTGCAGAGCCATTATTAGCATCCATACGGCTTTTCATGCGTGCAACTGTGGCTTCAAGCTTAGTTCCAGGAATGAATACGTTCACTTCACCACGCTCAGTCTTACCAGCATTGTATGAACCAGAACAGGCAGGGCACATATTAAAGGTGTCTTCTTCAAAACAGAATACGGAGCCACCACAAGCAGATGAGTTGATTGTTACTGCTGGGCGTAATGGATGTTCGTTATTACCAGAAGCATAATCACCAGCAATGTGGTAAGATTGCATATTGTCACAATAAAAATGGACCACGTCGGGTTGGGATTTAGCCTTACCTAGTGGACCAACAGCAATGGCTTTCATGAAGCCCATTTTTACTTTTGGTTTGGAGTGTACGAAACGACCAGCTTGCTCAAGGTCAACACAGTACTTGCTGTGAGACTTAATTTCTGCATCGTCAATTTCTTTCCAACCAAAGCTCACATGAGCATTAGAACAGCCAAGATCTTTGGGGAATGTCAGCACATTTTGATTTTGCATACGAGCTGCAATCTCATATTGGCAAAAGGTCATGGGCTTAATGGGAACAATAAATTCGTTTTCTTCTGCATATTTTTTTACGTCTTCGTCAGTGCGTAAAAAATGAACAGCAATTGGGTGATGATAAAGGCGAAGCCCATCCATAAGTAATTTTTCCATCTGAGCATTTGTTAAACCTGCCATTTCTAGCCTCCTTAAATGATTTTTGTGAACTATAGCACAGTGGCATACCTTGTGCAATACTCTACTATAATAAGGGCTACAATTTTGTGTACAAAAAAATATAAATATTTAAAATTATAGAAATAAGTGAAAAAAAATTTTTTAAAAATCATAACAAACTAAAACTATTTTATTGTAGAATTCTCTGTAATATATTAATATTCTTAAGTTTAATTTTAGATAGGTGTTTGTTGTTGAAAAGGCAAATTATTCTAAGTGTATAGTCATAAGGCTTGACAATAGTATGTGATTGTGCTATTTTTCACTATTAATTTAAATTTATATATTCAATGTATTAGCATATACAGGTATGAAAAATTTGCCATTTTTTGATTTTTACAAAAAATCTTTGAAAATTTGGCTATTTTTTTTGATTTTCGTTATGGCTTTTTCATGATTATCATCTAACAGAAAATAACTTAATATATTAGTACATCATGTTTTAGGGGGATGAATTTTTACAAAGTGTCTGGACAAAAAAAATTATTCAGTATATTATTGTGTACATATAGACAGTGTTAGATTGTTAAAGTTTATACAAACCAGTTAAAAGTGAGGTGCATATGGACATTTTTGAAGCCATGAAGAATAGATACTCCTATCGTGGAGAATATTTAGACGATGTTCCTAGTGAAGCTGACATAAACACTATTATAGATGCGGCCATTGCAGCTCCAGCTGGAGTTAATCTTCGTACAACATCATATGTAGTTGTAACTGATAAAGATCTACTTGAACAAATTCAAAAGGCAACCAAGCTAAAACCTGCTCCTTTGTCAATTATCATGTTATCTGAGAATATTCCAAACAAGTTACGACGTAACTTTGAAACAGAAAATTATTGTGTAGCTGCTCAAAATATTTTGCTTGCTGTTACAGCGCTAGGATATGCTACTGTATTAAACGATATTCTTTTCACATATAGTGAATTTAGTAAGCCAGTTCGTAAAATACTTAATATACCAAAGAATAAAACTATTAAGGCTATTTTTAATATTGGAAAACCTACAGTTGAGGGTAAGGCTTTAGATAAGCCTGCTAGAGCAAGTCTTGTGCATTATAATGCATTTTAATGCATTTTTGAATATTAAAAAGGTTTAGTGATGCCCCCCTATGTTGTTAGTGCTTGTCTTGCAGGCATTGCGTGTCGTTATAATGCAACAAGCTATGAATGTGAGGCTGTGCAAAACTTGGTTAGCCAAGGTCAAGCTTTAGTTCTTTGCCCTGAGGTTTTGGGGAACTTACCAATTCCTAGAGAGCCGGTGGAAATACTTGACGGTAATGTTGTAAACAAGTCTGGTCAAGACTTTAGCTCTGCCTTATTATATGGTGCACAAAAAGCCTTAGAGTTATGCTTAAAATACGGTTGTAAAACTGCCATATTAAAAACACGCTCACCATCTTGTGGGCGTGATTTTGTTTATGATGGCACTTTTAGTGGGAAG
Organism: uncultured Desulfovibrionaceae bacterium; assembly: GCA_964370675.1. Classification (GTDB taxonomy): domain Bacteria; phylum Desulfobacterota; class Desulfovibrionia; order Desulfovibrionales; family Desulfovibrionaceae; genus CAYJAD01. The sequence continues at coordinate 27,400 of CAYJKC010000006.1, forward strand.
CTTGTTTCTGGGCAGGGTTTTTTTGCAAAGCTTTTGCAAGAGCATAATATTACCATTTATACCGAAGAAGATTTGCCACCCATACCTAACAATCATGGAGATGCTATTTAATGCTTTTTATTTCTTCAACGTGCCAACAATAATAAAAAACTTATAAGAAGGAAAGTTTTGATTCGAGAATAAAATTAACTAAGTATGACACATATAAGGATTTAATATGTCAGTATTTAAAATTGATCATGCCTTTGTAAATCAACGTATAGGGCAATTGCGTGCTCGTCCTTCCAATCCACTATTTCGCAGTTATGTAAGAGATCTTTGTCGATGCTTAACCTATGAATCCACGCGCACTTTTGCAATGCAAAAAAAAGAAATTGAATGTTGGTCTGGACCAGTAGAAGTTGAAGAATTTTCAGAAAATACCCCCACAGCAGTGCCAATTTTAAGGGCTGGTCTTGGTATGCTTCCAGGATTTTTAGATATCTTCCCTGAGGCTTCTGTTAGCATGGTAGGGCTTTTTCGTAATGAACAAACTCTTGAGCCAGTAGGCTATTATCATAATTTTGTGCAAGATATAAATTCTCGCATGGCTTTTATTTTAGACCCCATGCTTGCCACAGGTGGTAGTGTAAATGCCAGTATTAAGCTAATAAAGGAGGCTGGTTGTAAAGAAATATATGGACTTTTTCTTATGGCTTCTGAGCAAGGTATAAAAAATGTGCATGCAATACACCCTGAAGTTAAAATTTTTACCTGCGCCGTTGATCCCATATTAAATGACAAGGGTTACATTCTGCCCGGTATTGGTGATGCTGGAGATTTAATTTTTGGAACTTGATGCATATGATTTATTTTTAGTGTGTTTTTTGAAAAAGTATAGCTATAAATAGATTGTTGTGATATGTAACTGTTTAATATGTAATGCTTTAATTGTAAGGAGATAAAATGAATATAGCAAAAAAAACATTATTTATAAGTTTTATGTTGATGTGCCTATTTACGAGTGCGGCTATTGCTGGACAAAGTGCACAAACAATAAACCCTAACGCTGCAAAAAATGCATTTGAACACTGGAATGATTCTAAAATTACAAGAGCATTGCAAGAATATATGAAAGCCATTACAGATAAATCTGCTAAAAGCTATATACCTGTCCAAGACCGTGTAGCGGTGTTTGACATGGACGGAACATTGATTGGTGAGCAAGCCCCAATTTATTTTGAATGGATGCTTTTTTGTCATCGCATACTTAATGACAAAACATACATCGCCACTGAGGAGCAAGTTTTAGTAGCTGGTGACGTGCTTCGTGCTGCGCGTGAAAAAAATATTCCCCCAAAAGTAGCTATGAATAAAACTCGTATGTTTGGTGAAATTTTTGCTGGCATGAGCACAGATGAATTTAGACAATATGTTTTAAATTTTCTGCAAAATAATAATGCAGATGGTTTTGAAAATCTTAAACTTGCTGATGCATATTTTAGACCCATGGTCGAAATTGTTTCTTATCTAAAGGCACATGATTTTACGGTCTATGTTGTAAGTGGTACCGATAGAGATGCTACACGAATGATGACCGCCGATTTGCTTCAATTACCTAAACGACAAATAATTGGTAGTGACTGGTTCACCAAAGGTTCCACTCAAGGTGATCATAAATATCAAGTTTATCAGCTTGCTAGCAATGAAAAGCTTGTTCGTGATTCTAAGGTCATGATTATAGATAATGTCATGGGAAAAGCCATACAAATATCCCAAGAAATAGGTCAAAAACCTGTGCTTGCATTTGGTAATAGTTCAGGAGATTTCAGTATGTTTACCTATACAACATATCAAAATAAATACCCTGCAAAGGCTTTTTGTGTTGTACCTGATGATGATAAACGCGAATATGCTTTTGCTAAAAAAACCCAAGATTTAACCAAAAAATGCGAGGAAAATTCTTGGCATGTTATTTCCATGAAAAACGACTTTAAGACAATATATGACCAAGATGTGATTAAAAATAATCAAAACACACCTTGGATGGATAAAATGGTACAATTATATGAGAAGCGTGTAAAAAAGTAAAAATCTTGTTGTTTTGAGTTTCTTACTGCAAGATAGCAAAGACGTATTAAAACGTTGACACAATCCCTCTAGGGAAAACTTAAAACCTCAAATATCGTTCGGTGATATTTGAGGTTTTAAATTTACGAAGTTTTGTATTTTACACTTTGCTAGATGCTGAAAAACACGATTCCACCTATTTTTTAGATAGTCGGCATCTGAAAAACTATACAAATTATTCTAATTGTAACACTAAAGCGTTAAAAGTCTATAGAGAAATTGCAAAAACAAAGCATGAAATGCGACTTTTCTGGCTATTTTTCGGCACAATTACATCGGTTTTTCAAGTGTCGAATAAAGAAATTTTTCTATGACTATTTAACTTGTTAAACAGCAATGACAACAGATTATATGTTTTATAAGTTTTAATTGCTTAGCAGTAGTTTGCAAATATTTTTTATGTGTTTTGTTATAATTAAAAGGGGAAAATTTTTATATTCCTCCTCAGGCTGATAACAAACCCAGTGTTTAAAAAATAAATTTTCCAACCATAACTCAAAAACCACTTTTTCAAACTTGAAGCTTTGAACTCAAAATATGGCGTTAAAATTTAGAAGATTTAAATGCGCCGCATATTATCTTTTAACGACAACATACTGTCGCCGTTAAAGTTTTTTGAGAGAGGGGTCTGGGGAGAGAACTTTTTCT
>CAYJKC010000006.1:30166-86571 GCA_964370675.1 uncultured Desulfovibrionaceae bacterium
CCCGCCCCCCCCCCCCCCCCCCCCCCCCCCCCCCCCCCCCCCCCCCCCCCCCCCAAGACTCTGTAAGCAATCTAAAAGGGGGAATATTTTCATATTCCCCCTTAGTTTTAATGTTTTAACGATTTAATGGTCGTGATTGTCTTTGTCGCACTCACCTTTTTTACAAGGGAATAATACAAAGCACCAGTATGCTGTAAAGGCTGGTAGGGTTACAAACATTAACCCATACGCCCAAGTTTTTGTATAGAGAAAGTACTCATAAAAAGTGCTAAAACTTCCAGCAGCCATAGTTACCTCCTAGTGGTCACCTCTAAAGTTTGGATGTTCATACAATACCGGCATATGGTAAACAATAAAACGATAGGCAGTAACGATGAGGGTTACTACAAATATGGAAATACAAATTTCACCAATATGCGGGAAGTATTTTTCCGAGGATGGTAGATGATAGTTAAAGGCAATAAGGCTTACATTAAAGCGGTTAACTATAATACCAAGCACAGCATTAGTTGCAGCCATTTGACAAAGGCGTACATTACCATCTCGCGCTCCCTTGGCATAGAGTAGGGCTGGCATAAGCACAAAGAATAGCATTTCAACCATCCACCAGAAACCAAATCCGGTTAGTAGATACTTGAAGTTATCTTGCACTGCCATATCGATAAATTTCAAGATAAAGTAACCAAATAAAATCAAGGATGCTGCACGAGCAAAGCCTAGGGTTACATCACGAGATTCACGCAAATGTAAGGAGTCCATATAGTGGTGTACACCTTTATGAGCTAACATGCCTTCAAAAATAACCATAGAAGCACCAGCTATCATGGAAGATACAAAGAAGAACATGGGCATAAATGGTGAGTACCATAATGGATGCATCTTACCGGGAGCAATAAGGAACAAAGCTGCCAATGAAGATTGGTGCAATGTGGATAAACACACTCCAAAGATGGTAAGCACAATGGTGGCTCGTAAAACTAGCTTACGATATTTTAATATCCAAGGGAATTTTCCTGAGAGCCATTCCATGGGTGCTACGGAAAATTCAATCATAAGAACAGTAACATATGTTGCAACACAAAGACCTACTTCAAAAAGAACTGAGGTAGTGCCGGGGTAGAAGAACATAAATGGTAAACGTAAAGGATGACCAAGGTCATATAATAAGGCCACAACAACAAAACTATAGCCTAAAAAGGCAGTTGTTACAGCTGGACGTACAGCTGAATGAATGTGTTTTAACCCCATGATGTAGCATGCTACAGTGGTAAAATAGCCACCAGCAGCCAAGGCAACACCACAAAGCAGGTCAAAGCCAATCCAGATACCCCAAGGGTAGTTATCGTCAAGGTTAGTAACAGAACCAATACCTTGGGTAAAGCGGATCACAGTAACAATTAGTCCCACTACAAGGATAATGGCTGTAAGTATGTTGCCGGGGCGACGTAGTGAAAATTCACCCACATTTAACAAATTGTCCTTGGTGGGGATTACAATATGGTGACTCATTATGCATCCTCCCCGTGTTTTTGGTCATGACCATGCTCAGCGTCATGCAAGGCTTGTTCTACTTTTTGAGCTACTTCTTTGCCTTGTTCAGCCTCAATTTTTTGTAAAGCTGCTTTTATTTGAGATTTGGCCTTAGCTTCTTTAAGCTTTGTTATACCGTAAGCTCCGGCAAAGAGAACCGGCCAAAAACCAATAATCATGGGGACAGCACCAAGAGCACCTGCGGTTAGCTCACCCATAGGTCTATTGCCAAGTTGGGTATTTTGCCCAAGGCTTTCTGGGTTAACGCCAGATAGTGTCATCCAAGCAGTGCCACCGGCATCAGTTTCACCATATATATAGTCTACATATTTTCCTGGCTTTTGCTCCATGCGATTGCGGGCAATTTTAATTAAATCACTGCGTTTACCAAAGGTTAAAGCATCCATGGGGCATTTTTCAACACAACCTGGTAGTTTACCTTCTTTAAGGCGTGGCTCACAGAAGGTACATTTTTGTACTAATGGGTTAAACGCCTCATCATATTGATAGCCTGGGATATAGAATGGGCAAGCAATCATGCAATAACGACAACCAACACATTGGTCACCATTGTAGCGCACAGCGCCATTAGGTTCCTTGGTGAAGCACTTTGCAAAGCAAGCTGAAGCACAAGCAGGGTCATTGCAATGCAGGCATTGTAATTTACGAAAAACTTCTTGGTCGTTTGCTTGATAGCGGTTAACAACTGTCCAAGCATAGGCAGAAGTACGTCTTTTAGTATGTGTTACACTAAGATCGTCAAAGGGTTTTGTTGGCATGGGGAGGTTGTTTACCTCTTGGCATGCCTTTTCACATTGTCTACAGCCAATGCAACGTGTAGTATCATGCAATACCCCAAAACTATCTTTAAAATATGGGTATGTAACCGCACCAGCGGCATCGGCGACTTTGGCCGTGCCAAGGGCAGAGGCTACACCCGCACTTCCCAAAAAAGTAAGGAATTTTCTACGGTTCATTGTGTACCTCCCCGCGCTATTTAGCGCGCTCCTTATGACAAGTTGTACAAGATGTATTAAGCGGTCTTGAAACCTTCATGGCATCGTGACAACCCATGCATTGTAAGTGATAAGCAGCCTTTAACGATGGACGCTCAGGGTTTTGAACATCAATAGTTGGTGAGTGGCAATTTATACACTTGGGCGGTGTTTTTGATGGAGGGCTCATATGGTGACAAGCTGCGCAAAGCGTTGTGCTATCTGTATGGAAAGCAGAAGCAAGCTTGTTATCACCGATGCGCTTTAATAGCGAAGTATAGTGACGCTTATGATTAAATACATTACCTTCATATTCGTCTGAAATACCGTCGATTTTTACTCGAACAGGAATGTCGTCTGCAGGTATTGGAGTGCTGCTTGCAACTTTCGACTTGCGATACCATACTGTTTCGGCGGCGATCTCTTCATTTTCTGCTGGGTCAAGTTCACCCTTAATGCCTTGAGCTAGTTGCTCGGCAGTCATTTTATAATCTGCATCATGGCACGTGGCACAATATTTTTCAGAACGTGGTGGCACAGGTATTATACTGTGACAACCGGCACATTGTGGTTGCTTTAAGTTTTCTATGTGGCAACTTACGCAACTATTTGGTGTCGTGGTGCCTTCTGGTCTTTTAGCTATGTTTTCTGCATGCATGGCGCGATCAAGGGTAATAAAATTACCATCAGCTTTACCTTCAACAGTATGACAGCTAGAACAAGTTACAGTATCCCCTGTGTGGTGACACGATTCACAATCTGGTATTTGCTGTTCGTGCAAAAAGTGATTAAAAACAGCAGGACGCATTCCTGCCCCAGAAGGATTGGGTTTTTCGGTCACTGGAAACATTACCATGGCCGATGGTGCACCGCTATCAGTTGGCTCAAGTGCCGGAGCTGCATGGACTATAAGCACCATAGACAGCATTGCAACAAAAGCCATAGCAAGCACTACCATAATCCTCATACATCGTAGTAGTGTTTTACCATTCCTCATGTGATTATCCTTAGTTTGGATGCAGACAATATCCTCAGATGCCCAAAGCCCTATAGCTTCAAGGCATACTCTGCAAGGACGTTTGACCCCATCCAAAGGCCAATTATTTAAAAAATAATCCCAATGCAGAGCAGTAAAACTGTAGTCTATGTGACAAATTTCGTCAAGCCTATAAGCCTTAGAAAGCTTTTTTTGTTATCGATTTTAATTTTTTAGATGAAGAAAGTTAAATATTTCACAATATAAATTATATGAATTTTTTATATATAAAGCCAGTGTACAAGTGCGTATTATATGCTATGATTTTGACTAATATGATATAATGATATATTATACTTAAAAAGGTAGATATGAAATTTTCTGTTAACAAAAATAAGCCTAGTTATAAAATTACTGCTATAGTCTCGGTGTATAAGGCAGAGCGTTTTTTGCGTGCTTGTCTTGAAGATTTGGCAGCGCAAACTATTTTTGATCAAACAGAAGTCATTATTATAGATGCCCATTCTCCAGAAAATGAGCAAGCTATTGTCCATGAATTTATAAAAAAATATCAAAATATCAAGTATATACGCACTGATGAACGCGAAGGGCTTTATACTTCTTGGAATAGGGCTTTAAGCATTGCTAGTGGTGAATATATTACCAATGCCAATGCTGATGACAGGCATGCCAAAAATGCCTTTGAGCGATTAAGTCAAGAACTTGATAAACACCCAGATGTAGCTGTAGTTTATGCTAATTGCCGCATTACGCATGAAGAAAATGCTTGTTTTTATTCTGCGCCCATTGCGGATTATTTTCGTTGGTTAGCTTATGATCATATAAACTTACTTAGGCGGTGTGAGGTTGGTCCACAACCCATGTGGAGACGATCCATGCATGAAACTCTTGGTCTTTTTGATGATACTTATACTATAACAGGTGATTATGATATGTGGCTGCGTGCATCAGAGCATTATCCCTTGCGGCATATCCCTGAAGAGCTTGGACTATATTTGCGCTATGACAATAATTTAGAAACGCAAAATCAAGCTCATACTCAGCAAGAATATCTAAAGGTGCAAAGTGCTGCCTTGAAGCGTTTTATGGCTGATGATTTCAAGCCACACATTCCCTTGGATATACAATTAAATACTCATAAAGAGCGTCTTAAACGCTATTTATGTAATTTAGAAAATGGTAATAATATAAAAAATCGTCATAAGTTAGGTTACCATATTTATGCTTATATTTTGTTGCAAACAAAATTATATGGTCAAACTAGCTTGCTCGATATTAATAAGGACATTTCAAACTTTACAGCCAGTGATATAGCTAACTATATTAACTCTTTGTTAATAAAGACTCCTGCATCATTTTAAAAGATTTTGGAGCATTGATGTAAGTCAACAGTTTTAGGTGCTTTTTTTGCATTTTGGGTTGAACTTTGATTAGATATTATGGTTGCATCAACAATACTTCCGCCACGCATTATATATCACATTCCCCTCAAAATGCACTAAGCTGAGTAGTAAAACAAGAACAGCACCAATAGTTGTGCGGATAATATACGCAAAATCATGGTTAAGGGATATACTGTGGCGTATACTGAGGCCGAAGAATCTGTTCCAAGAATTTGGTTAGAAAATGCCAAGGCCGGTGGGTCGGTCATACTACCGGCTAAAAGTCCACACACGGTTGGATAGTTGCATTTGAGTATAATCCATGCAAATAGTGCGGTAACCATAAGGGGTATGAAGGTGATGATTGCTCCTATGCCCATCCAATATAATCCTGAACCATTAACTATCATGGGCACAAAGCCTGGACCTGCATTAAGTCCTACTGTGGCTAAAAAGAGCGAAATCCCCATTTCGCGTATCATAAGGCTTGCGCTGGGTGAAATATAGCACACCATACCACCTATTTTATGTAAACGGCTAAAGATAATAGCCACAATAAGTGGTCCGCCGGCTAATCCCAATTTTAACCCTGCAGGCAGTCCTGGTATAAATATGGGAATGCTACCAAGGAGTATGCCAATAAAAATGGCGGCAAATATGGGAATAACTTGTGGATGGTCTAAAGTTCGTAAGGAATCGCCCAAAAATCTGCGGGCAGCAAAAATACCTTCGGGGTCAGAAACTATACGCAAAGTATCACCATAGTGAACTACGGTGGAAGGGGTAGCTGTGAACTCAAAACCAGAGCGGATAACACGTGTAGGAACAATGCCTACTTCCGCACCAAGCTCCAATTTTTTTATGGTTTTTCCGGCAAGAGAACTTCTGGTAACAGTAATATCGGCAATTTTTAGGCAACCTTCAATATTGTGCAAATTAATTTCTGATTTTTTACCCATAATTTCCACAAGCTTTTCTAATTCGGTAGTATCGCCCACAGCGTGCAAAAGTGTCCCATGCGTGAGCACTGTTCCTGGTTTTGGGGTATGCATAATCCCACGCATTTGTTCAACTCGTGAAAAAACCACGTCTAATTTTTCTAAAGCCTTAATCGAATCAAGTCTTTTGCCCACAAGAGCTTCATTGGTCACTTCTACTGTAAGGTAATTTAATTTTTGCTTCGAAGCATTGTTTAGTTCTTCCATGGCTGCGTTTTCTTTTTCAATATCAATACGAAAAATAAAGCGCATCAAAATCATAATCAAAATAATACCCAAAATGCCAAATGGATATGCAGCAGCATAGCCAAGACCTGCTTGGCTTACATATTGTGCTGTCATTTCGGCAGAAGGTAAAATATCACTAAGTATTTGTGTGGAAGCGGCAAGAGAAGGGGTGTTTGTAACAGCCCCACTATAAAGACCCACAATAACAGGTAATGGTATATCAAAAACCACAAAGCACGCGCCGGCCAAAATGGTTCCAGAGCATACTATAAAAGCTGCTAAAAGATTTAGCCGTAGACCATTACGTTTCAGCGATTCCACAAAGCCTGGTCCTACTTGCATGCCTATGGAATATACAAAAAGTATCAGTCCAAATTCTCTGGCAAAGTGCAAGACATGACTATCTATAATCAAACCAAAATGTCCAACAGCTATACTGCTAAAAAGAACGCCACCCACTCCAAGGCTGATGGTGCCTACTTTTACATGGCCAAGCAATATACCGGTAATGATACATAGAGATAGTACTAAAATAGCCTGTGCTGCACTTTGGGAAAAGAAAAGATCTGCCAACATAATTTGCTCACTATTTTATGGCTTAAAGTTGTTGTATAAAAATGCAAAATATATACTCAATGCCACAATATACGCAGATTTTCACAATGCCAAGTGAAATGTTTATTATCAGGCTGTTTACGGCAATCTAATTTTAAACTTTTTGCCAGCCACGCTTATTTTGTTAAGAACATATTGGAGGTTGGGGTTCTTTTTAAGCAATTAGCCGGCGGTGAAGCAAGGACCGACCCAACGACCTGCCCAAAGGCCGACCCAACGGGCAGCGAAGCCGCTAACGTTAGGTGAGCCAGCGAACCTTACGTTAATCGCGAGCAACGCGGGAGTGCCGAGCCGCGAAAAAAACTTTACCGAACTTCAAACATAGTTGCATAAATTAGTGAAATTGGATTGCTGTGGTTGCTATATTCCATTAAAACACGCAAAAAAGCCTGCTAGAAATATCAAGCAGGCTTTTTTATAGCTAAAAAAATAAATTTAAGCTGAAGCGCGAGCTACTGGCTTAACTATAAGACCAGAGCGCAAGCAACGTGTGCACACACGCAAAGTGCGTACCATACCATTGGGGAATTGGTGACGCGTTTTTTGCAAATTTGGGTTGAAACGACGCTTGGTTTTTACGTTTGAGTGGCTAACTAAGTTACCTACCTGGGGCTTTTTCCCGCAAAGATCGCATTCTCTACTCATAATTCCTCCGTATATATATTGACTAAAAATTACTTTGTAACACGCATTATGCGTGCGGTAGCCCATGTTCATATACAGCATTTTAATAAAAGGCAAGCTTTTTTATTAAAAAAACATATTTAAAAGTATCATTGCCATATTTCATTTATGTTGTTATATTTACGCCATACAATAAAACTGCGTTGATTTGCGCTAACTGTGATTAATAAATTTTGTTAAGGTAGCTTGCTATGAAAAAACTACTTGTTATGGGTATTGGTAATATGTTGCTGACAGATGACGGTATTGGTGTTTTTGCAGCACAAAAGCTTATGGAAGAAAGTTTTCCTGAAAATGTCACTGTTTTAGAGGCAGGGACATTTACCCAAGACATTTTTTATCTTTTTGAAGGATATGATACTGTTTTAGTTTTAGATATTGTACATGCTAATGGAGAACCCGGAACCATTTATAGATTGTCAGAGTCCGACCTTGTTGATAATGAAAAACAACGCTTATCTATTCATGATATTGATCTTATTGACTCATTAAATATGGCTGAACTCCTACATGGTAAACGCCCTCATATACAAATCTTAGGCATGGAACCAGAAGATTATACCACTTGGAACGTGGGGCTCTCCCCTAAAGTTCAAGCAAAATTTGACGATTATTTAAACGTTGCGCGCCAAGAAATTTCAAGCTTGGTAGCAGCACTGTAGGAGCAAATTATGTGTCTTGCCATTCCGGCTAAAATTGTTGAATGTCTTGAGGATAATATGGTGCGCGCCAGAGTTGGTGAAAGTGAAACCTACCTTACAACTTCGGTAATGCTTTTGCCTGAAGCAGTGCAAGTTGGCGACTATATTATTGTTCATGCAGGTTTTGCCCTACATAAGTTAAGAGAAGAAGATGCTCTTGAAACTTTGCGCCTTTATCGTGAGATGACTTTGCAAGTGGAAGGGCATGAAGCGGAGTTTTAACACTTAGGGCTTGAAGCATAATATGCTCACGCCATAAACAAAAACAAGCTTATGTCAAATTTTGCTTGATTTAGACATTAGGAGGATGGTTATGGAAGGCAACAATATCCCAAAACCTCAGCGTGGTTCAGAAATTACCTTAGGTGATGTGGGGAGAAAATATGTCAGTGGAGCTAAGCTCACTATGTCTGAAGAAAATATGGCAATGCTTGCCAGTGCAAGAGAAAATGCTTCTAATTATGGTCCAGACCCTGCAGAATTTAAAGTAGAAAGACCAAAACTACCAGAGACAGTGGTTGGCACTATTGTGGAACACTCTACATAAATAAAATTAAGTACAAATACGAATGGGCCTTACATTATTGTGAGGCCTTTATTTTAGGAGGGATTATGAGCGCTACTATTGATGAATTAACCATTCATTATGAAGAGGATGGTCAATGCATTGTTAAAGAAATTGACAAAGCAATTTTAAGTAAAGGGGCTTGGACCACAATATTATTTCGCTTTCAAGAGTGGAAAAGTGATACAGATACCTATGGACCAGATAAATATACCATTAGACGCTATAAAAAAGTAGCTGGAGAGTATAAATATCAGTCAAAGTTTACTATTTCCAGTGCTGACCAAGCAAAAAAAATTATTTCTGCATTGCAAGGTTGGCTTGATGAAGAAGCAGTTAATGACAAATAATTAGTATTTTTAATCAATAATTATGAAGGCACCACGCAATAAAACCATTGATATAGGTATAGAAGAGGGCAGGCAATACCTATCACGTTGTATTGCCTTGCAAGAAAGTTTGCCACTTAGCATTATTCAAAATAAAACTATCATGGGTGACACATTAAGTGTCTTGCCAAATATACCTAAAAATATTGTGGATCTGCTGATTGTTGATCCGCCATATAATTTGCACAAAAATTTTCATGGGCAAAATTTTAAACGTTGTGATGATGCGGAATATAGCCAATATACTGAAGAATGGCTCAAGCTTGTAAAGCCATTGCTTAAACAAAATGCATCTATTTATGTTTGCTGTGATTGGCAAAGCAGTATAATTATTGGAAATATTTTAAAGAAATATTTTCATGTGCAAAATCGTATTACTTGGCAAAGAGAAAAAGGTCGTGGTGCTTTGCAAAACTGGAAAAACGGTCTTGAAGATATTTGGTTTGCCACAAATAGCAATAAGTATACATTTAATGTTGAAGCAGTAAAAATTAGGCGTAGAGTTCTCGCTCCATACAAAATATCCGGCAAACCCAAGGATTGGGAACAAACTAAGCAGGGTAATTTTAGAAATACCTACCCATCTAATTTTTGGGATGATATTTCCATACCTTATTGGTCTATGCCGGAAAATACTGCCCATCCAACGCAAAAGCCAGAAAAATTATTGGCTAAGCTAATGCTTGCTAGCTCCAATGAAGGGGATTTAGTTTTAGATCCTTTTCTCGGCTCAGGCTCTACCTCAGTGGTAGCAAAAAAGTTAAATAGACATTATATAGGCATTGAACATAATGAACAATACTGCATATGGGCTGAAAAAAGACTAGAAATGGCAGAAAGAAACCAAGAAATACAAGGCTATGCGCAAGGTATTTTTTGGGAAAGAAACAGCCACCCGCAGCAAAAAAAATCTCATAAGAGCAATAAGGGCTAATGCTTTAATTTGTTTGACAAATTACTTAATTAAAAAACTTTATCTTCATGGTTGAAACATAGAGTTTTTTTCAAACAAGGTTAAATCACGCTCATGCCTAATTTGAAAGTATGCTTTCTCTCCAAGCTTTTTAATATTTAGCTTTTCAGTGGCAAGATTTCCATTAATATAAGCTTGATACTTGGGTTTAACCCTATATTCTTGTTCAAATTTTGCATTTCTTGGTTCAAAAATACTTTCGCCTGCTAAGAGTGAATATTCTAAAGCATTTCTGGCTATTGTCTTAAAGGTTGTATAGGATAAATTATGCTCTTGGGCGGCGCGCACATATTCTTGGCTTAGATTTGAGCGCGCAACACCTTCATCATCTGTATTTAAGGTAACTGCAACCCCTGCCTCTAAATATAGTTTGATGGGGTGATCATTACCAACAATACCTAAAATAACATCATTACTTGAAAGACAAATTTCAATGGGAATGCCTTTTTGTTTCATCATTGCTAAGGTTTTATGAGGATCACTTTCCCATGCAATGGACACACCATGCCCAATGCGCAAGGCATGCCCCTTAGTTATGGAGGTGCTAATGCGCTCACGCATGGCTTCTAGTGATGAATCGCGCAAGTTTAATTCCCCTGCATGCAATAAAATATTAGGTTTTTCTAAATTATTATATAAAAAATCTAATATTTCCATCTGAGTGTCGAAGTTTTGCATGGCAAGCGGATGTGCTTCGCATTGAACTAAGTTTACTGCCACAATATCTTTATTGATTTTTGTAGATGTTAAACTGGTAGCAGCTCTAACAAATAACTCATAATTACTTTGATGACGATAGAGGTGCGGAATAAATTTTACTACTATATCAGGGTGTTCACCAAGTATAGTAAGCTTATATTTTTTACGTAAAACTTCATCAGTAGCTTTGAATTTTGTGTTTATGGCATCATTAACTGCTGTGGCAAATTCCTTACTATTTAAATAAGGAGTTATTTTATTTAACGCATCTTTTAGTTTCTTTGCATCAAATTGCTCTTGGGGCAAAAGTTTGCGAACTTGTGCATAAAGTGCTTGTGGAACCACATCTTGCATAAATTCAACATAGTATACATGTTGGCTATAGTTTCTGGCAATAACTCTAGCTAAATTTTCAGGATTATCTAAGACATATGGAATATAATCAAAGGTGGCAAAAAAATGATCCGAACCATGTATAGTATTTTTATAAAAACCACGCATGCTTACATTATCAAGATATGTTTTTAAATCTTCAGGACGATTTAATAACTCCTGCACACTAATAATGTTTTCATTTTTTTCAGTATTTGGTGCTAATACTTGTTGCGAGGACATATCATACATATAACCTTTTTTTGCACCATATATTAACATTTCTTCAGCAAAATATGCTCCAACAAGGTGATTATGTAAATCGGCGCCTTTGGGAAATTTATTCATAAAAATGATGAGTTCTGGCGTGTAATTTCTAGTTTTTTCAAGATATGCTGAAACAGGTTGTTCTTGCTCGGTAAGCATAGGCGCAGTATTTTTTGCTTCTGCTACTTGAAGTAGTAAGGTGAAAACAAGCATGAAGCACAATATGCTATTAACCATATAACTATTTTTCATAATGCACTCCCGTGGCACATTTTTTAAGTGTTTGAAAGCGTTTTTAAGTAGATTTATATAATAGATGATAATTATTTTGTATTAGCAATTTAAACCGAAACTTGTATTCTTTCAAGCTTAAATAGAACGCTGGTCAGGGCAAACGCATCTAAATTTATCCAACTTTGGTCGGCGACATTTTCCCCATTAGCACCTGCGGTATTTATGCCAAAGCGTGGTCTCAATTATAAGAGAACGCGTGGTGAGGGGAGAACGAAATGGGGAGGGGCAGCATTCCTTTAACTCGTTTTTTGCAAAATAAAATTATTGCATCATCCAGTATTCACAGGCAAAAAACGATTGCTGTTTTTTGGGCAGTGTTGTGTGTATTTTTGATTTTTTTCGCTGTCAAGGAAGACTATTTTTTGCTGCGTAAGCGACCTCGAGGTCGTGCGTATAAGCAAAAAATTTTCTGACGCTGACAGCGGAAAAAAGGAAAATACCGCAACAATGTCCAAAAGTATGTGCAGGGCTGCGTAGCAGCCGCATAAAGCAACAAAATAAGATGCGTTTGCCCTAGAACGCTGGTATATTAAGTTGCAGGTTATTCCATTGTCGACATAGAATTTTTTATAAATAAATTTAAAATTAGATTGATGAGATAAATAGGGTACACTCTGGTGTTTGTGTTTAAGTTATGGTGTAATATGCAAATATTAATACAGATTATTGTGATAAAATGGGGTCTAATCTGTTTCTTTTCGTATATAAAAGTACACCATTACCCAAGGTCATAACGCGTGGTTTTGCAGAGCAAAATAAGTCTTTTGCTGCTAAGATGGCTGCATCAATTGGATTATTTGGGTCAAGTTCAAGGTTGTATGAGTCTTCAAGGTCAACTCCTGGTAAAATGCGTGTGGCCATGTTAAGGTCTTTTGTTAACAGCACTTTACCTTGCTCGCCACTACTGTTAATGGTAGTGGCAAAGGTCATATTCCTAATAATACTTGGTCCTTTGTTGTACCCTTTAATGCGTACATAAAGAGTGGCGTTTGGATTACCTGTTACATGGTGTAAAAAAGCAGTGCAAGAGCTTACGTGAAATTGCGCATCCATGCGCTTTTGAAATTCTACATTATTTTGTTGAAAGTGTTCTTCACGCAAAATTTCTAATTTATTTTCTTCAGCCACATATTGCTTGAGTATTTCATCAATATTATTCAAGCGTGTCATAATCCAATCTGGTTTTTTTTCAATTAAAAAAAACAGCTTATAATCTTTTTTCAGCCTTGGATAATGCACTGTGGTGCTAAGTATAGCTTCATCTTCAAGAGCTGCTTGCAATTGCAATTTGCCAGAAATTTGGGCAGCAAAATCCTTTGGGAGTGGATCAAGTGGCGAAAGAGGATCAGTTGTTTCCTCTGTGGTAGTTGTTTGATCTTTATTTTGCAAAGCTTGCATAAATTCACGCTGGATTTCTTCATACAGTGGGTAAACATTTGCTTCCTTAGCATTCACTGGTCTTTTGGGTATGGGAGCTTGTTGGATTTGCTGTGCCATATGTTCGGTGATGGTTCTAAAATCAACCAATACAGCCAGTGTAGCTAGATCATTAGCTAGCAGTGCAGCATTTAATTGCTCAAGGTAGTATTCGGGGCTATTTATGTGTTTATAATGACTCCAACCAAACAAACCGCCACCAAGCAAGCCAAGAGTTACTATGGTTCCAACTATGTACCAGCGTGCGGTTTTTACAAATTGCTTAACCTTTTCTACAGCAGACATAATTATCCTACTTATAAATTGTTATATTGCAACAATGTTTAATTATTATTTTGACGCTCCATAGCTACTAAAGGCTGTACACTTTTTATTTGCCTTGGGTCAAGTGCAATGGGGATACCGGTAAGAGGCTTTTGAGGTAAAAAACTTAAACGTAATTGCACAAGGCTACCAATGGGTAAGGGTATAATATGAGTATTAGCTTTTTCTAGCCAGACATTTTCTTGCCATGTGTTTGGTGGTCCACATAAAATTGAACCTGTTGAAATTACACCTTTTGGTGCAAGTGTGCGCAAGGTGTTGTGAGCATCACGCCAAGACACTAACCACCTATGGCGTAAAAAATATGGTAATTTTTGCCATTTACTCCACAATCCAAGTATTGAAATGGTATTCCAAAATTGTACTAAAATGCCATGTTTAGCAAGTCGTATACTTTCTTTTAGCATGGCATGCAGTGCAGGGTATGGCTCTTGCCTTGGTGGGGGCATAAGGATGACATAGTCAAAGCTTTTATCGTCAAATGGTAGTTGTTCAAAGCTTTGGGAGTATATTTCTACCTTGTGTTGCAATGCTTGCCTTGCTGCTTGTACTTGGACTGAAGATGCCGCTATGGCACTAACGTCGAAACCGCTTTCCCATAAAATTTCAAGGCTTTTCCAATGTCCAAAGCCTATGGCTAATAAGCTATGCCCACGTCTTGGCCAATGCGAAAGCATTTTTTTGGTAAGGTGAATGGAATTTGAAAGCACAAATGAACCTTGATTGCTAGCATACCAAGTTTCATATTGCTTTAAAAAATTTTCTTGCGCTGACATAACATAAACTATAGGAGCTAATACTAGATAAAATCAAGTATAAAGTTAGCCTAATTCGTTTTGATGACAAAGCCGCTTTTAGAACTTTGTGCCGTACAAAATTTTAATACTATGCTAATTATGATTCATAAAAACATAATGTTAACGTGAAAAAATACATAAGATAATCACTTAATTATGGGGTTTTGGTGGTTTTGTGAGTATTTTCTAATTGAGGTTATTGGCTTTTAACATCTAGACAATGGTCTATATAGTGTATATATAAGCGCGTTACCAATAATAAACCCAAAGCAGGGAATTTAATACTGCAAAAAGGAGCCTCTTGTGGAATATAAAGTTGAAGACATCTCAACGGTGAAGAAAAAAGTTAATGTAACCGTAGACCCAAAAGAAGTTGATGCTGCTGTTATGGCGGCTGTGGCCCTATACCGCACATCAGTGCAAATTGATGGATTTAGAAAGGGCAAGGTTCCAGCCTCTGTAATTGAGAAGCGTTTTCAGGAAAAAATATATCAAGAGGCTAAGCAAGACCTTGTGAATGTTCACATTAACCAAATCATGCAAGATTTGGAAGTGGCACCACTTTCGGGCATTGATTTTGATGGCAAGGATCTTGTGCGTGATGAAACTTATGAATATAGCATAAGCTTTGAAGTTCTACCTAGTTTTGACTTGCCAAATTATGAAGGCATTGAAATAGTACAAGAAAAAGCCGAAGTAAAGCCTGAAGAAGTTGATGAATTTATTGAGCGCATTCGCAAAGAAAGAGCTGAGCTTGTGGTAGTTGAAGGTAATGGTCCAGCCTTGGATGGTCAAACCGTAGAGATTGACTTTCAAGCCTTTGAAGATGGTCAAGCCATTGAGGGCATAAGCGCACAAAACTTTCAAATGCACCTTGGCGAAGGACAAGCTTTAGAAGACTTTGAAACATTAGTAAAAAGCACTAATCTTGGTGAGACAAAAGAAGGCGAAGTTAAATTTCCAGAAGATTTTTTAGCACCAGATCTTGCAGGTAAAACCATTACCATGAAGGTTTCTGTACATGCTATTAAAGAGCGCAAATTGCCAGAAATTAATGACGAACTTGCTAAGGGCATGGGGCAAGAAAGTGTAGAAAAATTACGTGAAGCCTTTGTAGATTCATATACACGCAGTCGCACAAGTTTGCATAAGGGTGCTGCCCAAAAGCAATTGGTAGACATTGTGCTTAAAATGGTTGAATTTGAATTGCCGGAGAGCTTAGTAGAAAATCACACTCGTAGCTTAGTAGCTGAACGTAAAGCTCGTGTAGAAAGTCAAGGTCGTAGCTTAGAGTCACTTGGTAAAAACTTAAATGAACTTATGAGCGAAGCACGTCCTGAGGCAGAAAGTATTTCTCGCGCACAAGTTCTACTCATGGCTATTGCGAAAAAAGAAGGTCTTGAAGCGCAAGATCAAGAAGTAGATATGGCTATCTACCATATGGCTCAACGTAGTGGTCAAGATTTTAAACAACTTAAAGATGAATATGTTAATTCTGGTGCCATCTTCACATTACGTGATCGTATCTTGGCAGACAAGGCCATGGAAGTCATGTATACCAAGGCTAAGGTAACAGAAGTTGATGGTCCTACTGAGGATGTAAAAAAATAGATAAATATAGTTTTTTAGGAAATTGTTATGAATATACCAATGGTTATTGAAACATCTGGACGCTCTGAGCGTGCATATGACATTTATTCTCGCTTACTTAAAGATCGCATTGTGCTTTTAAGTTCTGAGGTTAATGTTCATATGGCATCGCTTATTTGCGCTCAGTTACTTTTTTTGGAATCGCAAGATGCAGAAAAAGAAATTAATTTATATATTAATTCGCCAGGAGGCTCGGTAACAGCAGGTTTGGCCATTTATGATACCATGAATTACATTACATGCCCCATAACCACAGTTTGCATGGGTCAAGCTGCCAGCATGGGTGCATTCTTGCTTTCTGGTGGTACAAAAGGTATGCGTTTTGCATTGCCAAATAGTCAGATTATGATTCACCAACCCTCTGCTGGATATAGTGGTCAAGTTACTGATATTGATATACATGCTCGTCAATCATTACGTTTGAAAAAACGCCTTAATGAAATGCTTGCCGAGCATACTGGGCAAAATTTGCGTAAAATTGTGCAAGCAACAGAGCGCGACAACTTCCTTACAGCTGAGGAAGCGTTAAAATTTGGTCTAATTGATAGAATACTTGTATCAAGAAGTGACTTATTAAATAGCAAGACTGATGATGATGAATAATCTTTTATGATTATTGATTATCAGGTTTTAGCTTGTTGCATATTTAGCATAGGATGAATTTGCTTGTGGTAAGCCACGTTTGGTGCGGCGCATAAAGCATGAGCTGGTTTGATCATTATTTGACTAAGGGGCTTTAGTTTTTTGCCGCTAATTGTTCTAATTATAGTTTTTTCTTTCAGAATGCGGCTTATTTATTTTATGCTTGAGGGTATTTTTTATGGTAAAAGACATTCCACCCGTTGATGAAAATATTTGTTGCTCTTTTTGCGGAAAGAGTGAGTATGATGTCAAAAATTTGATTGTGCAGGGCGATGTGCGCATTTGTGAATCTTGCGTTGACATTTGCAATGAAATTATTGCCCAGCAAAACATTAGTGTTTTTGAAGAAATGGAAGGACCTCTGCTTTCTCCTGTGCAACTTAAAGAGCGTTTGGATGAGTATGTTATAGGTCAGCATGAAGCAAAAAAAGTGCTTTGTGTTGCAGTACATAATCACTATAAGCGAGTTTTTCACGCCGATGCCATTGGTGATGAAGTAGAACTTGAAAAAAGTAATATTTTGCTGGTTGGACCTTCTGGTAGTGGCAAGACATTACTTGCCAAAACCTTGGCCCGTGTTTTGCGTGTGCCTTTTGCCATTGCTGATGCAACCACATTAACCGAAGCAGGTTATGTGGGTGAAGATGTTGAAAATATTTTAGTGCAGCTTTTACAAAATGCTGACTATGATATTGATGCTGCCAGTAAGGGAATAATATATATTGACGAAATTGATAAAATTTCGCGCAGAGGTGATGGACCATCCATTACACGCGATGTGTCAGGTGAAGGTGTTCAGCAAGCCTTATTAAAAATTATTGAAGGCACTGAAGCCAATATTCCACCTAAGGGTGGACGCAAGCACCCGCAACAAGAGTTTATTCGCATGGATACTAGCAATATTCTCTTTATTGTGGGTGGTGCTTTTGTGGGGCTTGAAAAGATTGTTGGTGAGCGCATGAGCGGTGGCTCTATGGGTTTTGGTGGCTCTGGACGCTCTGCCAGTAAGATGAATTTATCTGAACTTTTAGATGAATTACATCCGGCTGATTTAGTAAAATTTGGGCTTATTCCAGAATTTGTCGGACGTATACCAGTTATAACTCATGTTGATGATCTTGAAGAAGATGATCTTGTGCGCATTTTAACCGAGCCTAAAAATGCTTTGGTTCGTCAATATCAAAAGCTTTTTGAATTAGATAACGTAACATTGCGCTTTACTGCCAATGCTCTTAAAACCGTTGCCAAGCTTGCCATTGAACGTAAGACTGGTGCGCGAGGTTTACGCAATGTTATGGAAAAAAATATGCTTGAAATCATGTATAACTTGCCAAATATGCCAAATGTTCGCGAATGCCTAATTAACAAGGCTGTAATTGAAAAGGGTCGAGAGCCAGTGTTCTTATATGAAAATGATGAACAAGTGGCAAGTTAGTGTTTAATTTTGATTTTTGGTATTATTTACCATTTGGAGTTTGATTATGGTGACCCTTACAGTTACCCCTGTTGGACCATGCGGTGCTTTGCCGCTTATGTCTGTGCGTGAAGTTGTTATGTTTCCCAAGGCCATTATGCCTCTATTTGTTGGGCGAGCAGCTTCCATTAAAGCCATTGAGGCTGGGCACAGTGAATATGATAAGAAAATTTTTTTAGTTGCACAGCGTGAGCCAGATACAGAAAAACCAGACAGTGCTGACCTATATAAAATGGGAGTTGTAAGCCGTATCTTGCAAATTTTACGCTTACCGGACGGAACCATTAA
This sequence comes from uncultured Desulfovibrionaceae bacterium, assembly GCA_964370675.1. Lineage (GTDB taxonomy): Bacteria > Desulfobacterota > Desulfovibrionia > Desulfovibrionales > Desulfovibrionaceae > CAYJAD01. The sequence continues at coordinate 48,468 of CAYJKC010000006.1, forward strand.
GGTATTGTTTGAAGGCTTATATAGGGCAACTTGGGAAGCAATTTCTGAAGAACATCCCTTTGGAGATGGGGAGTTTCCAAGGGTAAATGTTGTTGCTCTTGCAGAGCAGAAGATTGTTAATCAAGAATCAGAAATATTAATTAAAACAACTCATGACGCCCTTGATGAGTATAGTAAAGTTAATAAGAAAATGACCCAGGAGGTCATGGCTGCCATTACTAGCGTGCAAGATGCAGGCAGACTTGCTGACTCTATTATTCCGCATTTAAGAACTGAATATCGCAAAAAACAAGAGGCTTTAGAACTACTTAACCCCCTTGAGCGCCTTGAAAAGACTTATGAGTTTCTTCAATCTGAAATGGCTATTTCTTCGGTTGAAAGGCGCATTAAGCACAGGGTGCGTTCACAGATGGAACGCAATCAGCGTGATTATTACTTAAACGAACAAATTAAAGCTATTAATAAAGAAATGGGTCGTGAAGATGATCCACAAGCAGAAATAGCTGAAATGGAACAAAAGTTTAAAGAACGTGATATGCCAGAAGAAGCCAGAGAAAAAGCTTTGCGTGAGCTTCGCAAGTTGCGCGGTATGTCACCTTCAGCTGCTGAATATACTGTGTTGCGTAATTATGTGGATTGGGTAATGGATTTACCATGGAATACCTTAAAGCCCATTGATATGGATATTCAGCATGCGCGTGAAATTCTTGATAATGAGCATTATGGCCTTGAAAAACCTAAAGAACGCATTCTTGAATACCTTGCGGTGCAAAAGCTATCTGGCGGGCTAAAGGGTCCTATACTTTGTCTTGTGGGCCCTCCTGGAGTTGGTAAAACCTCTCTGGCTAAGTCTGTGGCAGCTGCCACTGGGCGTGATTTTACACGCCTTTCTCTTGGTGGTGTGCGTGATGAAGCAGAAATCCGTGGACATAGGCGCACCTATGTTGGAGCTTTACCAGGCAAAATTTTGCAATCACTAAAGCGTGTTAAATTTAATAATCCCTTGTTTTGCCTAGATGAAATTGATAAAATGAGTGCAGATTTCCGTGGAGACCCTGCTTCAGCTTTATTAGAAGTTTTAGATCCTGAGCAAAACAATACTTTTATGGATCATTATCTTGATCTTGATTATGATTTATCCAAGATATTTTTTATTACCACTGCTAACTCTTTGCACTCCATACCTGTCCCGTTACAAGATCGCATGGAAATAATAGAATTAAATAGCTATCTTGAGACAGAAAAAAGTCGTATCGCACGCCAGTTCCTTTTGCCTAAGCAAATTAAGGAGCATGGATTAAAAGAGCATAATCTCATTATAAGTGATGAGGTTATCTTGCAGGTAATTCGCTATTATACACGTGAAGCTGGAGTGCGTAATCTTGAGCGCGAACTTGCTGCCTTATGCCGCAAGGTTGCCATTAAGTTGGTTGAAGAAGATGATTTAGATTTATGCGTTACTATTGTAGAAGAAGATTTAAATACCTATCTTGGGGTTAAGAAATATCGCTTTGATGAGCGTGAAAAAGAGCCACAAGTGGGTGTTTGCACAGGTCTTGCTTATAATCAGCGCGGTGGTGAAATTCTTATGGTTGAAACCAGCCTTATGCCTGGTAGTGGGCATGTGTCTACCACTGGGCAGTTGGGTGATGTTATGACAGAATCTGCTCGTGCGGCTTTAACCTATGTGCGTTCTCGAGCAGATGTTTTAGGGCTTAACTCTCGCTTTCATCGTAAGGTAGACATACATGTGCACGTGCCATCTGGCGCAACACCTAAGGATGGACCTTCAGCAGGGATTACCCTTGCAACATCCATTACCTCAGCTTTACTTGGTATTCCTGTGCGCAATGATGTGGGTATGACTGGAGAAATATCTTTGCGTGGTCGTGTTTTGCCAATTGGTGGTTTGCGTGAAAAACTGCTTGCAGCGCGTCGCTCTGGTTTGGTGAAAGTTCTTATCCCCATTGATAATGAAAAAGATCTTAAAGAAGTACCGGATGAAGTTTTGCAAGATTTAGAAATTGTCTTTGTAGAACATGTGGACGAAGTTTTACCACATGCACTAGCTGCTACAACTGAAGAAATATTTAGTGGACGTAGCCAAGCAACACCATTGTATATGTCTTTACGTAAAAACCCTGCAGAAGTTTTGCCGGAAAAACCTCAATAAATTTGTATTTTATTTAACTATATATTGGGAGCTACTTTGAAAGTTGCTCCCATTTTTTATGGTATTTCTGGTTGTTGATAGACTTAATGTTACTTTTTGTATAGTTGTGGTTGTTTTTGCGGGTGGATAAGAAGATGTAGGAGCAATCAATACCTTTCTTACTTTAATGGTTTTAAGATACGTTTTTGTTGTTGCAATTAACAAACAAAAAGTTTTTATTTGTTATAGTATATAGTGTGCTAAATTTATTGATTATTTCATCTCATTTCTTTCACACAAATTAATGAGATGCAAATAAAAAAAACTCCTTTTACCATATAACTCTTTGTAACATTTGATTTTTTTTATAAATTTCTTGCATTTTTTTTGTTTTGACTTTATAAAGAGCAAGGGTCATAATATTTTTGAATGGATAATTTAACATTATACCTATGTTTTTTAAGGTATTTAAATATGATGAAACGTTTTATAAATTCCGCTCTGAGTCTTAAAATTAAACTTCCGCTATCAATATTAATTATTGTTGCCATTACTTTTGCAATTTCAACTGTGTTTACGTTTTATAATTTTACATCTGTGGTGCACACTGTGCGTGACAGTCACTTGCAAAGTTCTGCTGAAGTTATTGCCGAAAAAATCGCTACTCAAATCCGGCAAGCTGGACGAGATATGGTAATGGTGGCATCCTTACCCAATGTTATAGAAGCTGTAGAAATATCTCCTACTCAAGATTCTCCAGAAGTAATCGAACAGCGATTGCACCTTACTACTTTATTTGAGCGTATTTTATTAGCCTATGGCTATTATAATGCTTTTTACTTAGTTAATGAATCAGGTGAATTTCTAGTAGGTACAAGCCCTATAGCTAAAGATTTATCTTCGGGTGATGCAGGAGAAATATTTAATGCAGCCATGAAGAAAAGTGGTTTTAGTATTGGACCTACGGTTTATAGCTCTAGTGTTAGCCGTGCTATAGTGCCAATTTTTCTTGAAGTAGTATATAATGGTTATGGTGGAGCATTGGTAAGCTCATTACATATTTCAAAAATCGTTAACACTGCCCTAGGCACTTCTCCAATAAAAGATATAACTCCTATGGTGTTTGCATTTAGTAGAGATACATTTATTGAAATTACACCTGGTTTTGAAAATGATTTAAAAATTGGTCCTTGGGTTGAGCAAATACGGGGTAAGAGTAAGGGTGTGTTACGCGTAAATTATGATGATAGTGATTACAATATTGCCTTTGCACAAGTTCCACAAACAGACATTTATACCATTACTATTGCTAGTGATAATTATATGCTTTTGCCAAGTAATATGTTACGCCAAACCACTTTGACTACAAATTTTATTGCAGTTTTTGTGATTATGCTTTGTGTATGTTATTTTACCTTACCTGTGACGCGTGATATTTCGCACTTAAGTATTTTTGCAAAATCTGTGACTGAGGGCAAGGATTCTAAGCTTTTAGCCAGCCCACGTAAGGATGAAATTGGACATTTAGCGACAAGCTTGGGGCATATGGTTACAAGCTTAAAAGATATGGTGGTGCGTTCAGAAGCAGCAACTAAAGCTAAGAGTGACTTTTTGGCTTGTATGAGCCATGAAATTCGTACCCCTATGAATGGCATTTTGGGAACAACTCATTTAGCCATGCGCAGTGACCCTGATGAAAAACAGTTAAATTATTTGAAACGTATTGACGTTGCTGCTAAAACATTGCTTGGTGTTATTAATGATATTTTGGACTTTTCTAAAATTGAAGCCCAGAAAATGGATATTAGTAATACCACTTTTCGTATATCAGGTATGTTAACATCTATGCGTGATATGCTGCAGTCAAAGTGCGATGAAAAAGATATCAAGCTTGAATTTAGTGTGGCAGATGATGTGCCTGATATAATATTTAGTGATCCTTTGCGCTTAACTCAAATTTGCATTAACTTGTGCTCTAATGCCATTAAGTTTACCCCTCTTGGTGGTGTTCACATGCATATAGACATAAAAGAAAGGCAAAATGAGAATATTGTTCTTTTGTTCAGCGTTAAAGACTCAGGCATTGGTATTGCCTTAGAAGATCAACAAAATATTTTTGATTCCTTCGCCCAAGCTGATGGCTATACTACACGTAAATATGGCGGTACAGGCCTTGGCTTAACCATTAGTAAAAGTTTGGTTCAGCTGCTTGGAGGTGAAATATGGGTGGCAAGTGTTTTAGGTGAGGGTAGTACTTTTTCATTTACCATACGAGCTATAGAAGGTTTTGAAGAAGATCTTGAAGAAGAAAGTGATAATACACAAACTAGTACATATTCTATACCTGATTTAAAAATATTACTTGTTGAAGATAATGAAATTAATCAAGAAATTGCTCTTGAAGTTTTGCGAGGCATGGGAGCTACAGTCGTTTTAGCTAACCATGGAGCAGAAGCAGTTAGCATTTTTGAAAAACAAGATGTAGACTTAATCTTAATGGATATACAAATGCCTATTATGGATGGTTTGACCGCTAGTAGGGAAATTCGAAAAAGTGCAAAACCCTATGCGCAAACTATACCCATTATTGCCATGACAGCTCATGCTATGACAGGTGATAAAGAAAAGAGCCTCCAAGCTGGTATGAATGACCATATTACAAAACCACTTAATATTGATGAATTGTATAATGTATTACTTTTTTGGGGTACTGCTGGTAAGTCTGAAATAAAAATAACTTAAATTACCTTAAAAAATATTAATTTGATTATATAACTTTTTCGCCGTATTTGTTTGAAGATCTAAATTCTATGGTTTAAATATAAAAATCTTATAAGGAGATTTTATGTTTTTACGTGTGTTTGGTGTTGTGGTGATATGTTTTCATTTATTTTTTGCCTTACCCACTGGGGTTAATGCTCAAAATAATAATGAAAAGCGGGTTGGTGTATTTGTTTTTCGACTCGCAGACTCATATATTAACTTGGTAACACAAGCAATTCAAAAATCACTTGCCGGTAAGGTTGATGTGATGGTTTTTGATGCTAAGCAAGACCAGGTGCTGCAACTTGATCAGTTAACACAATTTATAAATGGTGGCGGTGATGCTGTTGCCATGAACCTTGTGGATGTGAAAGTAGGTCAAGATGTGTTAAGCGTTATTAGAGAAAAAAATATACCGGTGATTTTCTTTAATAAAGAACCGGATCTTGAACTAATTTTAGATTATAAGCAGGCACGTTATGTGGGCTCAGAGGCAAGGCAATCTGGAGTATTGCAAGGCGAAATTATAGCAAAAATATGGAAAAGTAGCCAAAGTTTTGATCGTAATAATGATAATATTTGTAATTTTATCATGTTACAAGGTAATATTGATAATCCTGAAGCGCTTGTGCGTAGTAAACTAAGTGTTCAACAAGCCCGCAAGCTGGGTGTAAATATGCAGCAGGTTGGTAATACTTTAATTTGCGATTGGGATGAAGAATGTGCATATAGTGCCACAAAAACCTTGCTGAATTCTCATTTAGGTAAAGTAGACATGATTATTGCAAATAATGACTCCATGGCACTTGGGGCCATAAAAGCCTTGCAGGATTATAATTTTAATGTTGGGAATAATGAAAATATTATTCCGGTGGTTGGCATTGATGGTTTAAAACAAGCGAAAGAGGCCATAGCCAAAGGATTGATGCATGGAACAGTAATTCAAGATGCTGATGCCATGGGATATGCCATTGCAAGTATGATTTTAAATTCCTTAAATGGCAAAAAATTTCTAGATAATTTACCTTATTCGTGGGGAGATAGCAGTATAGATATTCGTATTCCATATAAAGAGTATACAGAGTAAAATGCATAATTATTATATTAAACGGAGACAGTATGAAGGTTAATGAAAAGGCAAAAATTGATGTGAAAGCTCTTAATGACTATTTTCACCACAGCGACTCTTTTGCAACACGTCTTGGTATTGAAATTGTGGAAGTTGGTGAAGACTATGCCGTTGCCACTATGCCTTTAACAGAAACACATCGCAATGGTATGGGTAATGCACATGGAGGAGCTATATTTTCTCTTGCAGATATGTCCTTTGCAGCAGCTGCACATGCCAGCGGACTTTTTTTTGTAAGCGCCCAAGCTAGTATTTCCTTTCTTGAACCAGGGCGAGTTGGACCTTTGCGAGGTCGTTCAACCAAGGTGCGTTGCGGTAAGACCCTAGGTATTTATGATGTGCGTATTTATGATGCAGATGAAACCTTGGTGGCCATTGGCACTATTACTGGTTATAATACCAATATACCCATTGAAGAATTAGACAGCTATAAAGCTATGACCTGCTCCCTTAAGTAAGGTTTTTGACTTGTAATATACTAAAAAAATTATATATTTTTTGTGCTATATTGACTTGGTAATGAAGATGCTATAATATACTTTTATCTATGCTGGTAAATAAAGTTTTTGCTTTACTATACAAGACAAATGTTAAGTTATATTAGGTGGTTCATGGAAGAACAAAAAAATAATGATGCTCAAAATACACCAAGTGAGCAAGTGCATGATTTGTCATCGCAACGTATGCAAGACATGCCTGTTGTTGACTATAGTGAAGGTGTGCACAGTATTTTAAATAATTCAGAAACTCCTGGTCATGGTTTTGAAAGTGAAGCTAAGGACATTTATCAAAATAATTTGTACAGAGTATCAGCATATGTTTTTAGTACCAATGTTATAGTGCTTCTTTTGGCAAGTATTGTACTTGATTTTTATGAGGAACATTATAATATTATTGAACCTTTGGCATTACTTTTAATTCCTGCTGGTTTTACATTTATTTGGTTGTATAATAAAAAACGTAATCCTGCCATTCCGCTACTATTATTAGGGTGTTGTGTAACATTACTTTGCGGTTATATACTAGTTGCTGAAGGTCCGCCTGATGGTAGTGCTATGCTTTGGGTGGCTATATATCCAAGTACAATTGTATTGTATATGGGATTACGTTATGGAACGGCAATTTTTATTGTCTTTTATGGCTCTCTTTTAGGTCTTTTTTATACCTCACTGGGAGACTTAATGGCGGTACCATTAACAGAATCTATGCAAATTAGATTGCTAATGGTATGTTTAGGTAGTTTTGTATTTGTATGGTTTCTTGAGTTTGCACGATTTAAAACTAACCTTGCTTTACATAGAGCAGCACATCGCATTGAACAATCATCGCTGACAGATGCTTTAACAGGTCTTGGTAATAGACGTGATTTTGACCGTAGCCTAGCTTGGACTATGGCTCGTTCTAATCGCAATAATATACCTTTTTCTTTAGCAATTTTGGATATTGACCATTTTAAAAGAATTAATGATACCTATGGACATGCTGTGGGCGATCAAGTTCTTGTGCATATTGCTTCTGAGGTGGAAACACAAATCCGTAATGCTGACCGTATGTTTCGTTGGGGTGGTGAAGAATTTGCCATTATTATGCCTGCAACCAGCATGGGTAAAGCCATGGCCGGAGCAGAGCGCATTCGAACTCATATTGAAAAGACACCCTTTATACTAGGCAATGAGCAAGTTTTTGTTACCGTTAGTCTTGGAATGTATTCAGGGTCAGAAAGTTCAGACCCAAGTTATCCCATGCAAATTGCAGATCAATGCTTGTATAGAGCAAAATCCACCGGACGTAATAAAGTTGTAGGTGGAGTTTAATTTTTTAACTATTAGGAGATATTATGTCTTTTTTACGTATATGTATAATTGTACTTAGTTTTACCATGTTGCTTGGTGCTTGTGGTCAGAAAAAAAACACAAAACTCATGAGCGAAAAAGAAGAAACTATGATTTCTGCAAAGGCAGATTGCATGCAACAAGCCCAAAGCATGTATAATGAAACCATTGACACGTTTGATGCTAGTAGTAATTCGTATTATACCACTTGTATGCAAACTAAATATGGCTATACCCCAGAACAAATTAGAGCTATGGATAATTAATTTAAGCTCTTAGCATATAAACAATAAACTAGACTTAAACCTAATCTAATGGCTCTTTATTGCCCCATTTTTCAATAAATATGTTGTTTTCATCATAGTTATTGCGAGGGCTAAAGGGTTGAGTAGGGTATCCGCAAACAATGATGCCAAGAATTTCGGTGTTACTTGGCAATTCAAAATAACTTTTAAAAGCTACTGTGCGCTCAGCATCGGGGTAGACTCCTGTCCACACCGTACCAATACCGAGGCCACGAGCTGCCAGTAGCAAATTCTGTATGGCAGCAGAACAATCTTGTTGCCAATATCCTTCGTATTTTTCTGCATTTAAATCAGCACATACTACAATACATGCCGATGAACCCATAGCCATTTGGGCATATGGGTTATGCTTTGCAATAACTTCAAAGCTTTGTGGGTCACGCACTACTATAAAACGCCAAGGCTTAGAATTACCTGCACTAGGGGCCACCATGGCAGCTTCGAGCATTTTTTTAATACTAGCATTATCTATGTTTTCACCACTAAATTTGCGAATACTACGTCTTGTAAAAATAGCTTCAAAAATATCCATAAATCACCCCTAATATTTGTTTTACTTTGATACACTTATCGTAAATCAGTAACACGCTTTGATTTACCGCAACTGCGTGGCAATGTGCCAGCATCTACGATTTGAATTGCTACTCTAGCCATGAGGCTTTTATGCATACGCCTGCCTACTGCAGCAGCTAAGTTTGCGTCATTGGCACTACTTTCTCCTTCACGGCGTTCAAGAGATATACTCATATGATCAAGGGATTTTTCATCGCGCTTTAATTCAACATGATATTCGCCACCAAGCTCATTAAATTGTTCAATAACAAAGCTTAATTGCCCTGGGTAAATATTAACTCCACGGAAGATAATCATATCATCGCTACGGCCAACTATCTTATCGTGGCGCGGAACATGCAATCCGCAAGAACACTTGCCCTTAATCATACGTGATAAGTCACGAGTGCGGTAACGTATAAGTGGGGTTGCTTCTTTGCAAAGGCTTGTAACAACCATTTCGCCAACTTCGCCGTCTTGCACTGGTTCTAGTGTTTCAGGGTTAATAATTTCGATAAGGAATAAATCAGGCCAGTAATGTAGGCCTTCATGCGCATTACATTCTATGGCAGTGCCTGGTCCATACATCTCTGTCATACCAGCAATATCATAACTAGCTTCAAGTCCGAGTTTTTCTTCAATGGATTGGCGCATTTTTTCGCTGCGCATTTCAGCTCCGCAAATAACTTTTTTTAAGTATAATGCATCGCGAAGGCCTTGCCTTTCAACTTCTTCTGCAAGTAACAATGCCATGGAGGCAGTTGCCCCAAAGCAGGTTACTTGTAAGTCTTGCAAAAGTTGTAGGTGCATTTCTATATTGCCTGGTCCTACTGGAATAGTTAAGGCTTTAACTAATTCAGAACCCAATTGAAACCCAGCTCCAGCCGTCCAAAGACCGTAGCCTACAGCAATTTGCATGCGGTCTTCTGGTCCAACACCTGCAAGCTCATAGCATCTGGCCATTTGTAAATTAAAAGTTTCGATATCTTTTTGACTGTAGGCAAGAATTTTACGCTTGCCAGTGGTACCAGATGAAGCATGAATACGCACAACATCGCGTTCCTCAACACTTAATAGTGGTAAGGGGTAACCTTCACGCAAATCATAAGTATCCGTCATGGGCAGTTTGCGTACATCATCCATGCTTTTTATATCTTGTGGGTTAATACCTTGCAATTTGGAGCGGTATTGTTTTGAATTTTGAGCATGATTTAAGGTCCAGCGCACACCTTCCAATTGTTTAGATACCATACTATCTTGATCCATGGAAAATTGATCTGGGACTTTTAATAGTTGTAGATTTGTATTCATTAAGATTTCCTTACGCCTTGTTATTTGATTGATTTTTATAAACTAAAAAGGTAGGGTTTTTTATCACAAGTTGTACGCAATGGAAAGCAATTATTGTATACAACATACATTTTTTTTAGTTTTTAAAAAACAAGGAGTTATCGTGCGCATACTGATTGTAGGCTCTGGCGGCAGAGAACATGCCTTGGCCTGGAAGTTAAGCCAAAGTCCTAATGTTACAGAAATATTTGTTGCCCCTGGTAATGGAGGTATTGAGGCAGATAATTTTCAAACTGTACCTATAGCTGTTGATGATATTTCTGGCTTAGTTCTTTTTGCGCGGAGTAATAATATAGATTTAGTAGTGCCAGGACCTGAACTTTGCCTCACTTTGGGTATTGTAGACGCCATGCAAGATGCTGGTATTAAATGTTTTGGACCAGATAAATTTTGTGCAAGACTTGAAGGAAGTAAAACATTTGCTAAGGCAATAATGTCCCAAGGTAACGTTCCTACTGCGCGTGGTGCGCATTTTAGTAATTATGCTGCTGCTTGTAACTATGTGCGCAAAGAAGGTGCTCCATTGGTAATTAAGGCAGATGGCCTAGCAGCAGGTAAGGGCGTTGTGGTTGCACAAACAGTGGATGAAGCCATTGACGCATTAGATAACATGATGCGTAATAAAGTTTTTGGTGATGCTGGTAGCATTGTTGTTATTGAGGAATGTTTAGTGGGTGAAGAGGCATCGTTGCTATGTTTTTGTGATGGCAAACATGCTGTTGCTTTGCCTTCTGCTCAAGACCACAAACCTATTTTTGATAATGATGCAGGACCCAATACCGGTGGTATGGGAGCATATTCGCCTGCACCCATAGTAGGTGATGACCAAATACAAGGTTTAGTCGAAACAACAATAATGCCTATTTTGCGTGCCATTAGTGGTAGTGGGCATATGTTTAAAGGCGTGTTATATGCCGGTATTATGATGACTGCTGATGGACCAAAGGTATTAGAGTATAATACACGTTTTGGCGACCCTGAGTGTCAACCCTTACTTATGCGTTTGCAAACTCCGTTAGATGTCATTATGGATGCTTGCATAAGAGGCGTTCTTGATACAATTAATATAGAATATTCTAAGCAATCTGCCTTAGGCGTTGTGCTTGCAGCTGCAGGTTATCCAAGCACACCGGAAAGCGGCATGGTCATAAGTGGTATAGATGAAGCTGATAAAATGGACGGCGTTAAGGTTTTTCATAGCGGAACAAGTATGCAAGATGGTAAAATATTAGCCAGTGGCGGGCGCGTACTTTGTGTTACAGCCCTTGGGAATGACCTAGAAAGTGCACAAAGTTCTGCCTATGCAGCTCTTGATAAAATACATATGGATAAAGCTCACTATCGTAAAGATATTGGCAATAAAGGTATTAATCATTTAAAAGAAAAACAATAAAAAATAAGATATGAAGGATATATAATGAAAAAAGTAGCAATTTTCATGGGTTCCATTTCAGATGAACCTCAAATCAACCCTTGTGCTGAAATATTAAAAAAACTTGATATACCATTTGTATTTACCGTAACATCGGCACATAGAACACCAGAGCGTACTGAAAAACTGGTTGATGATTTAGAAAAAGATGGCGTAGAAGTATTTATTTGTGCAGCTGGTATGGCGGCACACTTGGCTGGTGCAGTGGCTGCGCGCACTATAAAGCCTGTTATTGGCATTCCTGTTTCCAATGCAGCCCTAGCCGGCATGGATGCACTTTTTGCCACAGTACAAATGCCTCCGGGCTTTCCAGTAGCGACCGTTGCAACAGATAAAGCAGGCGCACGTAATGCAGCATGGCTTGCAGCACAAATTCTTGCTTTGCATGATGATAAGCTTAGAGAAAAAATATTAAAAGCAAGAGAAGCCTTTAAGGCAGATGTTGAGAAGGCTGGTAATGAAATTCTGCAGAAATATTCTAACTGATAAGCTTAGCACGGAGTAAAATAAGCCAGAATTGCTTTGCGTGTAATTTCAGTGAGACTCATTCTTCGTCTAACGGGAACACTTCGTGCCTTAGGTTGAACTTCTGGCGTCCGCGAAGGAGTATTTGAAGCCCATGTGCCTTTTAAAAAAAGTAATTGGAAAGTGATTTTTTAAGCTTCGACTTGATAATATGCTGAAATATAAACTGTTTCGTGGTAGGGATAGGCTAGACAACCATTGTATAGACTATCCCTACCCAATCAGGTACATTTCCTTATATTCTCATTAGATAAAAAAAGCAAGCTCTAAATTGCAAAAAATTCATAAAATTAAAAAAATCAAAATAATTGAAAATTCTTTCAGGCTGATATCAAATCCTACTTTGTTAAGTATGCTCTGCATAAGATAGTCGACGCGTAAAAACACAATAATCATTTGAAATAAATTGTTTTTACAACTCAAGTTGACTAATAAAATTGCCAGCAATAATTGTATGAAATACGATTTTATGGTGCAAAAAATAAATTTTTCAAGCATCGACTAAGATAACCTTGTTGTCTTAGCAGTACGGCACAAAAAAACAAAGACTTGGGGAGAAAGCAAAGTTTACCCTATGGTTGGTTTATCAAGCTACGCTTACTTTGTAAGCATTCTAAGTGGGTTATAATGCTTTAGGCATTACTTTTTGCAAGGTTAAAATCCTGAATAATCTAGGGCTTGATTAAGTGAAATGGTTTTAGAATTTATATGTTTACCCTTTATTTCATGGCGATTAAGGGTCCATTCTTCAAGGTCAATATAGTCTAACTTACCTTGACTTTTTGGGTGTAAAAGGTTTGCAATAACATCTATTACATCATCCAATGGAAAGTACATTCCTTCATAGCTTATGCGTAACATATCATTCTCAAAGAATAAAATATCTTGCTCGCTAAAGGGCATAATAGGCTTTAAGCTTTCAAAATCACTTTTATTGCAAGGCCATATATGTCCATATACTTTAATAATTACATGTTCAGCCATTTATATTCTATACCTTTATTTTCATATCGAGAGCTTATTTCAAACAAAATTCGCGCTCTCTAGCATGCATCAACCCCTCACAATCTCCGAGAGCGCAAGCTTTTTCAAAGTCAGCACACATAATATCATATTCCTCTAAAACTAGGGCTATGGCACCACGCGCACGCAGCCAAGACACCATTTGCGGCTTGTACATAAGGGCAGTATCTAAGTCTGTCATGGCTAAGGCTGGCTGGTGTAAGCGTAAATGACCAAGCCCGCGTACATAATAAGTTCTAGATCTTTCTGGCTGTAATGCTAAAGCGTGGTTGAGATTTTGCAGAGCGGTTTGAGGTTGATCCATTTGCAATTGAACTTCTCCTATGGCAGCCCATAGGGCAGACATGGAGGGGGCAAGAGTTGTTGCATCCTTTAATAATTCTTGTACCAATGTAGGGTTTTCCCAAGTTTCATGAAAATGATTTAAAGCTGTATTATAGAGCCAAAGAGCTTCTAAGTGTCTTGAGATATTTAGTAAAGATTCTCGGACATCGTTTTTAGACAGACTTTGTGCGCTTTTTTGTATGCCAGCATGAATTAACATTAATTTATGACCTTTAAGGGCATAGTCCACAAGTAGGTCTAGCAATTCAAGGCGTAGCTCCAAAAGGTCATGCTTTGATAAAAGGCTTCCCACACTTTGCTCAATATTGTGGGATTTAGGTATAAGGTTAATTATAATAGTTACATCACCAGTAACTGCAGCAGGATCTATGGGCTTTGTTTCGATATTTAGTTTATAAAGCTCGGCTGAAATGCTTAGACTTAAATTAGCATCTTGTAAGCCAAAACTAATGGCTTTATGTTTTTTTAATGAGTCTTGAACTTCTATTAGGGCTTGAGTATATCCAAATGATTTGGCTATAATTTGAGCCTCTTTGGGAGAAATACCATTAGAAAAGGGAAGGGTACAGCTATATTTTATTTGCCCAGAATCAGCAAAAGCCTGTAGAGGGGTTAAGCTTATTATTAAACAAAAAACCAGCCTCTCAAAAATACTTGTTCGACAAAATATTTTAAAGAGGCTGGAATATAAATACATATTATTTCTTATTGATAACTTGAGTTATTTTTTGCACACCTGGCTTAATTAATTCTTGCAGCGTTTGGCGTAGCAAGTTCTCTGCTGTGCTTTCTACGATAATACCGGTTACATTTTGGCTTGCAGAGAGGCTTTCTGTCAAGATACGCCCTTGTGGTCCAGATAAAACAAAGTCTACTTGCATAGTTGATTTTAGCTCTGTTATGGAAACTTCTTGTAATTCTGCTTGGTTTACAGTGCCGGTCACTATGTATTTAGGCTGGGCTTTGCGCGCCACATCAATACTTTCTGCATAAGAAACTTGTAAGCCATGTCGGCTAAGAGCATCACCAAAGGAGCGGCTAATCCATTCCGGTACAGCTACAGTACTTGCAAAAGTTGTGTTGTTTTTTCTTGTCCCAAGGTGAGGTTGAGTACGCTTATCGGAAAAAAGGACTACAGCTACTGTTGCAGCAGATGGAGCAGGTAACACGCTACTGTCTTTTTCAGGGTAGGTGAGTTTTACAGTATCACTAGGACCACATGCCGCAAGCATACACATGAATAAAAGTGAAAAAATACTTATAATATTACGCTTTATCATTCAAAAATCCTCCAACTGTGCAAAAGTAAATTATGAACAAGTATATTAAAAATATCCAATAATTGTATTTTAGAGTATTTCTAGATTATACGCAATATTATTTTTTATGAAAGTGGATTAACTTTATGTCATAATTTGATTTGGCTAGAATTTTGATTGATTATCTTGCTTTTAAGAATGACTCTGACATCATTTAATTATGCTTAGTGGAGTTTATTTAAAACACTGCATAAATGATGCATAACAGTTTGACATATAAATATATTATTTATTTCAGCATGAAAAATTTTTTCTTTACCTACTGAATAATTTCTTGTAATCCAAGCAAACGAAAGTGTTATTTATGAACAATTTGACATTATACGTGTATTAAAATAATCTTTTTCAAGGCACTTTTGATTTTAAGGTATTAATAGGATTAATATAATGCATATTGATATTTCATCACTATTGTTTTCACTATCAACTGCTCTTGACTTTGTGGAGCAAGAGGTTGTTGGAGTAAGCCATAATCATTGTCGAAGGGTGGCTTGTGTTAGCACTGCCCTTTGCAAGCATATGGGTATGAGTGATACTCAAATTATGGATATGGCCATTTGTTCTGTGCTACATGATAGTGCATTAACAGAAACAACGCTTGAAATTAGGCAAAATTTTCATATTGAGCAAGGCATGTGGAAACATTGTGACCTTGGTGAACGTAATGTTAGCAGATTTCCATTTCTCCAAGGAGATGTGAAAAATATTGTGCTTTGGCATCATGAAAATTGGGATGGCACTGGCTATTTAGGGCTCAAAAAAGATGAAATCAGTGAACGTGCTGCCATTCTTCGCTTGGCAGATAATACAGATTTACTTTTTCATCTTGGTAACGAAGGCTGCAACTATCATAATTTTTTTAAGCATTTAAAAAAATATAGTGGAAAGTTATATTCACCAAGGGTGGTCGAAGCATTTTTTGAATGTGCTACCGATGACTTTTTATCTTCACTAAAAGATGATCAAATTAATAACACTATAAAAAGTATGATACCAACTATGGTTAAAGAAGTTACCACCAAGCAAATGCTTCAACTTGGTTGTGTATTTTCTGTAATCATTGACTCAAAATCACATTTTACCTCTACTCATTCACAAGGTATAGTACGCACAGCTGAAATTATGGCTAACTATTATAATTTTGATAGACAACACATTGAAAAAATTATGTTAGCTGCTCACTTGCATGACCTTGGCAAGCTTATGATTCCTGCAACCATATTAGAAAAAGCAGGACCTTTAACTGAAGATGAATTTATTATTATGCAAACCCATGCTTGGGGGACTCATGAATTACTTTCTATGGTGGAAGGATTTGAAACCATTTGCAATTGGGCATCACAGCATCATGAAAAACTTGATGGTACAGGATATCCTACGCAAATTGATAAAATGAATTTATCTTTTGAATCTCGTCTTTTAGCTTGTATAGATGTATACCAAGCTCTTACAGAAGATCGCCCCTATAGAAAAGGCATGTCCCATGCTGAATCTATGCGTATTCTAAATAATCTTGCATCATCTGGTAAGTTGGAAGCAACCATTGTAAATGACTTGGAAACAGTTATGCAAAGCCAATTTGCTCTTAGTTGGCCCCATAAAAAATGTCAGCAGGAAGACGTCTTAGATAACAACGCTTAAGCTTAATGCTACAAATTTAAAGTAGCGAATATATGTTTAATTTTTGAGGCTCATACAATACTTTTGTTCATAAAAATATAGTATGAGCCTTTATTGTTTCTATTTTAAGAGAGCTAAAAGCTTAGTCTTGGTTAGATAATTATTATTTATTTTCACGGTCGCGCAACATTTTAACAGCACAAAATTTACCACACATGGCACAAACTTCTTCTTGTTTGTGGTCTTCACGCCTTTTTTCAAGCATGCTTGGGTCAAGCGCTGCCTTGGTCATATTATCCCAATCAAGGGCGCGGCGTGCCTTATTCATGGTTGCTTCTCTTGCAAGTGCTTGTGGTCTTTTTAGTGCAATTTCACCAGCTTGAGCTGCAACACGTGAAGCCATAACCCCAGCATGCACATCTTCTGCATTAGGTAGAGTTAAATGTTCTGCCGGAGTTAAGTAGCAAAGAAAATCTACCCCTGCTTGCACAGCTATAGCACCACCAATGGCGCCGGCTATGTGGTCATAACCGGGGGCACTGTCTATAACTAAAGGTCCCAATACATAGAGCGGAGCGTTATGGGTTAAACCTTTAATTCCTCTAATTTGTGCTTCAACTTCGTGTAATGGCACGTGCCCTGGACCTTCCACCATAGCTTGAACTCCACGCTCTCTTGCCTGCAATACCAAACGCCCAAGAGTTAATACTTCTTCCCATTGGGCTGCATCACCTGCATCGCAACCTGCCCCAGGGCGTAAACCATCGCCAAGAGATAGGGTGACATTATATTCAAGTGCAATGTCTAAAATACGATCAAAATGTGTTAATAATGGATTTTCTTCATTATGTTCAAGCATCCAGCGTGCTAACATGGATCCTCCACGTGACACTATACCCATAACGCGCCCTCCAGCATCATGGGCATTAGTATCACCCCATTCTGCTCCGCGTTTGGTTAACCCGCAGTGAACAGTCATATAATCAACACCTTGGCGAGCTTGCTTTTGTATTTCATCAAGCAACATTTCCACTGTCATGGCGGCTATGCTCTGGTCTGCATCGAGTAATTTTTGTCCTACTGCATAAATGGGAACTGTACCAAGTGGTACAGCGCAAGTTGTTAATATTTTTTGTCGAACTTCATCAAGGTCGCCAGAAATGGAAAGATCCATTACTGTATCAGTTCCTGCTTTTAGGGCAGTTTGTAATTTTTCTTCTTCGCTTTTTAGGCAATGGGATAATGGAGATGTACCAAGATTTGCATTTACCTTAACTCTTGCTGGTTGCCCAATTAGGCATGGTTTTAAGTTTTTGTGCTCTGGATTACCAAGCAAAACCATGCTGCCTTGCTCAATGGCTTCACGCACTAAACCTTCGCTTAAACCTTCTTCTTGGCAAATATTAGTGAGATGTTTATCAGCAACAATAGATAATGCTTTGTTTTTTTTGAAAATAGACATATATGGCTCCAATTTGTTGTGCAGAAGGCCATATAGGAAGAAAGCTTCCCTACGGCAGTATAATCTGCGTCAGGTTCAAAGGGTCAAGGAAAATCCAACTCTCAGCCTTGCGGCTCCCCTAGCTAATGGCAATGTATAGGAGCTTAGTTTTTATGTAAAGTAAAAGATTAAAGCGATTGATATGCACCCATGGCAATCTAATTTGCTTTGGCTTGCTTTGCGGGATTGACATTTAACTAAGTATTTTAATATATTTAAAAATAAAAATTTTTTAAAATCATTATAATATGTTACGCTCACCTATAAAACGTGAGAGGTGGACGGCATGATAAAACGGCTTCAAGTTGCCATGATTTTTGAAAAAGATGATATAACTACAAGTCAGTGGCATTATTATATACCAAGTAGAAAGCTAACAACTAAAGAACTATTTCATCATGCGCGACTAGAATGTCGTATTGAGTCGATGCATTGGCTTTTAGATGTATATTTCGCAGAAGACAAAACAAAAGTACGTGAAGTGCAGAAAAATCTTTGTATGATGAGAAAAATAGCACTTAATCTTGTTAAACAATACCAGTTGTTGCTTGAAAAGCACTTCCCTGTTTCAATAATTTTACAGGCAAACTCGTTTGACATAAATCATTAAGCTAGCTTTATAACACATTTTAGAGGTTTTGCTAAATCGGAATGATATGTGGGGGTGTCACGGCATTGCGTTTTTTTGCATGACCCTTTTATTTTTTTATCTAAAAAATATCAATAAGTTTCTATAAATACTATTAACGTTTAACAAAAAATTTTTTTAATATTTGTGCGCATTTATCACTTTCAATACCACCCATGTGCCAAGTTGTATGATTTAAGAAATCATAGTTTAGTCCTTCACAACAAGAACTTATGGCGCCAGCACGTTTATCTGCTGCTCCATATACAAGACCATTTAACCTAGCATGGACTATGGCTCCAGCGCACATGAGGCATGGCTCAAGCGTTACAATCATTATGGCATCGTTTAAGCGATAATTGTTGATTTTTTGACCAGCCATGCGCAAGGCCAATATTTCGGCATGGGCTGTGGGGTCATTTAACCTTATGCATTGATTATGAGCCTTTGCCAGTATGTGACCTTGGGATGAAACAATAATAGCACCCACTGGCACTTCACCCATGCTTTGTGCTTTTTCAGCTTCTTGAAGTGCCATATGCATAAGTGATTCCCAACTATGACCTTGAGGCGGGTTTGGGATTGGACCACTTGGTGCTATGGGTGTAAAAATATGTTCGTAGTTATTTTGCATAAAAAATAGGTTTAGATAATAACGAATTTTTTTATTATATTAACGACTTCTTTAGGGTCATCACAAACGATAAAAGAGTTTTGCAGCTCTTCTTTGCTAATATACCCTTCTTCTGCCATGGTGGAGTATAGCCAATCAAGTAGTCCTTTCCAGTATTTTGAATCATATAAAATGACAGGAAATGGTTTGATCCGTTTGGTTTGGGCTAAAACCAAGGCTTCTGCAAATTCATCAATAGTACCAATGCCTCCTGGCATTACCACATAACTCATGGCATATTTAACAAACATGAGCTTACGCACAAAAAAATACTTGAAATCACAACGAGTTTGAACATATTTATTGCAATCCTGCTCATGTGGGAGGTGGATGTGTAGTCCAACTGAAGGACCACCCGCTTCAGTCGCGCCCTTGTTACCGGCTTCCATAATGCCAGGACCGCCACCAGTAATAATTCCATAGCCTTCTTGGACTAATAATTTAGATATTTCTTCGGCAGCTTGGTAGTGTGGTGTATTGACCTTTGCTCTTGCTGAGCCAAAAATGGAGACACAAGGTTTTTCAATAGCGTTTAATGTGTCAAAGGCCATGGCCATTTCTGCAAGAATACGTATAATTCTCCAAGATTCAGTACCGCTTGAAAGTTCATCAATGCTATTACAGGTTACTGGCATATATGCTCCGTATAAATAAAGTGTATAATGTTTCAGTATTATACCTAGTGATATATTTATCTGCAAGCTATAAATACTTTTTTTTAGCTATAAACCACGTTCATTTAATTCTGTGAATGATAAACACATGGACGTATGAATTCACAAAATTAGAATGACCTGGTGTGCGCTTAAAGACATATAACAATCTATTGACTTAGAGCAATTAAGAAAGTAAAATCAATTACATTGGAACTTAATATTAAAACTCAAATATGAAATACTTAACAAATAGGAATTAAAAATTGCTTTATACAAATCGTACAGGCGAATATGTATATTCAAATATTGGAAACTTTACTTATGGATCTCCTTCACTTCAATTTTGGAATCCTAAAGAGTGTAGCATAGGAAAATTTTGTTCTATTGCTGGTAATGTAACAATATTTGGTGGCGGTGAGCATCGCTCTGATAGGGTTTCAACTTATCCATTTAATTTTTTTCATAATGATTTTCCTGCGGCAAAAGAAAGCACTGGGCATCCTCACACTAAAGGACCAACAGTGATAGGTAATGATGTCTGGATAGGAACAGGTACAACGATTTTATCCGGTGTTACCGTTGGTGATGGAGCTATTATTGGTGCTTGCTCTCTAGTCACGAAAGATGTTCCCCCTTATGCAATTGTTGGAGGAAACCCTGCAAAAATAATTAAATTTCGTTTTTCGCAAGACCAAATTGATAAACTTTTGCAGATAAAATGGTGGGACTGGAACTTAAAAAAGATTCAACTCTATATGCCATTATTACTAAATACAGATATTGACAATTTCATTAATGAAGCTTTATCTGAAAAAGAAGTAAGCTAAGGTGTAACAAAATAACAATCTGATGCGAAACCTTTTAGTAAATTCATAATTTGTGCTAATCATTGTATTTTTGCTTTAGATTTTTTGCTATTACAAGAGTTAAGCTTGGTTTAGATATTAGGGTTTTTAAGTTATAAAATATGATAATCAATTAAACAAAGATTTTATAATATATGCGAATTATTTCAGGTATATTTAGGGGAAGAACTCTTAAAACCGTGCAAGGACCTGGCTATAGGCCTGCTATGTCAAGAGTGCGCGAAGCTTTGTTTTCCATGCTTGAATCAAGGGGCGTGGTATGGGCTGGATGCACTGCCTTAGATTTATTTGCCGGCAGTGGGTCTTTAGCTTTTGAATGTTTAAGCAGAGGTTGCATAAAGGCAGTTTTAGTTGAAAACTCAAGCCTTGCTGTACGATGTTTGCAGGAAAATATGCAATTATTAAATTTAGATAATACGCGTTGTAATATTGTTAAACAAGATGTTTTAAAAATTTTAAATACTAGACCTGCACAAGCTTATGATGTGGTTTTTATTGACCCACCATATGGTAAAAATTTACTTGAACCCACATTAAACCGTATTTTACGCAATAATTGGGTACATGAGCATAGTATTATTACTGCTGAGGTGGAATCGGCCATCAAGTTTATGCCAGAAAAGGCACATGAAAACCTAGAGGTAATCACAGAACGTACCTTTGGTCAAACAAGAGTAATTTTATGGAAGCTAAAAGAGAGCGTATAGCCATTTACCCCGGTACATTTGACCCAATTACTAATGGGCATGTTAGCCTTATTCGTCGAGGGTGTGATATTTTTGATACTGTAGTGGTAGCTGTGGCTGACAATACTCCTAAAAATCCACTATTTAACCATGATGAACGCGTAGCCATAGCTAAGGAAGCATTAGTTGATGTTCCTGGTGCAGTGGTAGAGCCATTTTCTGGTCTACTGGTAGATTATGTTGCAAAGCGAGGTGCGCAAGTTATCTTACGCGGTCTTAGGGCTGTGTCTGATTTTGAATATGAATTTCAATTGGCTTTAATGAATAGAAAGTTAAGACGCGAAATACAAACAGTTTTCTTAATGACAGATTATCAATGGTTATTTATCAGTTCAACCATTATCAAAGCTGCAGCTAGCCATGGAGGTGATGTGGCAGATCTTGTACCTGATAATGTGGCAGTAGCCTTGCACAAAAAATATATTTCCGGTGAAGTAAGACAAGGCACTCCATGCCTAGCTGCTTCGGCAGGTGGTTTTAGAAATTCATGAAGCCCTTACTAGCATTATGTCTTGCTGGTCCAACAGGTGCTGGAAAAACTGATGCAGCTTTGCATCTTGCTAGAGAACTTGCTTGTGAAGTTATAAACACAGACTCACGTCAAGTGTATAAAGATTTTCCAATCATTACAGCTCAACCTAATGAAGTCGAGTCTGCTGCATGTCCTCATCATCTTTATGGTTTTATGACTACAGAGCAAAAACTTTCAGCTGGTCGCTTTGTAGATATGGCTCTTGTGGCAGCTAAAGAAATCTCCTCTCGTGGCAAAATACCAATTTTTGTAGGTGGTACTGGTTTATATTTTAGGGCTTTGCTGCAAGGTATTGCTCACATTCCACCTATAGCAGAGCATATTTCGTCTGAACTTGCAAAACGTTGCAAGCAAGAAGGTCCGCAGGCATTACATGCACAATTATATCAAATTGACTCCAACTATGCTAAGCGTATTCATCCTAATGATAGTCAAAGGGTAATGCGTGCTTTAGAGGTTTTTTTAGCAACGGGTAAAACTTTTACTTGGTGGCATGAGCATGCCATGCCAACGCCTCAGATTAAGGCTTTGTTTTTGGGTATTGATACAACACTTGATGCATTAACTCCACGCTTAGGAGCCCGCATTGAGACTATGCTTCAAGCTGGTGCTTTAGATGAAGCAAAGAATGCGCTTAAAAATTGTGCGGATAAACATGCACCTGCTTGGTCTAGCATTGGTTGCGCAGAGTTATATGCTCATTTATGTGAAGGGCTTAGCCTGGAGCAATGTATAGAATTATGGCGTAAAAATACTCGTTCTTATGCTAAAAGACAACTCACTTGGTTTAGGGCTAATAATGACTTACACTGGTTTGCATCAACAGATATTGTGGGTATGCTTAACAAGAGTAGGGAGTTTTTAGCATCGACTAATTAGTTAATTAGTCGATGAAAAAGCATTCTTTTTGCGTCATAAAATCGCCAAACAAGTATGCTATGCACCCTTTTTCATGGTATTTTATGAGAACATTTTAATTGAAAAATATTATTATTTTAACGGTTTATAGATAAACATGAAAAAACTTAATACTTGGTCTTTTAGCCTGTTTAGGACTTTCCTTAGGTTAAACGCTGCACAGCTTAGCAAAAGGTTCATAGCATCGCCCAAAGTTCCAGACAGTTTATTGCGATTTAAGCCATGCTCTGTTTTTAAATGGTCGATAATTGGTTCTATTGCAGACCTTCTTTTTACCTTTTTACAAAAGCTTAGCCCTTTTCAGTTAAAACTTAGTTAACTGCTAGTCATCCACTAAATAAACTTCTTCCGTAGCTGAAATGGTTTCCGTACCATGTTTAATGCATTGTCTTTGTCTTTCAAGTGCCATCTTATAATCAATGGGCATTACTTTTACAAAAAGGGCAAGGGATGCATCCCAGTTTTTAAGTAAATCCTCAGCGCATTTGCTACCAGTATAATGATTATGCTGCTCAATGAGTGCGCGTAATAAATTGCAATCTTCTTGATTTTTCACTGACTCCATGTCCACACTTTGAGTATTGCAGCGATTTTGAAAACGCTCATCCTTATCATAAACAAAGGCAACGCCACCGCTCATACCTGCTGCAAAGTTATAACCACATTGACCAAGCACCACCACAACACCGCCTGTCATATATTCACAACCGTGATCACCAATACCTTCCACCACTGCCATGGCTCCGGAATTACGCACGGCAAAGCGTTCTCCTGCCATGCCACAAAAATATGCTTCACCAGAGGTTGCACCATATAGTGCCACATTGCCCACAATGGATTGTGTTGCTGCTTCAAATGTGCTTTTGCGCGCTGGTGTAACCACTATAATGCCACCGCTAAGCCCTTTACCCACATAGTCATTGGCATCACCGCGCACTGTAATGGTAACACCTGGGGTTAAAAATGCCCCTAGGCTTTGACCAGCAGAACCCCAGAGATTTATGGTGTAAGAGTGTTGGGGGAGGCGACGTTTTTTTAGTTTACGCACAATTTCGCCAGCAAGTCTGGTCCCAATGGCACGGTCAGTATTGATAATAGTGCCGTTATAAGTGCAACGTATGGGTTTACCTTCCAGTAATGGTGCTGCACCTTCCATAATGGCTGCATCAAGAGATGTTTTTGTTAATTGAACTTGTTCGTCTTGCAAGTCTTTTTGCCAAGGCTTTAAACCCTTGGTGGTGCATTGGAAAAAGTGTTCAAGCTTAAGTGTTTTAGCACGCTCTGAACTGATATTATTACTCATTTGCAATAAATCAGCGCGACCAATGAGATCTTGCACATGAGCTATGCCTACTTTAGCCATATATTGACGTAAATCTTCGGCCATAAAGAAAAACATACGCACTAAATGCTCGGGTGTTCCACCAAACTTGGCGCGTAATTTTTGCTCTTGAGTGGCAATACCAACGGGGCATTTACCCTTATGGCAATTACGGCACATAATACACCCAAGGCTTACCAGCATGGCTGTTCCCACACTGCATTCTTCTGCACCTAGCATAAATGCTATGAGCATATCTCGCCCAGTACGAATGTGACCATCAGTGCGTAATTTAACTTTGTGGCGCAAACCATTGGCAAGTAAGGCTTGGTGGGTTTCTAATAGACCCATTTCCCATGGTAAGCCTGTTTGCTGCATGGCAGAAAGAGGTGATGCGCCTGTGCCGCCGTCATGACCTGAAATCAAAATTTGATTAGCTCCCGCTTTCACAACTCCCACAGCTACAGTACCAACTCCGGCTTCTGCCACTAACTTAACTGATATATTGGCTGTTGGTTGAATACGTTTTAGGTCAAAAATAATTTGGGCCAAATCTTCAATGGAATAAATATCATGGTGCGGTGGCGGAGAAATAAGCGTTACACCTGGTGTAGTACCACGCACAGCTGCAATATCTGCTGTGACCTTATGCGCCGGTAATTGACCGCCTTCACCTGGCTTTGCACCTTGAGCAATTTTGATTTGTATTTCGTCAGCATGAGCAAGATATTCAGCTGTAACACCAAAACGCCCCGATGCCACTTGGCGTACGCGTGAGCGTCTATCTTGCCCATTGTCAGATATCATATTACGCTTTGGATCTTCACCGCCTTCACCACAGTTACTTCTTGCCCCCATGGCATTACAAGCAATAGCAATGGCTTCGTGTGCTTCCTTACTCAAAGCCCCAAAGGACATGGCAGCACCAATGAAACGTTTAACAATTTCACTGGCAGGTTCCACTTGTTCCAAGAGTATGGATTTACCTTGTTTAATATCAAAAAGACAACGCAAGGTAATGGGAGAATTATTGGCATCACCTGTGTTAGTATATTTTGCATAGGCATGTATATCGTTATTACGCACAGCATCGTGTAGATGACGTACAGCTTGCTTGTTCCAAAGATGTACCACTTCTGATTTTGTGTCTGGTAAATTATTTTGTTGATAGGCTTTAGTATGTCGAATAATAGTATCTTTAGCAATAATGTCAAAGCCAACTCCGCCAATGCGTGAGGGAGTGCCTGTGAAGTGTTTTTCTATAATTTCCTCATTAATACCAAGTGCTTCAAAATAATGTCCGCTTCTAAAAGAACGCTGGGTCGAAATGCCAAGTCTTGCAAAGGCTTTGAGCATACCCTTTTTTAAGGCAGCAATATAGTTTGCTTGAGCTTGATGTGGTAATATATTAGGAATTTGACCACTTTCTGCAAGCTGCTTAACAGTATCAAGAGCAGTATAGGGGCAGATTCCACTAGCACCATAAGCTGAGAGTAAAGCCATATGCATAACTTCACAGGCTTCACCAGTTTCTACAAATAAACCACATAAATGACGCTTTTCTGTGCGCCGTAAATGATGATGCAAGGCTGATAATGCCAAGAGGCATGGAATGGGTACGCGCTTGGCACTAGCTGCACCATCGCTTATAATTAAAATAGTCGCACCCTGTTCAAGAGCGTCTTCTGCTGCTTTAAAAAGTTTTTCTAAACCTAGCTCAAGAGCTTGACCTTCTTGACCCATACTAGGTAGGTCAAAACAGGCATCGAGAGTATATGCTTTAACTTCTGCACGTGTAGACATTCGTACATGTAGCATTTCATTACGATCAAGGAAGGGATAGGGTAAGCGCAAAATAGCGCAATTTTCCGGAGCAGGTTCTAAAATATTTTGTTCACGACCGGCAAAATTCATAAGTGACATGGAAAGTTCTTCGCGCAATGGGTCAATGGGTGGGTTGGTCACTTGTGCAAATTGTTGTTTAAAATAATTAAAGAGGGTTTTTGGCTCATTTTCCAAAACTGCCAAGGGTATATCATGACCCATAGCTCCAACTGGTTCTTGGCTGTCCCTTGCCATGGGTAGGATTACATTTTTAACTACTTGCGGTTTATAATCAAATAAGTATTGCATACATGTTAAATCACTACAAGGGCTTTGACTTGCCTTGCTTTTATCTCCATCGTCATGCATGAGATCGGCCAGGGCAATACCATGTTGATTAAGCCAGCGTCGATATGGTTTTTCGCGCACCACATTACCTTTGATTTCTGCATCAGAAACCATGCGACCACGCTTTATATCCACCATTAGCATACGCCGCGGGCGCAATTGTTGCCGTTCTACAATGCGCTCTGGCTCTACATCCATAACTCCAGTTTCTGAAGCAAGCACCACCATACCATCTTGTGATACGGTGGAGCGGCAAGGTCTTAGCCCATTGCGGTCAAGCATGGCACCAACTCTGCTGTGTCCATCGGTAAAAACAAGAGCAGTGGGACCGTCCCAAGGGTCCATTAATGCTGCATGATATTCATAAAAAGCGCGCTTATTGTCGCCCATAACAAAGGTTGGACCAAATGGCTCTGGTATAAGCATCATTAAAGCGTGTTCCATAGAATAGCCACTACGCACAAGTATTTCTAAGGCATTATCTAAGCGTGCAGAGTCACTGGCACTGGTATCAATAATAGGGAAAAGATCTTTTAATTCATCGCCAAAAAGCTTAGATGACATTTCCGGTTGGCGGCGTAACATACGCGCTGCGTTACCACGTATGGTATTAATCTCACCATTATGGGCTAAATTTCTAAAGGGCTGAGCCAAACGCCATGAAGGTAGGGTGTTTGTGCTAAATCTCTCATGAAAAATGGCAAATGGAGCAGTAAAATTTGTATCAATAAGGTCTTGATATAAATCACCAAGGCAAGCACCGGGTAGCATTCCTTTATAAATAATACTACGGGCAGAAAGGCTAACTACGTAAAAGCTATTAATATCCATTTCTTTAGATGCTAACCAAGCTTGCACAGCTTTTTCTATGCGCCTTCTGGCTAAATATAGAGTGCGTTCAAGACCGTCACCTTGGGCTTTTTCTGCTGCAAGCTCTTTAGTTGGGCGAATCAAGATTTGTAACATATGCGGCATGGTATTTTTGGCAGCAGGACTAACTATGTCAATATCTAGTGGGACATCACGCTCATCTTCAAGAACAAGTTTTGTTTGAGCTAAGCACTGCTTAATTATATCCATGATAGATGCGTGTGTACTTTGCTCTTGGGGCATAAATAATTGCCCCACTGCAAATGGTGCATCTGTATCTAAGGCTTGTAGGGCTGACCATTGACGTTTAAAAAATGCCCTTGGCAATGGCATGAGTAAACCAGCACCATCGCCAGAATTTTCTCCCATACCTTGGCCGCCACGATGAGCAAGGCGTGCCATGGCAGTTAGGGCATCAGCTATTACTTGATGGCTTGGAACTCCAGAAAGACGGGCAACAAAACCAACACCGCAAGCATCACGTTCATCTAAAGGGTTATATAAACTATTCATGTCAGCTCCTTCATATATTAAACTCTAAGCAGGGGAAAAGGAGGGGGCTTTAGCTCTCTCCTTAGAGTGTTGACAAAGTCAACACGACCGATAAATCAAGAGTAGGCGGAGCTTTGCTTCGCCGTTAAACAATTGATTTTCGTGCCTTTCCGCTTGACAGCTTTGCTGACATCAGCGGCGCAAAGCCCACTTTGTGGCTTTGTCATTAATCTAAGGAGAGAGCTTTAGCTCCCTCCTCATTTTTTGAGAAACCTTTTCTGAAGAAAGGGTTTAAATTTACTTAGTTAATCCAAAGCATTTCAGCATATCTTGGATAAGGCCAAGTAGAGTCTTCAACCATTAATTCAAGTTGATCTGCATATTTACGGCATTCATCCAAGGCAGGTACAACAGTATTACGCATATAGCGAGCATGGTCAAGGGTGTCAGTATGTTCTGCATGTTCTCTTGCATTATCAAGGGCAGTTAAGGCTTTGTCTAGGTTTAAGCATACTTCACGTAAAGCTGAGAAGCGAGCTTCTTCAGGGAGTTTGCCTTTTTCACCAAGTACCGCACGCGTTTGTAACACTAAATCAGCGGCTTCTTTTTGAGCACGTAAACCCACAGGTATGATACTTTCACGAACCATTGCCGCACAAACATTGGCTTCGATATTGATTAATTTGGCATAGGTTTCGAGTAATATCTCTTGACGAGCCAGCATTTCACGCTCTGAAAGTACATTGGTGCGCAAAAATACGTCCATAACTTCAGGGTAGCTATAACGCTCAAGGGCTTCCACTGTGGTTGCAAGGTTAGGCAAACCGCGGCGTTTTGCTTCAATTGGCCATTCTTCTGAATAACCATTACCATTAAATACTATGTCCATATGCTCGCTAAAGATACGTGGGAGCAGAGTTTGTAATGCTTCATTAAGCTTTGTACCACTGGCAGCAGAGGCTTCAAGTTCTGTGGCAATATCGTCAAGGGCACAAGCCACAGCCGCATTAAGAGTGATATTTACTGGTGCAACTGATTGCGATGATCCCACAGCACGAAATTCAAACTTATTACCAGTAAAGGCAAAGGGGCTTGTACGGTTGCGGTCAGAAAAATCTTTTGGAAGCGGAGGCAGTACATCAACGCCAATTTCCATGTAGGGTTTTGTTCCTTCACGTTGTGCTTCACCGCTAATTAAAGCATCAAGTACGTCGGTTAGTTGATCTCCTAAAAATACAGAAATAATGGCAGGAGGTGCTTCGTTGGCACCAAGGCGATGATCATTACCAGCACCTACTGTTCCAAGACGCAGAGCCATGCTATGTTTATGCACAGCACGTAGGGTAGCTGCAAGAAATACTAAGAATTGCGCGTTGGTAAGTGGTGTATCACCTGGATTTAACAAATTTGCACCATCAGAGTCGCACAAAGACCAGTTATTGTGCTTACCACTACCGTTAACACCAGCAAATGGTTTTTCATGCAATAAGCAAATAAAACCGTGCTCTCCAGCAGTATGGCGTAAAATATTCATGGTTAGCATATTATGGTCGGTGGCAATATTGCATTCCTCATAAAGTGGAGCTAATTCAAATTGTCCGGGGGCTACTTCATTATGACGAGTTTTAACAGGAATACCAAGAGCAAAAAGACGCTTTTCTACATCATGCATAAAGGCCATAACCCGTGCAGGAATATCTCCAAAGTAATGGTCATCCATTTCTTGACCCTTAGGTGGGGCAGCTCCTACTAAGGTGCGTCCTGCTAATAATAAGTCAGGACGAAGTGCAGCAAGGCGGCTATCTACAAGAAAATATTCTTGCTCAGCTCCTACCATGGGGCGTACATGGGTTGCAGTTTCATTGCCAAAAAGGCGCAAAATACGCATGGCTTGACGTGAAACAGCACTAATGGAGCGCAAAAGTGGAGTTTTACGATCTAAAGCTTCACCAGAATAAGAGTAAAACATGGACGGAATGTGTAGAGTATGTCCAAGTTTACCAGGCAGTAAGAATGCAGGAACGGTCGGGTCCCAAGCAGTATAACCACGAGCTTCAAAGGTTGAGCGAATACCACCAGATGGAAATGATGATGCATCAGGCTCACCACTAATTAACATTTTGCCAGAAAATTCATTAAGCAAATGCCCATCAGCAGAAAGGGTTAAAAAGGCATCGTGCTTTTCTGCTGTAAATCCTGTCATGGGGTGAAACCAGTGGGTGTAGTGTGTTGCACCACGCTCAATGGCCCAGTCTTTCATGGCAGAAGCAACTACGTCGGCAATTTCAGCTGGTAAACGTGCACCTTCACGAATGGTGCGTTCAAGCTTTTTAAATACATCGCGGGGCAAGCGCTCACGCATAACATGTATTGTAAAAACGTCTTTTGCAAAATAACGCCCCATTTCTATGTTGGGGGTTAAGTGACCTTCGGCAGTGTCAATGGGTTGTGGGCTTGCGCTAAAAGCTTCCATTACCGCAAGACGGCGTGATGATGTCATAGTAAACTCCTTAAACTATATGGTGATTAAATTTAGCATTTCAACTGTGCCTCTATAGCATTTAATGTGCCAAGAGTAGCAAAATATAGTTGCTTGTTTATTATTTTGTTGTAATAAAAAGATTTTTTTAAGTGTATAATTAATGAGTGCTAAAAAACGATATATTGTATTATGGATTTTTTAAACTTTAATGTAGAAAAAATGTCATCTTGCGCTGTTAAAGCTTGAAAAATTGTATCAAACACTCAATGTAAATACAATAAACAATAATTATTATAATGTATTATAAATATAATACATTATTGTAGAAAATGTATGTATGATGCTAAAAAAGTAACATAAAATGATTATGACATCATAACCATGGCAAAATATTAAGTATTTTTCAAATTGGCATAATACTGCCATGCTCTATAGAGTTTTATAGCTTATGACAAGATTCTTATCATAAAGTGTATATTAATTATAAATGGACATAAAGTTTTAAAGGGTATATACGATTTATGTATTGTAGTACATAAAAGTGTACTAAAATTTAACCCCGTGTGAGGATGGAAATGAAGCTACTGTACAAAATTCAGCTACCGATTTTTGCCTTATTGATTTTGTTGTTAGGGGTCAATAGCTATTTAAGCTATCAAGAGGCTGCCAACGGCCTAAGAGACGCATCATTAGAAACTTTGCAAGGTGAAACCCATGCTTTGGCAAATTTTGTTCGAGATATTGGTGAAACGAACAAAGAAAATATTTTGCGTATAGCTAGTAATGAAGAAATACTTAGTTTTTACCAAGGTGACACACAAAATATTGATAGTGTAACTTATACCAATGACGTTTTACAAAGGATTTCCAAGTCTTATAAAGACTTTCTTTACGTTGCACTTTTTGATTTAGAAGGTAAAATTATTGCATCTTCAGACCCAAAAACTGCTGTCATTGGTGCTGATTTTGGCGATAGGGATTACTTTAAAAAGGCCGCAGCTGGTGAAGTTTATACTTCCTCTGTTTTTTTGGGACGCGTGCAACCATTTCCAGTGATTATTGTTTCAGCTCCAGTTATGGTTGATAATAAAGTTGTGGGTGTTCTACGAGGAACATTAAATGTTCAAAAAATGACTGAAATCATTTTGGATATTGCTATTGGTGAAAATGGCTTTGCATATATCCTTAATGATGAAGGCTTAGTGTCTATTGTGCGTGTTAAAGAGTGGCTTTTTAACAAAGACTTATCTGTAATACCGCTATATAAAGGTTGGGTAGCACAGGGAGGCGAAGGTTTTTCAGAGGAAACCAGTGTTAATGGAGATAACATTTTTGTTTATCGACAAGCAATACCTGAAATGAAAATTGTAGTTGTGGTGCGCGCTCCTGAAAAAGAAGTGATGTCATCACTTGTTGATATTCGTAATAGTGCTTTTATGGTTGTTATTGGAGCCTTATTAGCAGGTGCAGTTGTTATTTATCTTATTGTTAATCCTATTGTAAGTTCTTTAACTCGTGGTGTAAACTTTGCCAATGATATAGCCAATGGTAAGCTTGACGGCACCCTTGCTGTGACGCGCAAAGACGAAATAGGTGCTTTGGCTGATGCTTTACGCTCCATTCCATCCACATTAAACAGTGTTATTGAAGAATATAATCAATTGGGTGAAAAAATTCATTATGGATATGTGGACTCCGTAGGTGATGCATCTAAATTTGAGGGTGATTTTGCATGTCTTGTTCAGGGTACTAATAGCATCTTGAATAATTTTAAGTCATTATTGGAGAGTATTAATTCACCAGTATTTATTTTAGACAAAAATTTAAATGCAACTTATGCCAATGCTGTAACTCGCTCTCTTGTGGGAGATGATTACATGGGTAAGAGTTGTAAAACCTTGTTTAACAATGAAGATAATGGCACAGAACATGATGCTGTATTAATAGCAGCTAGAACAAAGCAGCCTGCCACAAATGACACAGTAACGCGTCCAAAGGGGCGCCAGATTGATGTGACCTATAGTGCTATACCCATGACTGGTAATGATGGTGAGCTAAATTGTATACTTATATTGGTAACAGATGTAACAAATATTAAGAAAACTCAGCGCACTATTGTTGAAGTTGCCCATGAAGCAAACGATATCGCCAATCGTGCGGCAGCAGCTGCAGAGCAGCTTTCAGCTCAGGTTGAGCAGGTAAGCCGTGGAACTAGTGATCAACGTGATAGAACAGCATCAGCAGCAGCAGCTATTGAAGAAATGAATGCAACTGTGCTTGAAGTAGCGCGTAATGCAGAAGAAGCTAGAATTCAGGCTGGTGAAACTCAAAGTAAGTCTAGCCATGGTGCCGAACTTGTAGAAAAAGTTGTTAAATCTATTGGTGATGTTAATACTGTTTCTGAAACTCTTTCTGAAAACATTAAGGCACTTGGAACACAAGCAGAATCTATAGGCAGTGTTATGGGTGTTATCTCTGATATTGCTGACCAAACAAACTTACTTGCACTTAATGCTGCCATCGAAGCAGCGCGTGCAGGTGAAGCAGGGCGCGGTTTTGCCGTTGTTGCTGATGAAGTGCGAAAGCTTGCAGAAAAGACTATGTCTGCTACTACAGAAGTTGGCAGCAGTATTAGTGGCATTCAATCTTCAACTGCAGTAAATATTGAACAGTTTGATAAGGCAGCAAAGATTATAGCAGAAGCCACAGAGCTAGCTAATGTCTCAGGTCAAGCTTTAACTGAAATTTATGAACTTGCAGAAGGTAATGCCGGCTTAATTACTGGTATTGCCACAGCAGCAGAAGAACAATCAGCCACAGCTGAGGAAATTCATCTTGCAGCTGAAGGCGTTAATCGTATTGCTGATGAAATTTCTACTGGAATGGATGAGGCAGCCATTGCGGTGCGTGAACTTGCAGAGCTATCACTTAACTTAAAAGAAACTTTGAATAGATTGCAAAATTTATAAAAAACTAAATTGTTAAATTAGTAGGTATTAAAAAACAGGATAGCTTTTTATAAGATAATGTTTTAATAGTTAAAATGAACAAATAAATTTGCCAGAAACAAGTGTATATTATGCTTATTTCTGGCAATTTTATTGATTTATTTTAACTGTAAAATTTTTTTGCTTTTAAGTCGATAAATGGTTTTTCAGTGCCGACTACTTAATGACTTTCTGACAATCTATTTTGTTGATAAATTACAACTTTTTTAAAGTACTCTTGAAGGTAATTGTCATAATGCTTAGTCAAACAAGTTTGAAAAACTTGCAAATCATTGTGGTTTGGTAAATAAAGCCATTTTTGAGTGAGTAAATTAAAGACATCCCAAATATTTTCTTGTTGGTTGTCTGCAAGTTTTACGGCAGAAATATTGGGAAAGTATTTTTTGCAAGATAGCTTTTCTACTTCTAAATAGTATGTGTTCTCGTAGTCTTTTTGTACGTATTTTGTGCCACTTAGTGCTGATATAAGCAGGTTGTTACATAAATGATTTGGCAGGTGTAGAGCATGTAAGTTGGTATCATGCAAAACAATTAGGGCATTTTTTTTTAAGTATGGTAGCACCATTATAAAGTCTAAAAGTTCGCCAGGCAGTGAGTGCTTGGTGTCTATCAAGCAAAAATCTATGTCATGCCCAATGGTGTGCAAAAAATTATATACATATCCACCTGTATATAAATTTCTTTTTTCCAAAAGAGTAGGGTAAAATTCAAGCAAAAAGCCAGAGTTTTTTAACTTATTTCTATAATATTTTTCGTAATAATCAACACTATGGAAACTAAATTCATGCTTTAGATATTGTAATGCCTGCAACATAAGAACTGAAGAACTGCCTGCAGCAATGCCAACCTCCAAAACTTTTTTTGGTTTATGCTGCAGAATAAGTTCCACTAAAAATTTTTGCTCAGAGGGTGCCATTTCAGATAATGCTTCATAGCCAGCTGGTAGCATTGCCATGCATTTTTTTGTTTCATCTGAAATGGTTATAAGTTGCATATGGTGTTATTTTTTTGAAAGTATAATTTTTATCCTATAGCTGCATCTTCATCAATAATCCAGATAAGATCACCAAAGGTTGGGCGTACCATTTGTGCTGGTAAGGTTGGGGGTGCTAAAAGGTCTAAAACCTTTTGCAAAGCTGCATGTTTTTCCTTGCCGGCAACCATAAACATGCAGCAACGTGCATTGTTAATTACTGGCAGAGTAAGGGTTATGCGATCTGCCTTGCGTTCTGGCACATATTGATCAATACAAAGGCGTGTTTTTTCAACTAAAGCTGGGGTGTCAGTAAATATAGAGCCAGTATGACCTTCATCCCCCATGCCAAGCAATATGAAGTCAAAGCGTGGAATATCTGTAGGGGTTTTGAAGTGTTCACGGAGCATTTTTTCATATGCTAAAGCAGATTCTTCTGGTTGACCTTCACCTTTCATTCTGTAGTAATGTGTGGCTTGCACATGAGAAAGTAATTCACGTCTTGCCATAGCATAATTGCTATCGGGGTGGTCTGGTCCTACACAACGTTCATCCACCCAATATATGGCAATTTTATCCCAAGGCAGACGCTCTGCCCAGTCAGGACTACTAATGAGCTGAAAAAGAGGTATGGGGGTAACTCCACCAGAAATAGCAATATTGTATATGCCGCGTTCGGCAATGGCTTCTTCGCATTGAGCGGCAAAAATATGTGCAGCACGCTCAGCCATAGCAGCTTCGTCTTTATGGATTAAAACAGATACATGTGTAGAACGACTTAAATTTGACATTTTATGAACTCCTTCATCATTACGCGGAGCATTTTGCCATAAATCAATATAAATTGGAAGTAATATCTTACGTATTAAATAAATAGGCACGGCAATCTAATTTCATTTATTGTCGAAAATATGTTACAAATTTCGACAGATGATTAATGTCAAATAAGTTTGCATGTATAATGCGTGACATTGGAACGTGCTTTTCTAGTGACTGTTGGTATTGTTTTACAAAATTTATTACTATTTTACGCATCATATTGAGATTTTTTTGTATTCGTATGTCTCGTGTTTGGGTTTTATCTTCTGCAAAGTGTACATCTAGCATCCAATGCATTGATTCCACCCGCTATTCAAGACGGGCATGATGTAAAAGTTTTGCTGCTGTCAACTTTGTGCTTGATATATAGTAATGCCATTGTATTGATTTTTTTAAATATATTTAAAATGCTTAGCTAAATGTCAATTCCGCAAAGCAAGCCAAAGCAAATTAAATTGTCGTGATAGATGAATGAAGTAGAATAATTTTACTTGCACCATTAATAATGTTTAGATAATATTGGTTTTCCACTGAGGAGGTGTTTCACTACCGGTGTAGTGCCCGGTCTTCAAAACCGGTGGCGGGTAGAGATGTCCGCGGTAGGTTCGACTCCTATACACCTCCGCCAATAAGCGTCTTATTGACAGGTTCTTATGACTCAAACTTTTCTAAATTTCATTGCACACTGGATACAAGACAATGCTATATTAGCTGTTGGAGCTAGTTTTTTGTGGGGTATTTGCAGTGTTTTGCTTTCTCCATGTCATTTAGCTACAGTTTCTATTTTAGCAACGCCAGGGGTTGCCAATTCTAGCGTTAGCCTAAAAGTTGAAAAACTTATGTTAGGGCATGTAACCGCCTTATTTATTACCGGTTTAATTTTAATTTTTTTTAGCTATGAACTTGATATACTAGGGCATTATTGGACTGTTCCTTTTGGGATTTTATTTTTATATTTAGCTTTACAACTAATACAAAATAAACATTGTACACATTGTCATTCAGAATCAGCGCAAGATAGCTTTTTAGATAGATGCCTGCAAAAAATATCTCGAAACACCTTAGGTTTTTTAAGTTTTGGTTTTATTTATGGTATTTTATCAAGCACTTGTGTTTTGATATTCTTAACCCCCGTATTGTTTATGGCAAAATCACAATCTGTGCATTTGTTGATATTGCTAAACTTAGCCTTTGCCATAGGACATACTTTGCCTATATTTATTATGGGTATGCTTGCAAAGTCTGTGCATAAGCTTACTTGTAATACAGATAATATTTTAAAGCTTCCAAGGCGTTTAGCTGCCATATTTTTTGTGTGTTTGGGGCTTGTGTTGGTAGCTCATCCCTTTTTAGAGCTCATGGGTTTTGATTTTCATGGTCATGAGCATGGCTTGCATGATATTGATCATGGTAATAATAAGCATGATAGCCATAGTCATGATGACCACAACCACGATAACCATGACCAACATAATCACGACCAGCATAATCATGACCAACATGACCATTAAACCTTGCCTGCTTATTTTAAGTTATACCAATGTTACTGTGCTGAATGATTATATAACCAAAGCATTGGCATTGTGTGAGTATATATTTTTACCTCAAGATATAGCTAATTCCATTAATTTACCCATTATACCTTTAGACATTAATAACTTAAATCATACTAAGAGTATTATTTTGGCAAGTGTAGCCAAGGCTAAAACCTTAGCTTGTTCGCATATTATTACTGTAGATGTTTGTAAGCAAAGTAATGTTGATGATTTATCTAACCTTATTCAAGCTATACATGAACATAATTCAGATATTTTAGTGGGAGTACGAGCATTTACTACAGGTAAAATTCCCATTATGAAACGCGCTGAGCGACGACTTTCTGCCTTTTGGTTACGTGTGCAAACCAGTGTAAAATTACAAGATATACATAGCAATACTAGGGCTTATCCCTTAGAATTTTTTGATTTTGCGCATATACGAGAGCAAGGTTATGCCTATAATTCCGAAAGTTTGGTGCGTGCGGCATGGGGTGGGTTTAATATTAGGGAAATTGCCATAAAAACACCAGTGTTACCAAGCCTAAGCCCAAGTTTTAGCGATCATTTGCGTATGATTGCCCTAAACACTCACCTTACATTACGTGCCCTTGTACCCTTGCCTTTTAGGCGATATGAAGGTTTAAATCGAGAGCGTGTAAGTTTAAGGCATCCCATTCAAGCCTTACAACAACTTATGAATGACCCTTATAATAAGGCAACACCTTGGCAATTGGCGCGCACAGCAGGAATTTCCATGGCTATACTTACCGTGCCTGCGCCAATTATTCAAAGTATTTTTTTACTACTTAGCATAGGTTGGCTTAAATTAAACAGGCTTTGTGCCATTGCTATGATTCCGCTAACTTGGCCACCCTTTTTACCGGGGCTTGCTATTTTAGTGGGCTATCGTTTGCGTCATGGTCATTGGTTAACAGAATTTAATATTCAAACTCTTGGCTATGAAGTGGGGGAGAGGTTATGGGAGTGGGTTATAGGCAGCCTTGCTTTAACACCCATATTGGGGCTTTTGCTTGGGAGTTTAGTGGGTCTTGCGGCTTGGTTAGTGGCTAAGAAGTAATTTCATATTTACATGGTTTTTTGTATAATTTCCTTTTATTATTAAATTAACTCTTTGTGTTAATTTTATGCATTTATGCTCAGTTTAAAACTATATCTGTGCACATACTAGACAATAATAGCAAGATAGCATAAATTTTCTGGCTGTAAACAAAACATGTTAATAGTGAAAGGCTTATTATGGACTATACACGCGAATTTAAAAATCCTGAAACTTGTAAACCCCTTTTAGAAAAGCTAAAACAAATTTTGGGAGATAAACAGTTAAGATTTATGGAAGTATGTGGAACACATACAGTTTCTATTTTTCATAGTGGTTTACGCGACTTATTGCCCGAAAATATTACTCATCTTTCTGGTCCAGGTTGCCCTGTATGTGTGACCCATGACGCAGAGGTTGCAACATTTTTAGATTTAGCAGGGCGCGATGACTTAATTGTGGCAACCTTTGGCGATTTGTTGCGCATTCCTGGACCAGATGGGCG